>JBMNVD010000001.1:0-126773 GCA_050946615.1 Eubacterium sp.
AATGTCGTATTTTCTCGAATTTCCGCATATCGTCAAATCAAATGTGCCTTTCCCCGGCCGCAAAGCAGCAAAATACAGGCAGCAAAAAAGCGCTCACTGCGGATATCGCCGCTGTCAGCGCTGCTATCGATGTGTAGATGTGTACCGCATAACGGTCGTACGCGGTGTTTCGGTTTTTCCCATAGAGGGGCCTGCCTTTCACAAACAACCCCTCTCTATTATTTATAAATTCAGCATATTCAGATGTCAAGTGAATTATTGTTAATTTATTGGCAATATATATTAAATTATCTCATTTTGCTTCTACTCGCCTTAGTTTAACTGATATATTTCGGTCGAATATCCCCCCGCCAAAACAAAAACGGCGGGGCCGCTCCCCGCCGGATACTTTTTCCGAATGCAAATCATGCGCGTCAGATTTTTTCGGAATGTCCTGCCCAGAGGCGCTCAGGATAGAATCCCTTGTCCTTCATCGAGCGGAACGCATTCTCCACGCCTTCGCGGTCTTCCTTATATGTAACGCCGTACCAGCGGTCGTGAGACGGGAGGACCGTCACTTCGGCTTTACCCTCTGCGATAAGGTCGCTTACGACACCCAGCAGAGGATACTCCCCTTTAAGCGGATCATCCGCAAGTGTCTTGTCCAAAAACGCCGGGAACCTGCCCGCCAGCTCGCAGAATATCGAGTTGGTAAATCCCCAGAAATTCATCGACGCAGTAGAGTTTTCCGGGAGTTCGATAACGCTGCCGTCGTCTTTGGTGCACTCGATGACTCCGCCCTTCCTCATTATCTGGCCGCGTTCGGTGATGCCGGCGAGTTTTCCGTTCTCTATCCTGCAGACCCCGCGCGAGACGGCGCCGTTCTCGCTGAGCGTCTTTGCCAGTTCAAAGCCCACCATGGCGTACTGATATTTTTCTTTGTCCTCCGCGCGCTCGAGGAAATCGTACATCGTCTGGAACGCGCCAGCGCCGTAGTAGTCGTCGGAATTTATCACGGCGAAAGGCCCGCCGATGACGTCTCTTGCCGCCAAAACAGCCTGCGCCGTTCCCCACGGTTTTGCTCTCCCCTCCGGTACTGAATATCCTTCCGGAATATCGGAAAGATCCTGATACGCATAGCGGATGTTGAGATGCCTTCCGGCGCCTTTTGAGAGAAGGTCGTCAAAGAGCTGCCTGTGCTCCTCGCGGATGACGAAGACTGCGTCCTCGAATCCCGCAAGCATCGCGTCGTACAGTGAAAAGTCGATTATCACTTCGCCCGCGTCCGTCATCGGATCTATCTGTTTCAGTCCTCCGTATCTGCTTCCCATTCCGGCCGCCATGACCAAAAGCGCCGGGCGCGTTATTTTATCTTTGTTCTGCATAATAGTCAGCCTCTCCTAAAGAACATTTTCGCATACAATACCAATTATTGCATTTCCTTTGCTGCGGTTCAAGTTCATATTATAACCGACCGATTTAAATATTACTTAACCATCGGCATAATTATCACTTGACTACCGGCATAATTATCACTTAATTACCGGCAAAAATATTACATGACTATCCGCTGTCGGCACAACTATCTGCTGTCGGCACTGCTGTCCGCAATCGCAGCAAAACAAAACGCACGGGGCATCGCCGCACGCCGTGCGCTGTTAACTTTTAATTTCGGCTTTTATCCATTGAGAAACATGCCTGTCTACGCTTTTGTCCCTTTGGCTTCGGTCGGCGATTTCGCTTTCGCTTCAGGATTCATTCGCTGCTTTCGCTTCGGGATTCATTCGCTGCTTTCGCTTCAGGATTCATTCGCTGCTTTCGCTTTTGCTCTTTTCTATCGAGCCTGTTTTGTAGACGAATCTCACGCTGCCGCTTTCGCCGTCTGCGATACCTCCGAAGTTGGTGTAACTCTCAGACGCGTCGGCCGTCGCGCGTACTCTGTTTATCAGGTCTTCGATGTCGCCGTCAAAGAAGCTGACAAGTTCGTCGATGCCGGACTCTTTAAATTCCTTCGTGCCGTCGTAGAGCGTTTTGCTGCCGTCCTTGAGTTCGCCGGTGCCGCTGCTCAGTTTCGCGACAGCCTCTTTGAGCGTGCTCATGCTTTCGGACAGCGTCTTTGCTCCGCTCGCGAGGTCAGCGGCTCCGTCTTTGAGCGAGGAGGCTCCCTCGGAGACTTGTTTTGCTCCCGCCGCCGCCTGGTCTACTCCAGCGGTGTACTGTGCCAGCGAAGTGTAGAACTTGTTATATGAATCGAGCTGCGAAAGGAGCGTGGTTATCTGCCCGCGTCCGCTTGCCGCCGCCGTTACTGCCGATTCTATCTGCTGCTGCACTTCGGATGAAGCCATGTTCTGTTCTATCAGAGCCTGTATCTGCTGCTCGACGGCCGCGCTTATCTGCGCTTTTATATCGTCGGAAGCCATGGCCTGATTTATGGCGGCCTCTATCTGCTGAAGGGCGGCCTGCTGCTCCTCCGTGGCAGCTCCAGCGGAGACCGCCGCTTTGAGCTGTTCGTACTGTTCCTGCGTGGTTCCCGCCTGAGCGAGGACTTGGGCGGTTACCTGCTCTCTTACGGCGTCGGTTACAGACGACGTGATGGTTTCCGTGTTTGCTCTGACCGCCGCCTCGACCTGCGTGCGAGCGGTCTGAGTCGCAAGTGCTCTGACGTTATCTTCGCCGAGCGTCCCTTCAAGGCTGCTCAGGATAGAATGATAGTTTTCAGGTGTCAAAGCCTCGTGCTCGATGCCTGCGGCGGTGAGCGCTGAATCGGCCTGAGAAAGGAGCGATTCGAACACCTGCCTGCTCCCCGCGTTCAAGGCCGCGCTGTTCGAGGAAAGTGTGTCGAGTCCCGAACTCAGAGCGGCGGCGCCGTCCGCGAGGCTGCTCGCTCCGCTTGAGAGTTCCTCTGCGCCGTCAGACAGATCGACTGCGCCGTCAGAAAGTTTATCCACGCCGCTCTCTAAACTGCCCATGCTGTCGTAAAGCGTCGTTACGCCGTCGTAGAGATCGCTTGAACCGCTGACGAGTTTATCCGCCGCGTCCTGAAGTTCGCCGAGAGCAGACTTCAAATCGTCTATTGACGATACGTTGCTGAAATCGACGGTGTTGAAGATCTCGTTTGAAACATACGTCACGGTCGTTGTCAGTTCAAAGCCCGTCACGTCCGCGCTGACTTCAAAGTGATCCGGGATATCGACGCCGCTTCCCGTGCCGAGATTCTCCGCAAGCCCCGGCAGCGCGAACCCGACGACTATCTGGCGGTCTCCGTCGCTGATTATCTTTCCGTTATCGACTTCGATGCTGCTGAACGTGTCGTTATCGAGGACCATGACGCTCGACATCAGGAAAGGAACGTACATCGAATACGCTGAACCGTTCTCCCATACCGTCGTCTTCTCGTTGTTGGTGTAGTCGAAACGTATCGTCACTTTGCCCGTTTTGCCGGCGATATCCTCAGCGGAGATTTCTTTGCCGTCGAGGTAGTATGTGACTTCTACGTCGACAGGCAGCGATTTTGTCGAGATGCCGCGATAGTATACGTCTTTTCCGTCAGCGTCCCATTCGATCTTTCCGCCTCCGCGCGTTGTATATGCGCCGTCCGAGCCGACGTTCTCGAGGTCGGTGAGATTTGTTTTATCAGAAAGTGTTTCGGAATGGTCGGGGTTTTTCAGCCATTCGCTGACTATGACCTTTTCGGGCGAACCGCTCGCATCCGCAATGATATATACGGTTTCATCCTTGTCGATATCCTCCTGGCTGAGCATGGAGCCTATCTCGCCTAAGACTTTCTCCGCATCGGAACTGCCGCTGTCAGATGCTTTGGTCTCCGCGGAGGTCTCCGAGCCGGACGAGCCAAACGCGCCGGAACCGCCGTTTTCCGCCATCGACATCCACGGGTATCCGACCAAGGTCACGAATACCAGCACCGCCGCGAGGACAGACGCGGTTATTTTTGCTCTTCTCAATTTCTTTTCGTACATCAGATCCTGCCTCCTTCCGCAGCCTCGGCGCCGCTGTCTTTTCCGCCGGCGGCAGGTCGATTTTCTTTTCCGCTGAGCCGTGCGGCTTTCTCTTTCTTATGTATCCCTCTCATCTTTGCGGTCGTGGCGCAGATTGGTCTGTCGAACACCATCATCAGGCACGGCAGCACGAAGATCACGGCGGCCATGCTTATCAATGCGCCCCTAGCCATGAGCATGCACATGGAACTTACTATATCGATATTCGAATACAGCGCTACGCCGAACGTTGCGGCAAAGAAGCTGACCGCGCTGACGATGACCGACGGCATCGACGTTGAAAGCGCCGTCCTGATGGAATCGTATTTATCTACGCCGCTGATTCTCTCGTCTCTGTATCGCGTCGTCATCAGAATCGCATAGTCTACGGTGGAGCCGAGCTGGATAGTGCTGATGACGATAGGCGCGATGAACGGAAGCCGCTGGCCCGCATAGTGAGGGATGCCGAGGTTGATGCTGATAGCGCACTCGATGACGGCGGTCAGCAGGATAGGCAGCGAGAAACTCTTGAATACCAGAGCGATTATCACGAATACGAACACTATCGACACTATGGTCACGACGTTGAAATCGCGGTTTGTTATCTCTATCAGATCTTTTGTTGCCGGAGCCTCGCCGACCAGCATGGCGTTTTCGTCGTATTTCTTTATGATGTCCGTGACCGCGTCGACCTGTTCGTTCACCGCGTCGCTTGCCGTGTAGTATTCACTCGTTATGAGGATGAGCTGATGTTCGTCGGATTTCAGCAGCCCGCTCAGGGAGTCCGGTATGACTTCTTCCGGGACCGAGCGCCCGACTATGCTCGATAGTCCGACGACATTGGTGACGCCGTCGACATCGTCTAATTCCGACATCATAGATTTCATTTCTTTTGTCGACAGATCGGAATCGACCAGAGTCATGTATATCGATTCGACCCCGAAATCCTCCGACATCTTTTCCTGAGCCTGAACGCTCTCGATGTCTTCCGGAAGCGCGCTGCTCATGTCGTAATATACTTCGTCGTTCGTTTTGATATATCCCATTATCGACGGTATCAGGACGAGAGCGAATATCGCGATAAACACGGGCCATCTTTTGGTGATGACGCGGGCGGCCTTATCCATCTTAGGCAGGAGCGTCCTGTGCATCGTCTTATGTATGAATTTATCGAACAAAAGGATAAGCGCGGGAAGCGTCGTCACGCAGCCGAGCACCCCGAAAAGCACGCCTTTTGCCATGACGATGCCGATGTCGGCGCCGAGCGTGTAACTCATGAAGCAGAGCGCGATGAAACCGGCGACGGTCGTTATCGAACTTCCGATGACGGAGGTCATGGTTTTGTTGATAGCGGCGGCCATCGCTTGCTCATGGTCGTCCGTCTTCATCGTCTGTTCTTCGTAACTGTGCCAGAGGAAGATGGAATAGTCCATTGTGACCGCAAGCTGCAGCACCGCGGCGATGGCTTTGGTGATGTATGAGATCTCGCCGAGAAAGAAGTTCGTCCCCATGTTAAGCAAAATCGCCATCCCGATGCTCGCCAGAAAAACGAACGGTATGAACCACGAGTCCATGAACAGCATCATCGCGCCGACCGCGCAGGCGACCGCCAGACCGACGTATATAGGCTCCTCCTTCTCGCAGAGGTCCTTGAGGTCCGTGACGACTGCGGACATCCCGGTGACAAAGCATTCCTTATCAGCCAAGCGCCTTATCCTCTTCACTGCGTCCATCGTCTCGTCCGCCGATGTCGTGGTATCGAAAAATACCGCAAGCATCGTGGCGTCGCCGCTGTTGAACGAGTCGTATATCTCATCCGGAAGCATCTCTTTCGGCACCGACAGGTCCATGACCGAGTCATACCAGACTACCGAATCGACGTGCTCGACTTTTGCGATATCGGCCTTTAAGTCCGCCACTTCGCGGTCGGTCATCCCCTCGACGATTATCGTCGAGATGGCGCCTTTGCCGAACTCGTCCATCAGGATATCCTGCCCTTTGACCGTGTCCATGTCGTCCGGCAGGTAGACGAGCATGTCATAGTTTATCCTCGTCGCACTCATTCCGATGACCGATGGGATCATCAAAACAAGCGCGATCATCAAAATCAGTTTTCTGTGTTTGACGACTTTTTCGCCGAAGCTATGCATTTTCTCTCTTACCCCTCCTTCTTTGCGGACGATACGCGCCGCCGGCGCATGCGGCACGGTCTTCCCGACCGTCCCGGCCGTCTTTACCGTCCCGACCGTCCTGACTGTCCGGGCAGTCTCGACCGTATCGGTCGTCCCTCCCGTCTATCATCTTGCCGCCCCGAAACAGCCTGACCGTGTAAAATACCATCCATATGTTCTGAAGACCGGTGACTATGAGCGCCATTCCCGTATCTTCTATCGCCGTTTCACCTTCTGCGTCCCCGAACAAAAGCGCCAAACCGAACGAAGCGGTCAGCGCGGCGAGAAAAAGTATCATTCCCCAGTACCGCATGCCGAACTTTCTGGCGTCCAGCGAAGTCTGGACCTTGAAACTCCCGTCGACCAGCGCTATCATCCCGACGACCGCGGCAAGCGCCTCGGGCGTGCGCTCCGGCTTTGTCAGAGAAAATATTCCCGCTATGACCGTTATTATCCCTTCCGCCAAATCGTACTGGAAAGCCAGTCCGAATAGGTCCTGAGAAAAGAATCCGACGAACTTTACTATCCCGAAGACAACGCACACTATCCCTACCAGCTTCAAAGCATAGTCCGCTCCGATGGACGGGGAACCCGTGAGTACGGCTCCGATGACAGCCATAGCCGCCGAGACTGTTACATACGCATATTTTGCACTTTTTACGATTTTCATTTCATCACCCGCCGAAATCACATGAAGCAAGACGTCTCGAAAACTCGGACTTCCGAGAATCGAGTCTCGAAAACTCGGGTCTCGAAAACTCGGATTTACGAGAATCGCGTCTCGAAAACTCGCGTCTCGAAAACTCGGATTTACGAGAATCGCGTCTCGAAAACTCGGATTTACGAAAAATCTCGTCTGCTAAAATTTAAAATCACAAAAAACGCATAGTATCCCGCGCACGAACGATATATTACACGCGGCGGCGAAAATCTAAAACGGGCAAAAAAAGAGCCGTGCCCAAAATTTAGGCACAGCGTTGAAATTGTCTGAAATATTTATCACAGGCCCTCGGAAAACAGGCCCTCGGAAAACAGGCCTTCGGAAAACAGGCCTTCGGAAAACTGATTACTGTTTTTCGGAAGCGATCTTAATGGCGGCTTTTATCATGTCGTCCAAAACCTCTCCCATACGGTTGAGGAAATCCTCCGCGTCCTCTTTCATGCCGTTCTGGACCCAGTCGAGTATCAGGCCGACCGCCGCATGCTTGCTGATGACGACGATGTAGTGCTTGTCCTTTTCCGGGATGTCCGCGCCTTCGGCGAGGTTATCGATGAGTTTTGTTATAGCGGTGTCGGCGATGCCGTACATATAGTTCTGCAGCATCTCTCGGTTTATCGAATTAAAGACATGATAGACGAGCTGTTTGTTCTCGCGAGCGAATTTCTGCATGGAGATGAGCGCCTCCGTCCAAGTCTTGGGATCCTCGGCGCTTTCCTCGTATTCTTTCATCTCGGTGCGGAATACGTCATCGAGCAGTTCGTAGATGTCGCTGTAATGATAATAGAAGGTGTTGCGGTTGACGCCGCAATCCTCGACGATATCTTTGACCGTTATTTTGTCGAGCGGGCGCTCGTTCAAGAGTTTTTTCAGCGAAGCCCTCATCGCCTGCTGCGTAAGTTGTGCCATTTCCCCTCCTAAAGGCCATCTCCGTGCGAGACCGTCCCGTCCCCGTGGATATCGATGACCTCTCCGCCGACAGCGTCGTTCATCTTCAGGCAGAGTTTGAAGTAATCTTTCACGCGCGCGGCCATTTCGCGCAGATTGTCATATATGAACGTCGAATATCTTTTTTGGTCTGCGGAAAAACCTATCGCCTCGACATCGAGGTGGTTCGCGATGAACAAAGCCCGATATTCGTGGAAAGACTGCGTCACGATGACAGCCTTTTCAACGTTGAATATCTCGCTCGCGCGCACCATGGATTCGTATGTGGAAAATCCCGCGTGGTCACAGAAAATGTCTTCGGGAGGGACTCCCGCTCTGAGGCAGTAGTTGAGCATCACGTGTATCTCGTTATGCTCGTACGTGCCGTTATCTCCCGACAAAAGTATCTTAGGCGCCGCGCCCGCCTGATACAGGGCAATGCCGGCGTCGAGCCTGTCGCGGAGCATCTTCGAAGGCGTTTCGGAGTCTATTATCCCGGCGCCGAGGATGAGTATGCAGTCCGCGCCGAATTCCCGCGCCTCTTCGATGGACGTTTCCAGGTCTTCCCCGGAAGCGGTCTCTAAAGTTTCGGCGACAGCGGCTCCGGCGTCTGTCGAGGCTGATATCACACTTCCCGCGCCGGTCTCTATCGTTTCCGTGAACGCGCCCGCGAGCCTTGACTTTCCGTATGTCACAACCCGAATATTTATGAAAGCGGTAACTGCCGCGCATATTATTACGACTGCCAAAACACATTTCAGCATTGTTATTACCGCGCGCCGCGCTTTTGATTTGGAACGCTTTTCAAAGCCTGCGGCCGATTTGTCGAGCCGTTTCTCGTCGTTCACGGCGCCGAAGCAGAGTATTTTCTCGTCGTTTGCAGCAGACTCGCCGCGATTTCTTTTCATATCGCCCTATGTTCCTTTGTTTCTATTTTGTGATACAATTTCAATATGACTAAGTACACGATAAATGCTTCAATTTCATATGACGTTCTGATCGGCAGCGGCCTGCTTCCCGAACTCGGCGAACGCCTTGCCGAGCGCTTCTCGCCGCGCAGGGTCTGCATCATCACCGACAACACCGTCAACGGCCTGTACGAGGCCGAGGTCTCGAAGACGCTGAACAAATGGGGCTTCGAAACGACCAAGATAATTTTCCCGTGCGGTGAGCATTCGAAGAATCTCACCACCTACGGAAACATTATCGACGCGCTCGCGGACGAGGGCATCACGCGCAGCGACCTTATCTTAGCGCTGGGCGGCGGAGTCGTCATCGATATAGCCGGTTTTGTCGCGGGCACGTATATGCGCGGTATCAACTACGTGGTCGTACCTACGACGTTCCAGTCATCCATCGACACGTCGGTCGGCGGCAAAACGGGCGTCAACCTGCTGAACGGCAAGAATCTGGCCGGGCTCTACTGGGAGCCGTCGCTCGTCCTCATCGATCCCGACGTGCTCTCGACACTTCCCGACGAGCGCATCCGCGACGGTTATTCCGAAGCCGTAAAGTGCGCCGTCCTCGCCGACGAAAGCATCATCGGCAAACTGCGTGAAAACGACTACGAAAGCGCGATATCGCGATGCGTGTCGATAAAAAAGTCGCTCGTTGAAGCCGACGAACGCGGCCTCGGCGTGCGGCAGATGTTAAACTTCGGCCACACCATAGGGCACGGCATCGAAAAGATATCCGCGTATAACGTCACTCACGGCGCCGCCGTGGCAAAGGGCATGATAGCCGAATCGCTCGGCGCGTTCCGCATCGGCCTGACCTCTAACGACATCAGCAGCGAACTCTCCGACATCCTCGAATCGTTCGGTTTTGACGTATCGCTCAATTACGACCCGGAGGAACTTATCCGCCTGGCCATGATGGACAAAAAAATCTATGACGGCAGGATAGCGATGATAGTCCCGGAGCGCATCGGCAACTGCTCGATGAAGAAACTCACGCTGGATGAACTGGCGACGCTCATCCGCGCCGGTCTCCTTCATTAGCAGCATTAGGAGCGGCAATTAGGAGCGGCAGCGCGGCCCGCCCAACAGTCTTCCGGCCGGCCCGCGTTCTGCTGAAGCATTCAGCCGCGGAGAGCCTCATATTCTTCTTTTGTCATAGAATAGACGCGCGAATCCCTGAGCGTGCCGTCGAAAGTTTTGAACGTGCGGCGTATCGTCCCTTCGTAGACGAAACCGCACTTTTTTATTACTCCCTGCGACCTCGCGTTCACGGGGCTGGTGCAGATGCCCAGCATCGAGAGGCCTTTTTCGCCGAAAGCGTAATCGATGACGGCGCGGGCGGCCTCGGTCATGTAGCCGTTTCCCCAGTATTCCTTTCCGAGCCAGTAGCCGAGCTCGCCGCTGTTGGCGTCGGGTCTGTACCTGTCGTTTTCTATCGAAATATTTCCTATTATCTTTCCGCTGTCCTTCAGCGTTACGGCAAAAGCGTCGGAAGGCATTATTATCTCCCTCAAGACGCTCAAGGTTTCTTCGACATCGGCGTGCGGGTGCCAGCCTGCGCGCGGGCCTACGTCAGGGTCTTTCGCAATAGCAAAGACCTCCTCGGCATCGTCTTCGGAAAAGCGCCTGAGCAGGAGCCTTTCGGTGATAATGGTTTTTTCGTTTTCCATTTTTTTCGCCCCCTCTTTTCCCGCATTTTTCATCGTTCTGCCGAACTTATCATTACTTTTTTCACACCGGCATCATTCTGTCGAACTGATTATCTCTTTGTTCGTAGGGTCTATCTGGCTCACCTTCATATCTTTTACGTCCTCAGGATCGACTTTCTCCTCAAGACCAAGCATGTTCGGGGACAGATATATCGTCGAGAGCGTCTGTCCGTTCAGGGTGACTTTGCTGTATTCCGTGAAGTTCTGGCCTTTTATGTAATATTTGCCGCGCACTTCGATGATGCTGTCGACCTTCACCTGCTTGACGCCCATCTGCATGTCGACCGTCTCGAACGGGCACTCGCCGCCGTACACATAGCGTTTGCCGTATAGCATGTCGTATCCTATCATCTTCAATCCTTCGAGGTATTCGGATTCGGATGTGCTATCGTCATCTGCGTGAGCCTGTTCGTATGTGAAGACCGTTCCCGTGTGGATGCCGAGTCTGTCAAAGACCTCCGCCGTCAGTTCGTAAGCCATCAGGTCTTCGTCGATTTCTTCGCTCTCGTAGTTAGTCCAGATAACGTAAGGCGTTTCGTAGAGGCTGCGGTCATACGTTTCATCCGTTATCTCGAGCGCCGGGATGTGGTCGCCGTACATGACCAAAATGACGGGTTCATCGTATTCTGAAAGCCTGTCGGTCAGGTCTTTGATGAACTTGTCCATCTCGTATAACTGATTCACATAATATTCGTACTTCCACTTCATATCGTCGCTCGGGGCCGTCGTGACGGTTATTGCCGGATCCTCTATCACCTGATGATCCGGATATTTGCCGTGACCCTGGACCGATATGGTATAAATGTAGTCCCGCGATTCCGTCGACTCAAGCGCATCGAATATGTGCTGCGTCAATATCTTGTCTTTTGCCCAGTTTTTAGGCGTTTTTTCGACGTCGCTCATGTACTCGACCGACGTGAAAGTATCAAAACCGATGTTGGCGAAGACTTCGTTGCGGTTGTAGAAAAAGGCTCTGTGGTTGTGGATGGCGTGTGTGCCGAAACCGAGATATTTCAAATCAAAAGCGGCGCTCTCGGCAGGTTCGTCGCGCAAAACCGATTTGAACGGATATTCCCCCGGCCCGAAGAATTTGACGGAAAGTCCGGTCATGACTTCGAATTCCGTGTTCGCGGTGCCCGCTCCGCACGCCGGCACGGTCAGATACCCCGATGAATATTCTTCCGAAAGCTGCCTGAAATACGGTATCGCGTCTTCGGAGAGTCCGATGTTGCTGAAAAGTTCCGGATCAGTGAACGATTCAAGCTGCAGGAAAAGTATATTAGGATAGTTTTCATCGACGTCTGCGGTCGTGATTATCTCGTTTCCTTCGCTGTCCGTATTTTCCTCCGGGAGCAGATCTTTCACCGCTTCCTCCGAATAGTCGGCCGGCCGCTTGATGCCTGTGTTGAACCAGGTGTTCAGGAAACAATAAGGGAGGCCGCAGTCGCGGTATCCGTATGCTAAGTTGCCGAAGAACGTCTGGAGGCCTCCGGTTTTTACGAGCCCGTACGTGGAACCTATCGTGAGCGCTATAACGACCGCAACGGTGATGAAGGTCGTGTGGAACTTGGCAACGCGCGGCTTCCTTTTGGAGTTAATGTACGCGTATGCGCCCATAGCGCCTATGAAGACCAGCAGCGTCGCTATCAGGAAAAGTTCGAACCCGTTGAAATAGTTCGTGAGGATAGTAGCGGCGTCCGTTATCGACGAGATGTCTTTGACGGTAAAAGGAGTCATCCTCTCCATCAAAATAACGCCGTTCGTGACGCCGACACCTGCCCAGACAGAGGCGACAAGCCCGATGTAAAAGTTGCGTTTTCTGAAAAGGCAGCCGACGACGAGCGTTGAAAGAATGATGAGGACGTTATCAAAAAATATCAGCGGGTGCTGGAACATGAAATATACGCCCGCTATCCCCTTGCGGGCAAAGATCTCAATAAAAAGTTCCAGCAGAAAAGCGAGTTCAACGCACCCCAGTATCCCGTTGTTTATGTGCGTTTTATAGTAATTGTAAAGTTTTGACATTTTGTTATCTGTTCACGCGTGATATCGCGTTCGCTATCGCGGCAAAATCTTCTATCGACAAAGTCTCGGCCCTGCGCTTCGGATCTATCCCGAGCGATTCCAAGAACGCTGCCGCCTGCCCCGTGCCCGGCAAAACACTCTTCAAAGAGTTTGAGACGGTCTTGCGCCTCTGCGAGAATCCGGCGCGCACGCAGGAGAAGAACAAGCCTTCGTCAGCGACTTTAACACTTTTTTCTTTTTTCACGTCGAGCCTCAGAACGACGGAATCGACTTTCGGCTGCGGCATGAACGATGTGTGGGGAACTTCGATGAGCCTGACAACGTCGCAGTAATATCTGACGGCTATCGTCAGTGCTCCGTATTCTTTGGTCCCTACCGGTGCGCCTATGCGGTCGGCGACCTCTTTCTGCATCATTACGGTGATGCTCTCAGCATTTACCCGTTTCTTCAGCAGCGCGGTGAGAACGGGCGTGGTGATATAGTATGGCAGATTGCCGATTATCTTTATGTGCGCGCGGTCCGTAAAACCGCTTTCCGATGCGAGCGCGTCAATATCTGTCTTCAGGATGTCCCCGTTTATTATCCTGACGTTATCGAAGTCTGAGAGGTCTGCTTCGAGGATAGGGATGAGCCGCTCGTCGATCTCCACAGCCGCGACCTGCGCCGCGTGTTTTGCCGCTTCCCTCGTGAGTGCTCCGATGCCGGGCCCTATCTCCACGACAAAATCATCTTTGCCGATGCCCGCGCCGCGGACGATCTCTTCAACGACTCTGCTGTCGGTCAGGAAGTTCTGCCCGAGGCTTTTTGCGTTGCGGAAGTTGTATTTCCTGCGGATGAATTTTATTGTTTCAGGCGAACAGAGGTCCAATTCCATTCTATTCGTTCTCCGTTTCCTTCTCGGTATCGGTCTCCGTTTCGATATCTGTTCCGCGTCCTGCCGCTCTGTCGAGGTCTTTAGAGACGGCTTTTGCGACGGACTGCACGGCGGCGTCAAAATCGCGCTTCGATATTCCGAGCATGTTCATGCGCTTCAGCATCGACTTTGCGTTCGCGTATCCGATGCCGAGCAAGTCTCCGACGGCTTCTCTGCGTGAGGCGGAATCAGCGCGTCCTGAAAGGCCGGCGAGTATCATGTCTTCCTGAGTCACGGGAGTATCGAACGCGGCGGGATCTGACCCCTTCTGTGCCATCGCCTTCCCTGCTGCCTGCATAGGCTCTGCCATAGGCGGTTTTGCCACAGGCGGCATCTGCGGAGTGCGCGCGTTGAGGAGCGCCTCTGCTATGTCCTCCGGTCTGGCGTTCTCTATGCCGATGTCTCCTTTTTTCTCGGCTTTGGCGCGGGAAAGATAGGCATGTGCCGAACGCGGGAATCTTTCGCTTACGCGGCGTCTGATTTCCTCGCCCGCGTGATCGGGATCGGTGAAAATTATCAATCCGTTTTTCTCGTATGCGCCGGCGAGGCGTTTCCACGTCGCCGCGGAGATCCCGTATCCGTGAGTCTCTATCGTCGCGGCATCCACCGCACGCGTGACGGCGGCGGTATCGTCGCGCCCTTCGACGACTATTACTTGTCTGATAAATGGTTTATCTGCCATTTTGTCAGCCTTCGGAACTTGTGTCGGAACTCGTGTCGGAGGCATCGCCTGAGCCGGAACCGGAATCTCCTGAAGCGGAATCGGCATTCTGATCGGATCCCGAATCAGAGTCGGAGCCGGTGTCCGAGCTTGAGTCCTGACTTGACGAATCATCGTCATCGATGACGTAAAGGACTTCTCCCGGCTTGACCATATTAAGCTGTTTGCGGGCCTGTTCCTCTATATAGTCCAGATCTTGGACGTTTGCGAGTTCGTTCACCAGCTGCTCTTTTTCCGCCTGCAGTTTCTCATTCTCGGCTTCGAGATCGCTGCGTTCACGTGAAAGTTCGCGTATGTTGCCGAGTGTGACAAAGCAGACCACGAGAAGAGAACAGATGATGAGCGTGAGGAAAAGTCTTCCGTAATTTATTTTTTTCCTTCTTTTTCTCTTTGTTTTTGCCATATCGCGGCCTCCGCCATGCGCTGCTCTACACAACTGCACCTGACGCCCGCATCGGTTACGCCGGTGTCGTTGCACTTATCGCACAGGTATTTAATATCAGTGTAGTCCATGTCATAATTGTGGCTCGTCAGTATCACTGCCCGTTCTTCGCGCAGCTTCTCCATTTCCGCCTGCAGTGAGGAGAGCGGCTTTTCTGAACTGTTCGTTATCAAAGCCTTTGACAGTTCTATGCCGAGCCTGTTTATTTGATTATCGATTTTCTTTACATCAGGAAGTTTACCGTAAACCTCGCTGCGGCGCTGCTCCTGTTCTTTCTTCGCTTTGGTCCTGAGATAGTCGTAATATCGATTGAGGACGGCCATCGACACTGGTTTCTTCGCATTGACGTCGCGTCCGCCTTCGTCGGCTTCCCTTTTCCAGTTGCGGAGCACGCTGTTCACATATTTTATGTTCGGGTTGGAAATCGCGGCTGTCTTTGCGCAAGCCTCGATCACCTTTTCCATGCCAAAACCCATTTCGTCGAACCACTCGTCGATGAGCCTGCGCTCTTCCTCGGAAGGATTTCTCGAAAATCCCAGAGCCTGCATCACTCTGCGGTATCTTCCCGATTTTGCGTCGTTTTGTTCGATATACGCGCGGGCGGCCTCGGGAGTATTGATGCCTTCCTCGGCCCAATTTTCCAGAACTTTTCCGATATAGCGTATCCTCGTTTTGCCCATGCCGGCGCAGTGGTCGACCGCGATGGATATTACTTCATCCGGGAGCCCTAGATCCTTCTGCCAGCTTATCACGGCAGCCATGTCGCTCGATGAAAGCGTCCTTGAAAGTTTCATTTCAAGGAGAGCCATGAAGTCTCTCTCAGCCTGTTCATACGAAATCGAATGTCCGGAAGGCGAACCTGCGGCCCGGGAACCGGAACCCGACGGAGAAGCGGCAGGCCTAGAAACGGGCCCCGACGGAGAACCGGCAGCGCCCTGAGAGGCAGAAACCGTCTGAGAATCGGGAACACCGAAAAGCGCGTCAGACAGCGGTCTCTGTGAATCGTAATTAGACGATTCATCTTCATCCTGCTCCGTACCCGCACCGAACATCATGTTTTTCAGGCTCAGAAATTCTACGTCGAAATCTTCACTGTCGTTTTTTGCATAGATCCGCCTGATGAGCCCGAACTTCTCCCAGTACTCGAACGCTGCAAGCACTCTGCTCTCCGACAAAGCGAGCTGAGCGGCAAAATCCTTCATCGAAAAATTCTTTCCGTTCTCTGCCAAAAGTTTGCCGTAGAGATAGACCTTTACAAAGTCGCCTTCCGCGGACGGCATGAACTCGCAGATGAAGATATTTTCGACTGAAGTGTCGCTCAAATATATATCGTAATTAGGCGATTTATAGCATTTCATCGTTCAAATTCCAACATTTGCGTGCTATTCTTCCGGACGGTGTTTCGCCAGATCGTTGAATCTGGCATAGCGTTCCACCCACGCGAGGTTGACGGTTTTGGTCCTGCCGTTTCTGTTCTTTGCGACGATGACCTCGCACTCGCCCGGCGTCTCACTTTTATCCTTATTATAATATTCGTCGCGGTACAGGAAGATGACCATGTCCGCGTCCTGCTCCAGCGAGCCGGATTCTCTGAGGTCCGCCAAGAGCGGCCTCTTGTTGTCTCGTTTTTCCGGAGCGCGGGAGAGCTGCGACAAAACGATGACAGGGCACTCGAGTTCTTTTGCTATGAGCTTCATCTCGCGGGAGATCTTTGCGACTTCCTGCTCGCGGGTGCCGTTTTTAAGCTGAGCGTCCATAAGCTGCATGTAGTCTATGATGACGAGGTCCAGACCGTGCTGGACTTTGAGCCTGCGGCATTTGTTTTTTATCTCCATGACGCTGATGCTTGATGTATCGTCGATGTAAATATTTTTCTTGGAAAGTTCATCGACGACGTACATCAACTTTCTGAAGTCCTCGTCTTCCAGATGGCCGCTGACGATTTTTTCAAGTTCGATGTTGCCGGCCATGGACAGCAGTCTCTGTCCGAGCTGCTCTTTAGACATCTCGAGGTTGAATATGAGCACGCTGGCATCGGCCTCGCGTGCGGCGTTGAGCGCGATATTCAAAGCAAAAGCAGATTTACCCATCGCCGGGCGTGCCGCTATGATGATGAGCGCTGATTTTTGAAATCCGTGCGTTATCTCGTCCAATTCCGTGAATCCCGAAGGTATCCCCACGAGTTTGCCGCCCTGCTTCGCTATCTTGTCGAATGTTTCGAAGTTCGCGCTGAAAACGTCTTTTATCGGCGAGTAATCGCGCGACTGACGCTCTTTTGCGATATCGAAAATGCGTTCCTCGGCGTTGTCGATGATCTCGCGGGCGTCGGTCTGTTCATTGAAACTGCTCTCGCTCATCTCGTCTGCCGTCAGGATTAGTTCCCTCAGCTGAGCTTTTTCGGCTATGATGTGCGCGTAGCCTTCGGCGTTTGCAGTCGAAGCCACCGCTGTCATGAGGTCCGCGAGGTACGGAGTCCCGCCGGCTATCTTCAGACTGCCGCGCTTTTTCAGTTCGTTGGCGACAGTAACGGCGTCGATCGTCTGACCTTCGAGGTCGAGTTTTGCCATCGCCTCAAAGATCTCCTGATGGGCTTTGTCGTAAAAATCGGATGCTTTTACGATTCCGGCGACATCACCGAACGCGTTTGAATTCAACATTATACACGCCAGAAGCGATTTTTCGGCTTCACTGTCGTGAGGCGGTATCCTTACAGGCATTGCATTCTCCTATTCTTCAGAAACGACCTTTATTCTTCTACGATCTCGATTTTCAGTCTGCACTTGATGTCCTGATAGAGCCTGAGTTCCGCGCTGAATGTGCCGAGCGCCTTTATCGGCTGCGCGAGGTCTATCTTCTTTTTATCGAGTTCGATATCGAGCTGTTCTTTCAGCGCTCCGGAGATGTCCATGGTCGTCACGGAGCCGAAGAGTTTGCCGCCCTCGCCGGCTTTCCTTTTTATCACTATCTTCTTATCTTTCAGTTCTTTTACGAGAGTCTCCGCATCTTCGCGGCTCGCCGCGTTTTTACGCGCTTCGATTTCTCTCTGCTTGCGGAGGATCTTCACATTTGCGTCGGTGGCTTCGACAGCCATGCCGCGCGGGATAAGCATGTTTCTGGCAAATCCGTCGCTGACCTTTACTATCTCTCCGGCTTTCCCGGTTCCTTTTACATCTTTTTTCAGTATTACTTGCACTTTACTTCTCCTTTTTCAAGCATATCCAAAATCGCATCTATCGTATCCTCAGGCGTCAGATCGACCTGAGCGCCGGAAGTGGTCAGATGTCCGCCTCCGCCCAGCTTTTCCGCGATGAGTTGAACGTTTATGTCGCCCAGAGACCTTGCGCTCAGGAATGTCTGTCCTTTTTCATCCGTGCCGACTACAAACGCGGCCGTGATGCCCTGGATAGTCAACAGTTCGTCCGCCGTCTGCGAATTTATTATCTGAACATCTTTCTGCGGCTTGTCCAAAATCGCCGTGGCTATTCCGCCTTCGTGGAATACGGCGTTCGAGGAAGCGCGCGATCTGGCGATGAATTCATTCTTATTTATCTGGAAGAAGCGCTTGACTTCTGTCGTGTCCGCTCCGGCTCTCCTGAGCCACGCGCAGGCTTCGAACGTCCTCACACCTGTCTTTGTCGTAAAGAAATTCGTGTCCAGCATGATGCCCGCGAGCATTCCTTCCGCCTCTTTTTTCCAGACTTCACGCCGTTCGACGACAAACTGCAGCATCTCCGCCACGAGCTCTGAAGTAGATGACGCATACGTTTCCACGTATGAGAGCGTCGTCTCCGGGATATAGTCTTCGGAACGTCTGTGATGATCGATCACTACCACGCGTTCGGCTTTGTCGATGATACCTTCGGAATCGAGATATGACAGTCTCTGCGTGTCCACTACTACAAGCAAAGTCTCCGGAGTGAGCAGGCGCCTTGCTTTTTTGCCGTCTATGAAGTCATATTTTTCGAATTCTTTAAGCTGTTCGAGCAAAATGTCAAGCGAACTGTTGTGCGATGTCATCACGATATGCGCTTCGGCTCCGCAGCTTACGCACATTCTGAATATCCCCAGCGACGCTCCGAGCGAGTCAAAGTCGGCGTTCTTGTGTCCCATGATGAGCACGCGTTCCGACTGCCCTATCAGTTTCGAAAGAGCGATCCCGATGATGCGGGATTTCCCTTTGCTCCCGAGTTCGCGCGACTGTGTGGTGCCGCCGTAATACCTGAGTTTGTCGCCTTCCCTGACGATAGCCTGATCTCCGCCCCTCGCAAGAGCAAGTTCAAGCGCGGCGACTGCAAAATCGTTCGTCTCCGTGATATCGGCGCCGCCGACGCCTATACCTATCGAAAGAGTGAGCGGAAAGTCGGTCTCAGTCTCTATCGACCTCACCGTGTCGAGCATTTCGAATTCACTGCTCTCCATGGAGTTCAGAAAACTCTTCTGAAAGTACAGAACGTACAGAGTGTCCTTTACCTTATCGATGGTGGCTTTGATATTCGATGCCATCGTCCTTATGATCTTTTCCACCTGTGCGGTGACAGATGTGCCCGCCTCAGGCGAGACCATATCGGTGAATTCGTCGTAATTATCTATGCTGACTCGTGCAATACAGATCTGCTGCGAATCGTATTTCTCTTTCAGTTCCTCATAGTCCGTGACGTCGTCAAAAAACACCAAAATAAGATGATTGGTGTCTCTCAGACTGTCATCGAACCTTATCTTATACAGCTTCGTGTCGCGCCTGACAAGAAACTTCCCGCTGTTCTCTGCGGAGATATCTTTGGCCTTCACTCCGGTCAAAGTGTAGAAATCAGCGCCATCCTCGACGCCGTCTCTGAAGACGATACTGACCGCCGGTGTGGAAGCGATTACTGTTCCTTCTTCATTTATCAAACACATTGGAACAGGAAGCTGTGAATTTCTGACGCTGTCCAGTATGCCGTTCATATTGATTTGAAACCATATCCCTTTCTGACAAAAATGGTCATTTGGCTTATTATTATATCACATCACTACGTTTTTTGCGTGTAGCACTCCTGTTTCCATATTTTACCACATTATACCATATTTGTTTCACGTAAAACAAAACGAGGGACTGTGGCAGTCCCTCGCTCATTATCTATCGCATGTATCATTAAAATGATTCATCTGAAAAAAGCTTCACCTGAAATCATAAAGTCAGTCTGGATCACTTATTTTCTTCTTTTACACTTCTCAGCATGTCGATAAGGCGATTGAGTTCTTCTATTCCATAATAGGAAATCTCTATCGTGCCGCCACCTCTGCCTTTCGTCTCTATGCTGACTTTAGTTCCCAGTATTTCTTTCAACTCGCGTTCTACGCTGAGCGTCTCACGATTCTTCACCGAACGGCGCTTCACGGGAGCGCTGCCGGGCTTTTTTGCGGCGAGTTTTTCGGTGTCGCGCACCGAAAGACCATCGGATATGACTTTAGCACATATCTCTTTCTGGCGTTTCTCACTGCCTGCCGAAAGTATGGCGCGGGCATGTCCGGCGCTTATCTGTCCCGCGCTGAGAGCGTCCCTTACCTCAGCAGGGAGTTTTAAGAGCCTGAGTGAGTTAGCTATGTACGGGCGCGATTTACCGACGCTCTTTGACACCTGTTCCTGCGTCAGTCCGTACTTATCCATCATCTTGGAGAGACCTTCGGCTTCTTCGATAGGGTTCAGGTCCTCCCGCTGCATGTTTTCGATGATGGTGACGAGCATGTTCTCTTCTTCGGTGAATTTCCTGACCAGGCATGGGACTTCTTTCAGACCGGCCGTTCTGGCAGCCCTCCACCTTCGTTCACCTGCGACTATCTCATATCCGACCTTCGATTTGCGCACGATGAGCGGCTGGATAATACCGTTTTCGAGAATTGAATTTGCTAAGTCCTGTATCTTTTCCTCGTCGAAGACCTTCCGAGGCTGATCGGCATTAGGTTTTATGTCATTGATATTTATATAGACGACAGAATCTCCGTCATTCGAGCCATTTGAACTCCGCCCGCTATCCTCGGCAGCCTCTCTGGTGACAGGTTCCTGATCGGCAAAGAGCGCATCAAGGCCGCGCCCCAATCCTCTGGCCTTTCCGCTCGTCTTCATAGCTGTCCCTCTCTTTCGAGGAATTCTCTGGCGAACTCCGTGTATGCTCCTGCTCCTTTTGATTTCGGATCGTATTCTACGATTGGAAGCCCATAACTAGGCGCCTCGGCGAGCCTGATATTTCTAGGGATGACCGTCGAATACACTTTCGACCCGAAATATCTTTTCACTTCCTGAACGACTTGTACGGAGAGATTGGTCCTGCCGTCGAACATTGAAAGTATTACGCCTTCGACTTCAAGTTTAGGGTTAAGATTTTTACGCACCAGTTCTATTGTGCTCACAAGCTGGCTCACGCCCTCAAGCGCATAGAACTCGCACTGTATAGGGATAAGCACGCTGTCAACCGCGGTCAGAGAGTTTATCGTAAGAAGTCCGAGCGAAGGAGGACAGTCTATAAATATATAATCGTAGGAAGATCTCACCTGATCTATGGCTTTCTTCAGGCGTTTTTCCCGGCCTTCGATGGCAACGAGTTCGATTTCCGCCCCTGCCAGATCGACGCTGGCCGGAATGATGTCCAGATTTTTTACCTTCGTGTGAATGATGGCCTTCTTTGTTTCAAAGTTATCCTCTATCAAGACATCATAGACAGTATATTCAAGACTTTTCTTCCTGATTCCGATGCCGCTCGTCGTATTGCCCTGCGGATCGATATCTATGATAAGTACCTTCTTATCCATCAGCGCCAGACACGCGCCGAGATTTATGTTGGTGGTAGTCTTTCCGACGCCGCCCTTTTGATTGAAAATTGCTATGGCTTTTCCCATTTGGACCTCCGAATGTGAAATTTTATCTTTCCTATTGCCTTAAGCTGCCTTTAGCTTCTTCATTATATACCACATCTCTTTTCCCCGCTATATGGGAAATAAAAAAGAATGTTTCACGTGAAACATTCTTTATACACCATGATTTATTTAGAAGCGTACATCGTTTGAAATAGGACTTTAGCAGTTTTTTAACCTATCGGAACTAAAGCGGATGGTTTTTAGGTGTGCCTGCTTTGCGCGGATATTCGGAAGGAGTATGCCTGTTTTTTCGAATCGTGATAAGGACATGTCCGCTTAAATCCTGATGTTCCCGGTAGCTCGGTATGCTTTTTCCATCGATTATCTCGACGGCACCTCCGCCAAGTCTGCGAATCGCATTCGATGCCGAATCGATTTCAGATGCGGAGTCGCTGCTTTTATACGCAATCATCAGTCCCCCGACTCTCACGAGCGGAAGGCAGTACTCGCACAGCACGGAAAGTTCCGAAACAGCCCTCGCGACACAGACATCGAACTTTTCCCTGTAAGCGTCATCGTGTCCGAGGTCTTCTGCTCTGGCATGGACGGATGAAACGTTATCGATACCGGCAGCTGATGCACATTCATTGACTATCTTCAGCTTCTTGCCGATTGAATCTATGAGAGTAAACTCTGTTCCGGGAAGGCAGACCGCAAGCGGAACTCCGGGGAATCCCCCGCCGGACCCGACATCCGCAACTTTAGCAGCACCTGCCACATCACTTATTGACAAGGCTGAAAGAGAGTCGGCGACATTCCTGACAAAGAAAGTATCTTCGTCTCTGTTTGCCGTCAGATTTACTTTTTTATTCCATTCCAGGATAGACGTGCAGTATTGATTCAGAGCGCACGCTTTTCTATCTGCGTCAGCCGGACTTATGGTAGAAATCAGATCCCGTATACTCTTTTCGAGAGAGTGCATCATTTATCTCCTTTGGCGCGTTTTTGACGTTCGAGATATACGAGGAGCACGTTTATATCGGCTGGCGAGACTCCCGATATTCTGGAGGCCTGACCGATAGACACAGGTCTGATATCGGAGAGTTTCTGCATGGCTTCTATGCGGAGTCCGGAGATTTTTTCATAATCCATATCTTCCGGTATCTTTTTGCTCTCTAACCTATGGAACTTCTCTACCTGCTCCTTTTGTTTCTTGATATATCCTGCATATTTTATCTCGACAGCTACTTGAGCCTTTGCATGCGGCGAAAGAGTCGGTTTGCCGGTATCTATCTCTGCCAGATCGTCATACTGTATCTCAGGGCGTTTCAATATTTCATAAAGACTGATCCTGCCGGTGACAGGCGCGCTGCCATATTTTTCCAAGAAAGTCGATGCCGTCTCCATGTCCACAAATGTTTCGCTAAGCCGCTTTTGTTCTTCCGCGACCTCATGTTCCTTCTCGAGCGTCTTGCGATAACGTTCTTCTGTAGCGAGTCCGATTTCGTAACTCTTCCTTGTCAAACGGTCGTCTGCGTTGTCCTGCCTCAGAAGCAGCCTGTATTCCGCTCTGCTCGTCATTATTCTGTAAGGTTCATTAGTACCTTTGGTCACGAGATCGTCGATAAGAACGCCGATATAAGCCTCGTTTCTTCCGAGCACGAACGGATCTTTTCCATTTATTGCCAAATGCGCGTTGATTCCCGCCATGAGCCCCTGTGCGGCGGCTTCCTCGTATCCTGAACTTCCGTTGAACTGTCCCGCGCCGAACAAGCCTTTGATGATCTTAGACTCGAGGCTGGCTTTGAGCGTGGTCGGATCTGTGCAGTCGTATTCGATGGCGTATGCAGGACGCGTTATCCTGATATTTTCGAGCCCAGCGATAGTGTGATAGAAATCGCGCTGCACATCCTCGGGCATACTGGAACTCATGCCTTGGATGTACATTTCATCCGTGTCCAGTCCCTCAGGCTCTATGAACAGCTGGTGGCGTTTGCGGTCCGGGAACCTGCGGACTTTATCTTCTATCGACGGACAGTAGCGCGGGCCTATCCCTTCTATCTGACCGCCGAAAAGCGCGGAACGCGAAAAATTGCGCCTTAATATATCATGTGTTTCTTCATTTGTATATGTGAGCCAGCATGGAACCTGATCTTTCTCAAGTGAATCGTTCATGAACGAGAACGGAACGACAGGGCTGTCCCCTTCCTGTATCGTCATCTTCGAATAATCAAAAGATGATGAAAGCGCGCGCGCCGGCGTACCTGTTTTGAATCGTCTGAGCGGGATGCCTATCTTTCTCAGGCTCTCGGAAAGGTAGTTAGCCGGTGCCAGGCCGTTCGGCCCGCTCGGAAAAGCGCTGTCACCGATGAATACTTTGCCTGCCAGAAAAGTCCCCGTGGCTATGATTACGGCTTTTGCCTTATATATAGCGTGCGTCTTAGTCATGACGCCTGTTACGTGCCCGTCTTCGACGAGGATCTCGACGATCTCGTCCTGCTTCATGTCGAGAAGCGGCTCGCGCTCTATGGTGCGCTTCATCTCGGCGTGATACAGGCGTTTATCCGCTTGAGCGCGCAGCGAATGGACGGCAGGGCCTTTTGACGTGTTGAGCATCCTGCTCTGGATGAAGGTTTTGTCGATGTTCCTGCCCATCTCGCCGCCGAGCGCGTCGATCTCGCGGACCAGCTGCCCTTTGCCGGTGCCTCCGATGGAAGGGTTGCATGGCATCATCGCGATCGCTTCGAGATTTATCGAGAACATGATAGTGCGGCTTCCCATGCGCGCCGCGGCAAGCGCCGCTTCACAGCCCGCGTGGCCGGCGCCGATGACCGCTACGTCGTATTCTCCCATTAGATATGTGTCCATATATTTTGATTCTCCTCACGGACTTTTGCAGGGCAGCGCCCTCTGTTTTACCGGGCGGCTCCCTTATTTTCCCAAGCAGAAACGGCTGAAAATCTCATCTAAAATATCGTCCTGCACGGATGCTCCCGTTATCAGTCCTATCTGTTCGTAAGCCTCGCGGACGTTGATTTCTACAAGTTCCGGCGGTTGGCCGCTTTCGGCGGCGCCTAACGCCTCCCCGAGAGCGGCGGAAGCGTTCTGCAGCATGGTCTTATGCCTGACGTTGGTCACGATGCTTCCCTCAGACCTTTGCTGTGCTGAAACGCCGTACTTTTCAGGGATGTTCAGGTTCCCCATAACTATATCGTACATCGCTTTTTCGACTTCATCGACGGACGCGCGGTCTGACATGCTGGTGACGAGATACGGCGTATCGCCTGCTGTCTCCTTCATTTCATCCTCGGTTACGGCAAAATCCCTGTCGCTTTTGTTGAAAAGTATGAGACTGCGTGAAGGATCGAGGCTCTTTGCCAGGTCTTTGTCCTCGCGGTCGAGTTTCTGAGAGCCGTCTATTACCAAAACCGTCAAATCGGCATTTTCTTTAGAAGAAAGCGACCTGTCGATTCCCATTTTTTCGATGACATCTTCCGTCTCGCGGATGCCCGCCGTGTCTGTCAGGCGGAACTCGATGCCCTTTATTTTTGCCGATTCTTCGATGGTATCGCGAGTTGTTCCCGGGATGTCGGTTACTATCGAGCGAGATTCGCGGAGCAGCGCATTCATCAGGGAGGATTTGCCGACGTTAGGGCGCCCGATTATCGCGGTGAGCACCCCGTTTGAAATTATCCTGCCCGCGTCTGCGGATGCGAGCATTTCGTCTACGTCGTTCTTTACGGCCGTGAGCCTGCCTATTAGCTTTTCACGGTTCAGTTCCTCGATGTCTTCGTCGGGATAATCGATATCGACGTCGATGTCGACTAAAATATCCGTCAGCCGGGACCTTATCCGTTCGAGTGATTCGGAGAAGCGGCCTCTGAGCTGCTCGAGCGCCGCGTCGCTCGCCGCCTCTGTTTTGGCGCCGATCAGATCCATCACGGCTTCGGCCTGAACGAGGTCTATCCTGCCGTTAAGAAAAGCGCGCTTTGTAAACTCGCCGGGTTCGGCCAGCCTCGCGCCTGCTTTGATGCACAGTTCAAGCGTATTTGAAAGAGGCATCCTGCCTCCGTGGCAGTCGATCTCGACTACGTCTTCCCTGGTATATGTCTTTGGCGCAGGAAAATAGACGGCCATCGCCTCATCGACCTCTTTATGCGTCTCAAAATCGATCACATGGCCGTAGGTCATCATCCGCGGTTTGAGAGTATTTTCACGGCAGGCGAAAATTTTCAGCGCAACGCCGAGAGCGTCCGCCCCGCTCAAGCGCACTATGCCGATGCCTCCTTCGCCGGGAGGTGTCGAAATCGCCGCTATCGTATCTTCCTGAAGAAAATCTTTTACCATTATTAATTCAGCCCCTTTGCGCCGACTTTGACGCCAAAACAACAGCGAGTGCTTTCGCAACGCAATTATAGAACGGCTTTCGGCGCCTGTAAAGTTCCGGCCGACTTCGCCAGAGGTGAAATAAAAACGGGCCGCCCGAATAAATGGCAGCCCGCCGATTTGCTTTGGTCCCGCCCGCTTGTGCAGGGCAGTCCGCTCGAAACAAAACTATTTAGGCTCGATGACGACTCTTCTGTAAGGGTCTTCGCCTTCGCTGCGAGTCGTGACGCGCGGATCCTTCTGGAGCGTAGAGTGAATGACTTTACGCTCGTACGGATTCATCGGCTCAAGTCTGACGCTGCGGCCGGTCCTTGCGACTCTGTCGGAGAGTCTGAGGGCGAACTTTTCTAGCGCAACTTCGCGCTTTGCCCTGTAATTCTCCGCATCTACGACGACCCTGACGTACTCATCTCCGCCTTTGTTTGCGACTAAGCTCGTCAAATACTGGATAGCGTCGAGCGTTGCTCCGCGCTTGCCGATGGCAGTTCCCGAATCCTTGCCGGCGATATGGAAGTACAGCGACTTTCCGTCGGTGGCTCCCGTAACTGTTACATCGATGCCCATGGCTTTGATCAGATTCTTCAGGAAATCAAAAGCTGCAGAATCTGTGAGATCGGTGAGCGCAGCCGGGTCTACAGGCTGAATGATAGGCTCGACCGACTCGATGATCTTATCGTAATCGCGTTTTTCGACGCGTTTTTCGTCTTTCTTTTCCGAACGGCGTTTCTGCTTGCGCTCAGGCGCCGGATATGAATGCGAAACTTCGCGGTAAGAAGGCGCCTCTCTGTGATGCGGTGTTCTCTTTTTCGGTTGAAGTTCGTCGAAAGGAATGACGTCCTCGACTGATTTTTCTTTTGGCGCGGAGGCTGACTCCGCTTCATCTTCGTCTAAATCGTTCCCCAGTTCGAAGATCGATTTTTTTGCTCCTTTTTTCTTTGGCGTGAGGGATACGGAGAATTCCGATTCTTCTTTTTCCTTGTTTTCCTTGTTTCCGGATTTCTTTCTCGTGACGCGCACAAAAGCGAGTTTTGCGCCGAGTCCAAGGAACCCTTTGGAAGGCTGTTCCAAAACTTCAACGTCTACTTCGTCGGGCGTGGCGTTAAGATCTTCAAGCGCGAGTTCTACGGCTGCGTCTACGCTGTCGCCCCATTTTTCCGAAACATCCATATTAAATTTCCTCTATCTTCAAATTGTGTAGTTCTAAATCAAGTGACGGGAATATCCCGTGTATCCTGTTCCGAATCCGCTAAACCTCAAGACCCACTTTGCCTTTTCTGGCTTCATACTCTTTCTTTGCTCTTATTTTCTTGCGTATCTGATTATATCTGATGTTGAAAAAGATCTGCATAAACTGGGAAATGAACCAGTAGATGGCAAGACCGGCCGGATACGCTCTGGAAAGCCAGATTATCAAAATAGGGAAGATGTAGGACATAGCCTTCATGCCGCCCTGATTGCCGCCCGTCGTGTTGATGTTATTGCTCGTAGACATCATGTACGAAAAGAAAGTCGCGACGCCCGACATAATAGGCAGGATCCATGGGTCAGGCTGGCTCAGGTCTCTTATCCACAGGAACTGTTCGTGGACAGCGAATACCATTGTGTCGCTCAGGTAGTTGAGCGGGTAGCGGAGCAGCACGAAAAGACCTGAGATCACGATGAGCTGGATAATCATAGGAAGACATCCCGAAGTCGGATTGACGCCTTCCTCTTTATATAACTCGGCGATCTTCTGGTTCATCATCTGCTTGTCGTTGGCGTATTTCTGCTGGATCTGATTGAGTTTCGGCTGCAGATCCGTCATACTCGCAGTTGAAAGTATCTGTTTCTTATAGATCGGGTACATGCAGGCTCTGACGAGCACGGAAAGCACGACGATCGCCAGCCAGTATTGTCCGAAAATGTTATAGAACAGAGTCAGCAGCAAAGCAAAAGGCTTTGCGATAATATTTCCCATTTAGTTGTTTTCTCCTTGACCGGTGCTGCTACGGCACAGGATCGTATCCGCCCGGATTCCACGGATGGCATCTCAAGATGCGCTTGATACCGAGCAGGCTTCCTTTCAGAAAGCCGTATTTGCGCAGAGCCTGAATAAAATACGTCGAACACGTAGGATAAAACCTGCACGTGTGCGGTTTAAGAGGCGATATGAACTTTTGATAAAACGTTATCAGAAGCACAGCCGCATGTGTTAGCAAAAAATCGACTGCGCGGCCTATTTTTCTCATTTCGTTTTCAGCGCCCCGGCTCTCTTCAGTGCGGATCGGAGGGAAGCCTCGACCTCTCCGCATTTCTTACCGTTGATGGCAGCGCGCGCGATCATTATCAAATCAAAGTTATCCTTGCAGTTTTCGGACAGAGACCTGTAGCTCTCTTTCATGAGCCTTCTCGCCCTGTTGCGCTCTACGCTGCCTCCGACTTTTTTGCTCGCCAGGAATGCGGTGCGTCTGTATCCGAGACCGTTAGGCTTGGCGAATACGACGACATATCTGTCACCCACCGATTTCCCCGTCTTATAGATCGCATCGAAGTCGGTCTTTTTTCTGAGCACGGTTTTTCTTAACATAAGAAAGTACTTGAAACTATGCGCTCAGACGCTTTCTTCCCTTAAGTCTTCTTCTCTTGAGAACGTTTCTGCCGTTTTTCGTGGACATTCTCTTCCTGAATCCGTGTTCCTTCATTCTCTGCCTGTTTTTAGGCTGGAAAGTCTGTTTCATTTTATATATATCCTCCTTCTTTCAGAATAGCGGCACCATCTGAATTTCAATGGTGCATACGCAACAATTTTACTTTTTAATTAGATAGTTGTCAACACAAGGATTATAAGGAAAAAAGTTTTCCACAGCCTGTGGATAAGTGTTTTGATAATTATATTTTCAAAGGGGAGGTTTTGCACTTGCTTTAGGATAACTTATTTCGTAAAATATATTCTGCTACACTTTCAGGAGCGCGTTAAGACATGGATCACATTAAAGAAGCAGAAATCTGGAATAAGGTCAAAGAAGACATCAAGCAAAACGTAACCGAGGCGGCGTTCAACAATTTTTTCCGTCCGGCTGCAATCGTTGAATTGACTGATGAACCTAAAATTGCCTATATTTCAACGGATAAAGAGATAATAACAAATATTCTGCGCAATCGCTATACCCACGTGATGGAGACGAGTTTTCTGAATGTCACGGGCGAAAACTACCGCGTAGTAGTAAAAAATTCATACGAATACGTGCAGAAACCTAAGCAGGCGGAAAATTTCAATCAATCCTCATCTTCTTTTAATCTCAATATCGGTTTTAAGAAGGAAAAGATATTCAACCCAAAATACACGTTCGATAATTTCGTAGTCGGCGAGAGCAACAACCTCGCCGCCGCCGCGTGCAAAGCAGTCGCCGGAACGCCATCGGAGGTATATAACCCTCTTTTCCTATACGGCGGTTCGGGCCTGGGAAAAACTCATCTGATGAACGCGATCGGTATTTACATGCTCGAAAACTATGAAAATATGAAGATCCTCTACGTTTCCGCAGAGACGTTCACCAATGATTTCATAAAGAGCCTCACCGAAAACAGATCGACAGAGTTTAAGAATAAATACCGCAGAGCCGATGTTCTGCTCATCGACGACATACAGTTCTTAGAGGGAAAGGAAGGCACTCAGGAAGAATTTTTCCACACTTTCAACACTCTGTATAAGGAAAACAAGCAGATAATACTTTCAAGCGACAGGCCTCCGGCAAAACTGACCAATCTGGATGAACGCCTGCGCTCCCGCTTCTCATGGAACATGACCGCGGGAATACAGCCGCCGGACTACGAACTGCGAGTGGCCATCCTGCGCAAAAAAGCCGAGAATATGAATATCGAAGTCGACGACGATATTCAGGAAATCATAGAGATGATTTCAGAGCGCATCAAAGATAACATCAGAGAACTCGAAGGCGCTTTTACCAGAGTCATCTCTTTCTCTGAACTGATGAGAGAAAAACCGGACGTCGCCTTTGCAAAACGCGTGCTTAAAGATATAATGATTGGAGGATACAACATCACTCCGGAAAAGATCAGGTCGGTCGTCTGCAAACATTACAAAATCAAGATTTCCGACCTCGACTCGGAGACGCGCGTGGCTAATCTCACATATCCGAGACACGTGGCAATGTATCTTTGCAGAACGATGACGGATCTTTCGCTTCCTAAAATAGGCGCTATCTTCGGAAACAAGCATTATTCGACAGTAAAACATGCTGTAGAAAAAATAGAAGACGAAATAAAATCAGATAAGAGCAAAGCCGAAGAAATAGAATTGCTTAAAGACGAGATAAACAACAGTTACTGATACCGATATCCAAAAGTTATCGAAAGAAATAAAAAGTTATCAACATGGTTTTCCTTATACTTTTAATAACTGAACACCCGCAGAAAATCAACGGCCGAGGCAGTTATGAAAGTTATCATAAGCCCTTACTATAACTATTACTAAAAGAGAAATAAAGAATATTAACCGCGAGCGGAGGTCATCATGAAATTCAAATGCAATCAGCAAGTACTAACCAAAGCAATAAACATCGTATCTAAGGCGGTAAGTCCGAGAACAACGATACCTACGCTCAAAGGGATACTTCTTGAGATAGAAGAAGAAGGTATCCTGAAGATGACTGCTTCCGATATGGATATTACCATAGAGGAAAAGATAGAAGTTGAAGAAAGCGAAAAAGGAACGACGGTAGTCCAGGCGAGACTCTTCGGAGACATTGTGAGAAAAATGCCGGGCGGCGATATTTCCGTTGAAATAATCGACAATAATATGTCGATAAAATGCGGATCATCCAATTTCAATATCATCTGCATGCCTTCCGACGAATTTCCGAATATCATTAACACAGAGAAAAACGCCTCCGTCATTAAAATCAACAAAGCCACATTCTGCGATATGGTCAGGAAGACTTCTTTTGCCGCATGCATAGATCAGACAAAAGGCGTTATCACCGGCATCCTCGTAGAGCTCAATAAAGACAACGTAAAAATGGTCGCTATCGACGGATACAGAATGGCTATTACCGAAGAAGCAGCCGTGAATGAAGAAGAAAACAGCGTAATAATATCCGCTCCTATCATGAACGAGATAGCAAAGATCATTTCAGAGAGCGCTTCTTCCGATACTTCATCCGACGATATGACGATTTTGGCCGATAAAAAGAGTGCCGTTTTCACTATAGGAAATATAACTGTCGTCGCTCGTCTGCTCGCCGGGCAGTTCCTTAAATATAACGATATACTTCCTAAAGATTCTAAGATAGAAGTCAGGATAAGAAAGAGCGATCTTGCCGAAGGCGCCGAAAGAGCGTCGCTTCTCGCAAGAGAAGGAAAGAACAATCTAATTAAACTTTCCATCAGGGAAAATCTGGTAGAGATTTCCTCAAGGTCTGAAGAAGGCGACGTTGTAGAGGATATTCTCTGCGTAAAGAACGGCGACGATTTGGATATAGGCTTCAATTCCAAATATCTTCTCGATATCCTCAGAGCGATAGATGATGAAGAGATAACCATGAAATTCAACACGGGCGTGACACCTTGTGTTATAACTCCTTGTGAAGGAGCGGCAGATCCATCATCTTATGTTTATCTTCTCCTGCCGGTAAGGCTGGCAAACAACTGATAATTGCCGGGCGTCTAAATGTGGATAAAACGGCTTGAACTTAAAAATTTCAGAAACTACGACCAACTCAAGATCGCTTTCAGCGAGAATGTGAATCTGATTTTGGGCGATAACGCCCAGGGAAAGACGAACCTCCTTGAAGCGATCTATCTTTCCGCGTTCGGAAAGTCTTTCCGCGCGTCAAGAGATTCAGAACTCATTAATTTCGACAGCAATTTTTGCACGGTGTCCGTTTTTGCCGAAAAAGCGGCGGCTGACACGAGCGTCGAGATAAGGATAATTTCAAAAGGGAAAACAGGTTCGGAAAAATTCATAAAGAAAGATAAAAAACGCATCGGCCGCACATCTCTGCTGCTGAACAATATTCTGATAGTCATTTTTTCCCCGGAAGACTTAAAACTCGTAAAGGATGAGCCGGAAAAGCGCCGCAGGTTCCTGAACCGCGAGATGTGCGAGATCTCGCCGTCGTTCTACGAAAGTGTCTTTGGATATCGCAAGACGCTGCTACAGCGCAATGCGTATCTTAAAGAGGAAAATGTAGACCAGGGCATCCTCGACATCTGGGACACTCAGCTTGCGTCATACGGAGCCAAAGTGATAAAAAAACGCGAGAATTTCATACAGCGGATAAGCGATATCAGCGCGGGCATCCACGGCGGAATCACGGGCGGCAGCGAAAATCTCAAGATAGTCTACGACCCGGATATTGAGATAAAAGAAACGGAAAAAGAACAGGAAGAATATTTTTACGACATACTGAAACTCTCACAGGAAGCGGATATGCGAAACGGGACTACGTCATCAGGTCCGCACCGCGACGACATCGATTTCATCGTAAACGGCGTAGACATGCGCACTTTCGGATCCCAGGGGCAGCAGAGGACGTGCGCGCTTTCCCTGAAACTTGCGGAACTTTCCCTTATCAAAAGCGAGACAGGCGAAGACGCTATACTTCTGCTCGACGACGTAATGAGCGAACTCGATGCGCACAGGCAGGAGTTTCTGATAGATACGATGAAAGACAACCAGTTGTTCATTACCACGACGGATATAGACTCGGCAATAATAACAAAAATCCCCGATGCGGCGGTTTTCCGCGTCGAGGCCGGGCAAATCACCAGAGAAAGATAACAAGACCGCCGGAGAATTATCAACGCAGGAAAATGGCGTTGGTCCAGGCGGTCCTGCCGTATTCATCCACACATTCGGCGCGTACGTACGTTTCGTCGCCGCGCAGCCTGAAAGCCGCTTCACGCAGGCTTTTTTTGCCGCTCGCGTTCCGGGCGATGACGGTGCCGCCGGCGTTTATGTGACCTCCGCATATGAAATTGACACGCTCGCAGCTGCTTGAACGCACATAGACGAGGTCGCCGGAAACGCCGAAAGCATATATTTCCGGACCGGAAGTCGAGTAAAATGAACCGCTCATCAGGGCTCGGATTATCGCGTCGTGCTCCAGTTCGTCGGATATGACGAGCACGCGTCCGCCACATGAATCGGGCAGGTCGCTTGCGTTATGGTTATCGTCCGAAGCGTATCCGTATATATCGATCCCTCGCCGCAGCATCCGGTCCCAGTACGTGGTGTCGAGGCCTGTCCCGCTTTCCTCTACGGTACCGTAGTTAAAGATCTCAAGCGCCGTGAGTCCGCGGATGTGCTCAAATTCGTACCCCTCGACTCGGCTCCAGAGGGGATGGTTGTAAAACACTATGCATCCGCGGGCCCTGAGCTCGTCGCAGAGCTGCTGGGCGACTGCGGCGCCGTCCCAGGAGCCGTACCTGTTTATAGGTTCAAGGACATCCATGTGCGCAAAGTGCTTCTTTGCTGCCTTCTGCATTTCCCTTGTCCCGAGAATCCCCTGCATGTGGTGCGTCTTGAAGCGATATCGCGGGTCTTTTTCATCAAAGAGTGACGCGGAGGCCTCGAGGCCCGGCAGGATGATGAAATCATCGCTGTCGAACCTGCCACTGTAGTCCGTGTATTTGTCGTGCTCGCTCAAGCAGAGAAAGCTGTATCCGTTGGAGCGGTATAGATCAACGGCTTCTTCGGGCGTCAGATGGCCGTCGGAGTTTACGGTGTGCGAGTGAAGGTTGCCGGCGAACTGCTTCCGGGCTTCGGGGATACCGACTATGTCTTTAGTGTTCATTTACGCTCCCTCTATGGAATCCGGCACAGGCAGGCAGTCGTGCTTTGGCACGTACAGATAGACGAGTTTGCCGTTGTCGTAGAGGTGATAGCTGCGGAAGAGCGTGTCCACGCGCAGTTTCACGTTTTCGTCGATCTTCACTTCGTAGCGCAGCACGTTGCCGCGCGGAGTGTTGCCCATGATCGTACCCTGAAGGACGTATTCGTTGTCCGGGTCGCGCGGGCTTGTTTCGATTGCGATCGTTTCCGGGCGGATCACGATCGTCTGCTTAGACGGCGCATCCGGGGCAAAAAGCCTGTTGTAGTCGGAAGCTGTCACCTGGTTATAGCTGCCGATGAATCCGGCGGCAAACGTCGAAACAGGCGAAGTGTAGACGTTCACAGGCGTTCCGGACTGCTCGATCCTGCCGTCGTGGAAGAGTTTTATGACGTCGCTCATGACCATCGCCTCGTCCTGATCGTGAGTGACGAATATCGTCGTCAGGCCGAGTTCCTCGTGGATCTGGCGGATGCGGATCTGAAGTTCCTTGCGCAGCTTGGCGTCGATCGCCGAGAGCGGCTCATCCAGCAGGAGGACTTTTGGCTCCATCACGATGGCGCGCGCGAGGGCAACACGCTGCTGCTGGCCTCCCGAGAGGCTGGCGGGATACGACTTTTCCTTGCCGGTGAGGTCCACCAGACGGATAGCGTCCTCTACCTTCTTTTTCATGACGTCCTTTGGCGTCTTTTTCATCTTAAGCCCGAAAGCGATGTTTTGTTCGACGTTCATATTCGGGAAGAGCGAGTAGTTCTGGAAGACCATTCCGATCTTGCGCCTGCTGGCAGGCACGTCGGTGACGTCCTGCCCGTCGAGGATGATGCGGCCCTCTGTCACGTCCTCAAGTCCCGCCAGACAGCGCAGGAGCGTCGATTTGCCACAGCCCGAAGGCCCCAGAAGAGTCACGAGATCGCCCTTTTCGATACTTGCGTTTATATGGTCGAGGACCGTATTGTCCCCGAATTTTTTTACGACGTTTTGAAGTTCGATGTACGCCACGTTAGTTCATTTCCTCCTCTTTTTTGTCTCTCTGCAGCCGCAGCGTCGCCCACGTGAGCAAAAGCACCACGAGGAAGATCACAACTACTATCGCGCTGGATAGCCCGCTGGAAGTGAACATCTTGCGGTTGAGGAAGACCTGTACGTTCTGATACGAGTTGCCCGCGATGTTTTTTGCCAAAACGAAATCCCCGAACACGATGCTTTCCGCGAGCAGGCAGGAGACGATTATCCCCTGATATATATTCGGGAGAATGACGCGGACATATGCTTGGAATTTGCCGCATCCGAGCATTTCGGCCGCCTGGATGAGCATTTTGGCATTAATGGCTGTCAAGCTGTTCCTGATCCCCTGATAGATGTGAGGAAGGACGAGAATAGTGTAGGCCCCGAACAGCATGAGCATGCGGTTTGAGAGGATCGAGCCGCGCCCCGCGTAAAGCGAGATGATGCTGATGGAGAGGATCACACCCTGCAGAGCGTAAGGAATCATACACAGGAATTGCGTGACAGGCTGAAGTTTTGGCGCCACGATGGTGACCGCGTACATCGCCAGCAGCACTATCACGACCGTCGAAAAGACGCTGACCAGACATAGTATGATCGTGCGTCCGACGCATCCCCAGAATTCCGAGTTTGTTAACAGGTCCCGATAATTCCTGAGCGTGAACCCGGTCGGCAGGATGTCGATCCACTCGACCACGAGCGAGTACACCAGCGTCACGACGAACGGAAGCAGCAGATATATCGAAAGCAGCGTCAGGTAGACCTTGCCGCCGACCTTTTTCTTTGTTTTCATCGTCTATCTCTCCCTTCCGTTCAGCGAGCGCTTCGTCAAAGCGTTGTTTATCAGGGTAGTCGCCACGATAAGAAGAATCAGCACGCACGAGAGCGCGCCGCCCGTTGCCCTGTCTATTTCTACGTCACCCTTGTATTTGGCGGTGAGCTGCAGGGATAAAAGAGGGTAGTTGTTCTGGACGAGCGAGTACGCCGTGGCGTAAGCGGCCAGAGCGTTGGCGAACAAAACACTGAGAGTGCCGAGGATCGACGGCAGCAGGTTAGGGAGCACTATCCTGAACCAGTACACGTGAGCCGGAGCCTGCAGTATGGTAGACGCCTCACGCCACTCCTTGCGCACGCCGTTGAAGGCCGGCAAAAGAAGCAGCGTCGCCAGAGGTATTTGGAAATAGATGTATACGAGGCGGAGCCCCGAACTGGAATAAAGGTCGAAATCCTCAAAAAACCCGATTCCCAGACGCCTTCCGATAAGTGTAAGGAACCCGGTGTTTCCCATAAGCACCATATATGCGAACGCCAGAGGTACGCCCGAAAAATTTGATGTCATGTTGAGGATCATTTCCATGATTTTTTTGCCGCGATTTCCCGACTCGTGAATGAAGCGCGCCCCGAAGAAGGCGGCTGCCAGGCCGACGGCGGCAGAGATCAGACTGATGACGACGCTGTTTAAGATGGACCTCTGATACAGCGGCGTCGTGAAAATCTTTACGTAGTTTTCAAGCCCTAAGGCTTGGCTTTCCTTGCCGATGAAGCTGGAGCCGATGGTCTGCAGCAGAGGAAATATTTCGTAGCAGATGACTACGGCCGCGAACGGCAGGAAAGCCAGGATCCCGAGCGAAAACGAACGTTTTTTCTTCATATTCGCCTCCGGAATCGTAAAAGTTTAGTGGATCTCAGGTGTGATGTTTTCTTCCCAGAAAGTGATCATATCCTGGCAGACGGACTCCCATTTGTCATAGTCGATGGTCTTTACGTTATCGCCGTACTGCGACTCATCGATTCTCTTTGCCTTTACTTCTGCAGGCAGCTCAACGTCGCGGATTGGAGTCGCGTATCCGATTGCGAGGTTGATTTGTCCCTGATCGCTGAGGATGTACTCGCGAGCGAGGCATGCCGCTGCAGGATGAGGAGCGTTGGCGTTGATGATCGTTGCGTATCCGGACTGGACGCTGCCGTCTGAAGGGATGGAGCACTCAAAGTCCGCACCCGGGTTGTTGGCTTTGATCTGATCGCGGTATCCGAGAGAGTTGTAGTCCCAGAGGAGAGCAACAGCGATCTCGCCGCTCTCAAGACGTGCGACAGAGGTCTCTCCGATGTCCAGACGGCCCTGTTTTGCAAGCTGTGTCCAGAAGTCATACGCCGGCTGCATGTTGTCGATGCCGCCGCCCATTGCGTAAGCGGAAGCGAGGACCGCGTACTGCGCCTGCGCCGCTGCAGAGACGTCGCCGATGGTGACTTTATAGTCTCCCTCGAGGATGTCAGCAAAGCTCTTAGGAGGGTTTGAAACCAGTTTTTTGTTCGTCATGATCGAGATGGTTCCGTAATATCCGACGACCCAGTCTCCGTCTTCGTCTTTGGCCCAGTCAGGGATCTCGTCCCAATAGCTGGTCTTATATTTCATCGTAACGCCTTCTTTTTCGGCTGTCGGGCCCCACTGTTGTCCTACGTCGCCGATATCCTTCGTGGCGTCCGTTCCTTCTTCCTTGAACATAGCAATCTCTTCTGCCGAGGACATGTCGAGGTCTGTGTGCTCAAGGCCGTAGTTGTCTTTAAGATCGGTCCAGGTCTGCACCCAGTTTGCCCATGTGTCAGGCATTCCTACGGAATTCACCTGGCCTTCTTCTTTTGCTGCAGCGGTGAGATCTTCCAGGGACATGGCGTTGTAATCGGTCTTTTCCTGGTTGTCTTTGCTGTTTCCTCCGCACGCCGCGGTGGAAAACGCGATGACCGCAGCGAGGCCCACGGCCATGAGACTTTTGATTGTTTTGTTCATAAATTCTTTTCCTCCTGTTTTGTTAAAAACATTAAAATATTGCTTTAATGCCGGCAAAACCATATTATCTGTGCATAATATCGGAAACCACCCGAAGTAAGTAAAAAGAATTTCAAGCGCAGGTAAAGAATGAGCATGACGGAGGGCGCTGAGCGGGCCAGTAGAGACGCTCGCAGAAGGTGGGAAACGGTGCAGAGTATGGGGAAAACCCGCGTCACGCCTTAAAATGTTGGAATTTCAATCACGTCACCCGAAATGCCAGCACCCTGCAGGTAAAAACGCGGCAAAAAAAGCGCTTTTAAGGCCCTTTTATTTTTCGAAAGGGGATTTTAATCCTTTATAAAGAAAAAATTGTAAAAACGGCGATTTTGATATATAATATGTCCGCTGCGCGAAAAAACAATGCGCATATATGAAGACCCGGAGGCGAGTTTTGCCGCGGCTCCGGAGAGAGGAAAAAAATGAACGAAATATCAAAAGTTTCAAGTGCGTATAATGCCGATCAAATTCAGGTCCTGGAAGGACTTGAGCCTGTCCGCAAGAGCCCGGGCATGTATATCGGTTCCACAGGTCCGAGCGGACTTCATCACCTCGTCTATGAGATCGTGGACAACTCGGTCGACGAAGCGCTCGCCGGATTCTGCTCACATATAACCGTCACGCTCAACGCCGATGATTCCGTCACGGTAAAGGACGACGGACGCGGTATGCCTGTAGACATCAACGAAGATCAGGGCATGAGCGGTGTTGAGATAATACATACTAAATTGAACGCCGGAGGCAAGTTCGGAGGCGGCGGATATAAGGTGTCCGGCGGCCTGCACGGCGTCGGCGCTTCGGTTGTTAATGCGCTTTCAAAGAAGATGGTGGTCGAGGTCCGCAGGAACGGACACCTCTATCGTCAGGAATACGCCCGCGGGATAACCCAGACTCCGCTTGAGATCATAGGCGACGCCAGAGGAACAGGCTCAGAGTCGACGTTTTGGCCTGATCCCGAGATCTTCGAAGAGACTGTCTTCGACTACGACACGCTGCAGCACAGACTGCGCGAGATGGCTTTCCTGAACAAAGGCCTTAAGATAACGCTTATCGACAACAGACCGGGCAGCAAGAAGAAGGATGAATTCCACTACGAAGGCGGTCTCCGCGAGTTCGTTCAGTATCTGAACAGGAATAAGGAACCGCTTCATCAGGACATCATCTATTTCGAGGCGGTGCGCGACAACATGGAGATGGAAGTCGCCATGCAGTACACCGACTCATATAACGAACTCCTGCTTTCGTATGCCAACAATATCAACACCATCGAAGGCGGTACGCATTTAGCGGGTCTGAAATCGGCGATAACGAGGGCCATCAACGACTACGCCAGAAAAAACAAGTTCCTGAAGGACAACGACCAGCCGCTCACCGGCGACGACGTCCGCGAAGGTCTGACTGCGATAGTTTCGGTAAAACTCGAGAGGCCTCAGTTCGAGTCTCAGACAAAAATCAAACTCGGCACCATCGAGGTAAGAGGTTTTGTCGATTCCGAGACTTCCGACAACCTCACGGCATATCTCGAAGAGCACCCTAAGGAAGCGAAGATAATCATCGACAAATGCATGTCCGCTTCGAGGGCGCGCGAGGCCGCACGCAAGGCAAGAGAACTCACAAGGCGCAAGAACGCGCTGGAGAGCACGTCTCTGCCGGGCAAGCTCGCCGACTGCTCGGAGAAAGACCCGGCTCTTTCTGAAATATTCCTCGTCGAAGGCGACTCCGCAGGCGGTTCGGCCAAGCAGGGACGCGACCGCAAGAGACAGGCTGTCCTCCCGCTTCGCGGAAAGATTTTGAACGTCGAAAAGGCGAGGACCGAGAGAGTTCTGTCCTCAGACGCCATAAAGAACATGATAACGGCTTTCGGATGCGGTATCGGTCAGGATTTTGATATTACAAAACTCCGCTATCATAAGATAATCATGATGACGGATGCCGATGTCGACGGCGCTCACATCAGGACGCTCCTGCTGACCTTCTTCTTCCGCCACATGAGACCTCTCATCGAAGGCGGCTACGTCTATGCGGCCAAACCTCCGCTTTTCCAGACAAAAGTCGGCAATGAGGTCCACTACACCTACAGCGAGCCCGAACAAAACAAACTCCTTGCGTCCATTCAGGAGGCAAACAAAGGGAAGAACACCAAAGTCGAGATCCAGCGCTATAAAGGTCTCGGCGAGATGGACTTCAACCAGCTATGGGAGACGACCATGGACTATAAGAACAGGACACTGATCCAGATCACCATGGAGGACGCTTCGCAGGCGGACGAGATATTCACCATCCTGATGGGCGACAAAGTCCCGCCGCGCAGGAAATTCATCGAAGAAAACGCTCAGTACGCTGAGCTCGACATTTAGTAAAGGAGCGCGTAAATGGCAGATCTGATCGAAGATACGAAAATCGAGCAGCGAGACATATATAAAGAAATGAAAAAGGCGTACATCGACTATTCGATGAGCGTCATCGTCGGCCGCGCGCTTCCGGACGTGAGAGACGGCCTCAAACCTGTACAGCGCCGCATTCTCTACGGAATGGGGCACCTCGGCATCACGCCTGATAAGCCATATAAGAAATCGGCGCGTATCGTCGGTGAAGTAATGGGTAAATACCACCCTCACGGCGATTCGTCTATTTACGATGCGATGGTCAGGATGGCGCAGGACTTCTCCATGCGCTACATGCTCGTGGACGGCCACGGAAACTTCGGCTCCATCGACGGAGACGGCGCCGCGGCCAGCCGTTATACAGAAGCGAGAATGTCCCCTTTCTCACTGGAGATGCTCAGGGACATCGATAAAGACACTGTAGATTTTGTCGATAACTACGACGGTGAGGAAAAAGAACCTGTCGTTCTTCCGAGCCGCTATCCGAACCTGCTCGTAAACGGTTCAAGCGGCATCGCGGTAGGCATGGCGACTTCCATACCTCCTCACAATCTCGGCGAAGTCATCGACGGCACGGTATATCTGATAGACAACCCCGACTGTGAAGTCGAGGATCTGATGAAATTCATCAAGGGGCCTGACTTCCCGACAGGGGCACAGATACTCGGCAAAGCCGGAATCAAACAGGCATATAAGACGGGCACCGGAAAAGTCATAGTCCGTTCGGTCACGAACATCGAAGAGACGAAGCACGGAAAGATGCAGATCGTCATAACCGAGATACCGTACGGCGTCAACAAATCCCTGCTCATCGAAAAGATGGCGGACCTCGTAAAAGACAAGAAGATCGAGGGCGTTTCCGCGCTGCGCGACGAGTCGAGCCGCGACGGCATCAGGATAGTCGTCGAACTCAAGCGCGACGCAAACCCGCAGATAGTTCTGAACAGGTTCTTTAAGCATTCGCAGCTTCAGGACACCTATTCGATGATAATGATCGCTTTGGTCGACGGACACCCGAAACTCCTCGATCTGAAGACGATACTCGCGGAATACGTAAAATTCCAGAAGGAAGTAATCACACGCAGGACGACCTTTGACCTGAAAAAGGCGGAGGCGAGGGCGCACATCCTCGAAGGACTGCGCATCGCCCTCGATAACATCGACGCAGTCATCAAGACCATCCGCGAATCGTATAACGACGCAAAAGAAAAACTTATGAAGCGTTTCGGGCTCACGGAGATACAGGCGCAGGCCATCCTCGACATGAGGCTCGCAAGACTTCAGGGACTCGAACGCGAAAAAATCGAAGCCGAGTACGAAGAACTGATGAAGAAGATCGCCTACTATAAGTCGATCCTCGCAGATGAAAAACTTCTGATGGGCGTCATCAAAGACGAACTTTTAGAAATCAAGAAAAAGTGGGACGACAAGCGCCGCACGAAGATCGTCAGAGACGCCGGAGAACTGGACGAGGAAGATCTGGTCGAAGAAGAGAATGTGGCGATCACTCTGACGCATTTAGGGTATATAAAAAGAGTACCTGCGGACACGTACAAAGCGCAGAGGCGCGGAGGCAAAGGAATAACGGGTCTGACAACGCGCGAGAACGATTTTGTCAAAGACCTCGTCATGACTTCTACGCACGATTACCTTATGTTCTTTACTAATACGGGCAAAGCGCATAAGATAAAGGCGTACGAGATACCGGAGGCGGCTCGTCAGGCAAAGGGCACTCCGGCCATCAACTTCCTGAACCTCCTGCAGAGAGAGAGGATAACGGCCGTCATCCCGGTCAAAGACTTCAGCGAGTCTAAGTACCTCATCGCCGTCACGAAGCACGGCATGATAAAGAAGACCGCTCTATCGGGATTTGACACGAAGAGAACGACCGGCCTTATCGCCATCAACCTCAAGGAAGGCGACGAACTTATCGACATCAAAGAATGCACGGGTTCCGACAACGTCATCATCGTTACCAAGAGAGGCAAATGCATCTGCTTCTCCGAAAAAGATGTCAGAGAGATGGGCAGGATAGCCGGCGGCGTCCGCGCCATCAAACTCGAAAAGGACGACGAAGTCGTCTCGATGGAACTCGTACAGCCGGGTCAGCAGCTGCTCGTGGTCACGGAAAACGGCTACGGCAAGCGCACTCCGGTTAAGCAGTATAAGGTCCAGGTCAGAGGCGGCAAAGGTCTTCTCACGTACGACAAGACTAAGTTCAACAAGACAGGAGCGCTGGTCGGTGCGATGGTTGTCGACGACGACGATGAGATCTTTTTGATCAACTCAGACGGCATCATCATCAGGATCAGAGCCAGCGAAGTGTCCGTGCTTGGACGCGCCACGCAGGGCGTAAAAATAATGAAGGTAGCCGACGGAACTAAGATCGTCGCGATGGCAAAGGCAATCAAAGACGACGAGGAAGACGAAGGCAGACCCGAAAAAAAGGGAGAGTCCGACGAGCAGTTGAAATTGATCTAGCGAACGATCCCGACGGACAAGCGGAGGCAAGCAATGGACAATCTGAAAATCACCATCCCGGGCAAGCCTGAATATATGACGATGGTAAGGCTTGCGGTCACGTCGCTGGCGACGTATGCCGGATTTGACGTGGAGAACGCGGAGGAGATAAAAATGGCAGTCGTCGAGGCGTGCAAGAATATCTCCTGCCACGGATCCAAAGGGTTCAGCGACAAATACGAGATAGAGATCAATCTCGAAAAGGGCAATAATTTCGAGGTGACGGTCACCGACGCATGTGATGCGCACACGATCGAAAAACTCGAGAAACCTTGCAGGATGTGCCCTCAGGAAGGCGATATCGGCGCTATCATGATACACACTCTTATGGACTGCGTCGAAGTTGGGCAGACCGAAGACGGGCACAAATACATCAACATGGTCAAGCGGATAGCAGACACACAGGCAGCCGGCGAGCCCGGCTTTGAAAACGTGCCTGAAACCGGAGCAGATAACGAAAGCGAAAAAATTAAATGACAGACCGCGCTTTATTCGAGGATTACAAAAAGAATCCGACAATTGAAAAAAGAAACGCACTGGTCGAAAAATATCTGTACATGGTCGATATTTTGATACGTAAATACCTCGGCAAAGGCGTCGAATACGACGACCTTTACCAGGTAGGCGCGCTCGCTTTAGTGTCTGCGGTCGAGAGGTTCGATCCCGATAAGGGATACGAATTCAGTTCGTTCGCGACACCGACCATCCTCGGAGAAATCAAAAAATATTTCCGCGATAAACAGTGGAGCCTGAAAGTGCCCCGCCGCCTGAAGGAGACGTCCGGCAAAGTGCAGGAGATCACCGCCAATCTGACATCAAAACTCAACCGAGTTCCGACGATCGAAGAGATAGCGGAAGAAGCGGGCCTGACTCAGGAACAGGTCATCGAAGCCATCGAGAGTTCCAAGGCCTACGATACATACTCTCTGGACAAGACTTTTGACGACGCGGGCGAGAGCGGAGATAACTCGTTCATCGAGCGGTATACGGGATTTTCCGATGCCGGTTATGACCGCGTGGAGACTGCCGACATCATACGAAAAATCGTAAGCAGCCTGAGCGACCAGTATAAATTCATTTTCCGCGAGAGGTTCCTGAACAACCGCTCGCAGTCCGACATCGCAAGGGAACTTGGCATTTCGCAGATGACGGTTTCCCGCGCCGAGAAAAATATCGTGAAAAAATTCCGCAGCGAACTTTTGGATGGCGAAAGAGAAGCGAGGAGAATGTAAGATGAAAAAAATCGGGTTCATCGGATTCGGAAATATGGGGCGCGCTCTCTGCGACGGCTTGATCAAATCAGGCGCAGTGACTCCTGATAATATTTATGCGAGCGCAAAAGATAAGGAAAAACTCCGCCAAAACGCAGCGGCCAGAAACATCAACGCCTGCGAGGATAATTTAGAAACCGCCATAAGCTCCGATATAGTCGTTATCGCCGTGAAGCCGGACGTTGCAGAGGAAGTTATCACTCCTATCAGAAGCGTCCTTAACGGAAAGATCGTAGTCTCTATCGCGGCGGGCCTGGGCTTTTATTTTTACGAGCAGCGGCTTGAGTCAGGCACGAACCATATATCGGTGCTTCCGAACACTCCCGTCGCGGTCTGCAGAGGAGTCATCGTCTGTGAGGAAAAACACAGTCTCACAGATGAACAGCTTGAAACGTTCAAAGAGATATTTTCAAAAATCGCTCTGATAGAGTTTATCGGCCCGAAGGCCTACTCGGCCGCGGGAACGATCGGCGGATGCGGACCTGCTTTTGCGGCTATGTTCATCGAGGCTTTGGGAGATGCGGGCGTAAAATACGGCATGAAGCGCGACGCGGCATACAGGATAGCGGCCCAGATGTTAGCCGGTACCGCCGAACTTGAGCTTGAAACAGGAGCGCATCCCGGCGCGATGAAAGACGCTGTATGTTCGCCTGGAGGAACGACTATCAGAGGCGTTGCTTCCCTCGAAAAGAACGGTTTCAGATCCGCCGTGATCGAAGCGGTAGATGCTGTCGAAAACAAATAATATGTCGAGGATTTATTAATATTATTTCACGTGAACTTAAAAAAATACATTGGTGAATAATATTGTAACTTTTTTAATATTGTTTATTTAACAAAACATACGGCGTGCCCCAAACGCCGCATATTTCTAGGATATTTGCTAAAACAAGCAAGAAAAAGACGCGAATAAAAATACAAACTGGCGAATTAATATTCACCAGTTTTTCATTTTTTTTGGCGGTATCGACACTTTTCTTCATCTTGTTTATTGCATTTCTCATAAAAAAAGTTATCATATGAATGATTCTTTCAAATGCTTAACAGCATTATTGGAAGCGATGGGATTATTGTTAGGAGGTTAAGAAGAAATGAAAAAGAAGATTCTTGCTATCCTGCTGATTGCCTCAATGGCCATTATGACCCTTGCGGCGTGCGGTAGCAGCGACTCCTCAAGTGACAGCAGCAGTGACAGCACCAGCAGTGTTGTCTACGACGACGGCTACCCTGAGAATGTTCTGAGGATCACTTACCAGGCTGACCCTGAATCAGCAGACCCTGCAGAAACTACAGCAGACTACATCCTCATGCTCAACTGCATGGATACTCTTCTCCAGGTTGAGACTAATGATGCGGGCGAGAACGAATTCGTTCCTGATCTCGCTGAATCGTATACGATCAGTGACGACGGTCTGAATTACACGTTCAAGCTTCGCGAAGGAGTCTTGTTCCACAACGGCGAAGAATTCACCTCTGACGACGTGCTCTACACTGTAGACCGTATGCTTCAGCCGGAAAGAGGCGGAATGAACGCTTCGTGGATGACAATGGTCAAGGGTGGACAGGACATGCTCGACGGAAAGATCGATACGGTCGAGAACGTCGGTGTGACCTGCAATGGCGACTACGAAGTCACGATTACGCTCGAACAGGCGTATGCTCCTTTCATCGCGATGGTAGCGTCCGTACCTTGGTCGATCTGCAACAGAGAAGCAGGCGACGCGGCTGACGAAGCGGGCGGCGGAGCGAGCACCAGTGTATACGGCTCAGATCCTGATTACTTCGCGGGCACAGGTCCTTTCAAACTTACTGACTGGGCTCTTAACGATCACGTATATCTTGAAACAAACCAGGATTACTGGAAGGGCGCATCCACTTTGGACGGCATCCTCATCAAGATCGTTCCGGACGCTTCGACAGAAAAAATGCTCTTCGATTCCGGACAGATCGATGTATTCGACCTCGACCACTCGCTCGACAGCATCCCTGAGTACAGAGATTCTGAAGAGTGGGCTGACAACATCAACGAAAAGACCGTTCTCGGAACGAGCTATCTCTCGATCAACGAGAGCATCGAGCCTCTGGACGACGTGAGAGTCCGCAAAGCGCTTCAGATGGCTGTCGACAGAGATACCATCATCGAGGATCTCTACTACGGAGCAGCGACTCCTGCGGCCAGTTTCCTTCCTGAAGGTGTTCCTGGCTACAACGCTGACCTTGAGCCGATCGAATACGATCCGGAAGGGGCCAAAGCCCTTCTTGCTGAAGCCGGATATGCTGACGGATTCGATCTCGTTATCACCCAGACTGCTGACGCCAGCCAGAACGATATCGAAATCAACGAGTTCATCAGAAAGAACTTCGAAGACATCGGTATCAACGCTACGATCGAGCAGTACGACAACGCTACATGGTATTCTGTAAGATCGACAGGTGAACTGCCGATGTACAGAACGTCATGGACCGCTGACTTCAATGATCCGGATAACTTCCTGTATCAGATGTACGGCGGAGACAACAACAAATCAAGGTCTTGGAACTACACTAACCAAGATGCACTCAACAGACTCGAAGAGGCAAGATATATCACAGATCCTGATGAGAGAGCGGCTGAATACGCCGAACTCGATAAGATCATCACCCGCGATGACGCGGCAATGATCCCGCTCTGGCACAGAATCAAAGTCAGAGTTCTTCAGGACAGAGTAAAAGGCTTCGTACCTATGTGGGCCGGATACGGTGACTGCTGCTATTACGGAGTGAGCCTCGAAGGGTAACTTTAACGGTCAATGACGCAAATCATTTTCCGATGGTATTGGATGGGAGCTGCAGATGGCTGCATTTGCGGCTCCCCCTTTTCAATTATTGAAAGGTAGAGAATAGTGGTTAAGTATATTATTAAGCGAATTTTGGTCACGATACCAATGATCCTCGCGGTCATACTTATCATATTCCTGCTCCTGCAGGTACTTCCGGGCAACCCAGTGCAGGTTATGATGAAAGAAAAGACCGACCAGGCCACGATCGAAAGGATATCGGAGCAGATGGGATTGAATGACCCGCTCCTTGTAAGATTCGGACGCTATATCTGGGACATGCTCCACGGCGATCTTGGCACTTCATACAAATTCAAACGTCCTATTGTTGATCTTATCAAAGAAGCATTTCCTAACACCGTAAAACTTGCTATCAGTTCAGCGCTGGTCGCATGGATAATAGGTATACCGACAGGTATTGTTTCAGCAATCAAAAAGGACAGCGGACTGGACAGAACTTTCATGAGTCTTTCTCTGATAGGAATTTCTCTCCCTGTATTCTGGCTCGCGATGCTCCTTCAGTATATATTCGGATATCGTTTAGGGATTCTCCCTATTTCGGGATATTCGACATGGAAGCACATGATACTTCCCGCAATTGTCCTCGGGTGGTCGTCATCCGGATCCATCGCGAGGCTCACACGTTCCAGCCTCCTCGGCGTCATGAAAAACGACTATATCAGGACGGCAAAAGCTAAAGGTTTAAGAAACGGCGCGATAATAGTAAGGCACGGCCTTAAAAACTCGATGATACCGGTCGTCACGATGATGGCAATGCAGTTTGCAAGCCTTCTCTCCGGCGCGGTCATCACAGAGTCTGTATTCGGTATCGGCGGTATCGGACAGCTGATGGTCAAAGCGATCGACCAGCGCGATATGCCGCTGCTGCAGAGTTCAGTTATATTCTCGACATTGATCATTATTCTGGGCAACCTCGTGGCGGATATTCTCTATTCGTTCCTCGACCCTAAGATCAGAGAACAGTAAGGAGGGCAGTCATGAGTAAGAAAAAGCAATACGTCGCGGCAGTCACGACAAACGCTGTACCTGCCGGCGTCGACTGGATACCTGAAGGCGCTACTCTCCCGGTTCATCTCGAAGAGTCTGCCGAGGCTGAGATAGCCCCTAATGAGTCAGTCTGGGAAAAATTCAAAGGCATGTTCAAGCATAACAAGCTTGCTCTCGTGTCGATGATAGTAATTATAATATTTATCTTTTCATGTATTTTTGCATCGGTCATCGCTCCGTACGGACTCGATGAACAGGATACGTCAAACAGCCTCGCAAAACCTTCCGCGGAACACCTTCTCGGGTGCGACAAATTAGGGCGTGACATCCTTTCCAGAATCATCTACGGCGGAAGAACATCCCTTATGGTAGCATTTATCCCGACGGCGATATCTATGCTGCTCGGTACGGTCCTCGGACTTACGGCGGGGTTCATCGGAGGTAAAGTCGACGCGATAATAATGAGGATCGCGGATATCTGTATCGCATTCCCGTCGCTGCTTTTGGCGATGGTAATATCATACTCTATCGGGCCCGGCATAATGACGGTAATGGTTGCTCTGAGCGTTGTAAGCTGGGGCGGCACGGCGCGTGTCGTTCGTTCCGAAGTACTTTCTCTTCGTGAAAAAGAGTACGTAGAAGCGGCAACGTCCATCGGCGTAAAGCGGTGGACAATCATGATAAGGCATATTTTGCCGAACTGCATCCCGACGCTGATCGTCCTCACGACGAACAACATCCCGGGAAACATCCTCACGGAAGCAAGCCTCTCGTTCCTCGGCATCGGTGCTCAGCCGCCTTCGACGAGCTGGGGCCTTCTTGTCAGCCAGAACAAACAATACCTTTCGATCAATCCGACGATCACACTGGCGCCTGGAATTGCGATCCTCATCCTCGTCGTCGCGTTCAACTTCTTTGGCGACGCGGTAAGAGACGCGCTTGATCCGAAACTTCAGGAACAGTAAGGCGGTGATATCATGGCAGAAGAAGTAATGAAAACGACTGACGAAAGGGCAGCCGCCGCGCTGCGTGAAAAAAGCGCTAACAAAGACATCGACTACAGCGACGTCGTCCTCAATGTTTCAGGACTTAAGACACAATTCTTTACGAGCAAAGGCGTTGTTCCGGCGGTAGACGGAGTCGACATACAGATACATAGAGGTGAATCGGTCGGCATCGTAGGTGAATCGGGCTGCGGCAAATCCATGACGGCGATGTCCATCATGCAGCTCCTCGTTTCTCCGGGCAAAGTAGTCGCGGGAAAGATCGAACTGGAAGGCGACAACCTGCTCAACAAAACAAACAACGAGATGGCCGACATCCGCGGAAACAAGATCTCAATGATCTTCCAGGAGCCTATGACCAGCCTTAACCCGGTATACATCATCGGCAAACAGGTAGTTGAGGCCGTGCGCCAGCACAGAAAAGACATATCAAAAGAAGAAGCGAAGAAAATGACTATAGAGATGTTCCGCAAAGTCGGCATCCCTGAACCGGAAAAGCGCTTCTACACATATCCGCACCAGCTCTCCGGCGGTCTTCGCCAGAGGGTCATGATCGCTATGGCGATGATCTGCGACCCGACTTTGATGATAGCTGACGAGCCGACTACGGCCCTCGACGTAACTATCGAAGCGCAGATCCTGTTCCTGATGAAACAGCTTCAGAAAGAGCGCGGAACGGCTATCATGATGATCACGCACAACCTCGGCGTAGTCGCCGAATCCTGCGATTTTGTCTACGTCATGTACGCCGGCAAGATAATGGAGCAGGCGAATATCTTCGAACTGTTCCGCAATCCTACTCACCCGTACACTTTCGGACTTCTGAACTCGATTCCGAAGGTAACGGAAACAAAAGAGCATCTGTACACGATAAGAGGTCTCGTGCCGAACCTTCTCAACCTGCCTAAGGGCTGCCGCTTCTGCACGCGCTGTGAAAAAGCGATGAAGGTCTGCACGATGTATGAACCTGACATGTACGAAGTGGCGCCGGGCCATCTGGTCCGCTGCTTCCTGGCGAACAAGGAGGTGATGAACAGTGGCAAATGAAGAAAAGCAAGTACTGGTAGATTGCAAAGATCTGACAAAAGAATTCCCTACCACGTCCGGTTCTTTCGGAAAGAACAAAGCGACTGTTCACGCCGTGACAGACGTAAATCTTCAGGTATTCAAGGGTGAGACTCTCGGCGTCGTAGGCGAGTCCGGCTGCGGCAAATCCACGCTCGGCCGTCTTATGATAAAACTTCTAAATCCGACCCGCGGACAGGTATTCTTCGAGGGGCAGGACTTGAGCAAGCTCAAGGAGGAAGAGCTGAGGTCGATGCGCCGCAAGATGCAGATGATCTTCCAAGACCCGTACGCTTCGCTCAACCCGAGACTCAGAGTAAGAGACCTTATCGCGGAACCGCTGGTTACGCATAAGGTGAACAAAACAAAAGAAGAAGATACGGCGCGCGTCGAAGAACTGATGCGCAAGTGCGGTATCAGACCTGAGTTCATGTACAGATATCCTCACCAATTCTCAGGCGGACAGAGGCAGCGTGTCAGCATCGCCAGAGCCCTCGCGCTGAACCCGGAACTGATAATCTGCGACGAGCCTGTATCGGCTCTGGACGTATCGATCCAGTCGCAGATACTGAACCTGCTCGGAGATCTCCAGCAGGAGATGGGCCTCACATACGTGTTCATTTCTCACGACCTTTCCGTCGTCAGATATCTTTCCGACAGAGTATGCGTAATGTTCCTCGGGAAAATGTGCGAACTCGGCGTGACGCGCGACATCTACGACAATCCGCTTCATCCGTACACGAGGTTCCTGCTCGAAGCCGTCCCGGTCCCTGACCCGACTTACAGGAAAGAGCAGAAGGACATGCTCAACGGCGAGATCCCGAGCCCGGTAAATCCGCCGAGCGGATGCTACTTCAGGACGAGATGCCCGTTTGCGACCGAACAGTGCTCGAAGGACACCCCTCAGATAGAGGAAGTAAAACCGGGACACTTCGTCGCATGTCTCAGGTATCACGAACTGAACGAATAGCTGACAGGCTTATAGGGCAAAGCGATATTTCGCAGGCAGCCGTAAATCCGGCAGCTATTGAGTCGATAAAGCAGCCTATAAAGTCAACCGATAATGAAAAATGCCGAAACATCAAGGTTTCGGCATTTTTATTTAATAATTATTCATTTTGCTCTTTACAAACGTGCTTTATTATGATATAGTGAAAAAAATAAAGTATGTTTGTAAAGGAGTCCGGGCATGTCAGAAGATAAGAAAAATAATAAATCCGTCTCTGAAGAAAAGATAAAGGGATTCTTAAACAGCCACAGCGGCATCATCAAAACTTCTGATTTTGAGTATGCCGGTATACCCAGACATTATCTTGCCGATATGCTCTCCGAAAATTCGATAGTCTGCGAGAGCCACGGATACTATTACACATCAGGCAGCGAGCCGAATATCTACGAAAAACTTCAGGCGAGATCGAAAAAAATCGTTTTTTCATATGGCACTGCTCTGTACATGAACGGGTTGATAGATACAGCCCCTCGAATCATCGATGTGACTGTACCGCAGGGGACCAATGTGTCCAGAATAAAAGAGAGATATGGGAAATATGTAAAGTTCCATTACTGCATTCAATCCCGATACTACGTGGGAACGTCCAGTTTTTATTGCGGCCCATTCGAGGGATTGAGAGTATATGGTAAAGAAAGATGTATCTGCGACATAGTGAAAAAACCGGAAACAATCGAAAAAGATATGTTTGATGAGGCGCTCCGCCGCTATTTCGGTTCCGAATATTATGAGGAACGCTTACATTCTCTTGCGGACATTCTCGGGGTCCGGGATAAAATCGAACACATCGAGGAAATCTACAAACCGAACGAAAAGATGGAAAAGAATGACAAAACGAGATAAGAACGGGAAAAGGTGGTGATGTTATGGGTTTGATAATCGGAGCAGTCGGACTGGGAATATTAGTTATCATCGGTATCGCGGCAATTGTTCTCGGGATTTTTTTCAGCAATATCATTATTTTCAACTCGATTGCGATCGGAATAATATCCGGCGTGGCCGTAAATCATTATTTTCAAGTGCATCCTGCTTTCTGCCTCCTTATCGGAATCGGCGTAGTTATGCTAATGGCGTTTCTGCAGGGAACTACCGTCGGATTCTGGATAATAAGTGTTTCGCTGACATTGGTATATGCCTCATTTGTCAGGTTGATTATTTTGGATCTGACGAAAAATGACATCATCTGGGGGTGGGTGTCATTTGGGCTGGCCGCAGTCCTGATATTGGGATTGCATTTATATGCCAGAGAAGGTTTGCCCGGTGCGGAAAAAGCGCAATAAAACCGGGAAAAATCGATTCCCCGGCTCGTGTTATTTCGGCATTTTTTCGTATTCGGCTTTTATCATAGCCTCTATTTTAGGCGACAATTCGGCAAGCTCTTTCCTGTCTAAGCTCTCCGTTTCTATCGGCGGAAGAACATGCAGATAAGCGGTATTGTGCGGCTCTATCTTGTTCGTCTCCTCTATCATCTTATATGTTCCGGAAATGACTACCGGAACTATCGGCGCTCTGGCCTTTTCCGCCAGTTTCAGGGCCCCCGGTTTGAATGATACGATAGGACCGCCTTTGCTGCGCGTGCCTTCGGGGAATATAACCATATTGAACCCCTCTTTTACGTACTCGGCACCCGTGTTGATGGCTCTCAGAGCATCGCGTGCGTTTCCGCGCTCGATAAGGATGCAGCGCATGGCCTTCATCCACTTCCCGAGAGTCGAAATGCGCGCCAGTTCCTCCTTTGCCACGAATCCGATCTGACGGCCTTTCATCAGAGAGAGAATAGCAAAGATATCAAAGTAAGACTGATGATTCGCTACGATGACAAACGACCTGTCGGGCAGGTTTTCGCGGCCTTCGATTTCAAATTTGAGGCCGCATTTTTCGATATTTATTATCCAGTATGTCTCCAGATCGGCGATCATTTTGCGCTCTTCGTCTGTTTTGCCTGCCTCGCGCAGGGCGGCGAGTTTTTTTATGTATCTGTGGTGCGTGAACATCGGAACGACTATGCGGCTTCCCGGCCCGATGCTCCCTAAAATGTTTACCATGCGGTCCCTCCGGATATCAAAATTACCTTATTATGATAACATAAAAAGGCGGAGTGGGAACGGGATGTTTGTATACCGAGCGCGGCGAACTCGGTCAATTAGCACGAGTAATTAAATTTATCAGCAATTCTATTATTTATGAGAGATAATAAAACTTGATTGCGGGTATATAGAAATCATCGAAATATCGACAATTTAAGGCAAACTAACTGAAAGAAGGAAATTTAAGGCCTGTCCGACGCGTAATAACAAATCGCGGACCGGCGGAAAGGAAAATCAAAATGAGCGAAAATAAGATCTACGTCTGCGGAGCATGCGGATATGAATACGATCCGGCAAAGGGAGACCCGGAGAACGGCATCAAGCCGGGAACGCCTTTCGACAAACTTCCTGACGACTGGAAATGCCCTGTCTGCGGCATGGGCAAAGCAGTTTTCGAGCCTAAAAAATAACTCGGAAGGCCAGTCGCGAAGTGAAGATAAGGAAATAACAAACCCGAACAAAAAAGCGCTTTCACGGGATATGCGTTCGCTTTTAGGAGCGTTTTCCCCGCCTGAGCGCTGTTTTTTTTGCTCGATTCAAGCAAAAACGCCGCGCTTTAATTGACATCGTTTGAGTTTTTTTATATCATGAAATCACTGCAAAAGAGCAACGGAATATGGCGGAGGATCTTATTTGGCGATCCTTTATGGCAGACTCCGCTCATGGGGTGTCTGTTTTTTATTTTCAAGCCATTATGGGGGCGCAGATGAAAGCGATGGAAGAAAAGATCCTTAAGAGCGGGCAGGTTCTGCCCGGCGGGATCCTGAAAGTCGGAAATTTCCTGAACCAGCAGATCGACATAGAATTTTTGAAGGAAATAGGCGAAGAGATAGCCTCACTCTACAGGGACTGCGGCGTAAACAAGATCCTGACGGTAGAGTCGAGCGGCATTGCCATCGCTGTCGCAGCGGGATATTCGCTGAACGTGCCCGTGGTCTTCGCAAAAAAGCATAAGTCAAGCAACGTAGACGGGCCTGTTTATTCGACAAAAGTCCATTCATTCACACACAACAACGATTACAACATGGTGGTCAGCGCAGACTACCTGACATCAGAAGATAAAGTCCTTCTCGTAGACGACTTCCTCGCAAACGGCCAGGCTTTGAGAGGCCTTCTCGACCTTGTGAAACAGGCGGGAGCGGATTGTGCGGGTGTCGCCGTCGCCATCGAAAAGAAATTCCAGGGCGGCGGAGACGAACTCCGTTCAGAAGGCGTCAGAGTGGAGTCGCTCGCCTGCATCGAGAGCATGTCGGACGATTCGATAGAATTCTGCGAGATGTGATCCGAGTTACATGTCAAAAAGCGCTCGTGCGCTTTGATAAATTTGTCTATATTAATTCTGATAAATCTCAGGAGGGTAAAGAATGAGAAAGAAAAGTTTGGTGATCCTGCTCGTCTTTGTACTCGCTGCGATGTCGCTCCTTGCGGGATGCGGCGGAACCGACAGCAGTACCGACAGCGGAGATGACAGCAGCGACACGGAGTCGAGCCTCAAAGTAGGTTTCATTTTCCTGCATGATGAGAACTCCACTTATGACCTGAACTTCATCAACGCGGCTACAGATGCCTGCGAGGAGCTCGGAGTAGAGTATGAGTTCAAGAAGAACATCGACGAATCGCAGGCATGCTACGACGCGGCAGCGGAACTCGTCGACGACGGATGCGGACTTATTTTTGCCGACTCTTTCGGACATGAAGACTTCATGATCCAGGCGGCAAAGGAATTCCCTGATGTTCAGTTCTGCCACGCAACAGGAACAAAGGCTCATACAGAGGGTCTCAGCAACTTCCATAACGCTTTTGCGGCTATCTACGAAGGGCGCTATCTCGCGGGTATCGCTGCAGGCATGAAACTCAACGAAATGATCGACGCCGGAACTATCACGGCTGATCAGGCTGTCATCGGATACGTCGGAGCCTACACATACGCGGAAGTTATCTCCGGATACACTTCGTTCTTCCTCGGCGCACGCTCGGTCTGCCCGTCGGCTACGATGAAGGTCACGTTCACCGGCTCATGGTATGACGAAGCTGCTGAAAAAGAAGCGGCCAACAACCTCATCCAGAACGAGAACTGCGTCCTCATCAGCCAGCACGCCGATTCCATGGGCGCTCCTACCGCCTGCGAGACGGCTGGAGTTCCTAACGTTTCCTACAACGGAAGCACGATCGACGCATGCCCTAACACGTTCCTCGTTTCTTCCAGAATCGACTGGACTCCGTATTACAAATATGCTATCGGACAGGTCCTCGACGGAAACGAAATCGACACCGACTGGACGGGTACGCTTGAGACAGGTTCTGTCTGCCTCACGGACATCAACACGAACGTCGCGGCTGAAGGAACTCAGGATGCGATCGACGAAGCGACAGCAAAACTCAACAGCGGCGAACTCCACGTCTTTGACACTTCCACATTCACGGTAAACGGAGAGACGCTGACGACTTACATGGCTGACGTAGATACAGACGCTGATTACACCGGAGACACCGAGGCTATCGCCGACGGATACTTCCACGAATCAGAGTTCAGATCCGCTCCTTACTTCAACGTTCAGGTCGACGGCATCACGCTTCTGGACACGAACTTCGGCGGCTGATAGAGCGCTGACATCGGACGTGCCGATTTTGCCGATTTTGCAGCCGATTTCGATTTTGCAGATATGTGGATCGACAGCTGAATAAGTCGGCCGAATAAAGATAAAGCGGCTGAATAAGTCGGCTGAATAAAGATAAAGCGGCCGAATAAGTCGGCTGAATAAAGATAAAGCGGCCGAATAAGTCGGCTGAATAAAGAAAAATGACCGGATGCGGCTTTCGGGCTATTCAAACCCGATTTCAGCGGCATCCGGTTTTTATGTGCGGGAAATACTGAGTGAGATAGTGAGTTTATTTTGGATCTCGGCCTTGAAAGTTTTCGGGGGGGTGATAGTATAGCATTAAACCGTTCGAATAGTGGGAAAATACAGTAAAATAAAGCAATATTAATACCAACAAAAGCGTTTTATAAATTTTTCAAAAACGCGCGAAAAATACTCGAACACTATTCGCAAGCGTCGCAAACGGGAATGATCCCCGTTTTTTCTCATCAGCAGCAAATGAAAGGTAACCGGAAACATGGATAATATCTCTGTAGAAAAAAGCGATGTCAAGTCCTCCCTGAAGAAAAGTTTCTTTCGCGGCAATCATTTCAATTTTGTCACTTCGATAATTTTCAAACTCATTATGGGCGGGACGGATTTCGGCCTTTCCGTCATGCTGATGTATATCATAGACTCTGCGGTCAGCCGCGACATCGACGCGCTGACAAAGACGATAATCTTCTGCGCCTCATTTATCGTCATCAATCTCGCGGCACAGTTCTTTTACAGGTACTCTTTTGCCGGATTCATGAGAAAAGGCGTGCTCCGATATCGTCAGAGCGTTTTTGATTATCTTCTGAAGAAAAGCGCCGGTGCGTTCCGTCATGAGAACAGCAGCAGATATATATCGATGCTCACGAACGACGTCACCTCCATGGAGACTGATTTTTACTCCCGGATGTTCCTCGCCATCACATGCATGGTCCAGTTCGCCGCATCTATCGTAATAATGCTGTACACCAGCGCGTTCCTTACTCTCTTTGCCGTAATCTTCGCCGCTATCCCGGTGACTTTAGGGCTTTTGACAGGCCAAAAACTGGGCCCCGCTCAGGAAAAAATATCAGATGAAAACGAGAGTTTCGTCGGTTCGGTCAAAGACCTGCTCTCCGGTTTTCTGACTATCAAGGTTTTCAAAATAGAAAAGCACGCATCAATGCAGTTCAAGGAGAGGAACGAAAAGCTGGAACAGTCTAAATACAGTTTCCGCCTTCTTGACAGACTTATTGGGATGTTCTCCGAATGCGCGCAGTCCATTTCGTTTTTCGGGATTTTCATTGTCGGCGCATATATGGTGATAACCGACCGCGGCGTTACGATAGGAACCATCACCATGTTCCTGCAGCTTATGAATTATATGCTCGCGCCCCTGTCCACCGTCATCCCTCTTTTCGGCGCATATAAAGCAAAAGAAGCGCTGATAGATAAAGCAGCCGAATCTATCACAGAAGAAACGGATCGGGAATCGGCGGCGGCCAACGCTTTGTTCCCTGAAGATTTCAAGGAAGGCATAGAGATACGCGGGCTCGGATTCGGATATGAGTCGGGCGGCGAAGTACTGCACGACATCAATTACCATTTTGCTCCGGGCAAAAGTTACTGCATCGTAGGGCCGAGCGGCAGCGGGAAATCGACTTTCCTCAACCTTCTCCTCGGTTCGCTCGGGGATTATAAAGGGTCGATAAAATACGGCGGTGTCGAACTCAAAGACATCGGAACGGATTCCCTTTATGAAAATGTCAGCCAGGTCCAGCAGGACGTATTCCTGTTTGACGATACCTTGAAAAACAATATCACTCTCTATAGAAATATCGACGAGGGAAAAATCGATAAAGCGGTCACAGGGGCCGGACTGGGCGAACTGATCTCGTCGCACGGCGAGGATTATCAATGCGGAGAGGGCGGCAAAAACCTTTCCGGCGGCGAAAAGCAGCGCGTGTCTATCGCGCGCAGTCTTCTGCAGGAATCAAAAGTCATGCTGCTCGATGAGGTCACTTCATCTCTCGACGCTGCGACGGCCGAGCACGTACTCAACACGGTGCTGAATATCAGAGAAGTGACGAGGATCGTAATTACCCATCAGCTGAACCCAAATGTTTTGGCGAGGTTCGATGAAATACTCGTCCTGAAGAACGGGGCAGTTACGGAGACGGGAACGTACGAAAAGCTGATGGAGCAGAAAGGATTCCTCTACTCTCTCGTAACTCTCGAATCGTAAAATGCGATTGCGGGCCGGTCTGCTCCGCAGTCGGAGGCGTCAACGCAGGCCAATTATTACTCTTTATGCAATATCGCGTCAACTTTTCTTTTTTCGCGGGCCAAAATAGGATATAATAGAAACGTGGCGAGTGTTCCGGCTCTTTTATGCCGCAATGGACTCGCCACTAACCTTTTATCAGGAGGAATTATTTTGGAAAATCCCCGTTCCGAAAATGCTTCAGCAGCGGCTGACCGCCCTGCGGCCGGATCCCCTGAAGGCGTAAAAGTCAGACGCCCCGCAGTTTCCATGCGCGGAGTCACTAAAGTTTTCGGCTCGGTAGTCGCCAACGACCGCGTGGACCTCGACATCTACCGCGGTGAGATTTTGGCGCTCCTCGGCGAAAACGGCAGCGGCAAGACGACGCTCATGAACATGCTCTCCGGGCTCTACTTCCCGGACGAAGGCACCATTGAGATCGACGGCGCGCCGGTTTCTATCGCCTCCCCGAAAGACGCATACGCCTACGGTATCGGCATGGTCCACCAGCACTATAAGCTGGTCGACGTCTTCAACGCCGCCGAAAACATCGTCCTCGGCCTTGACGAAGGCAAGTTCGACATGAACAAAACCGCCGAGCGGATAAAAAAGATCTGCTCCGATTACGGCTTTGAAATCGATCCGTGGCAGAAGGTCTACGACATGTCCGTCTCTCAGAAACAGACGGTCGAAATCGTAAAGATGCTCTACCGCGGGGCCGATATTTTGATTCTCGACGAGCCGACGGCAGTCCTCACCCCACAGGAAACAGACAAACTTTTCAACGTCCTTCGCAACATGCGCGACGGAGGCAAAGCGATCGTCATCATCACGCATAAAATGAATGAAGTGCTCTCTCTCTCCGACAAAGTCGCCGTCCTGCGCAAGGGCAAATACGTCGGCACGCTCACGACGGCCGATACGAACGCCTCCGAAATGACCGAGATGATGGTCGGACACTCGGTATCGCTGAACATCGTGCGTCCGGAGCCGAAAGACCCTAAGCCTCGAATCGAGGTAAAAGGCCTGACCGTCCGCGACAGCGAAGGCATAGTGAAATTGAAAGATATTTCGTTCACGGCAAACACCGGCGAGATACTCGGCGTCGCGGGAATCTCCGGCAGCGGCCAGAAAGAACTGCTGGAAGCCATCGCGGGCCTGCAGGTGGTCGAGGCGGGAACGATAAAGTACATAAACGACGACGGGACCAAAGAAGAATTGATAGGCAAAGATCCGCTCGACATAGCCCGCATGGGCGTCGCTCTTTCCTTTGTTCCTGAAGACAGGCTCGGCATGGGCCTCGTCGGGAATATGGACCTTACAGATAACATGATGCTCCGCTCCTTCCGAAACGGGCGCGGCTTCTTCACCGACCGAAAGGCGCCTGAAAAACTCGCCGCAAAGGTCGTCGATGAACTGGAGGTCAGCACGAGCAGCCTGAGTACGCCGGTCAGAAAACTCTCCGGAGGAAACGTCCAGAAGGTCCTCGTCGGGCGCGAGATCGCATCTTCTCCGACTGTGCTTCTTTCGGCGTACGCGGTCAGGGGCCTGGACATCAACTCATCATATACGATATACGGTTTGATAAATAAACAAAAGGAAAAGGGCGTCGCGGTAATCTACGTCGGTGAGGACCTCGACGTGCTTGTTGAACTGTGCGACAGGATACTCGTCCTGTGCGGCGGCGAAGTGAGCGGTATCGTAGACGGCAGGGAAGCCGACAAGCAGAAAATCGGCCTTATGATGACGAAGGTAGGTGGTGTCAAGTGAAGGAACCGGATAAAAAACAAAAAACGGCGCCTGTGACCGAACCTGCCGAAACCGCCGGGAACGCGCCAACCGCCAAAGCCGCCGTGAGCGCGGCAGCCGCCGAAACCACCGGGAATGCGGAAACCGCTGAAACCGCCGGGAACGCGGCAGCCGCCGAAACCGCCGGGAACGCGCCAGCCGCCGAAACCTCCGGGAACGCCGGGAACGCCGGGAACGCGGCAGCCAGCGTGCATGTGCCTTTTGCGCACATAACAAAGCGCAAGGATCTGCCTTGGTATAAATCCCTGCTAATAAGGATAATCGCGATACTGCTGGCGCTCGTGGTCTGCGGCATCATTACGATGATAATGACGGGCCTGAACCCGATAGACGTTTATATCACCATGTTCCAGGGCGCGTTCAAGACACCGCGCAGGGTATGGACGCTGCTTCAGGAGACCGCGCTGCTTATGTGCATAGCGCTTGCGCTCGCTCCGGCTTTCAGGATGAAATTCTGGAATCTCGGCGCCGAAGGGCAGGTCTTGATAGGTGCGCTCGCCACGGCGGCCTGCATGATAAAACTCGGCGGCAAAATGCCGAACGCCGTTTTGATAGCCATCATGGCGGCGGCGGCGATCGTCGCCGGCGCATTCTGGGCTTTCATCCCCGCTTTCTTCAAAGCGAAATGGAATACTAACGAGACGCTTTTCACGCTGATGATGAACTACGTCGCGACTCAAATAGTTGCGTATTACGTTATCGTCTGGGAGTCGCCGAAGGGTTCCGGACAGGTCGGAATCATCAATCAAAGCGCAAACGAGGGCTGGTTCCCGATGATAGGGCATCAGAAATACCTGCTGAACGTTTTGATAGTCGCCGCTGTCTCCGTCATCATGTTCGTATATATGAAATACAGCAAGCACGGCTACGAACTTTCCGTCGTCGGCGAAAGCGTCAACACGGCGCGCTACGTGGGCATCAACGTGAAAAAAGTCATCATCAGGACGATGCTCCTCTCCGGAGCGATATGCGGACTGACGGGGCTCATCCTCGTGGGCGGCACGAACCACACCATAACGCCGACTATCGCGGGCGGACGCGGCTTCACGGGCGTCCTCGTCGCATGGCTCGGCAAATTCAATCCGCCGTCGATGATAGCCAGTTCGCTTCTCATCGCGTTCCTCGAAAAAGCCGCCGGTGAGATTTCGACAAACTTTGACCTTAATGACTCATTCGGTGATATTTTGACGGGAATCATCCTGTTCTTCATCATCGGGAGCGATTTCTTCGTGAACTACAAAATCAACTTCAGGAAGCGGGTGAAGAAGAATGATTGATATTGCGTCCTTTGTAACGAGAGCAGTCGTTCAGGGTGTCCCGCTCCTCTACGGGTCCACCGGCGAGACGATAACAGAAAAGGCCGGAAACCTCAACCTCGGTATCCCGGGCGTGATGTACGTCGGAGGAATGTGCGGAGTCATCGGCGCGTTCCACTATGAGCAGACTTTGACCGACGGCACCGAAGCAAATGCGTTTTTGGCGATAATGATACCGTTCCTATCGTGCCTGGCAGGGTCGCTTTTGATGGGGCTGCTGTACTGCTTCCTGACAGTCACGCTGCGGGCAAATCAAAACGTAACGGGCCTTTCGATGACGACTTTCGGCGTCGGGTTCGGGAACTTCTTCGGAGGTTCGCTTATCAAACTTTCCGGCGCTGACGTTCCGTCTATCGCGCTTTCGACGACGAGCCTGTATTTTCACAGGCACATGCCTATCGCCGATAAACTCGGCTGGTTCGGGCAGGTCTTTCTTTCGTACGGATTCATGGCGTATCTGGCCATCGCGATAGCGCTCGCAGCTTCGTTCTATCTGACGCATACGCGCAGCGGGCTCAGCCTGAGGGCCGTGGGCGAAAACACGGCGACCGCGGACGCGGCGGGCATCAACGTCACGAAGTATAAATATTTCGCGACGTGCATCGGCTGCATGATAGCGGGCCTCGGCGGGCTGTATTACGTGATGGACTACGCCAGCGGCGTATGGTCGAACAACGGTTTCGGCGACCGCGGATGGCTTGCCATCGCCTTAGTCATATTTACGATATGGCGTCCGAACCTCTCGATTCTGGCGTCTATCCTCTTCGGCGGGCTCTACATCCTCTATTTGTTCATCCCTACGGGCATGGACCTGACGATGAAGGAACTCTACAAGATGCTGCCTTACGTCGTGACGATAATCGTGCTCGTCATAACGAGTATGCGCAACAAACGCGAGAATCAGCCGCCTGCAGACCTCGGAAAGCCGTACTTCAGAGAAGAACGGTAAATCAATGTACTGCTTTTCGGCCTGACGGCGAATGTTATCAGCGTATTAGCATAATATTATTATCTGACGTCTGCCGTAATATTTATGGCTAAGGGCCGTGGCGCCGGCATGAGGCTATAATGTATATTTTCGGTTAAAGGCCGTGGCGCCGGCATGAGCCCCAAAGATGCAAAATGTAAAAAGAAATCGCCACCGCTCAGACTCGAGGTTACGGGTCAAGGCAGTGGCGATTTTTCAGTTGCACTCACGTGTACTCACGCGCACTTCAGTTGCACTCACGTGTACTCACGCGCACTCAGGTGTGCCCGGCAGCAAACATCTGCCGTTATTTTTCGTTATTAGATGGTGCTATAGCGTATTTGCTGCTATTTTACGTACACCTTCGGGAGTCTCTGGCCGAAAGCGCAGACTATCTCGTAGGAGATGGTGCCTGTGGCTTTGGCGATGTCTTCGGCGGAGATTTCGTTCTTGCCGTCGGAGCCCATGACGATGACTTCGTCGCCGACTTTAACGCCCGGAACGTCTGTGACATCTATCATGCACTGGTCCATGCAGATGTTGCCGGCAATCGGCGCGATGCAGCCGTCAACGATGACTTTGGCGACCGGGGAGTACGGACGAGGGTATCCGTCGGCGTATCCGAGGTTGATGGTGGCGATTTTTGCCGGTTTTTTCGAGATGTATTTGCGGCCGTAGCCTACGGAGAAGTTGGCCGGGACGTCTTTGAGATGGACGATGCTGGCCTTTACTGACATGACCGGTTTTATCGAGAGCTGGTTCCTGTCCACTTCGTCTGAAGGGTAGAGGCCGTAGAGGATGATGCCCGGACGGACTTTTTCGTAGTGCGTGCCTGGGAGTTCCATGATGGCGGCGCTGTTTGCCAGTGTGCGCATCGGAACTTTGATGCCCGCGTCAGTCAGTGCTTTATAGAATGAATCGAACTTCTCCTGCTGACCGTGCGAGTATGTCTTGTCGTATGCGTCGGCGGTCGAGAAGTGGGAGAACATTCCTTCGATGTGAAGGTTCGGCAGGGACGCGTATTTCTTTATGTCGGCGATGGCTGTTTCAGGGTCGTCCGCCTGATAGCCGATGCGGCCCATTCCGGTGTCGACCGCGATGATAACGCCGATGTTCTTTCCGGCTTTGGCGGCGGCTTCGTTATATGCGAGGGCGTTCTCCGCGGAGCAGACGACAGGTGTTACGTCGTATTTCACTACGTCGTCGGCAAAGAGGTCCGGCACAAGGCCGAGGCAGATGATTTCTTCCTTTGCTCCCGCGGCTCTGAGCGTGGCGGCTTCCTGCACCGTTGCCACAGCAAATGTTTTTACTCCGTTTGCTCTGAGGACTTCGGCGCACTTTATGCTGCCGTGGCCGTAGGCGTCGGCTTTGATGACGCCGATAAGTTCCGCTCCGCCCGAAACTTTAGCTTTGATTTGTTTGATGTTGTAGTCGAAATTGCTGAGGTTGATTTCCGTCCATACAGGACGCATCGCTTCTTTGAACATTTAACAATACCCTCTTTCTGTCGATTGAAGCAGATATATTTAGAGCAGCGGGGTGCGGTGAATGACGTCCTCGCGCCTTGGTCCGTTTGTGACGATGGTTATCGGATATCTTATCATCTTTTCGATGGTGTTCACATAGTTCTGGCAGGCCTGCGGGAGATCTTCGAATTTGCGTATCCCGCGGATGTCGCATTTCCAGCCCGGCAGTTTCTCAAACACAGGTTTTGCGCTGTCGAGTTTGGTCGGAGCAGGGAAGTCTTTGGTTTCTTTTCCGTCTACTATGTATGCGCTGCAGACAGGTATCTCGTCCAGATATCCGAGCGGGTCAAGGACTGTCAAAGCCACTTCCGTCGCTCCCTGCATCATGCAGCCGTAGTGCGTCGCAACTGCGTCGAACCAGCCGACGCGGCGCGGGCGCCCCGTCGTGGCGCCGAACTCGCCCTTGTCGCCGCCGCGACGGCGGAGTTCCTCCGCTTCGTCACCGAAAATTTCGCTGACGAAGGCGCCCGCGCCGACAGCAGACGAATATGCCTTGACGACCGTTACAATACGCTTGATTTCATATGGCGGCACACCTGCGCCGACGGCGCCGAAACCGGCGAGCGTCGAAGAAGAAGTGACCATAGGGTAGATGCCGTGATCCGTGTCCTTCATAGAACCAAGCTGCCCTTCGAGCAGGATGTTCTTTCCGGCCGCGACCGCCTCGTGCATGAACTTTTCGGTGTTCGCGGCGTACGGCGCAATCATATCGCGGTACTCGCGCATCGTCTGCATCAGTTCTTCGGGATCCAGCTCCGGTTTGTGATACAGATTTCGGAGAAGGACATTTTTGATGGTGCAGACATTCTCGAGTTTAGCGCGGATATCGGCCTCGTCCGCAAAAAGCTCGCAGACCTGGAAGCCGATTTTCGCGTACTTATCAGAATAGCAAGGTGCGATGCCGGACTGCGTCGAGCCGAAAGAATGGCCGGCGAGACGCTCCTCTTCGTATTTGTCGAGCAGGATATGGTACGGCATGACGATGTGCGCGCGGTCAGACACGATGAGGTGAGGAGCCGGGACGCCGCCGTCCGTGAGACTCTTCAGTTCGTCGATGAGTTTCGGGATGTTGAGCGCGGTGCCGTTCCCGATGACGTTTGTGATGTGATCGTAAAAAACGCCTGACGGCAGCATGTGGAGCGCAAAGCGCCCGTAATCGTTGTTGATAGTGTGACCTGCGTTGCTCCCGCCCTGAAACCTGACGACTATGTCGCTCGTCTCAGCGAGCATGTCGGTGATTTTGCCTTTGCCTTCGTCGCCCCAATTTGCGCCTACTACTGCGGTAATCATAAATTTGCCTCCATTCCGGGATAAACCCTTTAAACGTTGATCTCAGGAGTGATGCCGAGAACATCCCGGTTCTCGCTGAGGATCGGCTTTATGACCCCGTCAAGATACTCGGAAGTCTGCTGCGGCGCGCGGCCGACAAAGTTTTCCGGCTTCAAGACCTTCTGTAAAGCCTCTTTTGTTACGTGAAAAGCGGGATCCGCCGCGATCCTGTCGAGCAGGTCGTTCGGGAGCCCCTCTTCTTTGACTGCTTTGGCCGCGGCCATCGAGTGGACGCGGATGCGCTCGTGGAGTTCCTGGCGGTCGCCGCCGGCTTTCACGGCGTCCATCATGATGTTTTCCGTCGCCATGAAAGGAAGCTCCGCATCGAGGTGAGCGCGGATGACCTTAGGATATACGACGAGACCCTCGGAAACGTTCATATAGAGTTCCAGTATCCCGTCCGTCGCGAGGAATGCCTCGCTGACAGATATTCTCTTATTAGCCGAATCGTCGAGCGTCCGCTCGAACCACTGCGTGGACGCCGTGATTTCCGGGTTTATGACATCAGCCATGACGTAGTTTGCCAGACTGGCCATGCGCTCACACCTCATAGGGTTGCGCTTATACGCCATAGCCGAGGAACCGATTTGATGCTTTTCAAAAGGTTCTTCGATTTCCTTCATGTGCTGCAGAAGTCTGATGTCGTTGCTGAATTTATGCGCCGACTGCGCGATGCCCGCCAAAACCTGAAGCACGCGGGTGTCGACTTTGCGCGAGTACGTCTGGCCGGAGACCGGGTAGCAGCCGTCAAAACCCATCTTCTCGGCGATGAGATCATCGAGTTTGCGGCATTTTTCGTGGTCGCCCCCGAAGAGTTCCAGAAAACTCGCCTGCGTGCCGGTCGTTCCTTTGCTGCCGAGGAGTTTGAGCGAACCCGCGACGTAGTCGAGGTCTGCCAAGTCCATGACGAGGTCGTTCAGCCACAGCGTTGCGCGCTTTCCGACCGTGGTCGGCTGAGCGGGCTGGTAGTGTGTGTATGCGAGCGTCGGCAGATCTTTATATTTATCGGCAAAATCGGCCAGCGCGGCTATCGTGTTTATGAGTTTCGCGCGGATGAGTTTCAAGCCTTCGGACATGATGATGATGTCCGTGTTGTCTCCGACGTAGCAGCTCGTCGCGCCGAGGTGTATGATGCCCTTCGCTTTCGGGCACTGCAGGCCGTAGGCGTATACGTGGCTCATGACGTCGTGGCGGACTTCCTTTTCGCGGGCTTTGGCGATGTCGTAGTTGATGTCATCTTTATGTGCCTTGAGTTCCGCTATCTGTTCATCCGTGATGTCTAAGCCCAGTTCCTGCTCCGCCTCGGCGAGCGCTATCCAAAGCCTCCGCCACGTGCGGAATTTCATCTCCGGCGAAAAGAGGTATTTCATCTCTTTGCTCGGATACCTCTCCGAGAGAGGGCTTGTGTAAGTTTCGTATTTTGTCTGATCTTCCATTTCAGTCAAGGCTCCGTAATATCCATAATATCAGTAATATCTGAGTTCCAACTACAGAAAGATTATATCACCCGGCGCGCGGCGGTTCAATGATGGGAGAATCGTTATGGTATGTGCTCGGGCGGTTTCTGCCGATATTATGATGGGATTACAAGCGTACTACGATGATGTTCCGATAATATTTTTTAAATAATCATGAAATTCCCGACATATAATTCGCGGCAAAAACAGCCTGCCTCAGCCGAAGTATCCCGGCAGTGTGAATGACTATTTGCATATCGCCAGCGGCAAAAAATGAATGGCGCTTTGCATATCGCCTGTGGCAAAAAATGAATGGCTCTTTGCATATCGCCAGCGGCAAAAAATGAATGCGCTTTGCATATCGCCAGCGGCAAAAAATGAATGGTGCTTTGCATATCGCCTGTGGCAAAAGAGCGGTTTTGGCGAAAAGAAAACGCTGCCTTGAAAGGCAGCGCCAGACCATAGACAAAGTCCATGTACGAGGCAGCCGTAAGGCTCATCGTACATGGGCTTTTCTTGTAGTATGTGAAATTTCGGCTGATGCGGCGCGGCGCGGAGGAAAAGATGAAAAATCGAGATTCTCGTATGCGTTTTGTTATGGGCTCCTTCCATAATTCAAACGCGCTTTATGCTTTGAGGGTTCCTTCCATATCTAATATGCGCTTCATGCTTTTATCAGGACCTTGCTGCCGGAACTCATCCGGGCAAGGTTTTCGCTGCTTGATTTGCCCTACCTTGCTGCTTAATTTGCCTTACCCTGCTGCCGGATCTCGTCCGGGCAGGTTTTGTTGTTTAATTTGCCTTCTAATATTTTTTCGCCGCGTCTTTTTGCCGAAATGAATTGTTTTGCTGCATAGAGGAGCATGACTGCTGCGCAGCCGATGATGAAGAACACTATGTCAAACGTCTTAAGCGACAGCATCGGTTTCGGGTCTTTCAGCATCTCGGGACCTTTCACGATGGAGAGCAGTGAGCCCGCGGTCATACCGACGATGAAACTGACGACGGCGCCGCGGTGGCTTTTCAGCAGCCTGCTTATTCCTTTTGATGCGAACAGGAATCCGAAGATGACTCCGATGCCGAGGACTGCCGGGATCCATAGGTGGGTGAAATCAAAAGACGTGATTTCAACTATCGCAGAGATGACCGGGAAGTAAAGGCCCAGTGTCATCAGCAGGCTCGAACCAGAGATGCCCGGGAGTATCATGGCGCTTATCGCGAGGACTCCGCCGACGAACAGATAGAGTATCATGCCCGGAGTAGGAGAAAGTCCGCTCCCCGTGAGCGTCACACCCGACACGCACAGCAGGATCGCCGCGAGCGCGCCAAGCCCTGCGAAGAAAATAGTATCTTTGATTTTTCCGAAGGATCTCCGCTCCTCGTAGATAACGAGCGGCAGAGAAGAAGCGACGAATCCGAGAAAGAGGGAACTTACGCGATAAATCTCGGTCGTAAGAAGATTACCGAGCATGAACGACGCGCAAGTCATCCCTGCCGCCCATCCGATACCTAATTTTGCCAGAAACGATATAGATTCTTTCCTTCTTTCCCGCGATCTGCTGCACAAGCCGCTGAGTGACCCGACAAAACGATCGTAATACCCGAGAATAAAGACGACAGTGCCTCCCGATACTCCCGGTACAGCGTCTGCCAAAGCCATCGTGAAACCTGTGAATATTATCGCCGCTAATGTAATCATTTGACGGCCTCCTTTCTGATTCGATTAAAACACCGAAATAAAAACTCCATCGAAACCGGGCGTAAACATCTCATAAACTATGTGGGGAGAATTTTGGGTTTTGTTTATAGCCGCTTTATATGCAGTTTATTTTCTCGTCGTATCATGAGAGCGAAGAATCGGAAGACGGAGCAAGCCTCTGAAATCGCAAGGTTTTCGAAATGTCGGAAGGTAAACGGATAATCGCAACCAAATAATCTCAATTATGAAGGGATGTGCATCAAAATGAAGGTATTGATCCTGACAGGAGCATTTGGCAACGGGCACGTGAGCGCGTCGGAAGCGCTCAGACAGCAGATAGAGAGCGGGACCGAAGGCGGCAGCGACGTCGAGATAATCGATATCGTGCAGTACTTGTTCCCGCATTTCAGCCGCGTGATATATGGAGTGTTCAACCTGATGGCGGGACGCTTCAGCGGCGTATATAACGCTTTCAACAAAATCGACGAGCGCTCGTCGGGACTGCCGATGAAACGGCTGTTTATAAAGAAGTTCAAAAAAATCGCGGACCCGTTCTCGCCCGACCTGCTGATAGCGACTTTGCCGATAAGCGCAAGGTACCTCGGAGCATATAAAGAATATGAAGGGAACAGGATACCGTGCATCACCTGCATCACGGACATTTATCCGCACAGGGAATGGCTGTACAGGTCGACGGATGCGTACCTCGTTGGCGACGAGCGCTCAAAGGAGGCCATCGTCAAAAAAGGCGTCGATCCCGAAAAGATCTTTGTCGGAGGCATCCCGGTAAAGAAGGAATTCCGCTCTTGGGGTCAGCTCGAACAAAACATCTCCCGCGTGGCGCATACAGCGGGCGCCTCCGGGGCGGGGAAGAGTTCCGCACCGAAAAATGTTTTGGTGATGGGCGGCGGCCTCGGCCTCATACCGGGGATAGATGCCATACTGGACAGTTTCGGCGGAGAGCCTGATGTCTCTGTCACCGTCCTGTGCGGAAAGAACGAAAAACTGAGGAAAAAACTGAGCGCGGAGTACCCGGGCGTCAATGCCGTGGGATATGTGACTTCTGCGGCTGAATATCTGAAAAAGGCAGACCTCATCGTGACTAAAGCAGGCGGAATAACCACTTTCGAAGCGATAAGCGCGGGGACCCCGATGGCGATACTTCCGCCGTTTCTTGAACAGGAGCAGGAGAACGCTCTGTTCGTCCAAAGGAACGGTTTTGGCAGGATGCTGCCGCGCGAGCGCTCTGAATGGGGCCGGACATTGCGCGGAATGATAAACGATGACAGATCCGCGGCGGAAATGCGCGCGAATATGCGCAGGTTCACGGCTTTGACGGAAGAATCGGGGATACTGACGATAATCGAGAAGACGAAAGCAAAGAATCTATCAAAAGTAAGTTAGGCAGAATCGATAATCGATATCGATATAGGAAACGGATATCAATAAGCGAAAAACCAAAAGAGAGAGCCATCAAATCAGAAAGAGAAAAAATGAGCACTTTTATTATTTCCATCACTATGACGACGGCGGTACTCGCCGTTTACTCGATAATCCCTACGGCGATACTGAGGGCGGCGAATATGGCGGCAAACGCCTCGCTGCGCAAAGATAAGGTGATATGCCTCACTTTTGACGACGGACCGTCGCCCGAGTATACTCCCGCACTGCTTGCGCTTTTGGCGAAATATAACATAAAGGCCACTTTCTTTGTCATGGCGGGAGCGGTCAGGGAAAATCCTTATCTCCTCGACGCTATCCGCAAGGCAGGGCACAGTGTGGCGCTCCACACGATGGACCACAAATGCCCTTTGTTCACTGGCGCGCGCAAGACCGAGGAAGATTTCAGGAATTCAATGGAAATAATGGACGGAATGGGGACCGAGATCAGGTATTTCAGGCCGGCCTGGGGAACTTTCAACTTGAAGATGCTCGCCGAGATAAGGCGCAGAGGCCTGAAAACCGTTCTTTGGAACGTCATGGTGGGCGACTGGGAAGGCAGAACGACTGCTGAAACTCTTGAAAAAAGGCTGTATTCGCGCGTAGGTGATTCGTCTCTCATCTGCCTGCACGACGGCAGAGGCAAAAATGATGCTCCGGCGAGGACGATAGCCGCTCTGGACAGGATGATACCTGTCTGGAAACGCGAAGGATATTCCTTTTTAACTATCGAGGAATACTATGGGACAATTCGCAGTAAAAAAGAAAACGCTGCTTAGCGCGGCTGTGCTGGCGGCCACATTGATCGCTACCGCGGTGATGATTTTCAGATATAACGATGCCGCTGCGCTGAAGGAAACTATCGTTTCGGCAAAACCGGCATATCTTGCCGCCGCATTGTGCTGCGCCGTGGGATTTGTCCTCTGCGAGGCCGCGAACATCGGCAGGGTGCTTTCCGGCATCAAAGCGCCGGGAACGGGCGTAATCGCTCGGATAAGGTATGCCGCGGCAGGTTTCTTTTTCAGCGGACTCACGCCGTTCGCCTCGGGCGGACAGCCGGCGCAGCTCGTCTGCATGAAAGAGGACGGCGTAGAACTGCCGTACGGAACGCTCGCGCTTTTGGTAGAAGGGATGACTTCTCAGGTCAGCGCGGTCGCGGCACTCATCATCGGAGTATTTTTGAATTACAGATATCTGCTGTCACTTGATACGGTGACAAAGACCCTTCTCGCAGCAGGCGCCGCAGCGAACGCGGGGCTCCTGATCCTCTTGGTCCTGCTCGCTTTCAGCAGAGCGCCGGCCGAGGCTTTGAAGAAATTTGCTCTGTATGTAACGGGAAAGGTATCGAAAAATCGCGCAGAAGAACGTAAGGCCACGATAGAAAAGCAGTTTGAAGAATACAGGCAGAGCGCCGGTATCATCAAAAAACACCGCGGGATCTTGGTCCGCAATGTGTTGACATCGCTCGCTCAGATGTTCATGATGTGTATGATACCATTCCTGGTTTTCAGAGCGCTGGGGATAAGCAGCGGAGGTTTCATACAGACGGTATCGCTTCAGGCAGTTCTCATAGCGGGTGTGTCGCTCATCCCTCTGCCCGGGAGCAACGGAGCGTGGGAAGGCGGATTCCGCCTGATATATTCGGCCCTTCTGCCGCAGGGCAAACTGGCCGGAGCGATGATTTTGAGCCGCGGGATAAGTTACTATGCGGCGATGATGATCTGCGGCGGGTTCCTTTTGGTGATGCGTCCTCGGGCGTGGCACGCAGGATGTGCAGAGGGACGTGCGATGAGCCGTTCGGAGGTAAACTGAATGAAATTCAAAGATAAAACGGCGGGCGCCAAAGATAACATGGCCAAGGCAAAAGAGAAAATGGCGGCGCTCAGAGGCAAAATGTCCAAAATCAAATATAAGATAGCCGCGGCAAATGTTTTGATAATAATAGTTCCGGTGCTGGTGGCGTTTTTCCTGTTCGGCCTGTTTTTCAACGGCCCGGGCGCAAGTTACTGGGAGATCATGGAGCAGGTGTTCCACGATGAAAACGGTGTCTACTCTGCGCAGTCGCTTTTGATGTCGGCCGGGAACATCGATGAGATGGAGAAGGAGATGACTCAGGCGGGATACCACTTCAGCGTGGTCAAAGACGGCAAAGAGATATTCTCAAATCTGACGTCCGCCGATATCACCGCGGGCGAAAAGGCCGCCGGAGAGATGTTTACGAGCCAGACCGACTTCACTGTGGAAGATGGCGACACCGTCGTCATCAAGGGAACGTATTTCGACGAAAAAAGCGATTACAGCGTCATGGCGATACGGACCGCGGAGACGGCCCAAGCGGTGAAAAATGCGGATGAGCCGTACATCAAAAGGTATATCGAATGGTTCATCGGACTGCTGGTGATCATTTTGCTCGCCGTCGTCATTTTGATAAATCTCGCGGTGAACAGGTGGATATCAAAGAGTGTCCTTTCGCCTCTGAAACAACTTTCGCTGGGAAGCGAGCGCATCAGGAGCGGCGATCTGGACTTTTCCATGAAGACAAAGCGCAGAGATGAGATAGGTTCCGTCATGAATGACTTTGACGAGATGCGGCAGTATCTGAAGGATTCCGTAGATGAAAGGCTCCGCTACGAATCGTACCGCAAAGAACTGATAAGCGGGATATCTCACGATCTCAGGACGCCGCTGACGTCGATCAAAGGATATGTGGAAGGCCTGCGCGACGGGATAGCGGATACTCCGGAGAAAAAAGACAAATATTATTCGGCGATAGAAAAGGCGATCGCGAATCTCGAACAGTTATCGTCCGATCTCACCGAGTTTTCCAGACTGGACTCCGGTGCGAGACATTTTTACAAGGAAAAAACGGAACTCAACGAATTCTATCGTTCATGCGTAAAGGATCTTGAGGAACGATACCGCGACCGCAGCGTGCGCATCAGCTTCGAAGGATCTGACGGACCGATATATTCCGAGATAGACGCCGGCGAGATGAACCGGGTGCACTTGAATATAGTCGAAAACTCTGTAAAATACAGAGTAAAAGACGAATCCGCCCTCGACTTCAGGCTGTCGAGGGAAGGCGATTCTGCCGTCATCAGGATATCGGACGACGGCCCGGGAGTCAGAGAAGAAGACCTCACGCGCATATTCGAATGTTTCTTCAGGAGCGATCCTTCACGCAATCACCCTGAAAACGGGAGCGGCATCGGCCTTGCGGTCGTCAAACAGATCGTTGAAGGCCACGGCGGTACCGTATCCGCTAAAAACGACAACGGCTTTGTCATAGAGATACGCCTTCCGGCAGCGCCGGCTCCGGATGAGGAAAGCAACGAGCAAGAGCCGAAGGATGCGTAAGGAAAAGACGAAAGATGAAAAAGATACTGATAATCGAAGATGATATGATGATCGCCGAACTCGAAAGGGATTATCTTGAGGCGAACGATTTTGAAGCAGTTATCGCATCTGACGGCGAATCGGGAATGAAAGAGTTCATGAAGGGGACATATGACATGGTGCTCCTCGATGTCATGCTCCCCGGCAAAGACGGTTTTGAATTGTGCAGGATAATAAGAAGCTGCAGCGACGTGCCTATCATGATGGTCACGGCTCGAAAGGAAGATGTAGATAAGATACGCGGTCTGGGGCTTGGAGCAGACGATTATATGATAAAGCCGTTCAGCCCTTCCGAAATGGTCGCACGCGTACGCGCGCACATACGCATCCATGAGCACTTGAAGTCGGGCGACGTTCCTGACGAGAAGCAGGCGAGAGGGACTATCGAGATAGGAGGTCTCAGGATAGAAAAAGCGGGCAGGCGCGTTTATGTGGACGACCGCGAAGTGCGGCTCGTGAACAAAGAGTATGAACTGCTGCTTTTCCTGGCCGAAAATCCCGATGTCGTTTTTTCAAGAGATACTCTGTTTGAAAAGATCTGGGGGATGGACGCGGTCGGGGATTCCGCCACAGTCACCGTACATATCAATCGACTTCGCGAAAAAATAGAGAAAGATCCTTCATCTCCCCGCTATATCGAAACCGTCTGGGGCGCGGGATATCGCATGAAAGTTTCATAATACTAACTGATAAAAAAGCAAAAGCCGTGAGCGGTTTCCACTCTGTTCACGGCTTGTTTTTCTTCATCAGCACAAAGTTTTTTCATACATCGTCCTTGTCAATAAGTTCGCGTTCCGTGCCGCTGCTGGCTTCCAACTGTTCGATTGCCCGGCTGAGCCTTTTTAAGTTTGTTTCAGAATAAAAAGGATCTGTGGTTATCTCGAATGGTATCCGTTTTTCGCGGATCACTGCTTTAACATACATGTTGATTGCAACCGAGACATTCATTCCCGTATCTTTGCAGAAATTTTCAAATTCCTTTTTATCTTTACTGTCGATTCTGACGTTTAACATTGCTTGTGCCATATTTCCTCACCTTTTCCAAATCATTCAATACAAGCTGGTATGTATATTACCTTGTAAGATAATATCAATACAGCGCAATACAAAATTGCCGCGGAGGCTCATGAACGAAAGCGATGAAACAAGGCTCTTTCTAATTATACTTTTTGGCGGGACCCGCGCAGCAAAAAGAGTTTGGGGAAATATTATCTCAAAGATATTGACTTTGCTTTCCGAAATCAAGAAAATTATATATAGGATTCTTTGTTAACGGAAAAGTCCCGCGCATGCGGCGGAAACGCTCACTCCGGACGCGGACTTTGGCCCCGTTTTCAAAAGTCATCGCGGTCGGGGATCGCGGAAAAAATAAAAACAGATTCAGAGGCTCATCATGAGAAGTCATAGAAAAAAGAAGATAAAAGTCAATCGCAGGCGGTTCGCCGCTTTTCTGGTCGTTTTTGCCGTGGTGGTCGTATGTGCGGTCTTCGGCATTCGCGCACTGCTGAACAATACCAAAACAGATACGCAGGGTACGGATACTCAGACTGAGCAGCAAACGACAGCGCAGCAGGAAACATCGACAAAGCAAGACACGGCTGCTCAGCAGGAAACGACGACAGACGGCACTTCCACGGACTCGTCCGAAACTTCCTCCGACCAGCAGAGCACGGATTCGACAGACACACATGATACGACCGACAGCAGCACGCAGTCGACTTTGCCGGAAGAAGTCCCGGGCGACTGGAAACTCCTGCTTGTCAACCCTTGGAATAAGATCCCGGACGGTTATTCACCTACCGTTGTCGAGGTCGAATCGGGGTATAGGGCGGACGAGAGATGCGCCGATTTTCTGGCTTTGATGCTTGCGGACTGCAGAGCGGCAGGATATTCGCCGGCGATATGCTCGGGGTACAGAGAACACTCAACGCAGGAATATTTATTTCAGCAGGAAGTGCAGACCTTCTTGGATCAGGGATATGAACAGGCAGAAGCAGAGACTTTGGCAGCCACCTCAGTGGCGGTACCCGGAACGAGTGAACACGAATGCGGTCTCGCTTTTGACATCGTAGACAACGCTTACTGGGTCTTGGATGATTCGCAGGCGGAACGCCCGACTCAGCAGTGGCTGATGACGCATTGCAGCGATTACGGCTTTATCCTCAGATATCCAGAGGGAAAAGAATCCGTGACGGGAATAATGTATGAGCCGTGGCATTACAGATATGTGGGCGTCGAGGCGGCAAAGGCGATCATGAGTTCAGGCATCTGCCTTGAGGAATACCTCGGAGAGTGACCAAACCGCTGACCGGCTGACCTGCCAACCCGGGGAAACGGCATGAATGATTAAAATAACGAGGCTTCTCCGTTTTGGAGAAGCCTCGCTGCATTTTTACCGGGTCTATGTTTTGCCTTTGCGTGCGCTTTTTTCAGCGTTTCCGCCGATGCCGCACATTTTCGGCAGGGGCTATTTGATGTCCTTCTTCAGTTTACGCGAAGTGAGGAGCGCTCCCGCTGATGCCAGAAGTGCGAAGAACAGCCAGAGAATCGTGTTGTTATCTCCGGTAGCAGGCTTTTCGCCTGATCCAGTCGGCGTATCTGTCGCCGTGGAAGTTTCCCCGGTCGCTGTGGAAGTTTCGCCCGTCGTCGCGACTGCGGCTTTTTCAACGTATCCGCACTTGGTGCAGAGGCGTTCTTTTTCGCCTTTTACGGTCGCTGTAGGCTGTTTCGTAATCTGCCATTCGCCGAATGTGCATTCCTCGGTTTCTTCGTATCCGCAAACTTCGCATCCGTGCGTGTGGCTTCCCGTGTGGACCCATGCGCCGTAGTCGTGGCCGGCAAAATCGACCTTTTCATCGCAGTTCCTGCATTTGTGCCAGTGGCCTGTGGCGTCGGAAGTCCATTCGGATGACAGAAGATCATGTCCCAGCTCCGGAATGACGATTTCGTCGTCAGTGAGTTCTGTGCTTCCCGCTTCATCGCTGAACTTCTTGCCGCAGACGGAGCATTCCCAATATTCAGCATGGCCGTCTTCCGTGCATGTCGCGGCCGTGGCAGAATAGTGGGTCATCTGATGCTCATGGAATTTGTACGTAACTTCAATGTTGATATCGGATGTTCCCGCGGTCACTTCGAGTTTGTTGTCCGTAACGGATGTCTCGACGCTGCCGACGAGGACTTTATCGATGACATATCCCGCGTCCGGCGTGAACTCGATAGTAACTTTCGTGCCTTCGCGGACATCGGTCATGGAAGGGGTGACCGTCCCGTGGCCGTCGGTTCCTCCGCTCACAGATGTGCTGATATTGATTTTGCTCAGGCCGTATACCGTTACTTCGAAAGTCTCTGTCGTGTAGTTGGCTGTATCGCCTTTTTCGGTAAATGTTGCCTGATACTTATGGCTTCCCGCGCTGACCTCTGCAGTCGGATCGACCCATGCCGCATTTTCAGGAAGAGTGATATTGCTCAAAGTTGTTCCTGCTTCGACCTTCTTCGCTTCTACTGTCGGAACTTCGGATTTCTTTTTCGTGATTTCTACGTTTACGGTCTTGCTGCCGGCGTAATTGTCATCTTCATATGAATAGACGACTTTGTAGGTACCCGCGTTTACAGGTGCCGATGTCAATTCGTTATCAGATGAGTCATACCAAGTCTCTGTAAGTTGCTCAGGGGTGATAGGGCCTCCTGTGACGGTAAGGGTCCCGTCCAGAACGACCGCGCTGCCGGTGTATTCGTGTGACTGGTCTTCGATGCCGCTTATCGTCAAAGCGGTCTTTGTGACGATATCAAAATTGACAGCAGCGTTTCCCTGATAGCTGCCGGTGCCCGAGACGGTGACGGTCGCCTGCCCGACATCGGTATTATCGGCATAACTTACCGTGTAATCGGTGTCTTTGGTCAGTGTTTTGCCGTTTACGACAACTTTCGGTTCAGGGGTGATGGCGCTTCCTGTGTACTGGTATTTTGTTTGAGGCAGCGACAGGTTGGCATTTGTTATCGTCGCCCTTGAGATAGTGAAGTTCTTTGTAACCTGAGTGAAAGTATAGTTCGATGTGGCAATAGGCTTTACCGTTGCGGACGCCTGCCCGACAGCGGTATTATCGGCATAACTTACCGTGTAGTCGGTGCCTTTGGTCAGTGAGACGGAAGGGCTCGTCGTGAAAGTCACATCAGGCTCTATGGCGCTTCCGGTGTAGACCTGATCGGAAATATCGTTCACGGTCAGACTCACATTTTTCTGTGTGATATTGAACTCTGTTTTTTCAGTCGTGGCGCCGTTATAGTTGCTCGTTGCCGCGACGACCGCCTCGATCTGATATGTTCCGACTTCCGCAGGGGTGCTGCTCAACGGGTTGCCGTCGGCGTCATAATATTTATATGTGACGGTTCCGCCGCCCGGATTTCCGGTCACGGAAGGGCTCAAAGTCCCGCCGTACTCGATGTCGGAGATGGTTACCGCAGGAGTGATGTCGGCTTTGTTGACCGTCATATTCACTTTGATGCCGGTGAGGATATTGAAGTTGCCCGTATCATTTGGCGTGTATTTTGCCGTGAATGATGTCGTGTCTGTACCGGCATTCCCGACCGATGTCGTCAAAGCCTGCTCGAATGCGTATGTTCCGGCCGATGAGGAAGGCAGTTGACTCGCTGCGTCGTTCAGCGTCTGGCCGTAGGTGGCCGTGATGCTTATCGGATCAGTGACCGTCGGATTCGCTTTGTTTACGGTCACAGTGACGGGGATGTCAGAAAGGGCCGAATAACTCGAATCTGTCGGAGTGAATTTCACATTGAACGAGTGCTCGCCTGCGCTGCCGACTGAAGTCGAAGACGCGTCCTGCCATGCGAACGTGCCGTATGAGGATGTCGGAACGGTGAGGTCTGCAAGCGTCTGACCGTATGTCGCGGTAACGGCTGAAGGCTCATCGATGACGAGGTAAGGGAAAGTGACTGTCTGCCCGCTATATGTGACGGTCGCGGTCTTCTTTCCGGCTGACGACGTGTCGAAACCTGATATCATATCAGATGTCATGTCGATATCCGCTGTTGTCGAGTCGCTGTATGTCACGGTGATCTTTCCGCCGGTGACGTCGAGTGTGCCGCCGACAGTATAGGTATTGTTCGTCGGTGCGGTATTAAGAGCAATAGAGGATACAGTCTTCGGAGGATCAACATTTACCGTGATCGCAGCCGAATAGAACTTGACGTCGTCAGAACCATCCGCTATATGTGCGCGTAAATAAGTAGTTCCTTCGGCGTTTCCCGTAATTGTGAGCTGATTGCCGCTATTGTTCTGTACAAGAGTTGCTTTGGTAGAATCAGTATCAGACCACGGCGTAGAAGAGTCCGAAGTCGTATACAGTCCGAAAGTAAGAATGGATAAGTCGCTGACCGGTAATGAAGATGAGCTTTCCGGCCATCCTTCGGTCAGGTTGATCGATGCCGAAAGGGTTGAATAATCGACCGCTGTTGTTTCGCCTGTCTTGACAGAAATAGGATTTTCCGTGCTGTTCAGCGTAACGGCCGATATATCATCAACTTTAACGTCGATCGATATCGTTTTCGAATCCGGCAGAGTAGTCGGAGTGGTGGAAGATGCGGACTGCCTGAACTCCATCGCCCAGTAAGTAATTCCGTTCCTTTTTATACCCGCAATGCCGATGTGGGTCCAGTCGCCAAAAGACCCCAGAACACCGAGCATGTTTCGACGGTGTCCCTGACCCGCGTAATCTTCATCCTCTTCTTTCCAGGCCTCAAAAGCCGCTTCGATAGTAGTTGTCCCCGCGGCGATGTTTTCACCTGAAGAAGTGTTTCCCTGGCTGTCCGTTACAGTGCTGTAACTTGTTCCGTCGGGTCTTGTGTGAGAAAATGAGCAGCTGACTTCGATTGCACGCTGAAGAGCGATCTCTTCCAAGCCGTAATCATAGATCAAAGCGGTAGTATGACCGGACTGTGTATCATTTACGGTCGATGACGCCGACCCTTTATATTTCGGGTCTGTGGCTCGCCATTCATTTACCAGATCGAGCATGCCCCGCGCGTCGATGACATCCGCGGTAATGCCGTTTAACGTGATCGTTTCGGCGGCGTTCGCGGGCAGCGCAGGTATCATCGCGATCATCATCGCAAATGCGATGACCGCGCTCAGGATTTTAACTAGTACTTTCTTTTCTTTCATTATCTCTCCTCTCTTTCGCAATAAGGAATAAAAAAACAACGTGCCTAGTATTAATTATCGCACAATTTTCATAAATTAAAATTGCCATTATCGATGAAAGATATATGAATATCATAAGAGATTCTTTTCCTTAAACAAATCTTAATCCGGCAAAGCCTTTTATTTTCAACGGCTTCATGTAATATATAAACAGGAGGAAAGAAAAATGCCCCGAGTTTTGATCGCTGACGATGAGCGCGACATCGTCGATGCACTTGAAATTTTCTTAAAACCTGAAGGATATGAGATCATCAAAGCCTACACCGGCGCGGAGGCCGTAGAAGCGGTGAGCGCGGGCGGCATCGGGCTCGTGCTTTTGGATATCATGATGCCCGTGATGGACGGGATAACGGCACTCAAGAAGATACGCGAGATATCTAATGTGCCTGTCATCATAATCACGGCAAAGAGCGAAGACGCCGATAAGATACTCGGTCTGGGAATCGGAGCCGACGATTACATCACCAAACCGTTCAACCCCGCGGAGGTCATCGCCCGCGTCAAATCACAGCTTCGCAGATACATGGAACTGGGGAGTTCGGATGACGCAAAAGGCTCAAACATCATATCTTCCGGCGGACTCAGGCTCAACGACGCCGAAAAGTCCGTCACGGTCGACGGGCGTCCCGTCAAGCTGACAGCAAAGGAATACAGCATCCTGTATCTTTTGATGACAAACCCCGGCCGTGTTTTTTCGGCAAATGAGATATACGAGAAAGTCTGGGGAGAAAAGGCCATCGACGACGGCGGAACTATCGCCGTTCATATCAGACACATCAGAGAAAAAATCGAGATAGACCCGGCCGACCCCCGCTACGTCGTTGTCGTATGGGGACAGGGCTACAGATTCCGCGGCTGAAGGAGCGGCATTCATGTCAATAAGCAAAAGAATAAAGAGCAGTTTTATATGTAAGTTGATCGGCGTCCTGATAATGTGCGCCGCGATGGCGCTTTTGGTGCTCATACCGATAACGCGCGATATTGAAGTGGTCTACGGCGATCTGGTCGCGTATGAAGATGAGAAAAACACGTGGGGCGACTTTGCTCAGCATACTATCGACGTTATTTCATCTAAGTATACGGACGGCTCGACCGGCGACGTTTCTAATTTCAGGATTTGTGTCACCCTCATCGACGAAGACGGCGAACACGTTTTAAGCGACACGCGTTCCGGCGAAAAATATGTCTACCGGAAAGACTACATCTACTATTATCAGCCGGAATATGTGCTTCAGGGGTTTGCCAGCGAGTCGGAATATCTCGACTGGGCGCGTAAAAGCGGGCAGGAAGATGTCACGATAGATGAAGCGTTGAGCGATGGTGTAATGTTGAGCGCGTACCCCGAATTGGATTCATACGAATTCATCTCAGAGGGCATACAGGACGGCACCACGCATAAAGCGTACGCCGTTGCATATTTCCTGATATCCGAGCCGGTCGTAAAGGACGATTATTACGACTTCGTAAAGTTTCAGGATTCCATGAGCCCTCTGACGAAAAACTTCATCCCGGTGATGATAGTGTCGGCGCTCGTGTTCGCGTTATCGCTCGTGTACGAATTCAGCGCGGCGGGATATTCGAAAAAATCGGATTCTCCCGAACTTGCCCCGATAGACAGTTTCCCATTAGATGTTTGGATGGTCATCCTCGCGGCGGCGTTCGCTCTGAGTGTCGCGGCGGCCGGTGGCCTGATGACACATTTCACGGTCGGACTGATTTTCGGCTGGATAGGCGCGTTCATAATATGGGATGTGTTCGTGTTTTTCTGGCTGATGTCGCTGGCCCGCCACGCCAAAACAAAGACCACGGCGAAGAACCTTCTGGTATATAAGATAGCGTCCGCACTGGCGAGGGCCGGGGCCAATTCGAGTTTCTGGGCGGTGTTCATGTTCATCTGCATCGCGCTGTACTGCGTGATACTTACTGTCGCAGTCGGTTACTATTCGGGCATTAAGATAATGCCGGTCTTTGCCGTCGCCGCTGTAATATTCGCTATCTGGGACGTCCTCTATACGCGTTCCGCAGCCGATATGTGGCGCGGGATAGACGAACTGAGCAAAGGCGACTTTTCCCGGAAGATACCTCCGGAAAAGGTAAAACGCATGCCGGGCAAAATGCGCACCCGCGCCGAAAACCTGAACGAACTTGCGCAGAGGATGCAGGATTCCGTCGACGAGCAGATGAAAAGCGAAAGGCTGAAAGCGGAGCTCATCGCAAATGTCAGCCACGACATAAAGACACCTCTGACTTCGATAATCACTTACACAGACCTGCTGCGGACAGATCCGTCGCCTGAAGACCGCGAGAAATATCTGGAAGTCCTCGCGCGCCAGACGCAGAGGCTCAAGAAACTCACCGAAGATGTCCTGGAGTCGTCTATCGCAAGTTCAGGCAATATCGACGTCGACCTTGCGCCGACTTCGATACCGGTCATCGTTGAACAGTCGCTGGCGGAATACCGAGAAAAACTTGATGCCGCGCAGCTCACGACAGTTGTGGACACAGAAGGTGTACCGAAAGTCATGGCAGACGGCAGGCTGCTTTGGCGCGCGATACGCAATCTCCTCTCGAACGTGGCTAAATATTCTGCACCGGGAACGAGAGTGTATATAGATGCTGAATATGTAACTTCAGATGATAAGTCCTTTGCAGACGTATTCTCGGGATACGACCTTTCCTCGGGCGCATCTCCTGCCGAAGGCCTCCGTGCCCAAAGCGCGCCGTCTGCGGTCGTACTTACCATAAAGAACACTTCGCGCGAACAATTAAATATCACTCCGGACGAACTCATGCAGCGTTTTGTTCGCGGCGACCGTTCACGTCACTCCGAAGGCAGCGGACTCGGACTGAATATTGCCGGATCCCTGCTCGAAAGAATGGGCGGGGCGCTCAGGCTTTCCATTGACGGGGACCTCTTTACCGCTTCCGTGATACTTCCGGAAGCGGCGGAAACACCAAAGCAGAGCGAGGATACGGAAACGTATCGGCAGAGCGATGCGGCGGAATCCCCTCGGCAGAGCGATGCGGCTGAATACCCTCGCTGGTACGAAGGTGAAAGCGGCGCGGCACCGGACTCAGATACTGCAGAGCATGTAAAGGAGCAGGAAACAAATGCTTAAACTGGAAAATGTCTCAAAATTCTACTCATCGAACGGCGTAGTCACCGCCGGCTTCAGCAAGGTGAGCCTGGACCTCGATGTGGGCGAATTCGTTGCCATTACCGGCGCGAGCGGCAGCGGCAAATCGACACTGCTGAACGTCATCTCGGGGCTCGATTCCTTCGAGGAAGGCGAGATGTACGTTATGGGCCAGCCCATGAGCGGCTTTGGCAGCGATGAGATGGAAGAGTACCGCAAAAGATACATCGGCAACATATTTCAGACGTTCAACCTCATCAACAATTATACCGTATACCAAAACGTTGAACTGGTGCTCCTTCTGGCCGGATACAGCGCGGGCGAAGTGAGATCGCGCGTCGACGACATCATCAAAAAAGTAGGCCTGGAGAAATACAGACGCACCAAAACCAGCAAGCTCTCGGGCGGCCAGAAACAGCGCGTCGCCATAGCAAGGGCGCTTGCAAAAGACACTCCGATTATCGTGGCGGATGAACCGACCGGGAATCTCGACGTCGAATCGGCGGAAGGTATTTTCGCGCTGCTTGCAGGGCTTGCGGAAGACCATCTTATCATCGTCGTCACACATAACTATGAGCAGGTCGAGCCGTACGCCACGCGCAAGATAACGATGAACGACGGGCGAGTGGTCGAGGACAGAATCGTAAGAGCACCTGAACAATCCGCTGCGGCAGACGAGGCCAGAGTCGTAAGAGCACCTGAACAGCCCGCTGCGGCAGGCATGGCGGATGCGGAGCAGCCTGCCGCCGGTTCGGTGAAGCCGGGCGAAGGTAAGTTCCGCGAAGCCAGGCAGGACGCCCTCGGGCTCGGAAGCGGCATCCGCCTCGGGATCCGCAATGCGTTCAGCCTTCCCGCGAAATTCGTTTTGCTTCTCGTGGTGTCTCTGTTCATGTGCCTCGGGACAACGGCCGCTTACTCGGTCTTCATGAGCCAGGACAACGCCGTTTCCGACTTTTCGTCTTCGTTTTACTTTACCGATACGAGCAAGGACCGCGTCGTCGTCACAAAGAAAGACAAGACAGCATTCACGGAGGACGACTACACGGCGCTCAGAGCGATGCCGAACGTAGGTGCTTTGATGAAATACGATCTCCTGCTGGATCATACGTTCCTGATCTCGTCAAAGCCGCGTCTGGAGTACGATTACGCCGACGAATCGGATAACAGCATTTATTATTACGTCGCTGTCAGGCCTATCGACATGATGCCGGAAGAACTGAAGAACGGGATAACGGGCGCGCTGCCGCAGGCTGCGGGAGAGTCGCTTTTGGTCGCCACCTCAGATATGGCGGGGGAGCCGTGGCTTGATACGATAGTCGGCACGGAGCTCTACATAACAGACGACGGCACTCCGGGATATCCGGCGGACGTGAACGATAAGACGAAGATCTCCGGGCTCAGGATCATGACCGCTAAAGAGACAGAAGAATATGACGTAAACACCAACCGCGGCTATTGGGGCGCATACCTGTATCTGCAGGACGAAGACGTCAGGGCTTTGATGGGCCAGACGCTGACGGGCGAAATGACGCTCGAGGCGAACGCAAACGGCGACCTCTTCAGCCTGACGAGAGAAATGATCCACGTCACGCAGTACGCCGACCCGGGCGAGATCTACGTGACCGAGGACATCGCAAATCACTATGAGGACGGCGTCGCAAGAGGCAATACATTCTCGGTGAACAGAGTAAGCGCGCACGTCAGGGATACCCTTTCATACTCTGTCGTGGCGACCGTATCATCGGATAACAGCTACTACTGGCTCGACATGAGACCTCAGGATTTGGAACCCGGTATATATATGAACGAATCCGACATCAGGGCTTTGTACGCGTCGGATCAGTATCAAGCGTCTGTCCTGATGGCAGACGTGAACAAGCGCGAAGTGACGCTTTCGGCACTGGAAGCGGGCGGATATGACGCTCTGTATATCCATGAGGCCGCGTCCGCCAATAGCGGAACCGAGACCGCGATCATCCACGCGCTCAGGGTCTTCCTGCTCGTGCTGGAGATGCTGGTGCTCTTCTTCGTGAGTTACTTCATCATGAAACTGATCTTCAGATCGCAGAACGTATATTTTTCGACGATCAGGATGCTGGGCGGCAACAGGCGCGGATGCTCCGGAATACTGCTCGTGGACATGCTCTGCGTGTTCCACATCGCTTTCGGAGCCGCGATGGCGTTCCTGTTCATGCTTAAGCAAAATGTCATTTTGGCAGAGTATTCAAATGCAGTCGTCAATAAGCTGCGCGAATGGATGTACTACATAATGCCGAAGGATGCTTTGATACTTTATCTCATCGTGCTGGGACTGACAGTGCTTTTGGCGGTCAGATATTCCAGAGTGATGTTCAAGAAGACCGCGATGAACGCGTATAAAGAGGAGGTGTAGCGGCATGATAGAACTTAAAAACGTAAAGAAATACTTCAACCGCCGCAAATCCAACGAGATCCGCGCCATCGACGATACGACGCTCGTATTCCCGGACAAGGGGCTCGTGACGCTCCTCGGCGAGTCCGGGTGCGGCAAAACAACGCTCCTCAACGCGATCGGCGGACTGGACAAAGTAGATTCCGGCGAGATAACGGTCGAGGGAAACCGCATGACGAGGCGCTCCAGCGGCGCCCGCGACTCGATACGCAACCGCTATATCGGCTATATCTTCCAGAACTTCAATCTCATCGAGGATGAGACCGTATATAACAACGTCGCCCTCGTCCTGCGCATGATCGGGTTCCGCGACAAACGAGCCATCGAGCGCAGAGTGATGTATATCCTAGACAGGGTCGGAATCGCCAGATACCGCAGCCGACCGGTGAAGATGCTCTCCGGCGGCGAGCGCCAGCGCGTCGGCATCGCCCGCGCTTTGGTGAAGAATCCTAAGGTCATCATCGCCGACGAACCTACGGGCAACCTCGACAGCGCGAACACCATCGAGGTCATGAACATCATAAAGGCCATCTCCCGCGAGAAACTGGTTATTCTGGTAACTCACGAACGCAACATCGCCGAGTTTTACTCGGACCGCATAATCGAGATCGTGGACGGAAAAGTCACCGCAGACCGTGTAAACTCGCACGAGGGCTCGCTCGACTACCGCGTCGACACGCGCATCTATCTGCAGGACATGCCGTACATGAAAGACCTGAGCGCCGACGGGTTCAAAGTCAAACTCTACAGCGATGACCCGGACATGCCGCCCGAGATAAAGATCGTCATTAAGGACGGCAGCCTCTACACATCTACGGAGGGCAAACTCCGTCACGGTTCGGACGACCTGAAAATAATCGACGCACACTACACGGGAGTCGCCAAAGACTCCGCCGAGCAGTACCGTTTCGACTACGACGAGTATTTCGCGAACGCCGAGCAGATCGAGAGTGAAAAGGCCGCCGAACGGGCAAAGTCTCAGGCGAACAAAGTCCGTCCTATCGGCGAGAAAACATCTGAAAGTCCGCGGATCTCGCGCATGGATCCGGTGCCTTCAAAGATCAGATACCACATGGTCTACGGGCCGCTCCGCTCTCTGGGAGCCGGATTCAAGAAAGTGAATTCGTATTCGAAGATAAAGAAAGTCCTGCTGGCGGGATTTGTTTTGGCGTCGCTGTTCGTAATGTACGCTTTCAGCAACGTCGCAGGCGTGATGCATGTGACCGACGCGCAGTTCGTTACTGATAACAAAAGGTTTGTGCAGATCAAGACAGGCTCCGTGAACGCGCAGCTCCTGGATCGGATAGCCGCAGAGACCGGGGCGGATTTTGTCCTGCCGGGATACGGAGGGGCTTTGTTCAATATGGCTCTGGACGATTACGATCAGTCAATGAATTCGATCTTTCAGATAGTCGGGTCGCTGGAGGTCAAAGACAGACTCTCGGAGTCGGATCTTTTAGCGGGACGCCTGCCGTCTGACCCTCAGGAAGTCGTGGTCGACATACTCATCATAGACCGTTCGAACGACATCAGGTACTCCGAACTGAAACTGAGCGATCCTGATGATCTCATCGGCAGAAAACTGTACGTAAACTACATGCAGCCTTTCACGATCGTCGGGGTATCAAATACGGTCCAGCCTAACATCTACGTGGACCGCAGCATGCTCTCTGTTTTAGAGGCGTACGCCGTCGCCGATAATAATCCTTACATTTACATGTTCGGCGGGTATCCTGTCATTTCTTCCGACCAGATCTGTCAGTACAGTTTCATGTCGCAGACCGGAGACCTCACGATAGTAAAGGGCGAGGCGCCGGACGAAGAATATGAGGCGCTGGCGCCTGAATCGCTGAGCGAAGAATACAGTGTCGGAAGCAAGCTCAGCATGAAGGTAGGGGACACGCCGCTGGTGGTCAGCGGTTTCTACCACGACAGGCGCGGAGGCGAAGGCCTCTATGTGAGCGATGCGACCTACGAGAGGGTTTACTATGCGACTCACGATACGGTGACGTTAGCGACGGACGACCCTCAGGCCGCTCTTGACTGGGCGACCGAGAACGGCTATTCGGCGGAATATCTCTACGAAAAAGCGAAGTCAGATTACAATGAGCAGATGAGAGACAGCGTGAACCGCACGGTTTTGGCTGCCGCGATAATCACCGTGATCTCGCTCATAGAAATCTATCTGATAATGAGGGCTTCGTTCCTCTCGCGCATCAAAGAAGTCGGCGTGCTCAGGGCAATCGGCCTGAAGAAGGGCGAGATATACCGCAAGTTCGCCGGAGAGGCCGTGGCGATAACGATAATGACGTCGCTGCCCGCGATGGCGGTGATGGCCTACTTCCTGAACGCCATGGCAAAGTCATCTTTGGCGCTCCTGTCAGACGCGTTCTACATGTCGCCGATGCTGTTCCTCGCCGCTTTCGGGCTCGTGTTCATCTTTAACGTCGTTGCCGGACTGCTCCCGCTCATAGGGACGCTGCACAAGACGCCGGCCGCGATACTCGCGAGGAATGATGTGAATTAGGGCTAGCGGACCTGAAGTGTGTCGGCTGACCTGAAGTGTGTCGGCTGACCTGAAGTGTGTCGGCAGACTTTAACTGCGTCGGCGGAAAAAGAGCCGGTGAACACAAAGTGGTGCTAAAAACCGTTGCAAAAAGCCGCTGCAGCCATTGGTTTTCCAATGACTGCAGCGGCTATACTTTTTTGATTTAAGACAGCTTTTGGATCTAAGGCAGACGCTTCGTCAACAACGAAGCGACATGTATCCCTTTTTTGGCCAAACAGCCGGTATTACAGGAAGAATACCATCATAATCTCATCGGGTTATTTTTTTCTGCTTTATTGGCCTATAATGTTTTACCGTCAAAACTAGCTCATTTTGTAATATCATAGGAACATTATTGCCATCCATCCGTAACATCGGCGAACAGCCAAAAAGGGCATATATATGCATACACATGTCTTTTGCGGGCCCACGGTATCGGCAGGCGTCAGGTATCGTCAAGCGTCAGGCATCGGCAAGCGTCAGGCATCGGCGGGCCCACGGCATCGGCAAGCGTCAGGTATAGTCATGCTACCGGTTCTACAGGCACTCGATTCCGTTGCTGGTGCCGATCCTATCCGCGCCGGCCTTTATCATTTTGTCCATGTCCTCTTTGGTTCGGATGCCGCCTGAAGCCTTGACTTTCAGGGATTCTCCGACGGTCTCTTTCATGAGCCTGACATCTTCCGGAGTCGCCCCGCCTTTGCTGAATCCGGTCGAGGTTTTGACGAAGTCGGCGCCGGCAGCCATGGCGCATTTGCAGGCGCGGATCTTCTCATCGTCCGTGAGCAGGCACGTCTCGATTATGACTTTAAGGATAACAGGTTCCGCTTCGCAGTAATCTGCTTCGGCGTCGGCCAGCTTGTCGGCCCGCACGTCTTCCGGCGTTTCTGCCCGCACGTCGGCCCGCGCATCGGCCCGCACGTCGGCAGGCATGTCTTCCGGCGTATCAGCCAGCGCATCGGCCCGCGCGTCTGCCAGCGCATCGGTCAGCGTTTCTGCCAGCGCATCGGTCAGCGTTTCTGCCAGCGCGTCGGCACCTGCTCTGTCGACCGCCTCTCTCACGGCGCGTATCTCGCGCGTCACATACTCGTCGCCGCCCGCTTTCAGGCGCCCTATATTGATGACCATGTCGACCTCGGAAGCGCCCGAAAGGACTGCCTCTGTTGCTTCAAATACTTTGGCCGCGGTCGTCGTTGCCCCGAGAGGGAATCCTATGACGGTGCAGACTTTGACATCCGTGCCCTTGAGGCAATCAGACGCGGTCTTCACCCAGCAGGGGTTCACACAGACCGACGCAAAGTCGTATTTTACCGCTTCGGCGCAGAGGGCTTTTATCTGCTCTTCTGCCGCTTCCGGCTTGAGGAGTGTATGGTCAATGTATTTGCTTCTCTTCATCGGGTGCCTCCTTTTTGACATTTATCAGCATTTATCGGCATTTATCCATATATGAGATTATACAGCATAAAAACGAATGGAGCGTTTATAAGCTTATATACACGTATTTTGTTTCTCAGCACGGAGGGTGGCTCAATTAATTATCGATAATTACAAAAAATCATTGACATATGAACAAATACTGATTATATTAATCAATAAACAAACACTTTTTGATTTTGTTTAGGTAATCATTATGGAAATTAAGGAATTATCGTTAACCGATCTCATCAACGGATATTATGCGGAATCCCCTAAGGTGTTTCGCTGTATATTCTGCGGCAGATCTTTCAGGAAAGGCGAGATGTACCTTTCCAGGGGGAAATGGGTAGACTTCAAGCTGGCGATCGAAGAACACATCGCCGATGAACATGGCAGCGTGTTTGAAGAACTTGTCGGTTTAGATAAAAAGGTGAATGGCCTGACCGATATGCAGAAGGCTGTGCTGTCCGGCATGTACAAGGGCAGATCCAATCAGGAACTTTCCGATGAACTGAAGATCAGTGCCGCAACGGTCAGGACCCACAAATTCAACCTTCAGAAGATGAAACGCGAGGCTGAGATCCTGCTTGCGATATTCAAGCAGATAGATGATAAGCAGCGGGAAAGCGAAAGCGAGACCTTAGCTGAGAAGCCGGAGAAAGAGAGCAGAGACCGTGTAAGAGCGGGATCGGTCAAAGAAGGGGAATACCCGACAAATTCTCTGCATCCGTTTTTCACCAATATTTATTTGAAGTAGGTGCAAAATGAGCAAAGTATTTAATAAGCGCAATTTGATCTTGTTCATTGTCAGCTATTTCCTGAATAACCTGGTAAGCGGGCTCATGTACGATACATATGTGAATTATCTTCAGGAAGTCGCTGTAGATATAGCAAAATCGTTCTGGGCGTACTATGGCTACGCTACGTTCATAAGCGCTGCACTTCTCCTGCTTGCGAATAAAATAGGTTATAAATGGCTTGTCGTCATATCGAATGTAGGGTGTGCGCTTGCGCTAGGCTCTATTTTGGTCGGTTCGCCGTCGAAACTTCTCTATTTTACGACTCTGTTCGGTTTGACCGGCGTTCAGCTCCACTTCATTCTGCTCGCGCCTTTTGTTGCCGACTGCCTGCCTGACGGGTATCAAAAATCTATCGACTGGTACAGCAGGACATATTATATCGGATACATAGGGTATTTTCTCACGACTTTTCTAGGCGGCATCCTGACAGTAAAAATGTTTGCGGTGCATAACGGCACTACGTACGCTGAAGCGAAAGAGATCACTAAATATATAGAAGATTATTCCGGAGAAATAAGAGAAGCGTATGTCGCCGGAAACAGGGACGTTCTCATTATGGGATTTTTCATTGCCCTCGCCGCTATAATACCTTCCCTGATGCTTACAAATTCGAGAGGTGTGGCTTCCGGAGAGACATTGACATCAGAACTGAAGGGGAAACTCCGAATTTCGAGAGTCACGCGCTTGTTCAAAAACAAAAAAGCAGACTATTATATCCTATACTGGGTATTGATATCGTTTGCGATGGGACTTTTCACCTCGTACTATACCATCTTCCTCAACCGGAATCTGCATATCGACAGGGCGGTCGCATCTGAACTGGTGTCTATATCTTATATAGCTATAGTGCTGTTCATGTTGTTTACTCCTACTGTAGTAAAGAAACTCGGCATCGTTCATACGATAACGTTCGCCGTGCTGTTCTCCATACCTTTCATGCTGATAATAGCAAACGGAGATATTTTCGGAAGAGCGATGATCCCTATGGTCGGTATCGCTTTGTTCATGCGCGCCGGCCTTGCGAATTTGAGCAGCCCTGCGGAAAGCGAGCTGTCCATGGAGATAGTGGATGAGGACCTGAGGCCGACATTCACCGCGATGATCAATTTTGCCTCGGGGATAATAAGTATACTGAGCGGGAATTTCACCGGAAATATTTTGTTCGTGACACAGGAAGGATATAGGACCGCTTATTATATCGCCGCTGTCCTCTACGGTATTGCCGCTTTAGTTATCTGGTTCGGATTCAAGAGCCTCAGGAAAAAGAAAAAGGAGACGCTGTCTGAATGAGTTTGCGTGCAGAGAACAAGGAAAAGCTCAAGCAATATCTCTCTAGGATCGAATATATCAAATATACGAGGAACGCACTTTTATACTGGGATAAAGTCACGTATATGCCACTGGAAGCGATAGGGTATCGCTCTGATATTTTGGCATTCCTGGGCGTCGAACAGCAGAGGCGCCTTAATGATCCGGCGCTTGCGGAAGTAATAGATTACTTCAGGAATCAAAAGAAAAACGATGAAGTTACCGCCGCGACGTTGAAACGTTTTGACGATACGCTCCAATACGTCGAAAAGATCCCGGAAAAAGAATATAGCAATTATATTGCTTTGGTATCCAACGCCGAGCAGGTCTGGAAGGAGGCAAATGAGAAAAATGATTTTTCTCTGCTGCAGCCCTATTTAGAAAAAATATTCGAATATTTCGTGCACTTCGCCGACGAGTGGGGCTATGAGAAACATCCGTATGACGCGTTGATGGGCTTTTATCTCGATGATGTGAGCGTGGAGCAGATGGACGGATATCTCGATGCCGTAAAACCTGTGATCCTCGACCTTCTCGCAAAGTGTGACGCCAAAGACGAGCATCAGGGGGAAAAACGCGGGAAATTACTGCCTGAGGTCAGACAGATCAATACTCCGAAGGAAAAGTACCGCCAAATCGAAAAATGGACGAAAACAGCTATTGATATGGGATTCTCTCTCGACAGAGGGAGGATAGACTTCGGCTCACATACTACGATACTTGCGGCATCGCCGTACGATGTGCGGATTGTCGTCAACCGCAGCGAAAACGATTCGATAAAAGCATTTTACGATTTCATGCACTGCCTCGGGAAGGGTATTTATCAGCAGTCTATTTCAACGGATCTGCTTGGCACATTGCTCGCCGAGTGCCCTTCGTTTGCGATGGAGGAGGCGGTCGGACGTCTTTACGAAGATATCATAGGAAGATCAAAAGGCTTTATCTCTGCGATGAAGCCGTATTTCACCGGATGTTACGAGAAAGAAATAACAGAGGATGAGATCTATCAGGACGTGAACAGAGTTTCGCGCAGTCTTATCCGCGTAGAGGCAGATGAACTGACTTATCTGATACATATCATCATTCGTTACGAAATAGAGCGTGGCCTGATAGACGGAGAGTATTCGGTCAAAGATCTGCGAGAAATTTGGAACGAAAAATATCGCAAATACCTCGGGGTCGAACCGACTTCTGATAGTGAAGGGGTCCTTCAGGATATCCATTGGGCCGCGGGATATGTGGGATATTTCCCGTCGTATATCGTCGCTAATTTGATTTCCGCTCAGTTATTCCAGAAAATAGCGGAAGTTTACGGAAATATCGATGACATGCTTGCGCGCGGTGATTTTGGCACAGTGCGGAAATGGCTCACAGAACATGTTTTCCGCTCCGGAGCCATTTACTCAACGGCTGAAATAGTCAGGAGAGCGACAGGTAAAGAACTCAGTCCGGAGCCTTTTATAGATTATTTACGGAATAAGTATTCCGATATTATAAATCGTTAAATTTCAGAGATAGAGGAGGGAGAAAAATGGATTCTGTTAACTCTACAAAAAAATCAGGGGCGAAGAAGGGCATTACCAGAAAGATCGCCGCGATCCTTATAGTAGGTTTCGCCGGCGCGATCATCTACGGACTGCCATATTTCCGCTATGATTACTATGATGCGTATCTCGAGTGCTATAACCTCACAGATGCGCAGATGGGCGTTTTCGGCAGTATCTTAGGCGTTTTCGGAATGATATCTTATTTATTCGGAGGCGTAGTGGCGGATAGATTCTCTACGAAAGGTGTACTTTCTGTCTCGCTTATCGCCACCGGCATAGGCGGATTCATTCATCTGCTGCCGCTGTCGTATCACCAGTTGATCGTTCTGTATGCTTATTGGGGTATCACATCGCTGTTCGCTTTTTGGCCTTGCTGCATCAAAGCGGTAAGGATCCTGTCAGATGACGACAGCCAGGGCAAGGCGTACGGATTCTTTGAAGGCAGCCGAGGAATAGCCGCAGGACTCATGTCCACCGGCGCTGTCATTGCGTTTAAGATCGGCGCCGGCCAGATGGAGGATCAGATCGCCGGAATGAAAGCTACCATCATTTTCTATTCGATCATCACGATCGTCATGGGTGTTCTGGTCATTTTCTTTGTCAAAGAAAATAAGTCGGAAATGAGCGACAGAGTCACCTTCAAAGGCCTCGGCAAGCTCATCAGGATGCCTGCCATCTGGATCATTGCGATAGTCACCTTCAGCAATTACGTATTTACTCTTTCGCTTTACTATTTCACCCCGTACATGACTGAGCTCCTCGGCGCGACTGTAGTATTTGCCGCTGCAGTAGCTGCGTCTAAGAGATGGTTCTCTCTGCTCGGCAACGTCGGAGGCGGATTCATTACAGACAAAGTCGGTACCGGGCGTATGCTTTTGATCTCATTCATCGTCATGGTCGTGGGCATATTCGCGATGCTTATGCTGCCGCTTTCATCCGGAAGCATCTGGCCGTTTACGATCCTCTTCGTTATCGTCTACATCTTCTACAATGTCAATTATGCGATGACGTGGGCGATGATGGGCGAAGGAGCGATACCAAAGGAACTCTCCGGAAGCGCCGCGGGATTTATTTCGACGGTAGGATATCTGCCTGAGATCTTTGTTTCGCTGGTAGCGGGAAATCTCCTGGACAAGAACCCGGGAGTCACAGGATATAGATATTTCTTCGGATTCGTAGAAGTAATGCTGCTTATAGGTGTGGCATTTGTTATCATCTGGATCGCATATCTGAGAAAACACAAAGCTCAGTTAGATGCGGCCAAAGCGGAGATGGCGGAGACTTCCGGAACGGTCGCGGAAAATGTAGAGACAGAGGAAAAGACGGAAAATGTACAAGCTTAGGAATGATTTCATCTTTGAACAGGTTTTTGTCGAGACTCCGGTCGATACGGACGAAGATGGCAGACTCGACCTGATCTCTGTTTATATCGCCCGTCCGAAGGATACAACAAAAAAAGTCCCTGCGGTATTTGTCGCAAACCCGTACCTCATGACCTGCAATGAAGACTGGTACAAGCCTTATCCGGTAGATTTCGATCTTGATTCTCCGGAGCGCAGAGAGTTTTACCGCGAGAAGACGATACCGCGCGGGGATCCCGTTCCGATCAAAGCGAGAACTGTGCGCGGGAAGGCCGAAAGCAATGTCGTTTCAACGGATATTGAATTCGAATGCCTTTCCGACCTGTATCCGATATTGAATGACAGGGGATATGCGACAGTTTTCTGTGGAGGTCTGGGAACACGAGGGTCAGAAGGCATCACTCTCACCGGCAGCGACGAAGAGATCTTGGCTTTCAAGTCAGTCATCGACTGGCTCTGCGGAAGAGCACGGGCATTCACCGATAAGACGAGCTGCATCGCGATCGAAGCATCATGGTGTACCGGCAAGATCGCGATGTCGGGGAAATCGTACCTCGGAACGCTGTGCATCAGTTTAGCCGCGACGGGAGTCGAGGGCCTTGAGGCTGTCATCCCGGAGGCGGGCATCAGCAATTGGTACGAGTATTACAGATACAACGGGCTGAACGTGCCAGCATACGGCTGGCAGGGCGATGACATAGACATCCTCGCCGAATACTGTTTCAGCAGGGCAAAAGATCCTGACGACATGGCAAAGGTAGAACCTGTTTTCCGCAGCAAAATGCAGGAGATCAAAAACGCTATGGACCGTCTGACGGCAAATTACAATGATTATTGGGATGAGAAGAACACCCTGAAAAAATTGGAGAACGTCAAGGCGGCGGTATTGATCGTACACGGCATCAATGACTGGAATGTAAAAATGAACCAGTGCGTCCCGCTGTACGAGCGCCTTCACGAACTGGGCAAACCGGTCAAGCTCATGCTGCACCAGGGAGACCATATATATGTTTACTCATTGAAAGATGCGCCGGTTTTAAATGCCATAGAACAATGGCTCGACTACTACTTAAAAGGCAGTGCGAAAAACGGCGTGCCGGAGATGGGAGTTTACATCGAGAGCGCTCTTGATCAGTCGAAGTGGCGCCATGTCCCGGATTGGAGATACGGGGTGCAGGGATTTGAAATGCCTGTCGAAAACAGAGGCGAGGCAGCTTTTACTGACGATCTTGATCTGACGGTTTACGACCGCGGCAAAGACAACGGAGGCGAATGGCTCGACCAGCTCGTGGATGTTTCAGACGAAGTATGTGAGGATGGAAAGATCCCGGGCTGTCTGCGCTTTGACTGGACTGTCCCAGAAAACAGCAGGCTGGCCGTTCGCGGCAGCGTAAAAGTGAGATTCAGCGCCGCGATAGACTCCGACAATGCGATACTCAGCGCCATGCTGGTGGATATCGGCAGGGAACGCAGGCTTACGGTCACACAGAAAGAGCTTTCGTCAGGCGAGTTCATGTTTACAGAGGAGGAGGAACCTTCCGAGTACAGCGTGATAAGCCGCGGATGGCTCTGCGCTCAAAACCGCTCCGGCCTGAGAGAGAAAAAGCCGGTCGTCCCGGGAGAGTTCTTCACATATGAGTTTGAGATGATCCCTGCTTTTCGTGAGCTTATCCCCGGGCATAAATTGCGGCTGATAGTATACGGAACAGATCCGCAGTGTACGGAGAGACCGTATAAAAAAACTGAGATCAGAGTAGACACATCATCATTGCTTGCGGTGATCCCGCTTGAAAAACTTTAAATTTATTTTCACTATCAATCGTGAGTCACCTGTGAGCCGGCGCCTTGAGACGCCGGCTTTATATTACGGCGGAAAATCGATTATTAGTCATCTGAAAGCTGCTCAGAAGACTCATATGAACGCTGCTTAAAAGACTTATCTGAACGCTGCTCAGGAGTTATTCCGCACATAAAAAAATCGTCCTCATAAAGAGGACGATCGAGTATACCAAAGTTATTTTGCTTCGCCGAAACTGTCCTTGAAGCCGGTCTCGCCTTCTTTGATGACGAATTCCTTAAGCCTGCTGACGTGGGCGGAGGCGACTTCTCTGGCGCGTTTGGCGTCTCCCGAGCGTATGGCGTCGATGATCTCCTGATGCTCATTAGGCATGTTCTTGTAGCGCGTGAAATCTTCATAATACAGATATCTGAAGCGCAGCGCGAGGCTCTGAGCTTCGCCGCCGAGCTGGATCAAAGCGTTGTTTTTCCCCGCCGCTACGATGGCTTTGTGGAAAGCCTCGTCGTGAGCGATGATGCTGTCGGTGTCGTTGTCTTTGATCGCCTGCTCGTATGCGTCGTTGATCTTGACGATCTCCTGATATTCTTCGTCGGTCATGTTCTGCGAAGCGAGTTCGGCGGCCAGTCCTTCGAGGTCTGCCCTGACTACCAAAACGCCGATCATGTCGTCGACGGAAATGAGTGAAGCGTAAGCTCCGCGGCGCGGTTCGATCGTCGCAAGGCCTTCTTTTTCGAGTTTGCGGATAGCTTCCCTGATAGGCGTGCGGCTGACTCCGAAAGTCTCGGACAGCTCGATTTCCATCATTCTCGTTCCCGGCGGGATCTGGCCTGTCATTATCCTTCTTTTAAGCTCGTCGTACACGACTTCTCTGAGCGGCTTGTGATCTTGCATGTTGATATCCATTGCGTTCTCCGATCCTAGTTGATTATTTTGTTATCTTAAAAAAATCAATTATTAATTTCTTTATATCAATATTCAATATATCAATGTTTCGGCAGCGTGTGCTTCGTATTTCATGGCTCTGAGCCATTCCTGCGCGCGTGATGCGTCGTTTTCGGCGTTTTCCCCGTCGCCGAACAAAGCAAATACCGTCGGTCCGCTGCCGCTCATCATGATCTTTTTGGCGTTCGGGAAGTGTTCTTCCATGAGCACTTTCAGGTGCATGACTTCAGGTATCGCGTAAAGTGTGTAGTTTTCAAGCACGTTTATCATCTGCCCGTAGAGGGCGGATTCAAACGAACTGTCTGAATCTGCTGCCGTGTACGCGGCTTTGAGCGCGGCGCAGAGGGCGTCGTTATCGGGGTGCCTCGGAATCGTCTGCTGATCTATGTGCGCGTAGACCTCAGCCGTCGAAACTTCGATGTCCGGCTTTGCGATTACCAGCGCGGAGCGAAGAGGCGTTACCGGCACCATTTCGGTCCCTGTCCCGGTAGCCCTGTCGCACGTCGACGCGTCCGGATCCTCTCGGACCTTAGGCGGCAGATTTTCGTTTGCCGCGGCTTGACCTTCCACACAGAAAGGAACGTCGGAGCCGAGACGCGCCCCGATCCCGCAGAGTTCGCCGAGGCTCATATCGGTGCGGCAAAGCGCGTTCAGCGCGTGCAGCACGGCGGCGGCGTTCGAACTTCCGCCTGCCAATCCTGCGGCTATCGGTATCCGCTTCTTTATGTCTATCTCTACGTTCGCTCCGGTCAGCGAAGTTTCTTCCGCAAAAGCCTCAGCCGCGCGGTAGGCGAGATTTGCCTGCGTTCCCGGCAGTTTCACGTTATCTGTATGGACCGAAATCCGCAGAGGCTGCCCCGATGCAGGCGTGACGGTCACAGTTACGTCGTCGCAGAGCGAGATCTCCTGCATCACCATGTCGACGGTATGCATCTTATCGGGCCGTATGCCCGTGACGTCGATCGAAAGATTTATCTTTGCGAAAGATTTTAGAGTTATGCTTCCCGCGGCGATATTCATAGCGATCCGTTTCTGTTTCCGTTTCTGTTTCTGTATCTGTATCTGTATCTATTACTATTTCTTTTACTTTCTTTTTATGCTATTTCTTTTTCTTTTTGCCTTTGGCGTATTTCTCTCTGCGTCTGGCGAGGCGTTCTTCCTCTGCTTTGCGGGCCTCGGCTTCTGCTTTGCGTCCCGTGACGTATGAACTTCCGCCTTCGCTGACGCGGTGACGCCTCTTTACTCTGTAGATGCCGTCATTTGCTTCTTCTTCGGCGTCCTCTTCGGCGAACATGGCGTCGTACTTCTCCTGCTCTTTTTTCATCTTTTCGGCTTTGGCGCGCAGGCGTGCCATTTCTTTATCGTGTTCGGCGATGACTTCCTCGACGGATTTTCCGGTGCGCTTTGCTTCTTTATACGGGTTGAAAGGCGCGTTCAGAGCGGCGAACGGATCTGTCTTATCCTCGGCCTGCTTCTTTGCCTGTCTGGATGAAATGAAGACCATGAATATCATCATGCCGACCATCATGAACATGTAGACTTTGGTGTTCAGAGACTGGTTGAGGGTCTTGAAGCCGATCGTAACGTCTTTGCCGAGCGTGTCGCCGTTGTCGCTGACGAGATCGCCCGAGATCGTCAGTTCGTATTTGGTGTTGCCGGTGACTTTTTTCGCATCTTCGGCGGAAGTATCGTAAAGCACGAGGACTTCGGTGCCGTCGTCTTCGTTGTAATAGACTTTGACAGGATACTCATTTCCATCTTCGTCTTTGAGCGTGAAGCAGTCTTCGTTTGCCGTGACTGTGTCGGCGCCGTTCATAGAACTGTTGAATCTGAGTTTTACGCTGAGGTTTTCGACGGAAGTGCCGGTCTGGCCGTCTTCAGGATAGGACTCGACGATCTCCAGACCGCCGGATTCGGCAAAGGCAATTGTCGCCGACGCCAAAACGAGCAGCGCGGCAAGGCAAAGTACACGCCATGCTTTTTTCATTTAACAGTTTCCTCCGATTTTTTCGATTTATCGATCCTCAGATCGCGGAAGAACTCACGCACTATCTCAGAGCATTCATTCTCCATTATCCCTCGATGCACGCGGATCGTGTGATTGAGGCGGCCGTCCTCCGGTATATCCATGAGGGAACCGCAGGCTCCGGCCTTAGGGTCAGATGCCCCGATGTACAGATTTTCTATCCTCGCCCAGACGAGCGCTCCGGCGCACATGCAGCACGGCTCTAAGGTCACGTACATGTCGCATCCGATCAGGCGCCATCCTCCTAGGACTTTTGAGGCTTCGCGGATCGCGTTCATTTCGGCGTGCGACGTGGGGTCCTTTGACATTTCGGTCGTGTTGTGACCGCGTGCGATTATTTCGCCGTTTCTGACTATGACCGCTCCGACGGGTATTTCGCCTGCGTCTTTCGCCTTGCGGGCCTCCGCGAGGGCTTCTTTCATGAATTCGTCCATACAAGTACAAATTTTAACACAAAGGAAAATTGTATGCAAGAAAAAGCACTGATTCATGTTGTTCACAAGTGATAATGTCACATTGTATTCATTTGCCGAGATTGTGCCCGTTTGTCTTATACTTTTATGAACAGCACCGCGGAAAATCTCTGCTTGCGTCGTTGCGGCAGGGCCGGCGCGGTGGTATCCTTGAGACATGAGTAAAGCAGCAAACGAAAATAAAAATATAGACACCGTCATCTTTGACTACGACGGAACTTTAGCGGACACGAACCGCATGGTCATCGAATCATGGCAGTACACGTACAAGACGCTGCTCGGACATGAGGAGGACGTCGAAAAGATAAGGTCGAGTTTCGGCGAGGCTCTTGTAGAGACGATGGCGCGCGAGTTCCCGGACACCCCTACTGACGAGGCGCTGAGGATATACAGGGAATTCCAGTGGGAAAAATTCAAAGGCGCCGTCGATCCCGTACCGGGGATGCTCGATATAGTGCGCGAGATAAAAAACAGAGGATATAAGCTGGGCATCGTAACCTCCAGACTGCGCGGCTCCACGCACAGGGGGCTGAAATATCTGGGAATGGACGACTTGTTCGACGCCATCATAGCCTGCGAGGACACCGATAAGCACAAGCCGCTTCCCGAACCTGTTTTTCTCTGTCTGGACAGGCTCGGCAGCGACGCGGAGCATTCGGTCATGATCGGCGACAGCATGTTCGACATAGACTGCGCGCACAATGCGGGAGTAAAAGCGATACTCGTCGAGTGGACTGGCGCGGCCGGGACAGATCTGGCCGAAGGCGAGCGAGCCCCGGAATATAAAGTGGCGGAGGCAGAGGACATATTAAATGTTCTGGAAGAAATGAACAGCGATGAGCAGCGCGGCGCCTGACGCATGCGGCGCCTGACGCTTAAAAATACTGACACCGGTAAAGCCTGACACTTAAAAAAACTAGAAGCCCTGACGCTCAATAAACAAGGAGAAGAGATGCTTCACATCTACCGCGGACGCGAGTCCGTCGACAAAGAGACTTTCATATACGGACAGATCAAAAACGCTCCCGGGCGCGGTGCGCGCCGCGTCTTTGTCATCGTGCCGGACCAGTATACCCTCGATGCGGAGAGACAGGCTTTGTCGCGCCTTGAAACAAACGTCCTGTTCGACGTAGAGATAACGAATTTTTCGCGCCTCGGGACGCAGTTGATACACGAAGCCGGCGAGGTCCCGCCGACTTTCATCGACCGCTACGGAAGGCACATGATCACGTCGGGGATACTGTCTGAACTGAACGGAGAACTCGAGGTATTCCGCGGCTTTTCCCATAAAGAAAATTTCGTCGAGTCTGTAAGCAATTTTCTGTCGCAGGTGAAGCGCTTCGACGTAACGCCTGACGATTTGAGTATTGCTGCAGAGAGCGCGCTTGAAAAGAGCGGCGCGGCGAAGTCTGCCAAATCCGCATCGACAAAAGATGACGGCGCCGGAACATCGACGGCGTCCGCCGCCGACCTGCTCTCAAAAAAACTGTCGGACCTCAGCCTGATATATTCCGAATATGAAAAAGCGCTTCGCGGCAAATACACGGACTACGAAGATCTTTCCGCGCTGTGTGCCGCCAAAGTCAGGACGTCGCACATGCTAAAAGGTTCAAATGTCTGGATCTACGGTTTTGACAGTTTTACGCCTTCCGACCTCGATTTCATCGGCGCTCTGACGGCTGTCTGCGGAGAAGTCGGCGTCTTCCTGACGTATGATGAAATGTGCCGCGACGAAGATCTTTTCGCACTGACGGGGCGCATGACCGAGAAACTTAAAGATACAGCGCGCAAAAACGGCGTCGCGTTCAAGGTCACCGACTTAAAGGCGTCAGAGGGAGCCCCGGGAACAAAACGCGCGCCCGGCATAGCGGCCATAGAGAGAGAACTCTTTGCGGTCGGCTCGGCGGGACGCAGCCCGTCAGACGGCGTCACAGTCGTGAAGGCGGCCAACTATTACACCGAGGCGGAATCGGCCGCGGCGTATGTTCTGCATCTTCTGCGCGATGAAAAGATGAGACTCAGGGACATCGCTGTCATCTGCACCGACAGCGGCATGCGCGCGTCCATTGTCCGCAGAGCGTTTGAAGAATACGGCATCCCGGTCTTTGACGACAGCAAACGCGACATTTTGAGCTCGCCTGTCGCCGTCTATATCGTCGCGCTGATAGAGACTGTCGCAGGCGGCTATAAGACGAACGATATCATGCGCGTGCTGAAGACCGGATTCGCGGGGATATCTCCCGAAGAGACAGAGATAATCGAGAATTACGCATATAAATACAGAATAAAAGGCAGCATGTGGCGAAAGCCGTTCACCCGCGGCAAATTCGAATACGGCGAGGACGGGCTGGCCGAGATAGAGGATATCAGGCAGCGCGTGATGGCTTTGCTCGAGAAATTTGCGGATGTCTGCGCGGCATCCGAGACTTACGGCGATTTCGTGCGTAATTATTATGATTTTCTCATCTCGGAAGACAGCGGTTTGGTGGAACGCATCTCCGGACTTTCCGCAGCTCAGGAGGAACAGGGCATGCCTGACGTCGCAGAGGAGACGCGCCAAATATGGTCGCTCATAATGTCGGCGTTCAGTCAGCTGGCGGAGATCTCCGGAAGCGAAAAATTCAACGCCCACGAGTTTGCTGCGCTGCTTAAATCGGGGCTCTCACAGATGGAAGTCGGGGTCATACCGCCGACTGTAGACGACATTCTGCTCGGGGCGGTCCACCGCACCAGGTTCGGGGATGTCAAAGCCCTGCTGGTTATAGGGGCAAATGCGGGGATATTTCCTGCCGGTTCGGCCGAGGACATGCTTTTCAGCCCGGAGGAACTGACGGCGATAGAGGACGCCGGCGTGTTTACCGGAATCGGAGGAACGGCTGTCGAGGAGGAAGAACGCATAGCGATATACAGGCACCTGTCAAAACCGTCTGAACGGCTCTGGATATCGTACTCCGCATCTGACGAAAAAGGCTCGGAACTCAGGCGTTCTGAGGTGATAGATCGCATATTGGCGATACTCGATATCGCTGAAACTCCGGACCCTGTGAGTTCAGGCGACATACTCGCTTTGATAGGAGGAAAGACGAATACTCTGCGGCGCCTTTCCGATGTTATGCGCGCGGCGAAGCGCGGAGAAAAGATAGCGCCCGAGTGGAAAGAGGCGGCGGCTTGGCTGGCTGATTCCGATCCCGACGAAGCGAGAACGGTCGCCGACGGGATAGATTTTGACAACGTGCAGCAGCCGATCCCGGAAGAATTGGCCGCGGAGCTTTATGCGCGCGGCAAAACGGAGGCGCAGGCTGAGCAGAACGAGCGGACGCCGCAGACTGAAAAGACGCCGCGGGGTGAGCGGGCATCGCAGACTGAACAGACGCCGCGGGGTGAGCAGGCGTCGCAGGGTAAAAAGGCGGCTCAGGGCGAACTGACCGGCGGCGAATTGTCAGACACGTCAACTTTTGGTGATGCTGAAGACTCGGGAAACGAATTTGTATTCTCGCCGTCGCGGCTTGAAAAATACAGCCGCTGTCCTTTTGCTCACTTCGTGCAGTATGGCCTCGGGCCTGATGAAATGCGCGTCTATGAAGTTTCGGGGCGCGAGATAGGCGACATATATCACGCCGTTTTTATGCGCATCCAGACAGAACTCACCGAAAACGGCAGATGGCCGACCGTAACAGACGAAGAACTCGCCGCCATGGTGTCAGAGTATTTCAAGGAAGAAGCTGAGACGTACAGAGACGGGCTTTTCGATTATACGCCGAGTGAACGATACCTCGAGGCGCGAGCCGAAAAGGCCTGTCTGACAGCGTGCAAAGCGCTCGTGTCACAGCACAGGAAAGGCAGGATCAAAGACAGCCGCTACGAAGAAAAATTCGGGCGGGGCTGCAGCATTCCACCTATCGAGGTCCCGCTGAAGAACGGCAAAGCATATATAGAGGGAAAAATCGACCGCTTAGATTATTTTGACAGCGGCCGCATCGATGTCGTCGATTACAAGACGGGAAAAGATAAATTCGACATCACCGAAGCAAAAAAGGGCTACCGCCTCCAGCTCATGCTCTACATGGAAGCGGCGCGCGAGAAAGGCGCCAGAAAACCCGCCGGCGTTTTCTATTTCAATATCAACGAGCCGGACTTTTCGATGAATAATAAGGATCAGTCTAAAATTTCGGAAGAAATATCGAAAAAAATACAAGACAATTTCAAATTAAATGGTATAATGATTAACGATGCCGACGTAATCGAGTCGATAACGGGGGATTTCGAGAAAAAATCGGATATTCTCTTCATATCGAATAAAGATGGCAGGATCGTGGACGGCACAGAAGTGCCGGATAACAGGACTCTTGTCTCGGAGGAAGAATTCAACGAGATAGAGGATGCCGTGGCAAAATATTCCGCCGGTATCTGTCGAGACCTCGTCTCAGGGAAACTCGACATCAGACCTAAGAGGTCCGGTACACAGATACCTTGCACATTCTGCGGTTACAGGCACATCTGCAGATTCGATAAGGCTTACGCCGGATGCCGAGTCGAAAGGATAAAGTGATAATAAAGCCGGTTCGCTTCCGTGGCTCAGTTGGTAGAGCAGCGCATTCGTAACGCGCAGGTCGACGGTTCGAGCCCGTCCGGGAGCTCCAAATAAAAGCCCGCGTGCAGCAGCACGCGGGTTTTGCTATTACTGAAGCGCTTATCAGAGTTATCAAGCGCTTTTCCGGTTTTTATCGCCGTGCGTCATAAGGCGCTTTTTACAGCGCTCCCTCTAAATGCGGGTCGGAGATATCTATCTCCAGATTCCCGTTCCTGACGCGCAGGTCGTCGATAAAGTCTTTTTCAACTCCTTTTTCTTTTAGTTTGATGTCATACGTGAGTTTGTTCAGGCTGCCGAGGTTCGTGGTCTTGACCCTGACGAGTTTGGCGTATGTCGTGTACTGTGCGAACAGATCGTCGAAAGCTCCCGAATAGTTCAAGTCCTCCGGAACTGTGATGTGCATGGTGCGCCTCGTGTCGAGCGCTTCGCCCGCCGCTCCGACTTTTTCGTAGATGAAGTTCACGAGGCAGATGACAGCCGCGAAGATCGCTCCGAAGAGCGGATACCCGATGCCGCAGGCGAGCCCTACCGCCATCGCAAGGAAGACAGCGCATATCTCTCTGGCCGTTCCCGGATTGGAACGGAACCTGACGAGAGAGAACGTGCCTGCCACGGCGACCGACGCGCCGAGGCTGCCGCTGACCAGCATTATCACCACTGCCACGATACCGGGAAGGATCCCGATAGTTGTGAGAAACCCCTTTGACTCTTCGCCGGTGCGCCCGTAAACAAAGGCCAACAGCAGTCCGAGCAGGAGGGCGGATGCCAGACTGATGATGAAGCTCGACGCGGTGATCTCACCGCTGCTTGTCAAATTTTGAAATAATACCGATGTCATATCCTTTCACTTCCGTTCGTATATTCCAACCCGCGGAGTCCTGCTCTCGCAGATTTTGCTGTTTGTGGTATGTATTTTGTCGCCGGTGCTGCCGCGCGGCGCGGGGCTTTTTCAAGTGACTCGCTGAGCAGCTGAATATAGGCGGTGCCGTATTTGGAGAAACTCGTTTTGCGGAGTCTGCATTCGTTGATTGCCTCTACCATCCAGAGCGGAACGGCGTTGGCTGCTTTGATCTCCAGCAGTGTCACGCCGTCCGGGAGGATCTTTCTGCCTCCCGGCGCATTCTTCAAAGAGACGTTATCCGTTCTATATTCGATGTTTTGGTCGAAAGTTACACGGAGGTTCGGATCGTCCTTGGAAAAATACGCCCGTCTGTCGCAATCTATGTAAACCTGCGGGACAAGTGTCCCGTAGAATTGCCGGAAGTAGTCTATCTCTCTGCCGATCTGGCTCTTTTGAGGCAGAGGCGCTTTGCCGCTCATGTACATTTCGGCGTCGCGGTCGGAAAGTTCGATGCGCCTTTTATAGACCGTTCCCTTGTATTTCTTTTTAAGTTCGAGGAATACTATCGATTCGTCGGTTGCCGTGCCGTAACTCCTCACGCGCAGTTTTTCTTTGTACGGCGGCTTCTCCAGAGATCTGCGGATGAGTCTGAAATTCGGCGTGTCGTAGTAGACGCTCAAGACTTTGCTTCCGCCGTGAGGGTCAGGTTCTAAGTATTCCCCGATGATGCTTTCAAATTTTTCGAGCTGCTCATTCGTGAGCAGATATTTTATTTCGTGCCTTTTGAAGACGTTGATGTATTCGCTTCTCATGCCGCACCTCCGTGCCTTTTGTTCTTTGTATATCCGAATGATACACAGGCAACCTTAAAAAAACTTAAAGCAAATTTTATCCTTGAATACACATCAGACACGTCAAGCGAATTTTTTTATTGCGCGCGAGTTTTGCGGAAATCGTGTGTATATATCGAATGTATGATATTTTAGTTTAGCGCTAAATGGATGCCGGCGGGCATAAGCGTCGGAGGCGGCAAAAACGGGCGAAGCGGCGGAAACAGCAAAACGTCAAACCGCGGCAGAAACAGCAAAACGTCAAACTGCGCCAAAATCAACAATAGAGGCATAAACGGCAAAATGCCGAGAGCCGCCGAAAAAAGACAAAAAGTTACAGAAATGGCTGAATATAGATCCGAGAACAAAACCGAACAAAAGAAACATAAGGCGATGAAAAAACTGCGCGGTTATGATCCGTACACCGAGAACCACCTGAAGGCGTTGAGAGCGCTGGAAAGCGCGGGCCTCTTTGTAACGGCGCTCTACAGCGATTACAGGATAGCGCGCTGTTTTTCGTTCGGCCAAAAGCTTCCTTTCTTAATAGTGATACTCGCACTGTCGTTCTTTTCGATTTGGGCCCAGTCCAGCTCCAGAAAGAATCCGTCTTACACGCCGCTGTATCATCAGCGCATGCTCGTCAGCGGCATTTATACGGCATTCGTGATATATCACATGTGCTGGCTGGTGGTGTTCGACATACTGTTCACGGTCGTGAGGGCTTTTGGCGCGCCGGTGGTGCACAGCCCGTTTTCCGCCGCCGCCGTGATTCTGGCAGTCGCCTGCGTTGCGGCGGGATACCGCAACACGAAAAAGATCGTCTATACACGTTACACGATAAAAGTCCGCGGACTGAAGAAAGGCGAAAAATTCAGACTCGTGCAGTTGAGCGATCTCCATATCGGGGCTATCGTCGGGAAAAAACACATGGCAAAAGCCGTAAAAATGGTGAATGAATGCGGGGCTGACGCGGTCGTCGTGACCGGCGATATCCTCAATCGCGGTTCCATAAGGGAGTGTGCCGACATCGATGAGGTAGGAGAGATCCTCGCCGGAATAAAATCAAAATACGGCGTCTACTGCATCCGCGGCAATCACGACCCGATGGATGACGACCCGTACTACATCGATTTCATCAAAAGATGTGGGTTTACGGAGATCGATAACAGCAGCGTCACAGTCGGCGGAGTGCGGCTCATCGGAAGGACGGGCGTGCTGACAGGCCAGTACGACAGAGTGCCGCTCTCAGATCTGATGCGGGAGTCGGGGGACACGCGCCCGGTCATCGTCCTCGACCACGACCCGAAAGGAATCATCGAAGCGGTCGAAAACGACGCCGATCTTGTTTTGTCGGGCCATACGCACGGCGGGCAGTTCGCACCGGCGACTCTGGGAGAAACAGTATATTACGGGAAAAAATTCACCTACGGATATTCAAAGGACGGCAGCACGCATAGCATAGTTTCATCTGGCGTCGGATTCTTTCAGATACCTGTCAGACTCAGAACAAAAAACGAGATCGTTGTTATCGACCTCGTTCCCGAAGATTGATTCGATTTTAGCTAAGTAGGGCTTAAGCGGCGCCGCCTGCGCAAAGCCGAAACAGCGCCGCTGATTTCTGAAGCGCCGCCTATGCGGTCGCTCCGCTTCCTTCTGTATCGCCTGACTTTGCTTTGTCGGCGAACATCCAGACGGTGTTCTTTATTTTCCAGAAACGTGAACCTTTTACGTGAGACGCGATGTGAGCGCCAAAGACTCCGAGTCGGGTGTAGAGCGCGAAGACCCAGCGCCTTACTCCGTATTCCCGTCCGAAGATCTTGCCGATGGTTTTCGATGTTTTGAAGTCGTAGAAGTATTTTCCCATTTTATAGAAAAGTTCCTGCAGGCTCCATGGGCTCATGTTCTTAGGCTGGAACACGACGCTCATCATGTCGAAGGAGCTCCAGTCTAAATCTTTGAGCATGCGGTTTTCTTCGGTCATCTGCTTATATACCGGCGTCCCCGGATACGGTGTCAGAACGGCGGGCTGCAGTTGATACGCGTGTATCTCCTTAGCAAAATCGACCGAGCGCTTGATGTCTTCTTCCGTGTCGTCGTCAAGACCGAGCACGACGCTGGCGATAAGCCTGATCCCGTGCCTCACGCACGCTTCTCCTGCGCGCCTGATGTCTTCGATGTTCTGCCCTTTATGAATTGCGTCCAGCGACTTCTGATTGAGCGATTCGATGCCGATGAGCACGCGCGTCAAATGCGCCTCGGCGAGCAGAGACATCAGTTCCTCGTCGTTGGCAAGGTCAGTGCGGCCGAAGAAGAACGTCTCCTTAAAGACAAGGCCTTCTTTAATCATGCGGCGGCAGATCTCCTTTGCCCGCTCTTTGTCGGCCGTGAAGTTGTCGTCCTCGAAATTCATGTATTTGAATCCGAGTTTTTTATACATCCTGAGTTCTTCGATGACGTTGTCCACGCTGCGCTGACGGTAAGGCGCGAACATGCGCGATGTCGTGCAGAAAGTGCATCTGTACGGGCATCCGCGCGTGGAGAGCACATTCGCCGCTTCGCACGGTGTTTTCAGGATAGAGTAGTCCGGGAACGGAACTTCGTCCAGGTTCTCGATAGGGATCCCACGTACGAGTCTGTCTTTGATGCGGCCTTCGACCACGTCAAGGATGACTTTTTCTCCTTCGCCGGTTATGATCTGGTCGGCGTGCTCCAGCGCCTCGTCGGGCATCCCGGTGGCGTGCATTCCGCCCATCAGGACGCGCGCTTTGCTCTTTTCGTGGATCATGTCGGCGAGTTCGTACGCCCGCGGAGCATTTGATGTGATAATCGAAAAACAGAAAATGTCGGTGTCTTTCAGGAGTTTTTTGTAATTTACGCTGCCGTTCAGTTCTTCATAGACTTCGACTTCGTGGCCCGCTCGCTTTAAAATTCCGCCGAGGATCAACGGTCCGGTGATGGAATTGTATTGGCCGTAAACATGGCCGCCCGCCCTGTACAGCGGGATCCTGCGGAGCGCCGTCGTAGGAGTTATGAAAACCACTTTCATTTTTTCATCCGCCTCCGTTTCACAATGCAGGGAATTTAATATACAATAATATTAAAATATTAAAGTTGTTCTTTAAAGTTTAGCATTAAACTTTATAATATAATACACCAAAATGGCGTTTTTGTTTCAGTAAATCTTATATATTACTATAGCACGCAATTATTTTCAGGAGTGATCGGAAGATGAACAAAAGCAGTGATCGGCAGAACAAAAGTAAAGAAAAACACAGATTAAACATAAACAAGTTGATCCGCCGCCTGAAGAGACGCATCGCGCTGGACCGCAAGCGTTTCATAGTCTATACGGTGCTTCGGACGCTCGTCATCATCACGATGGTGCGCTGCTTCCTCATCGGCGAATACGAAAACGTCGGGCTCTGTCTGCTGTCGCTCATTTTGTTCCTCGTGCCTTCGCTGCTGGAGGAAGAACTGAAGATAGAGATACCGGTGTTTTTCGAATCGATTATTTATATTTTCATATATTCCGCTTGGATACTCGGGGAGATACAGAATTACTACGTGCTGATACCGGGCTGGGATACTATGCTGCACACGATGAACGGATTCCTGTGTGCGGCGGTCGGATTTTCCATCGTCGATATTTTTAACAGAAAAACCGGCAAAGCGAACTTATCGCCTTTTTCTCAGACTTTGGTGGCGTTCTGTTTCTCTATGACCGTCGGCGTTTTGTGGGAGTTCATCGAGTTTTCATGCGACCAGCTCTTTGGCCTCGATATGCAGAAAGATACGATCGTCCACGCGTTCACCACGGTCAAACTGTCAGCCGACGGCGCGGCGATGCGGATATCCGGCATCACGGAGACGGTCATCAATTTGGCAAACGGGGAGCAGATCACGGTTCCGGGATATCTGGACATAGGTCTTATCGACACCATCAAAGATATGTTCGTAAACTTCATAGGTGCCGTCGCGTTCTCCGTCATAGGCTATAACTACGTAGCCAAACGCAGCGAGACGAGTATCGCGCCTGCCCTGGCGATACGCGCGGAGACGGACGAGGAGCAGATGGCTATCAATGAAAAACTGAGCTATGAAGACGACCTGACATTTGCGCAGGAAAAATCGCTTGAAGCGACGGAATTGTTCCCGAATCCTCCGCAGCGCGGAAAACGCGGAAAACCGGCGGAAAAGGAGAAAAAGGGAAAAAAGATTGCTGCGCCGAAGACGCCGCAGCAACTGAAACAAAATCTGATTATTATTTCGTGGATCGCAATCCTGCTCGACGGCGCCGAATTCTTCCTGATCTATCCGATTGGAAGTTATTGGTTCATGAACACGCTTTTCGCCGCAGCGACAGTCGGCATGATAGCCGGACTGCTGATGTTCCTCGTGATGAAGACGGAGAAGCTGAGATCCCGGGGGCTCTGGCTGTGGACGATATGCTCCATTGCGGCATGCCTGCTCACTCTGTACAGGGTGATGCTCAGGACCTCGATTTCGCTGGCGGAATTCAAGGTCACGATATTCACTACCGCAGTCCAACTCGTTCTGCCTATCATCCTTTGGAAGATGTATCGCACGACGCTGCGCGAGGAGGTCAAAGCCGGAGCCGCTGAATAGCAGCCGTCATATAGCGATCATATCGTAACGGTTATCGTCAGGCTCTTTCCGTCGGGACTTGTAGCCTCTATCCTGCCGCCGTGGGCTTCGACTATGGATTCTGCCATCGAAAGTCCGATGCCGCTTCCCTTGATCTCACCGCCTCGTGACGTGTCGCCCCGATAGAACCGCTCAAAGAGTTTTTCCTGTTTGCCGGGGGTCAGCCCCTCCGCCTTGTTTGTCTCAGTGAGTACGGCTCTGCGGCCGCGCTTAGAGAGAGAGAAGCGGATAGTGCCTCCCGAAGCGTATTTTGTCGCGTTGTCGGCCAGTATTCCTACCAGGCCGTTCAGCGCGTTTTTATTTCCTTTTATTTTGACGTCCGGCTCTATAGTGGTGGAGATATTGAGTCCGCGCTGCTCGGCGACGAGCCTGAACGGTTCGATGGCGTCTATCGTCAGGCGCGAAAAGTCCACTTCTTCCATGGCGAGGTCTTCTCCCGCTTCGTCCATTCGCGACAGATCGACCATCTGACCGATAAGTGCGCTCATCTTGTCGACCTGAGAGGAAATGGAGTCGGTCCACTTATTCTCTCCCGTATCCATCTCTATAACCTCGCTGCACGATTTGATGACCGCAAGCGGCGTCTTGAGATCGTGGCTTGCGTTGGTGATGAAGCGCTTCTGTTTTTCGTAACTCTCGGCGATAGGCTGTATCATCTTAGGCGAAAGAAGTATTATCGCGACCGATATGGCGGCAAAACCTGCCAGAGCGACGAGCATGCTTGTGCCGAGAAACGATTTGGCTGAATTTATGCCGCGCGTGGCATCGACAAAGATGAACATCAGTCCGTCATCGGTTTCTGTTTTTGTGAAGCGGTAGTTCCCGTCGTACCCTTTTTCTTTGCCTGAAGCAAAAGCGTCTTTAGCCATGGTTTCTGCTTCGGATGTCGATATCGCGGCAATCTTTCCCGTGTCTGTGGCGATGACTTCTGATCCGTCCGTGCTTAAAGTGACGGTGAAGAATCGCGTTTCGAAAGGCGTTTCTTCGGTTATGAAATCGTTTTTGTCGTGTTTCCCGTTATCTGTTGCATCAGGTTTTGCTGGCGGCTCCGATGTAGTGCTGCTCTGCGCAGCGCCGCCCGATTGTGCGCCGGTGTCTGACGGTGTGCCGGTGTCTGACGGTGTGCCGGAGTCAGATTGTGCGGAGTTATCGGTCTGCGCTGCTGGGTCAGACTGTGTGCCGGAGTCGGATCGTGCGGAGTTATCGGACTGAGATGCAGGGTCAGACGGTGAAGCGGTGTCTGACTGCGCAGTGTCACCGGACGGTGAAGTGGTGTCAGACTGTGAAGTGGTGTCTGAAGGAGAGGTACCGGTGTCCTGCCCCGTATCGCTCTGTGCAGCGCCGAAATCCAGAAATTTACCGCCTCCCGCTGAAAGCATCTCCAGGACCGAATCATATTCGGCCGTTGTCTGATAGAAGTTCATGATGTTCACGATGCCCATGAGGACCAGAAGCACCACGAATACAGCGGTGACGGACATTATGATGACTCGTCTTCTGAGTTTCTTTATCATTATTTATCTTCCTCGAGCAGATATCCCACGCCGCGGGCGGCCTTGATCTTCACATCAGAGCCTAAATCGGAAAGTTTCTTGCGCAGGCCTGAGATGTTGACCCAGACCACGTTTATCTCCGCGTCGGCGTCGTATCCCCAGATCTTATCCATGAAGCGCTCGGTCGGTATGACTTTTCCGGAATTGGTCATGAGCATCTCCATGATTTGATATTCCTTGTTTGCGAGCCTCACGCTGCCGCCCGGGCCTTTCAGGACGTAGCCCGCTCTGTCGAGTTTCAGGTCGCCGAATTCTGGGTCGCTTGCGGTGGTCTCGGGCTGGCGTCTTGTTATGGCGCGAAGCCGGGCGAGGAGTTCTTTCATCGCGAAAGGCTTGGTGAGGTAGTCGTCTGCGCCGGCGTCCAGACCGGTGATTTTATCGTTTAACTCGCTCTTTGCCGTCAGCATGATAACAGGCAGAGGATTGCCGTCCGCACGCAGTTCTTTGACGACCTCAATGCCGTCTTTGCCTGGCATCATGATGTCGAGTATCGCCGCGTCGTAGTCGCCATCGCGCAGGTAGTCGATCGCATCGATCCCGTTGTAGACGGCGTCGACCGAGTAGTTGTTCTTTTCGAGCAAAGTGACGAGAGCGTCGGCGAGCATTTTTTCATCTTCTGCAAGGAGTAGTCTCATTTTTTCACCTTTTCCGGCGGCGGCTGAGTCTATCAGCGCGCCTTCGAGTTACCGGCAGCGCGTGAGCTTTTCAGCGCGGCCTGCGAGTTACCGGCAGCGCTTGAGCTTTTCAGCGCAGCCTGCGAGTTACCGGCGGCGCTTGAGTCAGCCCGCACCGCCTGCGAGTTTAGTTTTGGTTATATGTCAAAATTACGCCGGCTGTAAGCTTTGTTATGCGTCGCGAATAGCGCAGAGTGCGGCCTCTATGCCGCGCGCCGACGTTTCTACGGACATGCTCGGATAGTCCTGTTTCATCGCTGCGGCCTGTTCAGGCGAGAACGGGATGTGCATGAATCCGCCGAGCATTCCGGTGAATTCTTTCTTTTCATGATATAGAACGCCGTACATGAGATGATTGCATACGTACGTTCCCGCGGACATAGATATCGACGCGGGGATGCCGGCTGCCCTTATCGCCTCAGCCATAGCTTCGACGGGAAGCGTAGTCAGATAAGCGTCATCTCCGTCCGCGAATATTCTGCTCGCGCGCGGCTGATTCCCTTCGTTGTCGGGAATGGACGCATCCATGAAATCGACCGCGATTTTTTCGGGAGTGAGAACGCTCCTTCCGCCTGCCTGGCCTATCGAAAAAACGGCGTCGGGCTTTTCGCTCCGCATGGCTTCGAGGACCGTGTCTATGGATTTCCAAAATACGGTCGGGACTTTCAGTTTCACGAGTTCGACGCCTTCCGGCGCGCGGACCGCTTTGACTGCCTCCAGCGCGGGATTGATTTTTTCGCCGCCGAACGGGTCGAATGCCGTCAGGAGTATTTTCATTATTTTTCCTCCTCTTTCAGTATCTTGCTTATGACACTCGCCGCGATCATGCGCTGTCCGTCGTCCATGCGGTCGATATCTTCGCCGCCCAGATAATCCTCCAAGCGCTCGTCGGGGTCCTCTTTGGCAGAAACATTCGGCTGCTCTGCGCCTGCGTAATCGAGGACCATGAGGTTTTCGTAGATCCCGCTCAGTTTTTCTCCTGCGCCGTCGATCTCGTCTTTATCGGTCAGTATTATGTGAATATAGTCGTCGGTCTTTTTCCCCTCGTAGTTCGCTTTACTCGTGAGTTCGGCGAACGTTCCTCTGATCTCGCGCATGTCGCGGAGCGGAACGAGAGGGACAGTCCTTATCAAAAGATCTCCTTTGCGCTTCATCTCCGCGATAGTCACGGTCTTATCGCGGCCTGCTTCGGCAAAAGAATATTTAAGCGGCGCTCCGCAGTAGCGGATGCGCGATTCTCCTATGTTCTGAGAAACATGCAGATGTCCCAGAGCGACGTAATCGAATTTAGCGAAGACCGTGGAACTGACGATGCCCTCACCTCTCGGAGCGGTCCTCTCGGAATTAGATCTTGCGCCCCCGATGACGAACTGGTGGGCCACCAAAACCGAACGGTCGAGCGGCCTCAATGTCATGTGTGAGACGGCCGCTTTTACTGCGTCGTTGTATGATTTTGCTCCGCATCCCGGGAAGGCTTTATTTGCTGCTTCAGGGTCGATGTGGGGCAGCAGGAAGACATCGATCTGGCCGTATTCGTCGTAGAGCGGGTATGACCTGATCTTCCCGTCGATTGAAATCTGCGCGTGGATGCCCTTTTTCTCTGCGTCCTGCGGGAGGCTGCTCTCTATGCTTTCAGCCGTGTCGTGCTTGCCTCGGATAACGAAAACCTCGGCGCCGAACGAAGCCGTCTTTTCGAGAAATTCTCTGAACAAAGCGATCTCCTCGCCGTTCGGGATCTCTTTGTCGAAAATGTCGCCTGCGATTATCAGGGCGCACGGCATTTCGCGGGAGACGAGACCCGCGATCTCATTCAGTATGTATCTCTGATCTTCGAGCATCGAGAAACCGTTTACGCGCCTGCCGATGTGAAGGTCTGATATGTGTATCAGTTTCATTTTCTGTTATGCTTCCGTTTTGCTCACGTTTTGCTCACGTTTTGCTGCCATCCGGATACGGGTGCTGCCGCCCGGTCTCAGATGCTTTTATTCTGTTTCGCGGGGCGTTTGTTCTGCTCCGTGCCGGTGCTGATGCCGCTGATATTGATCGCTGATATGAATATATGCGGTTTACTTAAAAAATACTTTTACCTTGACGGCCGCGGCGGCGGAACTATCCCTGTCACGATTTGATTATATCATTTATAGAGGCAAAACTTATCGGGAAAAACAAATATTAAGAAACCATTAATTACAGAGACTTCAGGCGGCCCTTTATAGACAATGACTCTGCCGCGTAATATACTCTTGGTATCGGCAGTGTTTATTTATTAGTGCATTTCCTAAAGCAGCATTTTACGAGAGCAGATTTTTTATCCGTTTCACACCGTTTTGATCCGTGGAGGAACAAATGACAAAAAAGAAAAAAGCGATATTGATAATCGCGATCGTTGCAATCGCGGTACTTGCAGCGGCTGCGTATTTTTTTCTGCGCGTGCGCGGCAGCGCCGATACGAGCGAAGCGGTCTACGTTCAGAAAGTATCCGATTTGGCGGCGGGCAATATGACCGTGGACAGATATTCGGGTGTCACCGAGGCGCAGCAGACGACCGACTATAAAAAGGACTCCTCTCAGGAAATATCCGAAGTCTACGTGAAAGTCGGCGACACCGTGGCTGCAGACACTCCTTTGTTCAAATACGACGTATCGGACGCCGAGAACCAGATAGCCACGATAAACCTCGATATCGAGGGCCTGAACAACGATATCGCGGTCCTTCAGGAAAGCGGAGATTCCACGGACATCAAACTGCAGATAAGCGAAAAGCAGATCGAGATAAAGCAAAAGCAGGCTGAGATAGCATCATACCAAAAACAGATCGATCAATCCGTCGTAAAGGCGTCTTTTGCCGGAGTCGTCAAATCGGTCAACACGGAAGGCGGTTTTGATCAGCAGACGGGAAGCGAACTCCCTGTCGTCTCCGTCACTCAAGTCGGAGACGTAACGGTCAAAGGGCAGGTAAGCGAGCAGACCATAGGCGCTCTCACGGTCGGCATGGACGTCATCGTCAGGTCGCGCGTCGACGAGTCGAAAACGTGGAAAGGAACCATATCAAAGATAGACACCGAACCGTCGTCGGACAATACCGGCTCCTATTACGGCGAAACATCCGGCGAATCTTCCTCTAAATACCCGTTCTACGTAACGCTTGAAAGCACAGACGGCCTGATGCTCGGCCAGCACGTTTTCATCGAGCCGGACTACGGCCAGGGCGAGGTGAAGGAAGGTCTCTGGCTTGACATGTCGTTCATCGTCATGGATGAGGACGGCAATTCATACGTCTGGGCGGATAATAGCGGCAAATTGGAAAAGCGCTCCGTTACAACAGGCGAGACTGATGATGAGAACTACACCGTCGAGATAACCGACGGCCTTTCGGAGAGCGATAAGATAGCGTTCCCGGACGACACGCTCCGCGAAGGAATGAAGACCACAGATTCGCTGGGAGAGTGAACCATGATAGTCGAACTGAAAAACATATATAAGAACTACGGCGGCGGCGAGGCGGAAGTGCGCGTGCTGAAAGATGTCACACTTTCAGTCGCGGAGGGCGAATATCTGGCCATCATGGGGCCTTCGGGCAGCGGAAAATCAACGCTGATGAACATCCTCGGATGCCTCGACAGGGCGACGAGCGGAACATATTTATTAGACGGTCAAGACGTTTCCGTGCTCAGCGAAAACGAACTTGCTGCCGTCCGCCTGAACAAAATAGGCTTCGTATTCCAGACTTTTCAACTCCTCGCGGGCGAGACCGCGGTCGAAAACGTCGCTCTGCCGCTTATCTATGCGGGAGTCTCCAAAGAAGAGCGCATCGAACGCGCCGCGGCCGAATTAGAAAAAGTGGGTCTCGGCGACAGGATCGATTTTCTGCCGTCCCAGCTTTCCGGCGGCCAAAAGCAGAGGGTGGCGATAGCCAGGGCGATGATAAACGGTCCCAGACTCATCCTCGCAGACGAGCCTACGGGGGCGCTCGATCAGGAAAGCGGCCGGCAGGTCATGGCTTTGTTCAGAAAATTGAACGAAAACGGCGTCACGGTAGTCATGATCACACACGACGCCAATATCGCGGCAAACGCCGATAAGATAGTAAAGATAATCGACGGGCGCCTGATCGGTGCGGAAGAAGGTGAGACCGCATGAGTATAGACCGCGGGAGCAATAAGGGCAATAAGAAGAAAATGAGCGGCGGCGCCAAAGCCGTTTTGATATCCGTGATCGTCGTTGCCGCGGTCGCCTGCTCTGTTGTCACCGCCAAAGCCATCAAAAAAGCGCGCACGGTCGTGGAGGTAACTCCCGTTTCGTATTTGAACACGGGCTATTACGAGGATCAGCAGACGTGCGACGCGACAGTGTACGACAGCGACAGTCAGGCGGTATACACGGAATCGACCCAGATAGTAAAAGAGGTCTATGTCATACAGGGCCAAAACGTAAAGGCGGGCGACAGACTCCTCGCGTACGACCTTACCAGCCAGGAACTGACGTATCAGATGAAAGAGCTGGAAGTGCAGCGCGACGAGTACGATCTGAATCAACTTCAGAATGAACTTTACGAACTGGAGAACACGACGCCTGTCCCGGAACCGACACCGAAAACTGATACGGACGAACCGGGCGAGCCGGACGAACCTGAAGATCCGGGCGAAAAAGAAAAGATAACGGATGCGTGGAATTATCTCGACGGCGACAGCATAGACGATTATCTCCCGGCAGATCCGGCTTTGACGGAGCCGCACGGAAGCGTCGCGAATCCTTACGTATACATAGTTACAGCGGACGGAAAGGTCTACGGGTCTTTCCTGAATAAACTTGCGGTGCAGCCTGACGTCTACGCGGAGATCAGGATATGCGAAGGCAATTCAAAAGACGGCAGATTGATACAGTCGTGGATGATCTGGTCGGGCAGTCTCGGCTCGTACGATGACACCGATTCGTGGACGGTAAAAGAGCACGGTTCGGCTTCTTCGGATGATTCGGCGGGCAGTACAGCCGGCACAGGCTCGGCGTCGGGCTCCGGTTCTGGCGCCGGCTCAGACTCAAGCTCCGGCTCAGGCTCGGCCGCCGGCTCCGGCTCGGATTTCGGCTCCGACCCGGAAACCGTCACATACACCCCTCGGGAATTAGCGGAAGCCATCGCTCAGAAGAAACAGGAGATCAGAGACGCCGACCTCACGCTCAGGAGAGCAGAACTCGAACTCTCCATAATGGCTGAAAGCCTGAGCGACGGAGTCGTCTACGCAAAGAAAGACGGCGTGGTCTCGGTCGTTTCGGACCCGGCAGATCCGCCTCAGGACGGAACACCTTTCCTCAGAGTCGATTCGGGGTCCGGCGCGCTCGTAAACGGCAGCGTATCCGAACTCCTGCTCTCAAACATCAAAGTCGGCCAGCAGATAACCGCACAGGACTGGACGACGGGCGAGACATATACCGGCACCATAACTGCAATAAACGACTACCCGAGCGACGACACGTCATACTACGGTGGCAATCAAAACGTTTCTTACTACGGCTTCACGGCTTCGATAGACGACGCGCCCGATTTGGAGACCGGAACATACCTGCAGCTTTATTTCGATACATCGGGAGTCGACAGCAGCAGCGTCATAGTCATCGACAGTGCTTACGTGCGCAAAGACAACGGCGGAAAATATGTCATGAAAGACGCGGACGGCGTTTTGGCGAAGCAGTACATAAAAGTCGACAAAACCGTATACGGCAGCATGGTTTTGATATCCGACGGCATCACCGAAGAAGATATGCTCGCATTCCCTTACGGCGACGGCGCCACCGAGGGCGTCAAAACAAAACAGGCGGAGGAGGATGATTTAAGTTGGTAGAGAACATCAGGCTGGCCTTTAAGGGCATCACCACTCATAAACTCCGCTCGATACTGACGATGCTCGGTATCATCATCGGCATCGCGGCAATAATCGCCATCGTCTCAACGATCAAAGGCACGAATGACCAGATAAAAAAGAATCTGATCGGCTCGGGCGTAAACAACGTGAACATCTATCTCAACGAATCCGATTGGGAATATGATTTTTCGGCGGGTGTCCCGGAAGGTATCAGTGAAGTCAGCGAGGATCAGATGAGCCGTCTTGAATCGCTGGAAGGCGCGGAGACCGTCTCGCTATTCCGCAGGCGCAGCGAATACGAAGGAGTCTATCGCCTGAACACTTCCCTCGAAGGCGGATACATCTATGGCATAGATACTAAATATTTCGAGGCGGCGGGACTCACCATCCGCCTCGGCAGAGGCATAAGCGCCGGAGATGTCGATAACTTCCGCAAAGTATGCGTCATAGACGAGACAGCGATGGAGGCGCTCTTCACGGATACGAATGCCCCCGTCGGAAGCACGATAGAGGTCAAGGGAGAGCCTTTCGTCGTCATAGGGGTCGCCGACAACAAGCAGCATTTTGAGCCGAACATCACGACTATAGAGGAATATTACACTTACGCTCAGGATAAATCGGGGCGCGTCTATGTCCCGACGAGCGTCTGGCCGCTGCTGTACGAATACGACGAGCCTGAGAGCGTGGTTATCCGCGCGGCAGACACTAACTATATGACCGATATCGGCAAGCAGGCCGAGACGATACTAAATGAGAACCTTTCGTCGGATGCGGCCGTCAAATATAAGGCGGAAGACCTGATGCAGACGGCAAAGAACCTGCAGGATCTGACGAAGAGCACGAACTCCATGCTCATCTGGATAGCGGGAATATCGCTTCTTGTCGGAGGGATCGGCGTCATGAACATAATGCTGGTGTCGGTCACGGAGCGCACGAGCGAGATCGGCTTGAAGAAAGCCATCGGAGCGCCAAAGAAAGCGATAATGGATCAGTTCCTGACGGAAGCGGTCGTGCTGACTTCGATGGGAGGCATCATAGGGGTGATAGTGGGCGTCATTTTGGCGGAACTCATATCACAGGTGAACCAGACTCCTGTGGCGATAAGTTGGCCGGCGGCGGTCATCGCCGTTGTCTTTTCGATGGCCATCGGCATCATCTTCGGACTGCTGCCTTCGCGCAAGGCCGCGAACTTAGACCCTATTGAAGCCCTCCGGCGCGAGTAGTGCGGAAGTCAAATCCGATAACAGCCGCAAAAATCCGCAAAAAATCGCATAAAGTCACATAAAGTCGCATCAATTTGTTTAATATCAAGCCGAACGGTCGGGAGATCGGTCGGCTTTTTAATTGAAAAATCGCCCTTTTTATCTGAAAATAAAGATATATGAAAGATAGCTTTTATTACAGATGGTTTTTGTAGTAAAATATACAATATTGTTCGCGGGAAATTGTCCGCGGATGCAATGTCAAAACCGAAAATATTAATAAATCGACACAGAAACGACACATAAACGATTCGTGTCCGGTCAGATAATAGTAAACAAAGGATGATAACATGGCCATAAAAGGTGCACTTTTTGATTTAGACGGAACCCTCGTAGATTCGATGCGCGCGTGGAATCAGGCGCCGATCACGTATCTCGCACAGTTCGGAATAAAAGCACCGGAAGACATCGGCGATAAACTGTTCGCTTTGACGCTGGAGGATTCCGCAGAGTATGTGAAGCGAGAATACGGTTTGGATCTGAGCACCGATGAGATCGCCGACGGAATAAACGGAGTCATCCAAAAATATTACATGACAGAGGCTATGCCAAAGGAAGGCGCATTCCAGACGCTGGAGGCGATGTTCGACGCCGGCATCCGCATGGTTATCGGCTCTTCCACGGCAAAGTATCTCGTGACTGACGTCGTGAGGAGACTCGGGATGACGAGGTTCTTCGACGCCGTTTTAACGTGCTCGGAAATAGGAGCGCCAAAGTCCGAACCGGACCTGTTCATCAAAGCCGCGGAGATAATGGGCACGAAGCCGGAGGAGACCCTCGTGGTCGAAGACGGTCTGTATTCGCTGAAAGAAGCGGCCTCGCTCGGGATGAAGACGGCCGGCGTATACGATTACGTCAGCAGGAACGATCGCGGCGAGATGATGAAGATAGCTGACATATACGTGGATCAGGGACAGAACCTGACGAAAATACTGACATTGATCGGCGGACAGCCGGATCCGGACGAAGGCTTCGGGTCAAATGCCCGTCTGATCTGAGCGCTGTGTTATCATGAACAAACTCAGAACTTTCAGCCTCGAATACGCCGGCATCCACGCGACATACTGGATGTACTTCGGCGTCATAAACAGTTTTTCCTCGGTGTTCCTGCTGGCAAAGGGATTCTCGAACTCAGAGATAGGCGTAATCCTCGCGCTCGGGAATATTATTTCGGTTGCGATACAGCCGTTTGTCGCCGATGCCGCCGATAAAAAAGGCGGATGCGCGGTATTTCACATGATGCTGGGGATGACCGGGCTGCTCGCCGTGCTCACCGTATGGCTCAGATTCTCGCCCGCCCATTCATTTCTACAGGCGGCCCTCTATACGCTGGCTATCGCCGACACAATGACGATACAGCCGTTCTGCAACGCGGCCAGCAGCACTTTCGAGCAGACAGGCATCGTCATCAACTTCGGACTCTGCAGGAGCGCGGGCTCGCTGGCTTATGCTCTGCTGATGATGTCGCTGGGGACTCTGGTGGAGTTGAAAGGCGTGAATTCTCTGGCTGCAGTAGGGCTGATAACGGCCGGGCTCTTTGCTCTTGTCATTGCACGCTCATCTCATGATTTCGCGCGCGGTATGGCGGAGACCAAATCGGCGGCCGCAGGGAAGGCGGAAAATGGGGGAGTTCAGGCATCTGTAGCCGGCGCACACGATGAAATAGACTTGAAGGCTTTTGTAAAACGTCATAAAATGTTTGTCATAGTATGTATTGGCGTGATGTTTGTATATTTTTCAAACTCCATCATTAACAATTTCTTGGCGCAGATAGTATTGTCGGTGGGCGGCGACAGCGAGGACACGGGAAGGATATTCTCACTGCTCGCTTTTACCGAAATACCGACTTTGATACTTTTCAACAGGATAAACCACAGGTTCAGATGCACGACGCTGCTCAAATTCTCGTCGATAGCTTTTATCGCATGGATAGGGATGTGTGTGATCGCCGAGAATGTTTTGACCGTATATCTGGCTCAGTTTGTCCAGCCGTTTGCCTTTGCGCTTTTCCTGCCGTCGATGGTCAGATTTATCGACGATACGATGAGCAGAGGCGAAGCCGTAAAAGGACATACGTTTTTCACGGGAACGACGATTGCGGCGTCGATCTTCACTACTTTGGCGGGCGGATTCATTCTGGACGCATCCGGAGCCAGAGCGCTTGCCATAACAGGTACCGCAGTAACAACGCTGGGAGCACTCATAATCATTCTCACTATCGACAAAGCCAAACTCGAGACGGGGAGCGAAGCGAGGAATCTCAGAGCATAGGAGGAAAGCCATGCCAAAGAAAATTTTGATCGTCGATGACGACCCGGATATCCGCGAGGTGGTTTCGATCTTCCTTTCCACAGAAGGATTCGAAGTCGTTCAGGCGGAAGACGGACCCGCCTCCATTGAAGCAGTAAAAAATGACAAAAATATCGGTTTGGTCATAATGGACATCATGATGCCGGGCATGAGCGGTATCGAGGCGTGCCGCCAGATCAGGTCGTTTTCAAACGTTCCGCTGTTGTTTTTGACGGCTAAATCCCAGGATTCGGACAAGGTCGACGCATATTCGGAAGGCGGCGACGACTACTTGGTCAAACCGTTCTCGCAGACGGAACTTTTGATGAAGGTGAAGTCGCTTATCCGCAGGTACACAGAGTACCAGAGGCCTGCCACCGTGCAGGAAACGGTTTTGTCGGATAAGGTGAAGATAAACGATAAATATCGCTGCGCCGTCAAGGAAAACAGGCGCGTCCCGCTCACCGACAAGGAGTACGCGATAATCAGGTTCTTCATCGATCACCGCGGCGAGATCGTCGGCAACAAAGATATCTACGAAGGCGTCTGGAACGAGAAATATCTCGCGTCGGACGGCAACACGGTCATGGTACACATCCTGAACCTCAGGAAAAAACTCGAAGACGACCCGAATCACCCTCAGCTCATCAAAACGGTCTGGGGCAAAGGCTATAAGATAGAGTAGATGCCTCGGCAGAGACAGGAAAAGGCGGAGCAGAACTTGCGAAACAAGAGATTCATTCCTCTAAACTTAAAACTTTCCCTCATCGTTGTTTTGTCGCTGGTCGTGACGCTGATAGTGTATATCGCCGGCGTCTGGCTGACTCAGGTTTTGGTCGACAAATATTACAACAAAGAAGAAGTCATCGAGAAGGAAGTCAACACGGTCTACGACGATTTCATCGAGTATATCAATCACAACAGCGTGAAGGGAACGAACAGCGAAGCCATCCAGAACTGGGCGAAAAAGAACGAGTACACGTATCTGAAGGTATACGACAATAATTCGGTGTATTTCGACGGCGGCTGGATCTACGATTCGACGGGCGTGCCGGAAGGCGACAGCAGCGTGAATTCGCGCGGGATGAACGACGTCTACATTAGCGAATATAATTCTGAACGAATTTCGTATGACACTTTTAATGTCGACTTCCGAAACAGGATAGTCACTTTTGCCGACGACGACTATTACGTCTATATCGATGTTTACAAGCAGGCGCATTTTTACAGGATCATGTTCATCCTGCGCACCGCGATATGCGTCTCTGTTTTCATCGCCATACTGCTCATCTATAATACGAAAGTCACCAACCGCATGGTCAAACTCTCGCGTGAAGTCCGCGAAGTCAGCGGCGGCGACCTCGACGCCGAGATCACGCCTCTTTCAAACGACGAGATAGGGCAGGTGGCTGTGAACGTCGACACGATGAGGAACTCGATAATCGAGCGTCTTCAGAAAGAAAAAGAAGCGTGGGAAGCGAACACTCAGCTTATAACTGCCATGTCGCACGACATCAGGACGCCGCTCACGTCGCTCATCGGTTATCTGGACATCATCGAGAGCGGAAAAGCAGCCTCCCGCGAAGAAGAACTGAAATACATTTCCATCTGCCACGAAAAAGCGTTCCAGCTCAAAGACCTTTCCGACAAACTGTTCCAGTACTTCCTGGTATTCGGCTCTCAGGATGAGATGAATAAAAAATTCGAGGTGTTCGACGCGGATATCCTGCTTCAGCAGCTTCTCTCCGAACATTCGGCGGAACTCATCAACCACGGATTCAAAATCGAATATCAGTACTCGATCGAGGACGTCAAGATCAGGGCGGACATCTCCGCGCTGCAGCGGCTCTTTGACAACGTGATGAGCAACGTCATGAAATATGCCGACATGGATTACCACATCAGCATCATAGCCGACGCCGACGATAAATGGATAACGGTGAAGATAATAAACGGTATCCTTGCCGAATCGCGCAAAGTCGAAAGCAATAAGATAGGTTTGAAAACGTGCGAGAAGATCTGCGCGGATATGGGCGGATCGTTCAAATATTCGGATGAGAACCAGATATTCTCGGTCCGCATCACGCTCCCTGTTTACAACGAGCCCGAGCAGCCTGAAAAAACTGTCAGGGACGAGGAAAAAACAAAAGAGGACAGCCAGAAGGCCGCACAGAAGGCTTCGCAAAAGGCCGGAGATGAAAATGAAAGTGAAAGTGCCGCCGATGCTCCGGGCGGGTCTTCCTCAGACACCAAACAAAGCGCAGAGCAAAGCACCGAAAGCGGTCCGGAAGCAAAATAAAAAGCCGTATCGCTTAACGGTCACGGCTTTTTGATTCATGCGCCATCGCTTCTTCGATGCCACGCACCAGCTGGTCAGGACACGATGTCGGCTTATCTCCGCATCTGATGCCTCCGAGGGTTTCTTTCAGTTCCTTATAGGTCTTGCCCTTTACGAGCCTTGAGATACCCTGAAGGTTCCCGTTGCAGCCTCCCGTGAACTTCACGTCGCGGACGACGTCGCCGTCCATGTCGATATCTATGTAGACCGAGCAGGTACCTGATGTCTTGTATCTGTAACTCATTTAATACTATCCTTTCATTGTAAGTCTAAGCCACGTCAGCGGCGCAAGCCGCTTTAGTCACTTCCGGCCGCTTCCCGCGGCAATCGATATGTTTTGATCATAAAATGCAGGCAATAAATATATTACCACAAAATGCACAAAGGAGTCAGCGAAGAAAATGGCAGAAAAGAGAAATATCCCGAGGATAAACGGAACTCTGCGCGCACACAGCCTTCAGATACCGGAATGCATCTGGAGGGCTTCGGGCATCGTCGTATTCGGACGCAGGATAAAATCGGTCATATTCACCACAGATGTCGCTATCATCAGGAACTGCAACGCCGACGCTGTACTGGCGGTCTATCCTTTCACGCCGCAGCAGATAATCTCAAAGACGCTTATAAGCGCGTCGCCGATCCCGGTCTTTGCGGGGGTGGGCGGAGCGATAACAACAGGCGCGAGGTCGGTCGTCATGGCCGTGGACGCCGAAGCGGACGGCGCTTTCGGAGTCGTCATGAACGCGGCCACTAAAAACGATACCATTAAGGTCGTCACCCGTTCGATCGACATACCTCTGATCATCACGATAGTCAACGAGAACGCCGACATCGGAGCCAGACTCGAAGCCGGGGCGACGATATTAAACGTTTCAGCCGCTTCAAAGACGCCAGATATCGTTCGCAAGATCAGGAAAGATTTTCCTGACGTGCCGATAATCGCCACCGGAGGACCGACCGAAGAATCCATAATGCAGACGATCGAAGCCGGAGCGAACACCATAAGTTACACGCCTCCGTCGACGGCGGACATTTTCGCAAAGATGATGTCTGACTACCGCGAGCATCTCGATCCGGACGCCGCCAACGGTGTGACTGACGACAAAGTCATGGAAGCGATAAAGTACATCCTTTGACGGCTGTCGAAAAAAAACATTTCGTGCTGCTTGATTATGAACGGTGATAACCGGCTTTGATAAAGAACGCCGCTGGCATGCCAAATTGTAATCCGGCGAAGAAAAGTGTTTTGTTTTTATCGATTTAGTGTATTATAGAGTTACAAAAGAAATCAGAAAGGAGATTTCTAAGCAGGAGCAAATAGGCTGCGGCGCATTCTTTGAAGAGAAGAGGCTGCCGCTTATGAGGGGGTAATTCAAATGGCATTTCTAGATAAAGTCAAATCAGTTGCAGGCCAGGCAAGTGATGCAGTGAGCGATTCTATCGAAACCGCCAAGCTGAAGGGAAAGATAAGTGACGAAAAGAGGGCCATCGAAGCGGCGACGCTTAAGATCGGCAAGATCGTCATCGATCTCCACAAGTCCGGCGGAATCGAACTTCCTGAAGACGCTAAATCTCTCGTAGATGAAATCGATGGCCACGAGGCTGCAATTGAGGACGCTAAGAAAGCGATCGACGCTCTTAAAGAGAACTAGAGAATAGTACTTTTAAGAAGATAGACCGATAAAAGGCTGACAGAGCCTTGAGGGCACGCGGGACGATCCTCGCAATCGCATGGAGGCGTCATTCCACCGCAAGGTGGCATCCGGTGACACCGGTCAAAACTTAATAGAAAATATATAGACACGGCTTCGGATCTCGGGGCCGTGTTCGTGTTTTTGCACGCTCACACGCATTTAGTCATTTAATCATAAAAGAGAAAGGAAACTCCGCTGAAAATAGCATGGAACAGCGCGAGCACTGTAGATAAAATTACTCTTGCTTAGCATTAAGCTCGTCACCCGAAATTGGAGGTATGTGTATCGGAGGAAGGCCCGCAGTACCGGAAAACGCAGCGATATATGCGCGCAGGTAAGGGTGAAGCTGCAGCAGTGATTCTTTCCCGGATTCACGTTCATCAAATTCGCCATCACATTGGAATATCGCGTTCAATACGAGCTCAATATCAAGGCTTCCGCTATCGGGAGACACAGCACCTGTTACCGTGCATTTCGCAACTGCAGTTACATTATCGTTTTGAACGGATGTATTGCAGTCGACCTTGATCTCAAGTTTTATCTCACCTTCTTTTGTGAGATTGTTTTCCAGTTTGAATGAGTGAACCGCAACGTTTTGGAGAATCAGTTTCATTTTACATCTGCCTTTCTTTCCGCCTTTGCCGTCACGTCCAGACCGCCGAGATACACATTAATTTTTGGTGCTTTGGTTGTTACGCTTGTTGAATATGAAGCTGAAAAACCGTTGATATCACCGATGATGTTATTGGCGCTGAGGTAATTGCTGAGGATTCGTGCGACCAAAGTATTCAAACTGATTCCCTGTTCTTGAGCATCCACGAACAGTTTCCGATGGACCTCCGGGTCGATGCGAATATTAAAAGAGCCCTTAAACGGTTTTTGCGGTTCTTTGTTTGTCTCCTTGCACATTTCAAGATAATCATCGACAGCCATTCTGAACTGTCTCTCGACGTCGTCTGCACTCTCGGCCTCGTATGTCACGAGATCACGGATACCTTCCAATACGCCGTAGAGAACTTTGTCTTCCGCGTCAAAATGAACTACGGAAGTGTATCCCTTATATTGTAATGTTTCGTCCCTTTTCATCATAAATCACCATACTCTTTTAATTTCATGATTATGAGATCTCTCATGTAGCGTTTTATTTCGTTGCCGGGATGAGGAACATGGAGGTCAATGACGGCATTATCCTCCGGTCGGAAGAAGCGTACTCGCGAACCGGATGTTTTCACCTTAGACAATTCCTGAAAGCCTAAGGAAAGGAGAATGCTCTCTACTTCTCTGAACGAGATGGAACGGCTGAGATCTGACAGCTTCTCTATTTGCTTCTCATTACGCTTTCCCATAGTCACCAAGTGCAACTATTTTTAGTTGCATTATATCATTATCCTAATAAAACCGGACATGAAAATATTTCATGCACTATGTCACGTGATACCATCCGAATCGAAGTCATTATATATTAATGATTCATATAACGAAACGTGTTTTTAGAAAGGTAAAATAAGTTGTCGACAAAGATATACAGCAGCGCTATTCTAATAGAAATGTGGCTTTGTTTGGCATCAAACGACATATTTGACCACAAAAGCGAAAAGAAAGGACCGTTGATATTTCAACGGTCCTTTTGCTTGACGTGGTGGAGACGGTGAGAGTCGAACTCACGTCCGAAAGTATTTCCATTCGAATTTCTCCGAGCGCATCCGGCGTTTGTCTTTTCGCCCCGGCAGTTGTCCGTCGGCGGGCTGCTGCCGCAGTTATC
>JBMNVD010000002.1:0-116732 GCA_050946615.1 Eubacterium sp.
ATCGGGTATTACCTGTGCCTGATAACTCAAATAATACCGCTTGTGCCCGTGATGGTCTTTGCTCCGCAGATCGTCGCATTCTTTAACGATGATCCGGAAGTCGTATTTTACGGCTCCTCATTCCTGCGCATGATAAGTCCGTTCTATTTATTAAGCTGCAGCTGCGACATACAGAACAGCGGCCTGCGCGGAGCCGGTGATGTGAGGAAACCTGTAGCCATAACCATTTTTTCATACGTCGTTTTCCGCCAGATATATCTCTATGTGGTGGCGCATTATATCTCCAATACAGTTATTCCTATTGCCATGGGTTATCCGGCAGGATGGATGGTCTGTGCGGTTTTGATGTTCATACATTACAGGCGCGCAGACCTCGGCAAATACGCGCTGACCGGGAAATAATATTTTTTTCTATACTCAAAATCTCCTTTAAGTTAATCTAAGGCTTCCTCCGTATACTTTGCTTAAAGCATTCGGAAAGGAGGCTTTGGAATATGGAAAAGACCAAAAAGATCGCTTTGGTGCCCGCTTATGAGCCTGACGGCGCGCTGCTCGGGGTGCTGGAGGATCTTAAGACATACGGATTCGATATCGTCATTGTCAACGACGGCAGTTCGAAAGACAAAGATGAGATCTTCGAGCAGGCTGAAAAATACGGTACGGTCATTTCTCACGATGAGAACAAAGGAAAAGGGAGCGCCATCAAAACCGGTCTGGAATATATAAGAGATAATTTTCCGGAAGATTCGACTGTAGTGACGGTCGATGCAGACGGGCAGCACACGGCAAAAGACGCGGCCATGATAACGGAGGCGGCTGAAAGCGCGCCGGGCACGCTGGTGCTGGGAAGCAGGAAGATGACAGATAAGGCGCCGCTGAGGAGCAGGGTCGGAAACGGGATAACTCGGCTCGTATATAAACTATCGACCGGTACGAGAGTCTATGATACGCAGACCGGACTCAGAGCGTTCAGCGCTTCTCTGATACCTCAGTTCATCGGAATAGAAGGCGACCGATATGAATACGAGATAAATGTTCTGCTGAAGGCGCCGGGCCTCGGAATACCTATTGAAGAAAAGACGATAGAGACTATATACGTCGGGAAAAATACGAGTTCACATTTCGACACTGTGAAGGATTCCTTCCGCGTATATCGCGAGATATTGAAATTTTCGGCTTCGTCGCTGCTCAGCTTTCTTATCGACTACTGCCTTTTCGCGTTTTTCTCGATGATAACAGCCGGCATCGGGACGGCGAGCGTCACCGTATCAAACGTGCTGGCACGCTTTATCAGCGCGACTTTCAACTTTACGGTCAATAAGAAACTGGTGTTCAAGAGCAACGCTAATACAGCCGAGGCAGCCGTCAGATATTTCATCCTCGCCGCGGTCATCCTGATAGGCAACACTTTCGTGCTCAACACTTTGACCGTTACATTCGGAGTCAACAGATATGCGGCGAAGATAGCGACTGAGATGATTTTCTTCGTATTGAGCTACGTGTGCCAGCATACATACGTATTCGCCGAAAAAAAGGAGGAGGCACGTCAATGAAAAGGAAAAAATCAAACAGCAGTAAAATACGCAGCATCGTGTTTGCGGTCATCCTCTCAGCGTTCACACTGTACTCGGTGCTGGACACATTCGTGATATCCAGAGTATACACCGTGGTATCCACGGCCGAGGAAACATCGACTGAGACTTCGACGGCAAGCACTGATACAACTTCAAGCACTACGGTATCGGATCATCAGAGCAGCACTTCGAGCGAAACAACTTCCGATTCTACAGATGAAACGACGGCTGCTGCCACCGATCCTGTCATAACTGATACTTCATACAGCGACGGAAATATTACCATAACTCTGACCGAATACAGAGAATACGACACGACTATCTACGTCGCAGACGTGACGCTTTCTTCGGCGGAATACCTGAAAACGGCTTTTGCTCAGAACGCATACGGTAAAAACGTCACTGCGAAGACATCCACGATAGCATCAGGAGTGAACGCGATACTTGCAATAAACGGAGATTATTACGGAGCGCAGAACTCGGGATACGTCATCAGGAACGGCGTTATTTACCGAAGTCAGGGATCTTCGGGGAATGAGGACCTCGTGATATATGATGACGGAACTTTCGGAATCATTTCAGAGGATTCTGTTACGGCAGAAGAACTTCTGGCGGACGGGGCGCAGCAGGTGCTGTCGTTCGGGCCGGCTATCATAGAGGACGGAGAAGTGACGGTATCCTCGGGTGAAGAGGTCGGAAAAGCAATGGCCAGCAACCCGCGCACTGCCATCGGTATCATCGATGATCTGCACTATGTGTTCGTAGTATCTGACGGACGCACCAGCGAAAGCGCAGGCCTTTCGCTCAGTGAATTGGCATCATTCATGGAGAGCCTCGGCGTGACGACGGCGTATAACCTCGACGGCGGCGGCTCATCGACAATGTACTTCAACGGCGAAGTAGTCAACAATCCGACTACTAACGGAAAATCGATTCAGGAAAGGAGCGTGAGCGACATTGTCTATATCGGATATTGAAAAAAAGAATGCGGTCAAATTCGCACTGCTGTCGGCTTTCTGCCTGGTGTTCGCTTTGATCTACGAACACTTCAGCCACCAAGTCTACTCGGCGTTCATGATATTCGCTTTTGCGATTCCTTTACTCGGCGGAGCGCTCCCGCACTATCTCATTTTCAGATCGAGAGAAGCGGAGTTTGACGAGACGGAATTCGACAAAATGGGTCTGGGCGACTCGGGCGAGCGCAAACAGCGCGCCGAGAGGCTCGGTCTGGACATTTACAATTACGGCATCGAGACGCTCACGGTCGGAAGCATCTTCAAAGGTGTCCTCGACATCTACGGAACTACGAGCAATCTGACGCCGATATATCTGATAGCGGGTGTCGGTCTTGCCATCGTCGGGGTTTTGATATATCTCTATGCGAGAAATATGATAAAATATAAGTCGGGCAAGCTTCCCATAAATAACAGGGAGGAGCGCTACTACTCGCAAGGAGAATGACGACGTGGGCATCAGATACAGAAAGAGCATTAATCTTCCGTTCGGATTCAAAGTTAATCTCAGCAAATCGGGAGTCGGAGTCAGTTGGGGCCGCAAGGGCATCCGAGTTACGCGAACAGCAAAAGGAAAGATACGCAGGACGTACTCCATTCCCGGAACGGGCATCTCGTACGTAAGCGAGGACGACCCGCTGGATAAACTTAAGAAGCGGGCTTCCGATAAAGCCGGCGCGGCATCGCAGGATAACGCCAAAGCCGGCGCGGAGCCGAAGGAAACTGACAACGACGGCGCGGCATCGCAGGAACCCGACAAATCCGACTCGGCATCGCAGGAGGCTTCAGGAAGCGGGATCAATGTCGATGATCTGGAAAAGGTGCGTTACAAACTCGATTTTTCGCTCGGCAAAGAAAAGGAGGCAAAGGAGTAGAACTCTTCAAACTGTATCACCATAATAAAGAATTTTTAAAATGCAGATGGCAGAGCGGCAGTATCGCCGCTCTGTTATTGATTTTTTGAGGGCTGCCCCATAAAATATCAGTAGAGAGAGTATCAATATTTTCACTTGACAGAGAATAAATAATATCAACAAAACAGTAACCGAAGTATCGATCAAATCTATTTCAATATGAAAGAGGGCGCTTTTTCGATATGTATGATTATAAAACCGACATGAGGCCGCAGGGTTCGCCTCACAAGTCAGACGGCAGAATGATAGGCTGGGCGATATTCGGATTCTTTTTCCTTATCGCGAATGCCGCATTGCTGCAGTATATCCCACTCAGGAGCGTGGCGCTTACTTATGCGATAAAAGCTGTTCTGCTTATCGTGGTCATCTATTACGGAGTAAAGGCAGAGTACGGTACCGACAAGCCCAGGCTTGCTGCCGCCGCCGCAGTTTTATGCATAATGGGTGCGGTAAATGTCGCGTATAATTTTATCGACGGATACGATTTATCTTTGATAAATTTTCAACTGAACAGTATTTTGCACATGCTTTCTCCTCTGCTTGCGTTCATAGCATATATTTTGATGGGCGCTGCATTCGTCGACGTGAGCAGAAGGAAAGGCGAGCAGGCTTCAAAGCTCTTTCTCTGGGCGGGATGGCTGTTCTTTTTCAGAAGTTTTCCTTCCGGCGTCGCTTTCGGCATAGAATCATCTACTTTCCAGGGATTTGATGTAATGACGCCTATTTTTACGGGTATTCGGTTTGTGTTATCATCTCTCATGTCGAGTATTCCATTCATCTGCGTAACGGCAGCGATGCGCGAATACTGCAGGAGATACCTCAAACCGGGAGCGTTTGAAGCGGCTCCGGACAACACCGGCGTGATAAGACCGGGGATGACGGCGGTAAAGCCCGCGGATACGTATGCGGATCCGAACATGCTTCCGGATTCAGCTTTTGACAGGAGCAGAACATCGGAAGCATACAATTCAGGTAAAACCGCTTTCGACGTGGGAAGCGTGCCGAGCAGCGGCGAGATGCCTTCATTTGAAATGAAGAAAAGAAAAGATATCGATAACTATTTCGAACAGCAGGATTGAGATGCGGGCGGTGAAAGATGAACCTGAGCAGTTACGGCGATCATCCATACAGAAACAGAGACAGGTTTTCCGCGGGGATTATCGGTGCGTGGATATGTGCCGCGCTTTTTTTGCTTCAGATATTCCTATTGATAGGATATACCTCCGATTTTTCAAGATATAACGTTGTCATGCTGTGCGCTCAGTTCATCGCGGCGCTCCTGCTGTTCAGGTGCGGGTACCAGCCTCAGAAGTCCATGATGCGCAGGAAATCGACCGTTTTTCTTGTAGTGATTTTCTGCATACTGGCTGTATTTGCCGCTTTTGATGTCTATACTCAACTTTCTATAATACGCATTCTGGTTGTCGGCTCGAGCGGTTTCAACTTTGAGACGGTTGCTGTATTGACAGACTTGATAAGTCTGTACTTTTACGTGGTCATTATAGTCGCACTGATTCTTTTTGTTATCGGCAGATACGGAGGAGCGAGGATTTTTGCTTTTATCGCGGCGGGATTTGCCGCTCTGAAAGTGGTTATTCAGGAGTATGATCTCAAGACGATGATAAAGGCCTACGGATGGCCTGACGGATTGTTTATTTCGAATCGATATTCTCCTTCCGGCTTTATATATTTCGTTTCAATGCTGATTTATACTATTATTTTTATCGTATACATCAGCAGATTTCCGATGGTATTCCATGCCGGTTATGCCAAACAAAATAACGTCCGCGCTTACGAGGCCCCAAAGAGCATGTATTCGGGTACTTCTTCGGTCAGCTCATCCATAAGTGCTCCGGCTTCCGCGATGCGTGACCGCAACATCATTAAGATCGCTGCCATATCTCTTTTTGTCGTCGCTATCGTCTGCGTTTTGGTGGCATCATACTACAGATCTCATTTCGGTGTATATGAGTTGACCGAATACGACGTTTCACGCAACGAAGCCTTTACTTCGGACATTCCGATAGACTTGGTCTCTGTGGAAGACGGAGTCGACGGCACGATAAAGATGTCAGGAAGGGATTTCACGGTGACTTTTGAGGGTATAGGCAAAGGGAGCGATGGGATGACATATATCGTTGCCGAAGTGTCGAACAATACACACTCAACGGTCGGGATATATTTCAAGAGCACGTCTGTCGACGGCATGAGTGTACCGGTCGACTCAATGACATATATTGCAGAGCCTGAAACGACGACACGCATTAAGATCGGTTTTGACGAACTGTACATCAGTGCGAACAGAATAAAAAAGATACACGAGGCAGATATCGGCGTAAGGTATATTGTCGGATATAAACTCAATACGTATATCCACAACGCCGATATCTATAAAATCACTTTTGCTCAGGACGCCGAACGCGGGGAGCAGAGAAAGGATCTGGAAAACGTCTCAGACGATGCGATGAACGTCTATTTCCAGGGCGTGATGCCGGACGCGGATTATAACAACAGGGTAAATCTGATTTTCTATCTGGAAAGCAAATCGGACGAAACTCTGTATCTTGATACGGCGACCACTGAACCGGCGAATCCGGAGGGATATTCCTACTCTGACACGTTCAGTCTCGAAAAAGGCGAGTCATCGGTCATGGCAGTCCGCTACTATCTGCCCGAATCTTACCCGGAGATGATTACTGTCACGATACCATACACGTGGTATGACTCAAATGCCGATAAGCATGAAAGTTCCCTCACGCTTCAGATAGACGCATCGCGCGAATTCACAGACTGACAGGTTGGAGCAGATATGACATCAGAACAATTTACAAGGACGGAGATGCTTACAGGTCCTCGGGCCACCGAGGCGCTCGCGGGAAAGAGCGTTCTGGTCTTCGGCGTGGGCGGCGTCGGATGCGGCGTCGTGGAAGGGCTCGCAAGATCAGGAATAGGACACTTCGAACTCGTCGATAACGACGTATTTGAGGAGTCTAATCTCAACAGGCAGCTTTACGCCACTTACGATACGCTCGGAAGATATAAGGTCGATGCGGCGGAGGAGCGGATAAAGTCCCTGAACGACAGAGCAGCGGTTTCGACAAGAAAGATATTCATTACCGCAGATAACGCCGAAACGTTCAATTTCAAGGATTTCGATTATGTAATCGACGCCGTTGACACCGTCGCCGCTAAAATATGGATAATAACCGAATCCGTGAAGGCGGGCGTTCCCGTGATAAGCAGCATGGGCTGCGGCAACAGGTTCGATCCGACGGCCCTTGAAATAACCGATATATATAAGACGCACGGCGATCCTCTCGCGAAAGTCATGCGCCGTGAACTTAAAGAGCGCGGGATAAAACATCTCAAGGTGCTTTTCTCGAACGAACCTCCCGCTAAGCCGTTTTATGCGGACAGCGCCAAAAACAGCCCGGGCAGGCATGCCCCGGGGAGCACGCCTTTTGTTCCTGCCGCGGCCGGACTCGCTATCGCGTCGGAAGTGGTGCGCGACCTGATCGCCGATGATGAGGGATGATGCGTCATCCGAATGAGGCTATTTGACAGCGGTATCAGAAGCCGTGGCCGCCGCCACCGCCGCCTCCGCCGCCACCGCCGCCGCTGCTGCCGCCTCCGCCGCCACCGCCGCCGCTGCTGCTGCTTGAACTGACGTAGGTGCGGGTAGAGATGAGACGGCCTCTTCGCACGATGACTTCAGGTTCTTGATTTATTACCGCAGGCACATCTTTTGAAGACGGCTTGAACTTCCTGCGCTGGACGTTCAGGACCACGAAATTTATCAATACTCCGAGGATGAGAGCCATCAGCGCATTTGTGATGTACCGCATCGGCTGTGATATCCTGCCGCCCTGCAGCAGTACGTATTCCTGCTCGAATGCGCTCTTTGCGCATTCGTAATATTCTTCCTGAGACGCAAGTTTGTAGATATTATCTGTTATCGTATCGGCGTACGAGTTGGTCACGACACGGTAGACATATCCGCGGCTGAAGATGTAGATATTGCGGTTTGCCATGTCTATGACAAAAACAGTGCCGCTTTCGGACCGGAATTGCGAATCGTACTGCGATTCGGCGTACGACGACGTGTCTTCACCGTACGGGGTCGCGCTTACAAACATCGCGTTGCCGTATTCCGTTATCGGTTTCATGTCTTCCGCAAGCGCTGTTTCTTCAGACGCCGAAAGAAGGTCCGCTTCGTCGTCGATGACTATTTCATAACCTGTGGAGTCGTTCACATAGGAGGCAGCGTACGAGGTGAGGCCTGCTGCGGATGAGAATATGACAAGCAGCGATATTATCGCGAGCGCAGCGAAACATCTGTGTTTTTTTCGGTCAATCTTCAGCATCGTTTTTGCCTCCTTCTCTGTCAAAGAAATTCGGCATCGGCCTCGTGACGAGGATGTTGTAGCATTTAATAAGCGCTATGCTGATAACGACTGCCGCCAGAAGGCAGGCTACAGAAGCGATATAGAAATAATAATCCTCTATCGTCTGAGATATCGCTACGGCAAATGACAGAGCTATCGCCGCAAACGGCAGGATGGTCGTCATCAGCTGCTTTTTTTCGGTGACGTACTTCAGCAGCATGAGAGACCTGATAAGTATTATAAGGGCCAGAACAGCAGCGATAGATGATACGAGTATCAAACCGATGTTCCGGACTTGTCCTGTGGAGCCTCCGTAGGAACCGGAAAAGAGGCCGGATGTGCTCAGCGACGATGCTATCGAGAATATGATGATTATTATGCTGTATATCATGATACCCCAGCCCATGGCGTTCGGCTTGCGTCCGTTCTTTTTCTTGATCTTGTTTTTCCTCGCGGCTTTGGAGCGGATCTTTTCTTTTTCATCTGCCGACATCGCATCGTCGCTCGGTCCCTCGTAGGCGATATCGAAGACGTGATTCTCTCTGTCGCGTATCTGAAGCATCTCGCGGTAGAATAGGTACATCACGATAAGCGTTATCATCACGGAGAATATCAAAGCAGTAGGAGCGGTCACGGATATCAGCAGCGAGAATATCGCAAACAGGACGGCGGCGACAAGCAAAGTCGCCCCGAAGTATTTGCCGGTATTGACAGGCAGGTCGGACATCATTTCGCCGGTAACGCCGTTCATGACCGAATATGCGACACGGTTTTTCTTTTTCCAGGTCAGGAACCACACGGGGAGCAGGTGCTCTTCGCATTTGTTTATAGTTGCGGATGTCGATTGTCTTACGCTTCCCGTATCGGCGCCGAATACGGATCCGTTGACGGAGTTTATTATCTCACTCGAATATTTCTTATACGATTGGTCTATGACCGTCTCGTCGTAAAGATGAGGATCGACATTCGGTCTGTCCGCGTAAAATCCGGCGAGATACCCCGTATTGAATTCTACGGAATCGTTATCATCGAACGGGGCGATATGATTTGCTATCGAGTCGTCAAAAGTACTTGAAGCATCTACCTCGATGCTGTACGGATCTTTTGACGGGACTGCGCTTCCTTCATACGTCCTGACAGTCGTCCTGTCGCCGTGAGTTGTCCTCGTCTCTATCTGAAGCGGAGTCATGCCGTTCATATCCACGTCGTACTTCCAGTACGGGATGTATATCCCGCGGAACTGGTCGAGATATTTCGGGTCTTTGAATTCGTCCGGGAGATATCTCAGTTTCGACAGAGACTTCATATACTGATTTTTACACTTGGTCTTTGAGATGGAAAACGGCAGGATGGACGCAGGTCTGAGAGATTTTCCCATGCGCCCTTCGAGCACCTGCTCCGAACCGCAGTAAGGGCAGTAGCTGACGATAGAGTCATCCGGGCTCTCGAGCTGCGCTCCGCAGTTTCTGCAAGTGTATATCGTTACATCATAGTCTTTCTGTTCCTCGGCATTATTGTTTTCATCATAATCCTTTGGTGAGATCTCACTGCCGCAGTGCCGGCATTTCAGTTTTGCGCTCGGGATGTTGTAATACATACTCCCGCCGCAGTTTGGACATTTAAACATACATCTACCTCAAATATTTTTTGGCGTATATGACTAATTTACGTATATTATTTTATATTTTATCATCAGAGGCCACGAAAACAAATAAGGACGGCGTAAAATGTTCGTATCAATTTACGGCGGCTCTGGTTATAATATTAATCAGCAACCTTTTATTTTTATATTCAAAATATCATCCGGAGGCAAGTAATGAAAAAAATCGAAATCGAAGATCTGCTGAAGTATAAGATCCCGGAGAACCTCGTGGCGTCGCCTGACGGAAAGACGCTGGCATTCCAGTGCGCCTATCCCGACAAAGATAAAAACGATTATCGCAAAGACATCTATCTGATACGCGGCGGAAAAGTATCACAACTTACTTCGACTGCAGACTCCACGATAGTCTGCTGGGACGACGACACTCATCTCATCATCGAGAGACGCGAGCGCACGGAGACGGACGAAAAGGACAAGGCCCCGGAAGGATATACGGAACTGTACAGGATAGACATCAACGGCGGCGAGCCTATGCGCTTCGCCGAGTTCAATTTTGTTCTGCAGGACCTGAAAAAAATCAGAGACGGGCTCTACATCGCTGTAGGCGAGATAGACGCGGCGGAACCTGACGCATACAGACTGACTCGCAAAGAAGCGTCCGAAAAGGCAGAGGAGAAAAAGAAAGAGCACGAAGAAGACTACATCGTACTCGACGAAGTCCCGTACTGGTTCAACGGCGCGGGAGTGACGAACAAAAAACGCAGCGCGCTCTTTACCGTCAAGACGGATCCGCTTCAGATAAAGCGAGTGACGAGGCCTGATTTCAACGTGGGTGATATCGCCTTAGACGGCTCAAAGGTATATTACGAAGGGCTGAATCACGGCAGATCGCTCAGAAGATATTCTCACATCTACTCATACGACGCCGAGACCGGCGTCTCAGAAACTCTTTACGACAAGAGCGACAGGGGTTTTTACGATCTGTACGTGGTGGATGGCACGCTGCTCGCGGAATCCATTCTGTTGAAAGATGATCTTGAGACTGTCACGCCTACGGTCTGCCGCGTCGAAAAAGGTCAAATAACCGAAATAGTGAAGCCGGAGATATCCCTCGAGCCGAGCGTACTCTTCGACACGATGTCCGAGAGCGGCGATTTTTCAAAGACCGTCGGTGACAGGCTATACACGGTGGCGACCGTAAAAGACCGCAACGTCATCTATTCGTACGACAAAGACATGAACGGCACAGTCATATTCGACAAGCCGGGCATCATCATGCAGCTCGACACAGACGGAAAGACTATATGGTTCACGCGTCAGGACAGCAAGAGCCTCGGCGAAGTCTACTCGATAGGAGTCGACGGCAAAGGACTGAAGAAACTGACCGATCTGAACAAAGGCGCGCTTGACGGGAAATACGTCGCCGCACAGCACCGCATAGACTGGAAGAGCCACGGTGAGGACCTGACGGGCTGGGTGCTGCTCCCTGAAGGTTTTGACGCGAAAAGAAAATATCCTGCCGTCCTCGACATCCACGGCGGCCCGCGCTGCGCGTACGGCGAAGTGTTCTTCCACGAAATGCAGGTATGGGCTTCGAGAGGGTACGTCGTAATGTTCACCAACCTTCACGGTTCAGACGGCCGCGGAGACGAGTTCGCCGACCTCAAGGGCAAATACGGATATATCGACTACGAGGAACTCATGGACTTCGTCGATGTCGTCCTGAAGAAATACGAGAATATCGATGAAAAGAAACTCTGCGTCACGGGAGGCTCTTACGGAGGTTTCATGACGAACTGGATCATCGGACACACAAACAGGTTCTGCGCGGCCGCTTCACAGCGCTCTATCTCGAACTGGGTGACGATGACGTTCATCAGCGACATAGGCCTGAATTTCGGTCTGTCGCCTTGCGGAGCCGACGGACTCTTCGGGGACGAGAACACAAAGAAATTCTGGGAGCATTCGCCTCTCAAATTCGCAAAGAACGTAAAGACCCCGACACTCTTCATACACAGCGAGGAAGATTACCGCTGCCCTCTGCCTGAAGGGATGCAGATGATGCAGGCGATCTGCAGTCAGGGTGTGGAGACGCGCATGGTCGTATTTAAAGGCGAAAATCACGAACTCTCGCGCGAAGGCAAACCGCTCCACCGTATCAGGAGACTGAATGAGATAACCGGATGGTTCGATTCACATACGGGAAATAAATCAAAGAAGACCGGCGAAAGGAGAAAATAAATATGCAGATACAGTCAAGCGCGTATCTTCGGTCAAAAAAACCTGCTCTTAAAAAACTGATAGATGAACTTTCGAGCAGATACGAATACGCCTCTGTTTTGGCGCAGGATGCCCGCGCATACGCATATAACGTAAATCCGTCGGGCCGCTCGGCATCGCCGCTGGCGCTCCAGTCAAAGCGCGGATTCGTCGTACGCGTATACGACGGGACGGGATACGCCGAATATTCATTTAACGACATCAGCGAGGAAAAAGTAAGAGATATCGTAAAAACCGTCTCTGAAAAGCTCGTCCCGATACCTGAGATGCTGACGGACAGGTTCGGACGCCTCAATCGCCCGGCCGCTGCCGATGAACAGTGCGTCTTCCTCAAATCCAGCGAATGCAAGATCCACCCGGATGATCTAGGCGGCGATAAGATACTCGACCGTCTGGCCGAAATACGCGAAAAGGCAATCTCGTATGACGACAGGATATTTGACGCGGCATCCAGATATGAATTCGCCGAGATTCACAAGATGTTCATCTCCCCGAAAAAAGATATGGAGCAGAACATCATGTGGTCGGACGGCATGGTATCCGCTCTCGTGCACGCGGGAGAAGAAGTGCGGATGAGTTATAAGCCTTATTCATGCCTCGGCGGCGCGGAACTCCTCGACGACATCGCGGCAGGCGCGGAAGACGCTGCAAAGACCGCGGTCGAGCTGACAGGGCTCCAACCTGTCACGCCGGGCGTCTACGACTGCATTTGCTCGCCGGACATCACAGGCCTCATCGCCCACGAGGCGTTCGGTCACGGCGTCGAGATGGATATGTTCGTAAAAGACAGGGCGCTCGCAAAAGACTACATCGGCAGGAGAGTCGCTTCTGACCTCGTCACGATGCACGATACCGCGTGCGCTATGGACGATACCGGGTCATACTTCTTTGACGATGAAGGGAATCTCGCAAGTGACACTTTGATAATAGACCACGGCATCCTGAAGAAGGGAATGGCAGATGAACTGTCAGCCCTTTCTCTCGGCGTTCCGCCTACGGGCAACGGCAGGCGTGAGAGTTACGAACGCAAGGCCTACACCCGCATGACCAACACGTATTTTGAACCGGGGACCGACAGCCTTGAAGATATGATAGGCTCGATAAAATACGGTTTCCTGCTCGATCAGGCCGAGAGCGGCATGGAAGACCCTAAGAACTGGGGAATACAGTGCATGGTCAGTTTCGGACGCGAGATAAAAGACGGAAAACTGACGGGACGCCTCGTCGGGCCGGTCGTGCTCACAGGTTATGTGCCGGATCTTCTCAAATCTATTTCCATGGTCAGCCCTGACCTCGACCACACAGGCACGGGAGGCTGCGGCAAAGGCTGGAAAGAATTTGTAAAAGTATCGTGCGGCGGACCGTACATCAAAGCGAAGATCAGACTGGGATAAGGAGTTTTGATATGGCTGGAACAACAGCAAAAGCAGCAACAGCAAATGAAAAATCGGCTGCGGCAAATGAAAAATCTGCGGCGGCAAATGAAAGACCCGCGATGACGGCAGATATTGTTCGTATTTTGGCGGAACTCGGCATTGAGCACTACACTGTCGAGGAGCGCACCACTCAGAGCGCCGAACTCTTTTTTGTCAAAAGAGACCTCGACACAGAGAGGCTGAAAGATATCACTGAGTATACGGTCACGGTATTCTGCGACGGCAAAACCGAAACAGGCGAACCGCTCCGCGGACAGTCCGACGTCGTCCTGTCGCCGGGGATGGATGACGCGGAGATAAAAGACGCGCTTTCCCGCGGGATCGGCTCCGCAAAATGCGCATTGAATCCCGCATACGACATGTATAAAGGCGAGGATTCAGCACCGGTGACCGTGCCGTCGGGATTGAACGCCATGGGAGTGAGAGAGGCCTCGGCACGCTATGCCGAAGCGCTGTATAAAGCGGAAGACGAGTACGGCGATGGCGCTTTCATCAACAGCGCGGAGGTCTTTTCGACAAGGACGACCGTGCGCTTTACTTCATCCGAAGGTTTTTCCGACGGATATGAGATGCGCGCCTGCTTTGGCGAATTCGTGGTGCAGTGCAGAGAACCGATCGATGTGGAACAGTATTTCCAGTTCAGATATTACGATCTAGATCCCGACGCGCTCACGGAAAAGGGCAGGAAAGCGCTCGCGGCGGCATACGACAGAGCGCACGTAACCGGCGAGACTGAGAGCGGAACTTATGATGTCGTTCTTTCGGACGATAACCTTAAGATTTTGCTCGAATTATACATCGGCCGCACCGAGGCGTCTGCCGTATACTCCGGGTTCTTCGACGTGAAGCCTGGAGACTATATCCAGCCTCAGGACGCCAAAGGCGAAAAAATCGACATTTCAGTCGAGCCGACGGTCCCGTTCTCGCGCGAGGGGATCCCGATGAAAGAGCGCAGATTGATAGCCGACGGAAAGGTCGAATTTCTACAGGCCGATCAGCGGTTTGCATCGTATCTTAATATAGAGCCGACAGGCCACTACGCAAAGATCAAACTCGGCGGCGGCACGGTCCCGCTTTCCGAAATGAGGAAGAACGCTCTCTATCCCGTCAGTTTCTCCGATTTTCAGATGGACCCTATGACGGGCAAATTCGGCGGAGAGATAAGGCTGGCGTATCTGTACGGCAAAGACGGAAGCGTGAAGTTGCTCACGGGAGGGTCGATAAACGGCAGTCTGCTCGAGAAACAGGACGACATAGTCTTTTCCGAAGAACAGTACGGCGACGCATCATACAGCGGTCCTCTTGCGATAAAGATAAAGGGCGTTTCGGTCGCCGGAGCGTAGGAATAGCGTAGGAATAGCGTAGGAATAGCGTAGGAATAGCCTGGGAGTAGCCGGGAATAGCCTGGGAATATTTTATGGCAATTATGGAGGAAAGGAGCGAAGATGAAGTACGATTTTGACGAGATAATCGACAGGAAATGAACTGATTCATTCAACGTCGAGCGCTTCCGCGGATATATTTTCCACGCGGATAAGACGATGAAATTTCCTTTCGCGGACGACGAGTTCATACGCATGTGGGTAGCGGACATGGAATTTGCCTCGCCCGACGTGGCAGCGGAGGCTATGAGAAAGCGCTTGGACCGCAGGATATTCGGATATTCCAAAGCCAACGACGATGAGTACTACAAAGCCTTCTCTTCGTGGTGCGACAAGCGCTACGGATGGCACTGCGATGAAAAACATCTGCGAACAGGCAGCGGCATAGTTCCCGCGCTCAATGAACTGGTTCCGTATATCACGACTCAGTTTGAGAAAGTCCTGATACTCACGCCGTCTTACGCTCCTTTCGCCGGAGCCTGCGAAATGTCCGGAAGGAAATTCGTGACGTGCCCGCTTATCGAGGAAGACAGACAGTACAGGATAGATTTTGACGACCTCGAAAAGAAAGCGGCGGATCCTCTTGTCAAACTGTTGATTTTCTGCAATCCTCACAATCCTACGGGGCGCGTCTGGACCGAGGAAGAACTCGCGCGGGCAGCGGATATCTGCCGTAGGAACGGGCTTTACATCATTTCGGATGAGATACACTGCGACTTGCTGAGAGTGGGAGAAAAACACGTTCCTCTTGCAAAGGTCTGCCCGGACTATCCGAAAATCATCACATGCATGGCGCCGACTAAAACGTTCAACCTCGCGGGACTTATGATTTCAAATGTTATCATCCCCGATGACGAGATACGCGCAGTCTGGGACGCACGTCACTATTCGTCCGATAACCCGTTGAGCATCGCCGCCGCCGAGGCTGTCTACAATGACGGTGAGGATTGGCTGGACCAAATGCGGGAATATCTGGATGATAACTTCAAATATCTCGACGACTTCCTGAAAGAGAATCTTCCTAAAGCTCGTTTCAGGATACCTCAGGCGACATATCTGGCGTGGGTCAACGTAGGAGCGTATTTTGACAGCGGAGAAAACCTTCCTCTTTTCTTTGCCAACAAAGCAGGCGTGCTCCTCGAAGGAGGAAGCAGCATGTTCGTAGCGGATGCCGACGGCGAGATAAGGCTGAATCTGGCGATGCCTCGTTCTGTCCTGAAAAAAGGTTTAGAGCGTATCGCCGCAGCCATAAAGGGAAAATAATCGGAGTTGAAAATGAAGAGGATATTGTGTTTCGGAGATTCAAATACATGGGGATACAGAGCGGGAGAGGCGACGCGCATGGACGAAAACACGCGCTGGCCGAAAGTCCTGCAGCACGAACTCGACAAGGTCATGGACGCCGAGGTCATCGAGGAGGGACAGAACGGCCGCACGACAGTATTTTTTGATCCTGTTGAAGAGAGGATGGCGGGGATAGATTATTTCTATCCCTGCATCATGACGCATGCTCCGCTCGATCTTGTCATTATCATGCTCGGCTCAAACGATTTGAAGAATCGCTTCGGCGTCGGACCAGTCGCTATAGCGCACGGATTTTACAGATATCGCGACGCGCTGCTGAAATCCCATATCCGCGGGCCTGTGCCTCAGGTGCTGCTCATCGCGCCGCCCCACGTGGAGGCATGCGTAAGGGAAGATCCGAGGTTCGGTCCTGATATGACGCATGCTCCCGAACTTTCTCTGGGTTTTGCCGACGCATATCGCCAAATGGCTGAAGAATTGGGATGGCATTTCCTAGATGCCGCGCTGTTTGCCCACGCGTCTGATGTCGACGGCATGCACATGACGGAAGATTCACACCGCAGACTGGGGATAGCGGTCGCAGAGAAAGTAGAAGACATTTTCGAAATCGAGGGTCGACATATTTGAATTTGACGGTCAAAATCTGAGATTTAGGGATAACATTTTTGAGATTTAGGGTCAAAAGAGGGGTAAAAGTGGATTCTGAAATCAATAAAGGCGCCGGAAAAAGGAGACTTGCATCTAACGAGATCGACATGACGAAGGGACCGATCCTCGAAAAGATGCTGTCTTTCGCTTTTCCGCTCATGGCTTCGAGCGTGCTGCAGCTTCTTTTCAATGCGGCAGACGTCCTTGTCGTCGGAAACTTTGCCGGCGATGAGGCTTTGGCGGCCGTGGGCTCGAACGGCTCCCTGATAAATCTGCTCGTAAATCTGTTCGTCGGTCTCTCGATCGGCGTCAATGTGCTCGCCGCAAGATATTACGGTTCGGGCGACGGTAAATCGTTGAGCGAGACTGTCCATACCGCCATGCTGATGGCTGTTATAAGCGGCATTATCCTGACGATAATCGGGGTCATATTCGCGAGGACTTTCCTTGTCTTGATGCAGTCGCCTGAAGATGTTCTGCCGCTTGCAGCCGTATATCTGCGCATATATTTCCTGAGCATGACTCCTATGATGATATATAATTTCGGCGCGGGGCTGCTCAGGGCAAAAGGAGATACGAAGCGGCCTCTCTATTTTCTCACCGCGGCGGGGATAATAAACGTCGTGCTCAATCTGATATTCGTCATCGGGTTCGATATGGACGTGGCGGGAGTGGCAATAGCGACCGTCGTCTCGGAATGTGTCTCGGCGCTGCTCGTATGGCGCTGCCTGATGAACGAAAACGGGGATTTCCGCTTAGACCCGCACAAACTGAAGATATATAAAAATCATTTTCGGATGATTATCCGCATAGGTCTGCCGGCAGGCCTCCAGGGCGTTTTGTTCTCAATTTCGAATGTGATAATCCAGACGGCCGTCAACAGTTTCGGCAGTGTGGTCGTCGCGGGGAGCTCCGCAGCGATAAATGTCGAAAATTTCGTCTACGTTGCCATGAACGCTTTCAGCCAGGCGGAAGTGTCTTTTGTCAGCCAGAATGTCGGGGCGATGAGATACGATAGAATAGGGAAAATCACGCGGACTGCTTTGGCGTGTTCTGTAATAACGGGAGCGTTTCTGGGAATAACCGCGTATGTGCTCGGAGATCCGCTGATAGGTATCTTCACGGACAGCGAAGACGTTATCGAGCAGGGCATCATCAGACTCCGTTATCTGTCTGCGCCGTATGCTATCTGCGGCGCCATGGAAATAATGAGCGGCGCGATGCGCGGTATGGGCTATTCCCTCACACCTACGATAGTGACCGTTTTCGGCGCATGTGTTTTCCGCATCGTATGGCTCGCCACAGTCTTCATGATACCCGAATATCACACGATATCGACCGTCTACATTTCATATCCTATCAGTTGGATCTTGACGCTTGCGATACACTGCGTATGCTTCTTCCGGATATATAATCACAAAATCAGGCCGGAAATCGACAAAGCCCGCACTGCGTAGGTGACGGGCTTTTCTGTATATCGGTTATGAGCGTCAACGACGCCGCATGCTTTTATTGTTCAAGCAGATCTAAAATCTCTTTTCGACCGTAGACGGCGCTTGCGATATGCTCCGTCTCGATGCGGTACAGGGCGTTTGCGGCGATGTGTTCTCCGGCCTGTTCAAGACTCCTGACTCCCGGCAGGTCGGCGTATTTCTCGATTATGACGTCGATGCCTTCGTCCGTTATGACGCATTCTCCTTCTTTCATCCCGAGGCGCTTTGTGACTTTAGGCATGACGTAGTCGCGGAATATTATCTTTCTCTCATCTGCGTTGTAGTCAGGTATGTCTATCACGGCAAAACGCGATATCAGCGGGTCGGAGATCCGCGACTTATCGTTAGCGGTCGCGATAGGATATACGCCCTGCGTAGGGATCGCACATTCAATGTAGTTGTCGGTGAAGCCCAGGCCGTCGAGCAGCGCGAGCAGCGTATCAGCCGGGTTAGAGGAGGAAGCGCCGCTGTCTGCTTTGTCGAGTTCGTTGATGATGAACACGAGGTTGGATGATCCGGCGTAGGAAAACGCTTCCATGATGCGGCCCGGTTTAGCGTTGGTGTAGACTCGCGGCGAGCCGGTCAGGGCCTCAGCGTCGTGTATGGTGCTCATGTCAAGAGAAAACCACGGGAGTTTCAGTATTCTGGCAATGGCATAGGCGATCTGCGATTTGCCCGTGCCTGCAGGCCCGACCAGAAGCAGTCCGTATCCCGGCAGCGTGTGCGTGCGGTTTATCTGGATTATCGTCTCGATAACTCTCTGCTTGACGTGGTCCATGCCGTAGAGTTCTTCATCGAGTATGCGTCTGGCTTCGTAAGGGTCTATCGAAGGGAACCAAGTGCTCTGCCACTGGATGTTGAGTACGATAGACAAAGCCCGCTGAGCGTGGCGCTTCTCGTCGGCGGAGATGTTTGGAGCGTTTACCATCGCGATGTTCCTGTGGGCCCACGCTCTGATGTTCGGAGGGAGAGTGTCGCCGGCGGTAGACATAAAATCTATTATTTTAGACATGTCGGTGAGGATGATGGCGGAGTCGTCTTCGAAGTTTTCACCGTCAGTATCGTCGTCCGCTTCCGAACCGTCTTTAACGGCGACCGGGTCGCTTGCCAGGAGGCGCCTGATGACCATCTGGAGGAATCCGTTGCTCGCCGATGACAGGGATTCGTCGCCTGCCGGGTCGACAGCTTTGATGCTGTAAACGGCATAGCCTTCCGGCACCGCGTGGCCGGAAAGCCTGACGCATATGTGTCCTTTGCCGAGCCACCTGAGGAGTTTGATGAACCTGCTGTCCGCGGCGATTATGTTCCGCTGCTGGAGGCTCCCGTGAGTGAACTCGAACGCGTCCATCCTTTCGGGATTGGTGAAAGACCCTGTCTCGTGATAGTTCATCGTATGGTGCGGGTCGTCGATGACTAAAATAGGATCGGAGTCGCCGAGCCTCCGGCTGCTGCTGTAGTAAATGCTGTAAGAAGGTGTGCGGGAGTCCTGACCGGAAACGGCGCCTGAGGTATTTTCAAATCTGCCTGAGGCGTCTTCAAATCTGCCTGAAGCGTTTTCCGATTTGCCTGAGGCGTCTCCCGATGCCTGATTTTTTTCAGTGTCGACTGTATCGGCTTTGGCTATAGCCCCGAGCGTCTGGTACATGTCGAGCGCTTCGTCGATGTCCGCGTCTGACACGGTGCCGCCGTTTTCTTCAACGAGAGAGAGCCAGAAACTCTCAAGCTCCCGCACGGCGTCGTCATCGAGCAGTCCCGTGTACTTCATGTTGTTTTCCGCTAAAATCTGTGAAAATGTCTTCATGATACCGCTCCTTCAGCAGCTGCATTTTATAACCACATAATATATTAACTTTGTCGTACCGGCAAGAGAGGTGGTATAATCTGAGCATGAACAGAAAAGTCGCATTCATGACCCTCGGGTGCAAGGTAAATCAATACGAAACAGAACTTATTAAGGAACATTTCGCCGAAAACGGCTTTGATCCCGTATCGGACGGGGAGCCTGCCGACGTTTATGTGATAAACACATGCACCGTCACCAATCTGGCCGACCGCAAGTCCAGACAGTACATCAGAAGAGCGAAGAAGCAAAACCCCGGCGCTTTCGTAGTCGTGACGGGATGCTACGCGGAGACGGACAGAGACGCCGTGTCCGGCATCGACGGCGTTTCCATGGTCGTCGGCAACAAAGAAAAAAACAATATACCCGCGCTGGTGGCTGAAGCGCTCGGAGATGATGTCGGAACAAAAGAGCACTGCGATGAAAAAGAAACGGGCGGTCAGGTCATTTGGACGTGTGACAGCGGGATATCGGGGATGAATGAGAAGAGCCGCGCTTTCATAAAGATAGAAGAAGGCTGCGACAGGTTCTGCAGTTACTGCATCATCCCTTATGCCAGAGGCGGCATCGTCTCCAGAGACCCCGAAGACATCGTGGCGGAAGCCGAAAGGCTTGCCCGCGCGGGATATCACGAGATAGTACTGACCGGGATAAATACGGCTCTTTACGGCAAAGACCTCGGCATGCCGGGGATAGAACCGCTTATCAAAATGCTCGATTCGAGTACCGAAGATTTCAGGATAAGGCTGAGTTCTCTGGAGCCTACGGTCGTAGACAGAAAAGACGTCGAAAAACTCGTGGGATACGGCAAACTCTGCCATCATCTGCATCTGTCGGTACAGAGCGGCTCCGACGGCGTTTTGGCGCGAATGAACAGGCACTACGACCGGGAGAAATATCTCGATATAGTAAAAGCGCTCAGGGATTTCGATCCGCTTTACGGGATAAGTACGGATATCATAGTGGGGTTCCCCGGTGAGACGGAGAGCGACTTTGCCGATTCGCTTGACATCGTGACGCGCTCCGAATTCGTCAAGGTACACGCTTTCAGGTACTCGAGAAGGCGCGGGACTAAAGCCGACGCGATGCCTGACCAGGTACAGCCGAAGGTAAAGAATGCGCGGGTCGAGGCTTTGGCGAAACATGCCGAGGAAGTCTCGGAGAGGTTCAGGGAAAAGTGCCGCGGTTCGGAAGATACCGTTTTGTTCGAAGAAAAGGGAGAGGACGGGCTTCTTTCCGGATATTCGGGGAACTATGTCAGGGTGTACGCGCGCGGCAGTGATGGTTTGATCGGAAGGCTTTGTAGGACGAAGCTTGAAGATATATATAACGACGGAATGAAAGGAGAGATTATCGATGGATGACTGCCTATTCTGCAAAATCGCCAGACATGAGATACCGTCCGACATCGTTTACGAGGACGACCGCGTGATCTGCTTCCGCGACGTCAATCCGCAGGCTCCGGAACACGTCTTGCTTATACCGAAAGAACATATCGGCTCGCTGGACGATGTGAACGACAGCAACAAGGAACTTCTCGGATATATGATGTCGAAGATCCATGAAATCACGGATTCGCTCGGCATCGAGACGGGCTATCGAGTAGTCAGCAACAACGGTGACGACGCTGAACAGTCCGTGAAGCATCTGCATTTCCATATCCTCGGAAAGCGCAAGATGACGTGGCCTCCGGGCTAAACATCAGGGCCGGACTTCAGGCCTGAACTTGGCCTGAACTTAAAAAAATTTTCTTGATACCCGGGATGAATGATAGTATAATAGCGCTGTTGGAGCAGAACACTGTTCACTGCTTATAATTTCATTACGGGCAGGAGGTGATATATATGGCACAGGTAATCGTAAGAGAAAACGAAAGCTTGGAGAGCGCTCTCAAGAGATTCAAGAGATCGTGCGCCAGAGACGGCGTCATGGCTGAAGTGAGAAAGAGAGAGCACTACGAGAAGCCGAGCGTCAGAAGAAAGAAAAAATCAGAGGCTGCGAGAAAGAAGGCCAGAAAGTATTAATATGACGCTGAAAGAACAGCTTTTTGAAGATTACAAGCAGGCTCTTAAAAACCGCGACGAAATCGCGAAAAACACGATCGGACTGGCGCGCGCCGCGATAAAGCAGCGCGAGGTCGACGAACGCGTGGAGCTGGACGAAGCCGGTGTGCAGCAGGTGCTGCAGAAGCAGATAAAAATGCGCACCGACGCTCTCGCCGATTTTGAAAAAGCAGGCCGAACAGATCTGTCAGACGGGTATAAGGCTGAGATAGAAGTTCTTAAGAAATATCTTCCTGAACAGATGTCCGCCGAAGAGATCCTGACAGTCGTAAAGGATACGGCAGCAGGTCTCGGTATCGAGGGCGGTAAGGAAAACATGGGCAAACTCATGGGAGCCGTCATGGGCAAGCTTAAAGGCAAGGCCGACGGAAACGACGTACGCAGAGTCGTAACGGAATTTCTTTCATAAGCTGGTACAGAGACCGCTGTAATAATAGCGGCCTCTTTTATTTTATCATTCGGGGATAAATCGGAGGATACCGAAACTTGACAGAAAAAAAAGAAGACGCCAAAGACGCAAATGCCGCGGCAGAAACGGAAACAAATAACAGAGGGAATGAATTCGTAACTCTCCGCATCGACGACGCGATAGACAGGAGCGAACTCTTCGGGAGTTTGGACATAAACCTCGACGTCATAGGGGAATCGACGGGGACGGAGATATTTCAGCGCGATAACGTATTGCTGCTCAGAGGCGGCAATACGGACGACGCTTCTGCCATCCTGACGGAATTGATGGACATCCTGAGAAACGGTGAACACATCGACGCCCAGAAACTCAATTATGTAATAGCCCTCCGAAAAGAAGGAGGCTCTTACAGAGAGAATAATATCAGCAAGGACATAATTTGTTTTACCGTAAAAGGCAAGCCGCTTAAGGCAAAAACTGTCGGTCAGAAGAACTACGTCAATTCGATGAAGACCAGAGATGTCGTCTTCGGCATCGGTCCTGCCGGCACTGGTAAAACATACCTTGCGGTCGCGATGGCTGTCACCGCGTTCAAGAATAAGGAAGTACAGCGCATCATCCTCACGCGGCCCGCGGTAGAGGCGGGCGAGAAACTCGGTTTCCTGCCGGGCGACCTTCAGGAAAAAGTAGACCCGTATCTCAGACCTCTTTACGATGCGCTCTATGATGTGCTCGGCCGTGACAATACTCTGAGACTGCGCGAACGCGAGGCGATAGAGATTGTTCCTCTTGCATACATGCGAGGCAGGACGCTTGACAGTTCTTTCATCATTCTCGACGAGGCACAGAACACCACGCGCGAGCAGATGAAGATGTTTCTGACGAGAATGGGTTTCGGCTCCAAAGTCGTCGTCACGGGAGACAAGACTCAGATAGACCTCCCTTCCGGGACAAAGAGCGGCCTGCTCGAAGCGGAACGAGTACTGAAACACGTAAACGGCATCGATTTCTGCTATCTCAGGGATGTAGACGTAGTGAGAAACGAGATGGTCCGCCGCATAATCAGAGCGTACGACGAATACGACAAGCGCCGCGCCGATGACAGAATGAAAAAACAGAGCGAAAAGTGAAAATAGAGTGAGATATGACGATATACATTGACGAAGAGACAAAGGTAGAGGAAGCGCTCCTTGAGAAAATGCGCAGCGCTGCGTCATGCTGCCTCAAACGGGAGGGGATAGACGCGGAGCGCACCGAACTTTCCGTGACGTTCGTGGATAAGGATGAGATAAAGGCTCTGAACTCCGAATATCGCGGCGTCGACAGAGTTACCGACGTACTTTCTTTTCCGCAGTATGAATCGCCCGAAGACTTTCCGACGGAAGGCGAGATCTGCCTCGGCGATGTGGTGATATGCAGAGAAAAGATGCAGGAGCAGGCGGAGGAATTCGGACACAGTTTTGAGCGCGAAATACTATATCTGTTCACGCACAGCGTGTTCCATCTGCTCGGTTATGACCACGAAACGGATGAAGAAAAAGCGGTGATGAGGGCAAGAGAGGAAGAGATCATGAACGAGATAGGACTTCCGTCAGATAAAGAACTCTACAGGATGGCCAGAGAAGCGACAAAAAATTCATACGCGCCGTACTCTAAATTTAAGGTCGGAGCCGCGCTGCTGACGGATACGGGGGAGATATTCACCGGAGTCAATGTCGAGAATTCTTCATTCGGCGCTGCGATATGCGCCGAGCGAACAGCATGCGTAAAAGCCGTTTCCGAGGGTTTCCGCAGGTTCAAGACGCTTGCCGTAGTGTCGAGCGAAGGAACGGCTTGGCCGTGCGGGATATGCAGGCAGTTCTTGTATGAGTTTTCTCCGGACCTGAGAGTTATCACCGGCAAAGACGAAGATCATATCGAAGAAGCGGCTTTGACGGAACTTTTGGCGAAAGGGTTCAGGCTTTGATGAAATGCTTCAGGCTTTGACGAAATGCTTCAGGCTTTGACGAAATGCTTCAGGCTTTGATGAAATGATTCAGGCTTTGATGAAAGGGTTTTGGTTTTGATGAAATCGGGATTTGCAGGGATAATAGGAAGGCCTAATGTGGGGAAATCCACGCTGCTGAACGCTCTGCTCGGCGAGAAGATCGCGATAGCGACCGACAAACCGCAGACGACGAGAAACAGCATACGCGGTATATACACGCGCGGCGCGGGAGAGAAAGACGGCGTACAGATAGTATTCATCGACACTCCGGGCATCCACAAAGCCCACAACAAACTTGGCGAGGCTATGGACAGGACGGCGATAAGGACGTTCAAAGAAGTCGATGTCATACTTTTCCTCGTCGACAGCGCTCCCGACAAAGGCAGAGGCGACAAATTCATCCTAGATATGATAAAGGACCTGAAAACGCCTAAGATACTCGTCATCAACAAAATAGACGAGATGGATCCCGACGAGTTCAGGAGGACTTATGATGAATACGACTCGATGGGGATATTTGACAGCATAGAGGGAATATCCGCTCTCAAAGGAATCAACGTCGAAAAACTCATCCCGGAGATAGAATCGCATCTGGAAGAAGGGCCGATGTATTTCCCTGAGGATATGATAGCCGACGTTCCGGAGAAATTCCTTGCTTCAGAGATAATCCGTGAGAAACTTCTGATGTATCTCGACGAGGAGGTGCCTCACGGGGTGGCTGTCGTGATAGACAAGTTCGTCGAAGGAGAAAGACTCACCGAAATTTATGCCACGATAATTTGTGAAAGAGAGTCGCATAAGGGTATAATCATCGGAAAAGGCGGACGCAAACTCAAGGGCGTGGGGAAGAGCGCGAGACTGGAACTCGAGGCGCTTCTCGGCACCAAAGTCTACCTCGAACTCCATGTGAAAGTTAAAGAGAACTGGCGCGATTCCGACGTAGTCATCCGAAATCTCGGATACGACGAAAAGGATCGCCGATAAGAGGACTGTAAAAACTGTAAAATCAGAAAGAAAGGCTAAATGTACACTTCGACTGAAGGCATCGTTTTCAGACAGGTAAGGGCGACGGGAGGACGCAGGATACTCACGATCTTTTCCCAGAAATACGGAAAGATAAGCGTCGGCACGAGTTTCAGCGAGACAAATCGCAAAACCCGTTCTTCGCTGGCTCTCAGACCGTTTACCTACGCCAGATACGAACTTTTCAAGGGCCGCGACTATTACGATATGAACGGCGGCGAGGTGATAAAGAGCTTCTACGGACTTTCTGAGGATATCGATAAATTTGCCAACGCTTCGTTCGTTTTGGAACTGACGGATAAGGTCCTGCCCGAAGGCCTGCCTGAGCCGAGACTTTTTAACGTTCTTATCGATTATCTGGCTGCCATGGAACGGCGCAGAGTATCTTTTGACACACTTACCATCGCGTATATGGTAAAGATGCTCGACGAAGTCGGGATGATGCCGGTGCTTGGGCCGTGCGCCTCGTGCGGTTCATCCGACGTCAGATTTTTCAGCGTTCCTGACGGCGGAATGGTCTGTGAGGACTGCAAAAGTAAAACTTCTGAAAAATTGACTCCGGATAAAGTCTCGGATTTGATTTATTCGCCTGATTTTGATATAGTTAGAACGATCAGTTTTTTCCGCGAGAAGCCGATACGAACGTTTGAAAAAGTCGCGTTAAACGAACACGACTCGGAAGAACTGCTTAAAATATTGAAAAACTATATATCGTATCATCTGGACATAGGAAAACTGAAGAGCGAGAGCATACTCTGACAAGACCGCGTCCGGACCGGAAACGATTGCGAGAATCGAAACAGAAATTCAAAGAAACAGAACTTCAAATCAGAGAATTAGAAAAACAACCAGGAGGTAGATTTTATGGAAATCACACTCGAAAAGATCGAATTAGTAAGAGACCGCACCGGCGTCACCTACAAGCAGGCGAAAGAAGCGCTCGAAAAGACTGACGGCAACGTAGTAGACGCCATCATCGCCATCGAGGAGATGAATGAAGCCGTAGGCCCTGACGCAGCAAATAAAAAGGCAAACGCCGCTTCAGATAAAACCGGAGACCTCATCAAAAAGATGAAAGAAATCGTATCAAAAGGCAACGTCTCCAGAATTGTCGTAAAGAAGGACGACGAGATCATCCTCAACATCCCTCTCACGGCCGGGCTGCTCGGCATCGTCATCGCGCCTTACGGGATGATAGCCGGCGTAGTTGCGACGCTCGGATTCAGATGCCGCGTCGAGTTCGTAAAGACCGACGGAACAGTCATAGATCTGACAGACAGGGCAAGCGAAGCCTTTAAGAGCGCCAAAGAAAAAAGCGGCGACGTGTATAACGCGGCAAAGGAGAAGGGCAGCGATCTCTACGATAAGGCGAGAGATGCAGCAGGAAATTTCACCGATAAGATGAAGAAATCCGCCGATGATATCGATGTCAATGTCGAAGAGTTCACCGATAAAGTAGAGGATGCATTCGACGACGTAAAGGAATCGGCCGAGGAAACCGTCAGCGACATCAAAGAAGAGGCAGAAGAACTGAAAGACGAAGTCAAGAAAGACTTCAAATAATCGATAAATTTTACCAATACAGACCGGCGCACGTCTTTTTACGCATCCGACGCATCTGACTGCATTCCCGGTCTGTAAAATAAGCAATTTTCGGAAAGGTATTTTTGAAATATGAGTGATAAAGTCACGATGGAGAAGATCGTCGCGCTTGCAAAGAACAGAGGCTTCGTCTATGCCGGATCGGAAATCTACGGCGGACTCGCCAACACATGGGACTACGGTCCTCTGGGAGTAGAGTTCAAGAACAACGTGAAAAAGGCATGGTGGAAGAAGTTCGTTCAGGAATCCGAATACAACGTCGGACTGGACGCGGCGATACTTATGAACCCGCGCACATGGGAAGCGTCGGGACACGTCGGAGGCTTTTCGGATCCGCTCATCGACTGCCGCGAGTGCAAAGCGAGATTCCGCGCGGATAAACTCATCGAAGAATACCAGATCTCACACGGGATGAAACCGGACATCACGGACGGCTGGCCTGCAGAGAAACTCGAAGGATACATCAAAGAACATCAGATACCGTGCCCGGAATGCGGAAAGAGCAACTTCACGCCTATCAGGCAGTTCAATCTCATGTTCAAGACATTCCAGGGAGTTACCGAGGACACGCAGTCTCAGATATATCTGCGTCCGGAGACTGCACAGGGCATCTTTGTCAATTTCAAGAATGTCCAGCGCACTTCCCGCAAAAAAATACCGTTCGGCATAGCTCAGATCGGAAAATCTTTCCGCAACGAGATCACGCCGGGCAATTTCACGTTCAGAACGAGAGAGTTCGAACAGATGGAACTCGAATTTTTCTGCAAGCCGGGAGACGACCTCAAATGGTTCGACTACTGGCGCTCATTCTGTGAGAAATTTCTTAAGTCTCTCGGCATGAAAGAAGAAAACATGAGGCTGAGAGACCACGAAAAAGCAGAACTCTCTCATTACAGTAAGGCTACTACTGATATCGAATATCTGTTCCCGTTCGGCTGGGGAGAATTGTGGGGCATTGCCGACAGGACCGACTTCGATCTCAGTAAGCATCAGGAGTTTTCTGGTCAGGACATGAGTTATCTCGACCCTGAGACTTCTGAGAGATACATTCCGTTCTGTATCGAGCCTTCGCTCGGTGCGGACAGAGTCGCTCTCGCGTTTTTGGTGGATGCGTACGACGAAGAAACGCTTACGGGCAGCAATGGAAAGGAAGACACGAGAGTCGTGCTTCATCTGAGCCCTGTTTTGGCTCCTTACAAGGCTGCCGTCATGCCGCTTTCCAAGAAACTGGCAGACAAAGCGCTTCCGCTGTACAGAGATCTTGCAAAATTCTTCTCCGTGGACTATGACGAAGCGGGGTCGATAGGCAAGAGATATCGCCGCCAAGACGAGATAGGCACTCCTTTCTGCATCTGTGTGGACTTTGATACGGAGAACGACGGCTGCGTGACCATCAGGGACCGCGACACCATGGAACAGGTGCGCCTCCCGATGACCGAGGTCAGGCAGTATATTGAAGAAAGGCTGGAATTTTAACAAAATCTCCGGTCTGACTTCAAGTTAGGCAAAGGAGGCCCCACAATGAAAAAGTATGTTTATTCTTTCAGCGAAGGTTCTAAGGACATGCGCGATCTTCTCGGAGGCAAAGGCGCAAACCTCGCCGAAATGACTAAACTCGGGATGCCGGTACCTTACGGCTTCACGATCTCTACAGAGGCATGCACCGCTTATTATGAAAACGGCGGCAGACTGCCTGAAGAAGTTCTCATCCAGACAGACGAAAAAGTCAAAGAACTCGAAAAGAAATCCGGAAAAAAATTCGGAGACATCAATAATCCTCTTCTCGTATCCGTACGCTCCGGCTCAAGGATCTCGATGCCGGGCATGATGGACACGATCCTTAACCTCGGCCTCAATGACGACTCAGTCGAAGGACTCGCGAAACTGACCGGCAATCCGCGCTTCGCGGCAGACAGTTTCCGCCGCTTCCTGCAGATGTACGGCAATGTCGTCATGGGCATCGATATGCGCAAATTCGACAAAGTCTTCGACGGCGTCAAAGCCGAAGCGCATGTCGAATTCGACGTAGACCTTTCGACGGACGACCTCAACAAAATCATCGCGGGATATAAAGAAATCGTCAATTACGGAAAAGAAGGCGGTTTCCCGTCGAATCCGGAAGATCAACTCAACGAAGCCGTTAAAGCCGTTTTCCGTTCGTGGATGAACGACCGTGCGATCCTCTATCGCAAACTGAACAGGATCCCTGAATCATACGGAACGGCTGTCAACGTTCAGATGATGGTCTTCGGCAACATGGGAGAAACATCGGGAACGGGCGTCGCTTTCACGCGCAATCCTGCCACCGGTGAAAAAGGCATCTTCGGCGAGTTCCTCGTCAATGCACAGGGCGAAGACGTCGTAGCGGGCATCCGCACGCCGAAGCCTATCACCGAAATGGCTGAATCCTTCCCGGATGTATATAAAGAATTCATCGATATTTCCACAAACCTCGAACAGCACTACACCGACATGCAGGACATGGAGTTCACGGTAGAGAACAACAAACTCTTCATGCTCCAGACGAGAAACGGCAAGCGCACCGCGCAGGCCGCATTCAAGATCGCTGTCGATATGGTAAAAGAAGGTCTTATCGACAAAGAGACCGCTGTCATGAGGATAGACCCTGAGACAGTCGACCAGCTGCTGCATCCTCGTTTTGACGAAGCAGACGAGAAGAAGGCGACGGTCATCGCCACGGGAATCGCCGCTTCGCCTGGAGCCGCCACGGGCCGCATCTACTTCTCCGCGGAAGACGCCGAGAACGCCGTAAAACAGGGCGAAAAAGCGATATTGGTCCGCGAAGAGACTTCACCTGAAGACCTCGCCGGAATGGTAGCGGCGGAAGGCATCCTCACCGCAAGGGGAGGTCAGACTTCACACGCGGCGGTAGTCGCAAGGAGCATGGGAAAATGCTGTGTCGCAGGCTGCCCGACCATCGTAGTATCTGAAGATAAGAAATTACTCAAAGCCGGGAACCGCGAATATCACGAAGGAGATTATATTTCTCTCAACGGATCGAAGGGCAATGTCTACGACGGAACGATAAAGACGGTGAAGCCGGAATTCACGGGCGACTTCGGAACCGTCATGGAGTGGGCCGACGAGATCCGCACGCTTAAGATAAGAACGAACGCCGACCTTCCTCGCGACGCGAAGCAGGCAGCGGAATTCGGCGCGGAAGGCATCGGACTCTGCCGCACCGAGCACATGTTCTTTGATGATGACAGGATCCCTGTATTCCGCAGCATGATAATCGCGGAAACCGTCGAGGAACGCAAAGAAGCGCTCGCCAAGCTTCTGCCGCTCCAGAAACAGGACTTCAAGGGCATCTATGAAGTCATGAAAGAACTTCCTGTCACCATCCGTCTGCTCGATCCTCCTCTCCACGAGTTCCTGCCGAAGACCGACGAGGACGCAAAGGAACTCGCCGATATGCTGAACGTTCCGGTGGAGAAGATCATGAAAAAGAGCGAAGAACTCAAGGAGTTCAACCCGATGCTCGGACTTCGCGGATGCCGTCTGGCTGTCGAATATCCTGAGATCGCCGAGATGCAGACAAGGGCGATAATGGAGGCGGCTATCGAGGTCAGCCGGGAGCACGGATATAAGATCGTTCCAGAGATCATGATCCCGCTCACATGCTGTGAGAAGGAAATGGAATATGTTTCCGACATCGTAAAGAAGACAGCAAATACCTGCCTTGAAGAGATGGGCTCAGACTTGAAATACATGGTCGGCACCATGATAGAAACACCGAGAGCAGCCGTCACGGCCGACGAGATCGCCGCAACCGCGGAGTTCTTCTCATTCGGTACAAACGACCTGACACAGATGTCATTCGGATTCTCGCGTGACGACACGGGCAGCCTCATCAACGACTACGTGAATCTCGGCATCTTCGAAGACAACATCTTCAAGACACTCGACCAGAACGGCGTAGGCAAACTCGTGCTCATGGCCGCGAAACTCGGACGCAAGACACGCCCGACTATCAAACTCGGCATCTGCGGCGAACACGGCGGAGACCCGCGCAGCATCGAATTCTGCTACAAGATCGGCCTCGACTACGTTTCCTGCTCACCGTTCAGAGTACCGGGCGCAAGGATCGCAGCGGCTCAGGTTGTCATCAAAAACAAATAACTTTTTATCCGGCGTTCGCAGAGCCGGTGAAGTTCAGAAAATGCTTTGCCTTAAAGAGAGTCCCTTGCATACGAGGGGCTCTCTTGTGATATAATACGGTCGTAGTAAATTTTTATTCTGCGCGGGGAAATATGGTCAAAACACTTTTTCATTATTTCAAACCACATAATAAGATCTTTGCCGCCGACATGTTCTGCGCTATCATGATAGCGGTCATAGACCTGATCTTTCCGTACGTATCGAGGCTGGCAATGTACGATCTGCTGCCTGCCATGAAATATAAGACGTTCTTTATTGTAATGGCTTTAATGGCAGCCGCTTTTGCCGTAAGATCGGGATTTTACTATATCATGACGTACTGGGGGCACACTTTCGGCGTTCGCGTGGAGACGGACATCAGAGCAGACCTGTTCCGTCATATGCAGGAACTCGATTTTGAGTTCTACGACCGCAACAGGACAGGCGTGCTCATGAGCAGGCTGACGAGCGACCTGTTCGACATAACCGAACTTTCGCATCACGGCCCTGAGGACATAGTGATTTCAATTTGCACGATAGTCGGTTCGCTGATATTCATGTTCATGATGGAGTGGAGGCTCGCTCTCGTGATAGCGGTTCTGGTACCGATTTTCATCATAGTGCTGATGACTTCGCGCCGCGACATGGAAAACACGTCTGTTAACGTAAAGAGGAAACAGGCGGTCATAAGCGCGGAGATAGAGTCGTGCATCTCCGGCATCAGAACGTCAAAGGCGTTCGCGAACGAAGATGTCGACGAGGAGCGTTTTGACGATTCAAACGCCAGATACGGCCGCGCGAAGAGCGACTATTATAAAGCCATGGGGCGTTTCAACGCGTCTCAGGAATTTTTCATGTGCGCGATACAGGTGGCGGTCATCGCGTTCGGCGGCGCTCTGATAATGCAGGGAAAGATGAACTACATAGATCTCATCACTTTCATGCTGTATATCTCAACGTTCGTGACGCCTATCAGAAGACTTTCAAACCTCGCAGACGTTCTTACAAACGGACGCGCGGGGCTGAAACGCTTCACCGAGATCATGAAGATCCAGCCTGAGATCAAAGAAAAAGAAGGCGCAAAGCCGCTCGTAGTCACAAATGGCGCTATCGACATCGACGATGTGACATTTTCGTACGACGGAAAGATCGACGTTATCAAAGACATGACCCTCCACGTCAAGCCGGGCGAGACACTTGCGATAGTGGGACACTCCGGCGGCGGCAAAACGACTCTCTGTCAGTTGATACCTAGGTTTTACGATGTGGACAAGGGAAGCATAAAGATAGACGGCACGGATATTAGAGACGTGACCAAGCGCTCGATACGCGAAAACGTCGGTATCGTGCAGCAGGACGTGTTCATTTTCGCAGATACAGTCAGAGAGAACATCAGATACGGAAGGCCTGATGCGACCGAGGAAGAGATAATAGAAGCCGCCAAGCGCGCGGAGATCTACGACGATATCATCGCGATGCCCGATGGTTTTGACACGTATGTCGGGGAGCGCGGGACAAAGCTTTCCGGCGGTCAGAAACAGAGGATATCGATAGCGAGGATATTCCTTAAAGACCCTAAGATACTGATATTAGACGAGGCGACGTCGTCTCTCGATACGATAACGGAACGGGCGATACAGCAGTCGTTCGACGAACTTGCCAAAGGCCGCACGTCGCTGGTGATAGCGCACAGACTTGCCACCGTCAGGAATGCCGACAGGATAGTTTTGATAGACGACGGCAGGATAAAGGAAGAAGGAACGCACAGCGAGCTGATGGCGCTGAACGGCGAATATGCGGTCCTGTACAATACGCAGAAACTTTACGACGCGGCGGGAAAAGCGGCAGGAAAGGCGGCAGAGAATTGATATACATTTTCTTGATACTTCTGATCGCGCAGGCGGTCGTTCTTCTCGTGTGGAAATTTCTAAAAGATGATGAAGAGAAGCGTCCATACCTGATAAGCAGGCTGGTGATGCTTGCGCTCTTTGCCTTGACAGCCATCTACTTTTACTTTACGGAGACAAACAGGAACTATATCGGCATAGTGCTGCTTTTGATTTTGGCACTCACTTACTACTTAGAGAAAAAAGCACTGAAATAGCGTGATTCATCGCACGGGGCGCCCGGGTATGACCGGATGTCCCTTTTTTATCGTCAGGAGGCTATTCTTGTATGCACGTGGTATTTGCGTTTTTCTATATGATACTTCGATTTTATGAGATATAATAAACAGACGGAAAAGGCAATGCGAAGAGCAGGCATTTGATCGAATTTTGATATTTTGCAAGGAGGCGGAACAATGAAAGAGGTATATTTCACACCTGAAGCACCGGCTGCTATCGGTCCGTATTCACAGGCATGGCGCGCCGGAGATTTCCTTTTCACGGCCGGACAGGGCCCTAATGACCCCGCCACCGGTGAAGTAGTCGGAACGACCATTACCGAGCAGGCTGAGCAGACTATGAAGAATATCGGAGCGATCCTTAAAGAAGCCGGTACTGATTTCACCAGCGCTGTAAAAGTGCTCTGCTTCCTCGCCGATGCAAAGGACTTCAAGGCTTTCAACGAGGTATATGCAAAATACTTCACGACAAAACCAGCCAGAACGTGTGTAATGGTAAAAGATTTTCCTGAGCCATGTCTCTGCGAGGTCGAGGTCATCTGCTATCTCGGAAAGTAATCGCGGTCAGTTTTCGGTCTTGAAAGGAGTTCCGAATGAAATCGAGCCACAGAGTGAGGGACGTGATATTGGATTATCTGCTTCTCACGTTCGCGACGTGGATAGTCGCATCAGCAGTTTTTCTCTTTATGATGCCGAGCCACGCCACGATATCCAGCATCACGGGAATCGCCATGGTGCTGCAGTTCGTGATACCTCTGACAGTAGCGCAGATAACATTTCTCCTCAACTGCATCCTGATTACGATAGGATTCTTTGTGTTCGGGAGAGAGTTCGGGGCAAAGACCGTCTACACATCGCTGATGATGCCTGTCATCATGAGGATATACGAGATTGCGCTGCCGGACTTTAAGTCGCTGACCGGCGATCCGCTGACGGATGTCTTGGCGTATGTCGTGCTGGTAAGTCTCGGTCTTTCCATCCTGTTCAACGACAATGCCTGCTCAGGCGGCATCGATATCGTCGCGAAACTCCTTAACAAATATTTTCACATCAACATCGGGACCGCCATGACCGTTGCGGGCGTCGTCGTGTCATTTTCGTCCGGACTCGTGTACGACGCAAAAACAGTCGTGCTTTCACTGCTCGGGACGTATCTGAACGGGATAATCCTCGACAGGTTCATTTTCGGAGCGACCGGCAAGAAGCGCGTCTGCATCGTCTCTCAGAAAGAAGAGGAGATCTGCGATTTCATCCTGAAAACTCTGCACAGCGGGGCTTCGCTGTACGACTGCATCGGAGCGTACACGCTCGAACCGCACCGCGAGATCATCACGATAGTCGACCGTCACGAATATCAGAAACTCATGGATTATATCGTCAAAACAGATCCCGACGCGTTTGTGACTATCTACAGCGTGGAAAACGCCAGATATCTGCCGAAAGCGATAAGGAACGCGGAAGAAGAGGATCAACTCTGAAATGTGTATCAAACGGGCGCCTGCGCCCGTTGTTTTATTGCGCCGGAACCGATTTATATGATAGAATATCATTGTGGAAGTGTGCGGTTTTGACAGCACGCTTCACATTGATTTTATCAGTATTCATCGGAGGTAAAGATGTCAAATAGAGAACTCGCCGAACTGCTTTTTCCTAACGTAGAAGAAACGCCGGAATACTACGAAAAGAAATACCCGCCGAGAAATCTGCCCGAAGGCGCTAAAGTCACGCGTCTGGGCCCTTCGCCGACGGGTTTTATTCATCTGGGGAACCTGTACGGCGCTTTCGCCGACGAACGATTGGCGCACCAGTCTGGCGGCGTATTCTTCTTAAGGATAGAAGACACGGACGATAAGAGATACGTCGAAGGGGCGGTCGATATCATCATCAACTCGCTGAAATTTTTTGACATCAATTTCGACGAAGGCGCAAGCCTCGAAGGTGACCGCGGCGAATACGGCCCTTACACGCAGAGTGAGAGGGGAGAAATATACGCATGTTTTGCAAAAAAACTCGTTTCCGAGGGAAAAGCGTATCCGTGTTTTCTGACGGAAGACGAGATCGCTCAGATAAGGGCGGATCAGGAAGCGGCAGGTGAAAATCCCGGCATCTACGGGAAATACGCTAAATACCGCGATATCACGCTCGAAGAGGCGAAGTCCCTTATCGATGCGGGAAAGCCTTACGTCATAAGGCTTCGCTCCGACGGCGATCCGTATCCTGCAGGTGAACCTCGCAAAGTCAGCGCCTATGACGCTATTAGAGGCGAACTCGTCACTCCCGAAAATTTCATGGACGTCGTTCTGCTGAAGAAAAACGGCATCCCGACGTATCATTTCGCTCATGTGGTAGACGATCATCTGATGCGCACGACACACGTCGTACGCGGCGCCGAGTGGCTGCCTTCGCTGCCGATACACATAGAACTGTTCGAGAAACTCGGCTGGGAAATGCCGATATACTGCCACACCGCCCAACTGATGAAACTGGACGAAAACGGCAATAAACGCAAATTGTCAAAGCGCAAGGATCCCGAACTTTCACTGGATTTCTACAGGAAACAGGGATATCATCCGGCTGCGGTGCGCGAATATCTGCTGACTATCTTAAACTCAAACTTCGAGGAATGGCGCATCGCCAATCCTGACGCCCCGACGGACGATTTCGTCTTCACCACCGAGAAAATGAGCAACTCAGGGGCTTTGTTCGACCTGAACAAACTGAACGATGTCAGCAAAGATGTCCTGCTGAAGATACCTGCGGGCGCTCTTGCGGACTTCCTCGCCAAATGGGCGGCGGAGTTCAGGCCGGAACTCGTTCATCTGTTCGAAGACCGCGGATATCTGGAAAAGATACTCGACCTCGGACGAGGCGACAAAAAACCTCGCAAGGATTTGATATACGCCGAGCAGATAGTTGATTTCATCAGTTATTTCTACGATGAACTTTACACGCCTTCCGACGCTTATCCTGAGGAAGTGCCGGTTTCTGACGTTCCGAAGATCTTAAAGGCTTATCTGGCGACTTACGACCATTCCGACGACCAGAGCGAGTGGTTCTCGAAGATACGCGAGATAGCCGTCGATATGGGATATGCGGCAAAGCCTAAGGATTACAAAAAGAATCCGGAAAACTATAAAGGACACGTCGGACACGTCAGCACCGTCATCAGAGTCGCACTCATGGGACGGCCTGAATCGCCTGACGTCTGGACGATACAGCAGATAATGGGCGAGAAGAAGACCCGCGAGAGGATAGAAGGTGCTGTAGAAAGAGCCGAGTAACGAGGGCGCGATGGTAGATTTTCACAATTCATGGAACGAACTGCTTAAAGACGAATTTGAGAAGGAATATTATCAGCGCCTCAGGGCGTTCCTCAGTTCAGAGTACGCGAATCACACGGTCTATCCGCCAAAGGAGAATATTTTTGCCGCTCTTAAGACCGTTCCGCGCGAGGATACGAAAGTCGTCATCCTCGGTCAGGATCCGTATCACGAGGAGGGGCAGGCTCACGGGATGGCGTTCTCTGTGCTGCCGGGAGTCAAGCAGCCTCCTTCGCTCGTGAACATCTTCAAAGAACTGAAGGACGAACTGGAGATACCTCTTCCGCCTCAAAACAACGGATATCTGATGCCATGGGCAAAGCAGGGCGTTCTGCTGCTGAATACGTGCCTGACGGTGCGCGCTCACCAAGCGAACTCACACAGAGGAAAAGGCTGGGAGATCTTCACTGACAGGGTGATATCGATTTTGTCGGAGCGAAGAGAGCCGATGGTATTCATTCTCTGGGGAGCCAACGCGCGTTCCAAGAAGGCTCTGATAGATACCGACAGACATCTGGTGCTCGAGGGAGCGCATCCGAGCCCGCTTTCCGCGTATAACGGATTTTTCGGAGGTCAGTACTTTGTCCGCGCCAATGAATTTTTGGCGGCGAACGGCGTCTCGCCGATAGACTGGGACATCTGCAAGTGATATAATATTCTTTTGTTGAATAATCAAATAGACCGAGAGGCAAATCAATGTCCGAAAGAGAAAAAATCATAAATATCGCCGTTATCGCACACGTAGACGCGGGCAAATCCACGCTCGTCGACGCTTTCCTCAAACAGAGCGGAGTCTTCCGCGACAATGAGGAAATGGCCGACTGTGTCATGGATTCAAACGACATCGAGCGCGAGCGCGGCATCACCATTTATTCCAAGAACTGTTCCGTCATGCACGGGGATACTAAGATAAACATCGTGGACACGCCGGGTCACGCCGACTTTTCGTCGGAGGTCGAACGCATCATGAAGACTGTGGATACGGTCATTCTGCTTGTCGACAGCAGCGAGGGCCCTATGCCTCAGACGCGTTTCGTGCTTTCCAAGTCTCTGGAACAGGGGCTGAACCCGATACTGTTCATAAATAAAATCGATAAAAAGGACAAGCGCATCGACGAAGTGGTCGACGAGGTCTATGAACTTTTCATGGATCTTAACGCAAACGACGAGCAGCTTGATTTTCCTATACTTTACGGAGTAGCCAGACAGGGCATCGCGGTGTACGACCCGCATGATATCGACGGCCTCACTTTCCAGCAGGGTGCAGCGAAACTGAAGCACACGCCGGAAGGATACGAGGGTTTCAGCATCAAGCCTCTGTTCGACACGATCATCGAGCACTGCAAACCGTATCCTGACCGCAGGGACGAGCCTCTCCAGATGCAGGTGTGCTCACTTGCCTACGACGATTACATCGGAAGACTCGGTATAGGCAGGATAACGCGCGGCGTACTTAAAGAGGCTCAGCAGGTCGCTGTCTGTCAAGCCGACGGAAATACCGCAATGCGAAAGGTAAATCAGGTATTCGTCTACCGCGGGCTCAAGCGTGTTCCCGTCAGCGAGGCGCAGTGCGGAGATATCGTTGTGGTCTCGGGTATACCCGACATCACTATCGGTGAGACGATATGCGATCCGGAACATCCTGACGCGATGGAAATGATACATATCGAGGAGCCTACGCTGTCCATGAACTTCATGGTAAACACTTCGCCTTTTGCCGGTAAAGTCGGCAAATACGTGACATCGCGGCACATCCGCGAGAGACTTCGGAAGGAACTGGAAGTCAACGTCGGCCTCGAAGTAGAGGAGACAGATTCGACAGACTGTTTCAAGGTTTCCGGACGCGGCGAACTGCACCTTTCGATTTTGATAGAAAACATGCGCCGTGAAGGGTATGAACTTGCCGTTTCAAAGCCTGAGGTCATCTTTCACAGAGATGGCGAGGGAAGAAAACTGGAACCTGTCGAAGAGGTCATCATTAACGTGCCTGACGAATATTCGGGCTCAGTCATATCAAAACTCAATATCCGCAAGGGGACTCTCATCCAGATGTCATCCGAGAACGGATACACTCATCTGGAATATCACGCTCCGACAAGGGGACTGCTCGGATACAGGATGGAGTTCATCAACGACACGCGCGGCGAGGGGACTTTGATACGCAGGTTCTACGATTTCGAAGAATATAAAGGAGAGATACCGGGACGCCAGAACGGCGTGGCTATCGCCATCGAGGAGGGAGTCTGCACTCCGTATGCTCTGTTCAACATCGGCGAGCGAGTCCAGATGTTCGTCGAGCCGGGCACCAGAGTATACGAAGGCATGATCGTCGGGATGAATTCGCGTTCAAACGACATGGAGGTAAACCCGTGCAAAGCGAAGAAGCAGAGCAACATGCGCGCGGCGGGCTCAGACGAGAACATCAAACTTTCGCCGGCGAGGCACTTCACATTGGAAGAAGCGCTCGAATTCATCGATGACGACGAACTGGTCGAAGTAACTCCTGACGACATCAGACTGCGCAAGAAACTGCTCCATGAGCTCGACAGGCGCAGGTCCGGGAGGTACTAGAGCAAAATTTTACGCGGCGCTCAGGCACCGCTTTGTTAAGGGAGATATACATGGATTGGAGTGCTAAGGCTGCCGAAATAGCAGGCATGCTGATCAAAGCCGGACTGATTCTGGTCATAGGCATGATCGTCATCAAAATCGTTTTGGCGATCGCAAAAAAAGCACTTGTGAATACGAAACTCGATCCTTCGGCGCACAGTTTTATTTTGTCCGCGCTGAAGTTCATCATGTGGACGTTCATCGTGATAATGATCTTGCAGCAGCTCGGCGTCTCGACGGCTTCTCTCGTCACGGTTTTGGGCGGCGCGGCAGCGGCTGTCGCCCTCGGCCTTCAGAACAGCATGAGCAACGTGGCAAGCGGCCTTGTCACCATGGTGAACAAGCCTTTTATCAAGGGTGACGAAGTCGAGATAAAGGGCACCGTGAATGCCGTGGGAATCGTCGACGAGGTAGGTCCCATGGTCACCAAACTTCACACATACGACAATAAAGTCATGAGCATACCGAACAGTCTGCTCACTTCCTCGGTCCTGCTGAACTACACTCAGGCTGGTCTGAGACGCGTCGATAAGACATTTTCCGTATCTCAGGACGCGGACATCGATCACGTGAAAGATGTCATCAGAGGAGTCATTAAAGACGAACCTATATTCAAAGATGACCCGGAGCCGATAATCGGGATCTCCTCGCACGGGGATTCCGCCGTCATGTACGACGTAAAAGCGTGGTGCGACTCCGCGGAATATTTAACGGCTGTATACCGTCTGGAAGAAGGGATAGAGAAGGCGTTCAGATCCGCCGGCATCGAAGTCCCTTATCCTCAGATGGATGTGCATAGCAAATAACTTATTTCCAAAAGACTTGAAGTGATAGAAGATTTGGGGAAAAACATCATGAAAAAAGTCAAAAAATTCAAACGTGTTCTGGTAGCGAACAGAGGGGAGATAGCTATCCGCGTGTTCAGGGCCTGTCAGGAACTCGGCATCCGAACCGTTGCTATCTACTCTGAAGAAGACAAAAACAGTCTTTTCCGTTTCAAAGCCGATGAGTCATACCAGATCGGCAAGGACAAGACACCTGTCGCGGCGTACCTTTCTATCGATGAGATCATCGATCTGGCAAAGGCCAAGGGAGTCGACGCGATCCATCCGGGCTACGGGTTCCTTTCGGAGAACTCGACGTTCGCCAAAGCCTGCGAGAACGCGGGCATCGAATTCATAGGGCCTACGAGCGAAATGATGGATTCGCTGGGCGACAAGATCCAGTCCAAACTCGTCGCGGAGAAGGTCGGAGTCGCCTCGATACCCGGCGTCGACAAAGCCATCGAGACGGAAGAGGAAGCAGTGGAATTCGCCGATAAGTGCGGATATCCGGTAATGCTCAAGGCGGCGGCCGGCGGCGGCGGGCGAGGCATGCGCATCGTCAGGAACCGCGAAGACATAGTAAATGAATATCACCGCGCCAAAGACGAAGCGAAGATTGCCTTCGGCATCGACGACATTTTTATCGAAAAATATCTCGAGAACCCTAAGCACGTTGAAGTGCAGGTCCTCGGCGATAAATACGGCAACATCGTCCATCTGTATGAGAGAGACTGCTCTATTCAGAGAAGACATCAGAAGGTAATAGAATTCACGCCTTCTCTCGTGCTCACGGACAAACAGCGCAAAGAAATCTGCGACGACGCTCTCAAGATAGCCCACAGCGTGAACTACAGGAGCGCCGGAACTATGGAATTCCTGCTCGACGATAAGGGAAATCACTATTTCATCGAGATGAACCCGAGGATACAGGTAGAGCACACCGTTACCGAAATGGTGACGGGCGTGGACATCGTCCAGTCCCAGATTTTGATAGCGGAGGGATATCCTCTCGACAGCCCTGAGGTCGGCATCAAGAGCCAGGAAGATATCAAACCTCGCGGTTACGCTATCCAGTGCAGAATAACGACGGAAGATCCTGCGTCGGGGTTTGCTCCGGACACCGGGAAAATCGAACTATACCGCAGCGCTTCCGGCTTTGGTATAAGACTCGACGGCGGAAACGGCTTCACGGGAGCTCAGATATCGCCGTACTACGACAGCCTTTTGGTAAAAGTCACTGCGTGGGCTTTGACTTTCGACGGTGCGCGCCGCAAAGCCATAAGAGCGCTGCGTGAAACACAGATAAAGGGCGTAAAGACGAATATCGGGTTCCTGCTCAATGTTCTGAATCATCCTACGTTCGAGACGGGAAACTGCACGACCGGATTCATTTCGGCGAACCCGGAACTGCTCTCTATCAGAGCCAAAGAAGATACGGAACTCAAAGTCATGCGCTTCCTCGGCGATAAATTCGTCAACGAAACCAAGGGACAGAAACCGCAGTTCAATATTCCGGCATATCCTCAGGTTCCTGCCAGCAAGATCAATTCGCTGCGCGGGACTAAGCAGATGCTCGACGAAGAAGGTCCTGAAGCGGTGTCTAAGTGGGTGCTCGGCCAGCAGAAACTGCTCATCACCGACACAACTATGCGTGACGCTCAGCAGTCTTTGATGGCTACGAGAGTCAGGACCATAGATATGGAGAAGATCGCGCCCGCGACGGCTCTGTACGAGAAAGATCTCTTCTCGCTTGAGATGTGGGGCGGCGCAACATTCGATACTTCGTTCAGGTTCCTCAAGGAAGATCCTTGGGAGAGGCTGACGACACTGCGCAAACTCATCCCGAACGTCATGTTCCAGATGCTCATCCGCGGTTCCAACGCCGTAGGATACAAGAACTATCCGGACAACGTCATCCGCGAATTCGTAAGGCTTTCCGCCGAGGCGGGGATCGACGTCTTCAGGATATTCGATGCGCTGAACTGGAAAGAGGGCATGATGGTCGCTCTCGACGAGACGCTCAAACAGGGAAAGATAGCCGAAGTCTGCATGTGCTACACAGGCGATATCCTCGACAAGACGAGGACGAAATACAGCCTGCATTACTATACCAAACTGGCAAAGGAACTCGAATCGGAAGGCGCCCACATCATCGGAATCAAAGACATGTCGGGGCTTCTCAAGCCTATGGCGGCGAGGGAACTCATCGGCGAACTGAAATCTACACTTTCGATACCTGTCCACCTCCACACGCACGACACGAGCGGAAACGGCATAGCGACCGTTCTCATGGCGGCTCAGTCCGGAGTAGACATCATTGACGCCGCCGTGAACAGCATGGCGGGGCTGACTTCACAGCCGGGACTCAACTCGATCGTCGCTGCGCTCGAGCATTCCAACAGGGATACCGGCATCGACGTAGACGGCATCCAGAAACTCTCAGAGTACTGGAGAGATGTGCGTCCTGTTTATTCGCGCTTCGAATCGGGGCTCAAGACGTCGTCGGCCGAGATCTATAAATACGAAATGCCGGGAGGGCAGTATTCGAACCTCAAGGCTCAGGTCGATTCATTCGGTCTCGGACATAAATTCAACGAAGTCAAAGAGATGTACCGCAAGGTCAATCTGATGCTCGGAGACATCATCAAGGTAACGCCTACATCAAAAGTCGTGGGCGATACCGCGATATTCATGGTCCAGAACGACATGACGCCGGAGAACATCTTTGAAAAGGGCAAGGACGTCGACTTCCCTGATTCGCTCGTATCCTTCTTCAGCGGCCTCATGGGCCAGCCTCTGGGAGGATTCCCGGCGAAACTGCAGAAGCTCGTCCTCAAGGATAAGAAGCCTCTGACCGTAAGGCCGGGAGAGGTGCTGCCACCTGAAGATTTCAAGGCGGATAAGAAACACATCGTCAAAGATCTTCACTTAAAGGGGACAGACCGCGAGGTCATCAGCTACGCGATCTACCCGAAAGTATTCGACGATTTCGTGAAGTCGGTCGACAAAGACGGAAACTTCAGGAACATGGGCTCCGACGTATTCTTCTACGGGCTTTCCGAAGGCGAGACGTGCGAGATCAAGATCGGAGAAGGCAAGACATTAGTAGTAAAACTGATAGAAGTCCGCGACGTCGATGACGAAGGATACCGCGAGGCGGTGTTCGAAGTCAACGGCAACCGCAGAGTCGTCAGGATCAAAGATAAAGAAGTCAAAGACTCCATGGCCGTCGCTATCACCAGATACGCTGACGACGACAACCCGATGGAGATAGGCGCCAATATCCCGGGCGGCATCGTAAAGATACTCGTCAAGGAAGGCGACAAAGTAAAGAACGGACAGCCTGTAGCGGTCATCGAAGCGATGAAGATGGAGACAAATATCATCGCGACTGCCGAAGGCACCGTCGAAAAAATCTTCGTCAAGGAGGGTCAGCAGGTCAAGGCCGGCGAAATGATCGCCGTTCTCAAATAACCTAAATTAATGAAGGAGGTCGAATGAATGTTTATTAAGAACTTCAACCAAATGCGCGAGATGGTCAGCTCGGGCAAAAAACGCACCGTAGCTGTCGTCTGTGCGCACGATGAACACGCCCTGGAGGCTGTCCTTCAGGCGCACAGCGAGGGCCTGCTCGACTATGTTCTCATCGGTAAAAAGGACATAATCATCGAGAAAGGCCACATGCACAAAACCGATATCCCGGAAGACAAGATCATAGACTGCGACGACGACATCAAGTGCGCAAGGATCGCTATCCAGATGGTCAAGGACGGGGACGTCGATTTTATCCAGAAAGGTCTTATAAAAACAGCGACTCTCCTTCGTGAAGTAGTACATCCGAACACCGGACTGAACGTCGGACGCACCATAAGCCATCTGGCGCTCCTCGACACAGCGAAATATCACAAGATCATCGGCGTTACCGACGGCGGTATCATCATCCAGCCTACACTCGATCAGAAGAAAGATATAATCAGCAACGCAGTCAACGCTTTTCTGAATCTCGGCTACGATAAGCCTAAGGTCGCCTGCCTGTGCGCTATCGAATATGTCAACCCGAAGATGCCGGAGACAGTAGACGCGGAAAAACTCGCCAACATGGCGACTACCGGAGAGATCCCTGACTGCTATATCGCGGGCCCTATCTCGATGGACCTCGCCTGCAACTCTGAATCAGCAACTATCAAAGGCTACAGACATCCTGTCGCTGGCGATGTGGACATCCTGCTCGTACCAGACATTACGGCGGGCAACATCGTAGTAAAAGCTATGACGGGGTTCTCCAACACTCTGTTTGCCGGCTGCGTTCTCGGAGCGAAGTGCCCTATCGCGCTCAACTCCAGAAGTTCTACTTTTGAGGAAAAGTATTACGGGCTTATCGCCTGCAGTCTGATGGTAGACAGAGAAAACGAAGAAGAACTCTGATATCATCGATTTTACTGCAGTGCGGGCGACAGGCGGCTCTCATACGTCGTAATTCTGCGACTGAGCGCCGCATGGCCGCTCCTTACGGAAGGAGTGCTTAAATGAAAATGCTAATGACCGGAGACGAGGCCATCGCAAGGGGAGCATGGGAAGCAGGCGTACGCCACGCGGCCGCATATCCGGGGACACCGAGTACTGAGATTCTTGAGAATATTGCAAAATACGATGAAATCTATGCCGAGTGGGCTCCAAACGAAAAAGTAGCTATGGAGTCGGCCATCGGAGCCTCGATGGCAGGCGTCAGAAGCATGGCGTCCATGAAGCACGTAGGCGTCAACGTCGCCGCCGACCCGCTCATGACTTTCTCATACATGGGCGTCAATGGCGGCGCCGTCATCGTCAGCGCGGACGAACCGGGAATGTTCAGTTCGCAGAACGAGCAGGACAACAGGAACTATGCCAGAATGGGAAAGTTCCCGATGTTCGAACCTTCCGACAGTCAGGAATGCCGCGATATGATGAAGCAGGCGTTCGATTTTTCGGAAAAATACAATGTAGTCACGATGGTCAGGCTCGTCACCAGAGTCTGCCACAGCAAATCCATCGTCGAGACGGGAGAACGCGTCGAAGTCCCGGTCAAGGAATGGAAACCGGATCCTATGAAATACGTGGCGCTTCCCGCTCACTCTCGCATCCTCAGAGTGCAGCTCGAAGAGCGCACAGCCAGACTCAAAGAGTACAGCGAAGTCTCACCGTTCAACTTCGAGGAGATGCACGACACATCCGTCGGCGTGATCGCTTCAGGCCCTTCGTACTACTACGCCAAAGAATATTTCGGGGACAGCGCATCGTATCTGAAGCTCGGATTTACGAATCCGCTCCCTGAGAAGCTCATCAGAGATTTCTGCTCCAAAGTCGGTAAAGTATATATTCTCGAAGAGGATGATCCGTATATCGAGGATTTCGTAAAGACTCTGGGGCTCGAATGCCACGGCAAAGATACTTTCCCGCCATACGGCGAGATGACCCCGGATGTCATCAGGAAATCTCTCACTGGTTCAAATCTTCCGTCAGTCGAATACGACAGAACAAAAGTATTTTCACGTCCGCCTTCGCTCTGCGCCGGCTGTCCTCACAGGGGACTTTTCTTCAGGCTCGGCAAGAGGAAGGACATCATGATCTCAGGCGATATCGGCTGCTACACGCTTGCCGCCGGAGCGCCGTATAACGCGATGAACAGCTGCGTCTGCATGGGCGCTTCGATCTCGGTCGGGCACGGTGCACAGCAGGCATTCAACCGCGCCGGAGTCAAGAGAAAGGTAGTCACGGTCTTAGGAGACTCGACTTTCTTCCACACAGGCGTCAATTCGCTCATCAACACCGTATATAACAACAGCAACACCATCAACATAATCCTCGACAACAGAACGACGGGAATGACAGGCCATCAGCCTAATCCTGGAACCGGGTTCAACGCCAAGGAGCAGCCTGCGCCGATGATCGACATGAAAAAACTCGTCGAGGCTATAGGCATCAGACATGTCAAAGTCATCGACCCGAACAAACTGGATGAAGTCGACGCCGCGCTGGACGAATTCATGGATCTTGACGAACCTTCCGTCATCATCACCAGATATCCATGCGCTCTGAAGAAATTCTCAGACGCGGATCGCGCCGAGTTCCCGGGGCTCTATTCGACAAAAGACAAAGTGGACGCCGAAAAGTGCATAGGCTGCAGAAGATGCCAGACCACAGGCTGTCCGGCCCTCGTATACGACGGAGCCACGAACAAAGTCTCGATCAGGCGTTCCGACTGCGTCGGATGCGACGTTTGCAGACAAGTCTGCCCGGTTGGAGCGATCGTAAAGGAGGAAGAGTGATGACTAAGAATATTCTGCTTGCGGGAGTAGGCGGGCAGGGCACGATCCTCGCCGCAAAGATCCTCACGATAGGCCTGCTCGAAGAAGGCTACGACGTAAAGATGAGCGAGATCCACGGTATGAGCCAGCGCGGAGGCAATGTCGTTTCCCAAGTCAGATACAGCCGCGAAAAAGTCTATTCCCCTGTTATCGAAAAGGGAACGGCCGACATCGTAGTCGCGTTCGAAGAGATGGAGGCTCTGCGTAATCTGGATTATCTTAAACCGGAAGGAACTGTAGTGGTAAATACCGAGCGCATCCCTTCGATGACCGTTTTGACGGGAAAGGAATCGTATCCTGACGACGCCATCGAAGAAATCGAAAAAGCCGCAGGCCGCACGATAAAGATAGACGCGCGTTCTATCGCGGAAAGCCTCGGCAACGTCAAGGCCACGAACGTTATTTTGCTCGGAGTGCTTGTAAAGTCTATGGGTCTTACCGATATCAACTGGGAAGAAATAGTCCGGAAAAACGTCAAACCGCAATTTGCCGAACTTAATATCAAAGCACTCAAAGCGGGAATGGAGGCGGCGAAATGATATCGTCAAAAATGAGACCTCTCGTAGCGGGAAGTTCGGTCATAAGACAGATGTTCGAGGAAGGAAAGAAACTCGCCGCTGAGTACGGCGCTGAGAACGTCTACGATTTCAGTCTGGGCAACCCGAACGTCCCCGCGCCTGAATCGGTGAAAAACGCCATTATCGACATCGTCACGAACGAGGATCCGGTGAAAGTCCACGGATACATGAGCAACGCCGGATTCCCGGAGACGCGCAGGGCGATAGCGGATAATCTGAACAGGCGCTTTGGCACAAAATTCACGGAGAACAACGTCATCATGACTGTCGGAGCCGCTACAGCGCTCAACATCAGCCTGAAGACAATGCTCGATCCGGGAGACGAAGTCATCTGTTTTGCCCCGTTCTTTGTCGAGTATGGGAACTATATCGCAAACTATGACGGCAAACTCGTCGTGATAAGCCCGAACCCGGAAGGCGGATTCATGCCGCGCTTAGACGAATTTGAAGCTAAGATAACACCGAAGACAAAAGCCGTCATCATCAACAGTCCGAACAACCCGACTGGCGTCATCTATCCTGCTGAAGTCATCGAAAAGATCGCGGACATCCTCAGGAAGAAACAGAGCGAATACGGAACGGTTATCTATATCGTGACCGACGAGCCGTACAGAGAACTCGCCTACGGCGGAGTCGATGTGCCGTATATCAGCAAGTTTTACGATAATACCATTATAGGCTATTCGTACAGCAAATCGCTTTCTCTGCCGGGCGAAAGGATCGGCTACGTCGTCATTCCTGATGAGGCTGACGGCTCGGATGAATTCATCAAAGCCGCGACGATAGCCAACAGGATAGCCGGAGGAGTCAACGCGCCTTCTTTGATGCAGCTTGTGATAGCAAGGTGTGTCGACGAGAAGTGCGACGTCGAATTCTACGAGAAAAACGGCAAAACACTCTACGACGCCTTGACGTCAATGGGATTCGAATGCGTCAAGCCGCAGGGAGCATTTTATCTGTGGATGAAGACGCCCGTACCGGATCCCGAATTCGTGGAGGAAGCTAAGAAGCGTAACATCTTAGTCGTCCCGGGCACCTCGTTTGCGGGGCCGGGATATGTCAGGATTTCATACTGCGTTTCATACGATACCATTATCCGGTCGCTCCCGGGGTTCAAGGAACTCGCAGATCATTACTTCAAATGATGCAACCACGCTATGAATCGGAACAGGAGGAAATACACATGATTAGAGAACTGATCATAAATTCCGGCTCTACTAGCACTAAACTGGCTGTATTTGAAGACGGGCGTGACGTCTTTTCAAAAACAGTATCGTACACCAAAGAGCAGCTCAGCGAGTGCGGAGGCCTATATGAGCAGATACCTATGCGCAAGCAGGCGGTCATAGATTTCGTAGCCGAGAGCGGATACGAACTGAAGGATTTTGACGCCATAATGTGCCGCGGAGGGATGATATGGGGCATCCACATGGGCGGATACCGCGTGAACGACGAATTGGCTGAAGCGCTTCGCGATCCCGATGTATGCTCGCCGCACGCTTCAGACCTCGCAGGCATAATAGGCAAAGAACTCGCAGATGAATCAGGCACCACGGCGTATATATACGACGCCGTCACAGGAGCTTCTTTAAGCGACGTCGCCATGATAACGGGATTTCCGGAGATAACAAGAAGAAGCTGCTGCCACGTTCTCAATTCCCACGCGCAGGCGCTCAGATACTGCGAAGAAAACGGGAAAAAGTATGAGGATACAAACTTCATTGTGGCTCATCTCGGCGGCGGCATCTGGTTCTGCGCTATAGAAAAGGGGAAGATAATCGACTCCATAGGCGATGACGACGGAGCCTTCTCGCCTGAACGTTCGGGATTCACGCAGATACTGCCGATAATCAAAATGTGCTACAGCGGCAAATACACCTACGATGCGATGGTTCAGATGATACGCGGGAAGGGCGGCCTTGTCGCTTACCTCGGAACTTCAGACGTTCGCGAGATAGAGAAGATGATATCCGAGGGCAACAAAAAAGCCGAACTGCTGTACGATGCTCAGGCTTATCAGATAGCAAAGGGTATCGGCGAGATGTGCGTAGTCCTGAAAGGTGATATCGACACTATCATCCTTACGGGAGGCATCGCGCATTCCAAGATGCTTACTGATATGGTCGAAAAGTATGTCGGTTTCCTCGCTCCGATAACTATCTACCCGGGAGAATTCGAAATGGAGGCGCTTGCGGAAGGCGGCATAAGAATGCTGACCGGCAAAGAGCCGATAAAGGAATTCAGCCTGAAGGCGCTTAAGAAAAATCTCAAATCGCCGCTCGAAAGGCTTTGATCATAAACTTTGAGTCAGTTCAAGTCAGAAGGAACAGAACGATGAATGAAGAAAAACACGTAGCGCTTTTGATAGACGCGGAGAACGTCTCGGCCCAGTACGCCGACCGTATCCTCGAGGAAGTCTCGAATTACGGGATATGCTCATATAAGAGGATATACGGCGCTTGGGACAGGATCGTCCAGACGAAATGGGAGAGCCAGATAAACAAGAATTCTCTCAAGCCGATGATGCTGTTCAACAACATAAAAGGCAAGACCGCCACAGACGCCGCTTTGATCATCGACGCGATGGACATCCTCTACAAAGGCTCTATCGACGTATTCTGCATAGTCTCCTCGGACAGCGATTTTACCGCGCTCGCGAGAAGGCTCATGGAAGAAGGCGTCGAGGTCATCGGCATGGGCGAATCTTCCAAAGCGACTGAGGCGCTCGAAAACGCCTGCAACAAATACGTGTATATCGACCTCCTCGACAAAGACGACGACAAGGCCGACGAAGATGAAAAAGCGGCACAGACTGAACTTTCGCAGTCATCTGCCAAAACGGAACACGCGCGCAAAGACGCTCAGAAAAAGTCCGATAACGCTGCCGGAAATACTCCGAGCAAAAAGGACATCGAGAAGAAGATAAAGCAAATAATAATGGAAAACGAGGACCGCGGCAGGCAGACGGATCTCGGCCTTCTGGGCAATGAACTGATAAAAGCCTACCGCAACTTCGATGTCCGCTACTACGAAAAGAAGGGAGGCGGCAAATACGCCTACCTCAAGGACTTCGTCAGCGACTATAAGTGTTTTCAACTCACGGAGACAGAGGACAAAGGCATCATAGTCAGCCTCAAATAGCGCAAAAGAAAACCGCAGGGGATCTTCATCAGAGACCCTGCGGTTCTTTCTGGTATCGCCTAAGGGAGTCGAACCCTTGACTCCGCCGTGAGAGGGCGACGTCTTGACCACTTGACCAAGGCGACAAATCGTCATTGCGCTCGCGAGCACATGTGTTATTATATATTGTAAAATCAATCTTGTCTACTGTTTTTTTATTTTGCTTTCATTGAAATCAAGGGGAAGAGATGCGAGTTTATTCGAGTACCAGAGGCGGCGGGGGAACGTTCAGAGCCGCTGAGGCGATTATAAAAGGTCTTGCGCCGGACGGAGGACTTTTTGTTCCCGACGTGATACCGCGGATGCCGGATGGCATGACCGAAAAGACGAAATATCAGGACATAGCGGCGGCAGTTATCGGCGCGTATTTTGATGATTATACGGAAGATGAGATACGGCATGACGTGCTTTCGGCCTACGATACTAAGTTCGACACTCCGGAGATAGTTCCGCTCGTTAAGGCGGGCGGCGCGTATTTTCTTGAACTGTATCACGGCAAAACATCTGCATTCAAGGACATGGCGCTTTCAATACTGCCGTATCTGCTTACGGATGCCGTCAGAAAGACGGGGGACGATAAGAAGATCCTGATATTGACGGCGACTTCAGGCGATACGGGAAAAGCCGCTCTGGAAGGTTTTGCCGGAGTAGACGGAACAGAGATAGCGGTATTTTATCCGAAGTCGGGAGTCAGCGAGATACAGAAGCGCCAGATGGTCACGCAGGAAGGCGAAAATACTCACGTTTTCGCCATCAACGGCAACTTTGACGACGCACAGACAGGAGTCAAGGCGATATTTGAAGATAAGGCGTTTGCCGAAAAACTCGCCGGGAAGGGCGTCAGACTTTCGTCGGCAAATTCTATCAACATAGGGCGGCTCGTACCGCAGGTGGCTTACTACGTCTACGCATACAACAGGCTGCTCGAAGACGGAGAGGTCGCTAAAGGCGAAAATATCAACATCTGTGTTCCGACGGGAAACTTCGGGAACATACTTGCGGCGTATTTTGCCCGCGAGATGGGACTGCCTGTTGCCAAACTGATATGCGCTTCCAACGTAAACAACGTACTCACCGATTTTATCGATACAGGTGTATATGACGTGCACAGACAGTTTTGCGTGACAAATTCGCCTTCGATGGACATACTCGTCTCCAGCAACCTTGAAAGGCTGCTGTTCCTGCTATGCGGACGCGACGGAGCGGAAGTCGCGAATTTGATGGACGAACTGAAGAACTGTGGAAGATACGAGGTATCCGAAAAGGTCAGAGAAGGGATGAAACTGTTTTACGGTGGATTCGCTACGCCGCAGGAGACCACCTCAACGATCGGCAGGCTCTATGCATCGGAAGGTTATTTAACGGATACGCATACCGCTGTCGCGTATAAAGTCTACCGTGATTACGCGGAAGAGACGGAGGACACGACAAAGACTGTGATCGCGTCTACAGCCAGTCCGTTCAAGTTCCCGCGGAGCGTGGCACAAGCTCTCGGAATGATATCAGACGGCGATGACACCGATGATTTTGAGATCTCAAAGATGATTTCAAAGCGGACCGGACTTGCCATACCTCGCGGACTGGCTGATATCGAAAAAAAACCTGTGCTGCATGAACGTACTGTATCACCTGAAGGAATGAAACAAGCAATCGAGGAAATTCTATGAGCACATTAGAACTTTTTATTTTAGCCGTCGGACTGTCAATGGACGCTTTTGCCGTATCTGTCTGCAAAGGCTTATCGGTCGACAAAGTCAAAATGTCGCACATGGCGATATGCGGCGCGTATTTCGGCGGATTTCAGGCTCTTATGCCGCTAATAGGTTATTTTCTGGGTTCGCGTTTCGCAAAGTTTATCACGGAGATAGACCACTGGATAGCGTTCATTCTTCTGGCAGCCATAGGTATCCAGATGATAGTCGAGTCGAGAAAAGAGGGGGCCGCAAAAGGCGGATTCGGGGTATCTTCGATGCTTCCGCTTGCAATCGCTACGAGCATAGACGCGCTTGCGGTCGGCGTGAGTTTCGCATTCTTAGAAGTCAATATCTTTTACGCCTGTGTTTTCATCGGAGTAACGACTTTTGTTCTTTCCGCTCTCGGCGTAAAAGCGGGGAGCATTTTCGGCGCAAAGGCAGGCTCGCGCGCGGAACTTGCAGGCGGGATTATTTTGGTCTGCATAGGAACCAAAATATTGATCGAACATCTCGGTATCATCGGATGACGAGCCGCAAACCGTGCTTCATCGGATGACGAGCCACGATTCGATAAGACGTTCCAGACTGTAAGACGCGTTGGCGGGTGATGTCGATGGGAGGCACACAGCCTCTATCCCCGTCGTTCCTTTGACATATTTATCGTACAGCGATCCGGCTTTTTTACCGTTGGTGAAAACGCGCCGGATTTTTGTCCGCGAAAGGAGACTTTCGATATCGTTGACTTTTACGTCCCGCATGGAAGCGTCGGAGCTTCCGATGATGGTGCATGATTCTACTACGTCCCACAGCGCTATGCGATGGCTGAGAAGAAAAGTTTTCTTTTGTTCGACGGTGACGGGAACGGGAGCATTGAAAACCGAGGCGGTCACAGACCAAAACCTGTTTTGAGGGTGTCCGTAGTAGAAGTTCTGCTCTCGCGACTTCACGGATGGAAACGACCCGAGTATCAGGATGCGCGAGTTCTCGTCGTATACCGGCCCGAACGGATGGACCACATCTTCTCGCTGAAATGTCCTTGCCCCTGTCTGTAATATCTTTGTTTCCCGCTGTGATGTCTTTGTTTTTTTCGCTTTATTTTCGTCTTTATTTTCGTCTTTATTTTCGTCTTTATTTTCGCTATAATTTTCGCCGCTCATTTTCTGACCTTTAATATGCAAATGTGGACTAAATACAGAACATGGGTTTTAGCTCTGTCGCGTGATGCAATATGATTATATAATATTGGAAGGAATTTATCCCGCTTTTCATTTTTGCCGCGGATAGAAATCAAAGTATTACTTTAAGGGAATTTATCGCGCGTTTTCTCAGCCGCGGATAAGAATCAAAATATTACTTCGACGGTGGAACAATGAAGGAACTGTTTGAATTGCTGCTGGTCTCGATAAAGGTCGGAGCCCTTACTTTCGGAGGGGGATACGCTATGCTGCCCATCCTCGAAAGGGAAGTCGTAGAAGGGAAGAAATGGAACACAGAGGAGGAGATACTCGACTATTACGCTCTTTCTCAATGTCTTCCCGGTATCCTGATGACCAATACGATGGCTTTTGTCGGCGAAAAAAAGCGCGGCAAAGTCGGGGCGGCGGTCGCCGCGGTCGGCGCTGCGATACCTTCGTTCATCGTGATTTCCATAATCGCCGTGCTGCTCTCGACTTTTGCCGACTATCCGGCGGTGCAGCACGCGTTCGCAGGCATACGCGCATGCGTCTGTGTTTTGATTTTCAATTCGATACTTAAAATGTGGAAGAGCTCCGTCGTCGATAAATGGTGCGGAGTAATATTTGCGGCAGTCGTAGTCGGTTCGGCCTTTACGGATATAAGCCCTGTTCTTTTTGTCGTGATAGCGGCGGCTGCGGGTATAGCGATATCGCTCATAACGGCTGGGAAGTCCGGCGGCAAGACACAGACTAAAACAGGAGGGATGAGCGAATGATATACCTCAGGCTCTTCATCGAATATCTAAAAATAGGGCTTTTCGCGATAGGAGGAGGAATGGCGACGCTGCCGTTCCTATACGATCTGGCCGACAGGACAGGATGGTTCACATACGAGCAGATAGCCGATATGCTCGCCGTATCGGAATCGACCCCCGGACCGATAGGCATCAACATGGCCACTTACGTCGGCTATACTGTCGGCGGACATTTAGGCTCGGCCATCGCTACTATAGCGGTGATACTTCCGGGGATGGCCTTGGTGATGATCGTATGGGCAGTTCTCGAAAAGTTCCGCGACAACAAATACGTACTCGGCGCTTTCTACGGTATCAGACCTGCTTCGACAGCGCTGATAACGGCTGCGGGGCTTCTCGTGGCGAGGATCACCTTCCTCGACATCGATGCATTTAAACAAAGCGGGGCGGCGGCGGATCTATTTGATTTCAAAGCGCTTATCCTTGCGGCAGTGCTGCTGGTCTTGACGAGAACGGGGAAGACGAAGAAACTTCATCCGGTAGTGTTTATCGCGGCATCGGCGGCTGTAGGCGTAATTTTCAAATTTTGATCTTGCGATTTTACGGTCTTGCACTTACAAAACCTGTGTGGTAAACTAAATGAGCGCTCAAATGAGGATTGAGCCTTGCCGGACTTGATATGGCAGTAAAGTGGAACTTGGAGGATTGACCGAGTGGCTAAGGAGCTCGCCTGGAAAGCGAGTAAGGCGTAACAGCCCCGCGGGTTCGAGTCCCGTGTCCTCCGCCAGAAAAAAAGAGACTTTACGGATGGTATCCGTAAAGTCTCTTTTTTTATCGAAATCATTAAAGTGCCTGCGGCAAAACATAATCTTAGTAATGCTTTTTTACAAACGAAGTTATGCGAGGGGAACAATCGTCCGGAACATCAAAAAAATTTTTTGTAAATAAAAAATCTCCACTTTAACCTTCGCTTGTTTATAAATACATTAATAATTCAACGTCAAGACGGCGAACATAAAACGGTTCACTTTCATGTATTCATCATATTCTTCACCTCTTCGACATAATTCTATTGATTTAATTTTGTAATGATGATAAAAAGTACTTGTTGGATTAATTACTGCTTTTTATCAGGAGGATTGTTTATGGAAAAGAAAAGCCAAAAGACCGCCTATCTGATAGCTATCATCGCATTTGTCATTTTGCTGATAGTTTTAGGGGTCACTTACGCTGGGAAGCCTGGACCTACGTTCACGGACGAAGGTGAAGAAGTTGCATTCGACTCACCGTTCGCGGGAACCTTCTGGTCGCTGCTTCCTCCTATCGTAGCTATTGTACTGGCGCTGATCAGTAAAGAAGTTTATTCTTCGCTGTTCCTCGGATGCCTCGTCGGAGCTATGCTTTATGCCCAGTTCAGACCTTGGGACGTGCTCGCTTCTGTAGTAGGACCTGATTATGGTATTATTTCAGTTTTAGCAGACTCCTACAACATGGGTATCATTTCGTTCCTCGTCTTCTTGGGAATCATCGTTGACCTGATGAATAAATCAGGCGGTTCCGAAGCATTCGGACGCTGGGCTATGAAACACATCAAAACTCGTAAAGCCGCTCAGCTCCTCACGATGCTCCTCGGTGTCCTGATCTTCGTCGACGACTATTTCAACTGCCTCACGGTCGGTGCAGTTATGCGTCCTATCACAGAGAGCCACAAGATCTCCCGTGCTAAACTCGCATATCTGATCGACGCGACTGCAGCTCCTGTCTGCATGATCGCTCCTGTATCGTCCTGGGCGGCCGCTATCTCCGGATATGTTTCGACAGACGAGATCAACGGATTCGAACTCTTCGTAAGACAGATCCCTTACAACTACTACTGCCTGCTGACGCTCGTGATGATAATCGTCATCTCGCTTATCAACCTCGACTACGGTCCGATGCTCACTCACGAGTATAACGCACAGGTAAAGGACGATCTGTTCACAACACCTGAACGTCCTTTCGAAGGCGCAGACGACTACGAAAAACCGAGCGATATCAAATCATCCGTTTGGGATATGCTTCTTCCGGTATTCGTACTCATCTTCTTCTGCATCATCGGAATGATCTGGTCCGGCGGATTCTTCGATACTGAATCTGAATCTTATCACCAGTTCCAGGTTGCATTCTCCAATGCTGACGCCGCTACGGGTCTTTCGGTAGGTTCGCTTATCAGCTTGCTGCTGACATTCATCTATTACTGGCTCCGTGGATCCATGAAGTTCATCAAGAGCTTCGATTCCGTTCCACAGGGATTCATCCAGATGGTCAGCCCTATCCTGATCCTGACGCTCGCTTGGACGCTTTGCTCGTTCACACGTTACGCACTCGGTTCGAAGTACTTCGTAAGTGAAGCACTCAGCGGAAGCGGCACATTCCAGAAGTTCCTGCCGCTCATCATCTTCATCGTTGCTGCGCTCATCGGTTTCGCAACAGGTACATCCTGGGGAACGATCGGCATCATGGCTCCTATCGTAGTCGACGTATTCGACTATGCTACGGCTCCTGAACTCTGCACGATCGGCCTTGCGGCTGCATGCGCAGGCGGTGTCTGCGGAGACCACTGCTCGCCGATTTCCGATACGACGATCATGGCTTCTGCCGGTGCTCACTGCTACCACCTGAATCACGTATTCACTCAGATCCCTTACGCAGCAACTGTTGTATGCGTATCGGCAGTGATGTTCCTCGTCGCAGGATTCGTTCAGAACTGGGTCATCTGCCTTATCATCGCTGTAATTCTGATGGTACTTGTACTCTTCGTAATCAAGGCTGTTGTTTCTAAGAAACACGCCGGAATTTTCGAAGAAATGAAGAAAGCCGACGAACAGCTCTATAAGGAAAACCTCGCTAAGGCTAATGCCTAAACGACAGTTTAGAGAGTTTTGAACGACTCATCATTTGAAAATCAATCTTAAAAGAGTAATTAACAACAGAGAAAGGGCCGCGCCATCCGCGGCTCTTTTCTTTTAATATCATGCCGCACGGATAATACGCTGCAGACATAGCGCTGCCGACATCATGTGCTGCAGACAGCAAGTATACAAGCCGTCGGCCTTGACACGCCTTTGTGATGAAACTATAATTTTATCGTAGGTTTTTGTCATTTTTTTGGAGGGTTTCATTATGACAGGTTATATGGACGCGATCATAAAACCCGCTCCCGAAGTCGGTCTCGAACTTGCAAGAAGACCGATTCCTGAGGTTCATGCGGGAGAAGTCCTGATCAAGATCCACAAGACCGCTATATGCGGTACTGACGTTCACATCTACGACTGGAATTCATGGTCGGCGGAGCACGTAAAACCGCCTCAGATCATCGGACACGAATATGTCGGTGAGATCGCCGAGATGGGCGAGGGCGTAGAGGGCTTCGAGATAGGACAGCGCGTATCGGGTGAGGGACATATCACCTGCGGGCACTGCAGAAACTGCCGCAACGGCGATATCCAGTGGTGCAAAAATACTAGCAGCGTGGGAGTCGACCGCGACGGCGCTTTTGCCGAGTACGTATGTATCCCGGCGCGCAATGTAATTCCAATCGATCCGTCACTTGATGAAGATGTAGTCGCCATGTTTGACGCCGTCGGAAACGCGACTCATACGGCTCTGTCATTCAATCTTGTCGGCGAAGACGTCATGATCTCGGGTGCCGGTCCGATAGGCATACTCGCCGCCGCCATCTGCAAATACGCGGGAGCGAGACGAGTCATCTCGACTGATATGAACGAATACCGTCTCGACCTTGCAAAGAAACTCGGGGCGGATGCCGCCGTAAATATCAAAACAGATGATCTGCGCGAAGTCATGAAGCAGCAGGGCATCAAGGAAGGTTTTGATGTCGGACTGGAAATGTCGGGAAGCGGAGCGGCGCTTTCTCAGATGATCGGCGTAATGAGGAACGGCGGAAACATCGGTCTGCTCGGTCTGAGCAACGATAAAAACCTGCTTGACACTAACGAGATAATAGGGAAAGGCCTTACGCTGAAAGGCATCTACGGACGCAAGATGGACAACTGGCATCAGATGTCATACATGGTCATGGGAGGGCTCGATCTGAAGCCTGCCATCACGCATAGATTCGACTATACCGATTTTGAGAAGGGATTCGAAGCGATGCACAGCGGCAAGTCCGGAAAAGTCATTTTAAACTGGATGAAATAGAAAGGAACGTAAGAAAGATGAAATCTGCGATCAGTGAATTCCGCAAAGAACTTGATCAGATCCGCGAAGCGGGAACATGGCGTGAAGAGAGAGTCATCACTACGCCGCAGTACACCACGATCGATACAACGGCGAAAAAACACGTCATCAACCTCTGCGCCAACAACTATCTCGGACTTTCTACGAATAAGGAGCTCATCGAGGCTGCAAAAAAGAGCTACGACGAGTGGGGCTTCGGGCTTTCGTCCGTCCGCTTCATCTGCGGCACGCAGCAGATACATAAAGACTTGGAGGCAAAGATAACTCACTTCCTCGGAACAGACGACACTATCCTGTATTCGTCTTGTTTCGACGCTAACGGAGGACTTTTCGAGACGCTGCTCGGGGAGGGCGACGCTGTCATCTCCGATGAACTCAACCACGCTTCCATCATCGACGGAGTCAGGCTCTGCAAGGCAAAACGCTATCGCTATAAGAACAACGATATGGAAGACCTCCGCAGACAACTCGTCGATGCGAGGAACAGCGGATGCAAAAAGATAATGATAGCAACCGACGGAGTCTTTTCGATGGACGGATACATCGCCAATCTGAAGGGAATCTGCGATCTGGCAGATGAGTTCGATGCTCTGACGATGGTCGACGACAGCCACGCCGTCGGGTTCATGGGCGAGCACGGCAAGGGCACCGCCGAGTACTGCGGTGTAATGGGAAGGATGGATGTCATCACCGGAACGTTCGGCAAAGCTCTCGGCGGAGCGTCCGGCGGATATACTTCGGGACGCAAAGAGATAATCGATCTTCTCCGTCAGCGCTCGCGTCCATATCTTTTCTCTAATTCGGTGGCTCCTGCTATCTGCGCAGCGACGATGCGCGCTATCGACATGCTGGAAGAGTCCACTGCTCTGAGAGATAAAGTCCACGAGAACGCAAATTATTTCCGCGCAAAGATGGAAGAGGCGGGATTCGATCTCCTGCCGGGCGAGCATCCTATCGTTCCTGTCATGCTGTATGATCCGCACATCGCACAGGAATTTGCCCGCCGCATGCTGGATAAAGGCGTCTACGTCATCGGGTTCTGCTATCCTGTAGTGCCTAAGGGAAAAGACCGCATCAGGACTCAGATCTCTGCGGGACATACGAAAGAAGAACTCGATTTCGCCGTCAAATGCTTCCGCGAAGTCAAGGAAGAAATGCACCTGTAAGAAACGTTATTCGCAGTAATTTCAGCAGGCAGCAGACACAACAGACAGATATCCCTGAGTTGATATGTATAAAAAAGAGACCGGTCATCCGGTCTCTTTTTTCACGTTTCGGCGCATTCAGCGCATTTGTTGATTTCCGCTTTTCATTCGCTGAGGATGCGGGGAATTTTCTAAAAGTGATCCTTCACGAATTTATCGAACTTCTTCTTGTCCATGAGTTCTTTGTATGTGTTCTTGAAGTTCTTTACCGTCAGCGAGTTATACTGAAGTATTTTATAGTATTTTGCTATGCCTGCTCCGACAGCGATGAGGCCGGTTATCAGCCCGTATGGAGCACTTTTGACTAAAATGCCGATGTAAACAGCCAAAAGCAGAGAGGCGATGATGACTCCCGCTATCTCTTTCTTAGGCTGCATCAGTTTTCTGTCTTCTTCTGTGATGACACCTTCTCTGACCATCGCTTCGGCGAAGTTCCTCTGTACTCCGAAGAGCGAGATGGCGTTAAGCGTGATAGGCGTCACTACGAAAAAGCCGAACAGCGCGATAACCGCATATAGAATAAAAATTGAAAGTCCTCCGTTTTCGGGCATTTTTTCCTCCTCGCATGCGTCGATTTGTCATTGAAGATCCGTCGGCGCACATCCATAAGTTAAGATTAAACAAGTTATTATACCATATATCATACTCAAATCAATATAAAAACGCAAATTTTTCCGCTTTCCCCTTACAAAAAATGTGGATAAGTGTTATAATAATAGTACGTCAGAGGGATAAGAACAGAAAAGGATACTAAATGTTTAAGGAAAACGAACTGGTAATGTACGGATCGACCGGCGTATGTCGCGTCATAAAAATAGGGAAACCTGATTTCTGCAGCGAAGGAAGCGATCAGCTATACTATTTTCTGAAACCTGTCTACCAGAACGGGATCATATATGCCCCTGTAGATAACGATAAGATAGAAATCAGGTCAGTCATTTCCTCGAGCGAGGCAAAAAAACTCCTCGAAAACGCTGATACTGTAGAACCTGAGAAATTCAACACTCACAGCATGCAGCAGCTTTCACTGCATTATCAGCAGATAATCGATACTCATAATTGCGAGAAACTCTTGAAGATGGCAAAGACCATCTACTGCAAAGCCGTCGCGGCGGATAAGAATAACAAGCGCCTCGGCCAGATAGACAAGCGTTTCATGAAAAGAGCTGAGGATCTGTTATACGGCGAATTGGCGGCGGCTCTCGGAACGGATAGAGATTGTGTGGAAAAAACCGTCAGAGCGAAGTTCGCTCATTAATGAGCGCTCGTAATCAACTTCTCATCAAAGGCGGCTCATCACAAAGCCTCATTGATTTTCGCTAATACTAAAATGTATTTGGCCGGGCAGGGCAAAATCCCTGTCCGGTTTTTTGTTCAGCGAGCGGGAAAATTCACCGCTCGTTTTTGTTTTGTTCGTCAGAGGGAAAAAATCCTCGATTGGTTTTGTTTTGTTTGAAAAACCGTATTGACTTGCATGTGCAAAGTAATATAATTGATTTTGCTGTTTACTAATACTAAACATATAGTTTAGGGATGAGGCAATAGATATGAGTTTTGATATAGGGGATAAGATCCGTGACTTGAGAGTAAAAAACGGACTCACGCAGGAGGAACTCGCCGACAGGGCGGAACTTTCCAAAGGGTTCATCTCTCAAGTCGAACATGATCTGACTTCGCCTTCGATAGCAACGCTGGAGGACATTCTTCAGTGCCTCGGAACGAGCGTGGCCGAATTTTTTGCCGAAGACAACGACGAACAGATAGTTTTCGGAGCGGAAGACTACTTCCAGAAGAAAGATGACGAACACGGCAATTTGGTCGAATGGATCATCCCGAATGCTCAGAAGAACATGATGGAGCCGGTGAGGATGCAGTTGGAAGCCGGAGGGACCTCGGTGCACGATGACCCGCACGAAGGCGAGGAGTTCGGCTATGTGCTGCGCGGGACGGTGGAGATTCACGTCGGTGATAAGCTCTGCAGGGCAAAAGCGGGGGAATCGTTTTATTTCAAATGCGACCTGCCGCATTACATATCGTCCGCCCGCGGAGCCGAGATAATCTGGATAAGCACACCGCCTAATTTTTAGGCATCGGGAGAAGAAATGGGATATCTTATCGAACTCAGAAACATCGTGAAATCATTTGGCGACAACGTCGTCCTGAACGATTTTAATCTTGCAATAAACGAAAACGAATTCATCACGCTGCTCGGACCTTCAGGCTGCGGCAAAACGACGACTCTGCGCATCCTTGGCGGGTTTGAGAAGCCGGACTCGGGAAAAGTGTTTTTCCGAGGCGAAGACATAACCGACGTTCCTCCGAACAAGCGGCAGATAAACACGGTATTCCAGAAGTATGCGCTTTTCCCGCACATGAACGTGGGTGAGAACATCGCGTTCGGCCTGAAAATAAGCGGAAAAAGCGACGCATATATAAGGGATAAGGTCAAATATGCGCTTGATCTGGTGAACCTGAACGGATTTGAGAACAGGAACATCTCTTCGCTTTCGGGCGGTCAGCAGCAGAGGATAGCCATGGCGCGCGCTATAGTAAACGAACCGAAGGTCCTTCTGCTCGACGAACCTCTGGGTGCGCTCGACCTGAAACTCAGGCAGGAGATGGAGTACGAACTCATCAGGCTGAAGAACGAACTCGGCATCACATTTCTCTATGTCACGCACGATCAGGAAGAAGCGCTGACGATGAGCGATAAAGTTGTCGTAATGAACGAAGGTATCATTCAGCAGATGGGGACGCCTGAAGAGATCTACAATGAACCTCAGAACGCTTTTGTTGCGGATTTTATCGGCGACAGCACGATTTTTGACGCGGTCATGGTACACGACAGACTCGTCACGATAGGCGGAGTGCCGTTCGAGTGCGTCGATACCGGATTCGGCGAAAACACACCTGTCGACGTAGTTATCCGTCCTGAAGATGTGGTCATCGGGAAACCGGGTACGGGAACGGTGGACGGCGTCGTGACGCATAACGTTTTTATCGGCGTATATTACGAGATGGAGATAGAGTCAAACGGACTCACGTGGTTGGCTCAGAATACCACCAACTATCCTGTGGGAACAAATGTGAGCCTGTCTGTCGATCCGTTCAATATCCAGATAATGCATAAACCTGTGCGCGAAGACGAGGAGGCGCTGGAACTCGATGTATAAAAAAATACTTTCCGCGCCGTATATCGTATGGATAATAGGCGGTACTCTCATACCTCTCGGGGTTATCGCGTATTACGGGCTTACGGACAGGAGCGGCAGATTCACTCTTGCTAATGTCGCGGCTATCTTCGGCGCCGAACATGCAAAAGCCCTGCTTTTATCGCTTGCGCTTGCTTTGGTCAGCACCGCGATATGCCTGATACTGTCTATCCCGCTTGCACTGATACTAAGAAACAGCAGATTCGGAAAAAAGGGATTCATGGTCTTCATATTCATCCTGCCTATGTGGATGAACTTCCTGCTCAGGACCATGGCGTGGCGCGTTCTGCTCGAAAGAGGAGGGGTGCTCAGTCACCTTTTCAGCCTGCTGCATCTGCCGTCGCTTGAAATCATGAATACTCCGGCTGCCGTGGTGCTCGGCATGGTTTACGACTTCCTGCCGTTCATGGTTCTGCCGATATATAACTCTGTGTCGAAGATAGATGACGATATCATCGAGGCCGCATATGACCTCGGCGCCAAAAAGGGCACTGTCATTCGAAAGATCATGCTTCCGCTGGCAGTGCCGGGGATAGCGAGCGGCATCACGATGGTGTTCGTACCGTCGCTGACGACTTTTGCCATATCAAATATGCTGGGCGGCGGCAAGATCAACCTCATCGGCAATATCATCGAGCAGGAGTTCACTACGTCGTCAAACTGGAACCTCGGATCCGGGCTGTCTCTGGTGATGATGATATTCATCGTCGCGAGCATGGCTATCCTTTCGAGGTTCGATAAGAGCGGAGGGGAGGAACTGATATGAAGACCGGCGGAAAGATATATCTGGCGCTGATTATTTTGTTCCTGTATCTGCCGATAGGGACGCTGATAGTATTCTCATTCAACAGCAGCAAATCAATGTTCGTATGGAGCGGCTTCTCTCTTAAATGGTACGAGGAGATGTTCTCGAACGAACAGATACTCGATGCGATATGGAACACATTTTCCATTGCGCTTTTTTCGGCTTTGACAGCCACCGTTATCGGAACTCTGGCCTGTGTCGGTATGCAGGCGATGAAGAAAAAGGCGTATAAACTCATAATGGGGCTCACCGACATACCGCTGCTGAACGCGGATATTGTCATCGGGATCTCTCTGATGATGACGTATCTTGTTCTGGGGATACCTCTGTCGTGGTGGACTGTGCTTCTGTCTCACATAACATTCAGCCTGCCGTACGTCATTTTTTCGGTCCTTCCGAAATTCAGGCAGCTCACGCCGAACGCGTACGAGGCGGCGCTGGACCTCGGCGCTTCGCCGAGACAGGCATTCTTTAAAGTCGTGCTGCCCGATCTGATGCCGGGGATCTTCTCCGGGTTCCTGCTCGCATTCACGATGTCCGTAGATGATTTTGTCATTACGCATTTCACTCGCGGAGCGGGGATAAACACGATATCGACATTGATATACAGCCAGGTGAAAGTAGGAATTAGGCCGACGCTGTTCGCTCTTTCGACGGTGATATTCGCGGCGGTGCTCGTCATTCTCGTCATAGGGAATTCGATATCGGCGCGCAGAGCAAAAAAGGAAAACGAAATCGTAAATGTCAGCAAATTAAGAAAGGCAAAGGAGTTCGCGTGATGAAAAAAACAGGTTTAAGAAAAGCGCTGGTCATTGTTTTGGCGTGCGTGACGGCGCTCGTCGGAGCGTTTTCTCTGTCCGGGTGCGGTGCGGGAAGCAGCGGGAGCGGGGAGAACGGTGTCGTAAAAGTCTACAGTTTAGGCGATTACATCGATCCCGATCTTGTCGACGAATTTGAGAAAGAGACGGGCATCTCCGTCATATTGGATACTTTCGACACGAATGAGGAAATGTATCCCGTCATATCGAAAGGCACGGTCGACTACGACGTCATCTGCACTTCTGATTATATGGTCGAAAAACTTGTCGGCGAGGGCCTCCTTGCCGAATTAGACTACGCGAACATACCTAATATCGAGAACATAGATTTTGACTACGTGTCGCTGGACGCGACGAGTTTCGAATGGAGCACATATGCTGTTCCTCACACGACTGGGACTCTGGGCATCATGTATAACAGTGACGATATTCCGGAAGGCTCTATCACATCGTGGAACGATCTCTGGGACGGAGAGAAATATTCGCAGCAGATAGTAATGCCGGACAGCCTGCGCGATAATTTCGCGATCGCACTTAAAGCGAAAGGATATTCGATAAACACGACAGACGAGAGCCAGCTTTCAGAGGCCACCGACTATATGATCGAGCAAAAGCCGCTCGTCTACAGCTACGCCAACGATTCGGCCAGAGATCTCGTCATAGGCGGCTCCGCTTCTATTGCGGTCGTATGGAACGGCGAAGTTCTCTATTCGCAGGCAGAAAACGATGCGATAAGATTTGTCATCCCTGAAGAAGGGACCGAAAAATTCACGGATATGTGGGCGATACCTGCTGCCGCAGAGAACAAAGCAAACGGCGAGGCATGGATCAATTTCATGCTGAAAGAAGAATCCGCGCTGAAAAACTTTGAGTACCTGACTTATTCGATCCCTAATACGGCCGTCATCGATGAAGTAAAAGGCGATGCCGATAAGATGGAGATCTTGTTCCCTGGCAAAGAAGTGCTCGACAAATGCGAACAGCTTGTCACCCTCGGAGCGGAAGGCGACGACCTCTACAGTGAATACTGGAAGAAGTTCAAGGCCGAGTAGTATTAAGAGTAGTATTCAAGAAAAAAACGGCAAATTCAAAGGAAAATCCCCGAAAAATGATCGGATACGTGACAGCGGCGCAAAACAGCCTGAAAAGCGAAGAAATCGACGTATACAGGGCATTTTACTGCGGCGTCTGCAAAGCCATTGCAGAGCGGTACGGAACAGCAGCGCGATTAGCCCTGAATTACGATGCCGTTTTCCTGGCTGTTCTCATCGCGTCTGTCGCCGGTGAAAATAACGATATATCGCGCGAGCACTGCGTTCTTCATCACATCAAAAAAAGGCCTGTCGTCCGAGAAAGCCGTGCGGTGGATTATGCCGCCGACATGACTGTCATTCTGGCATATTACAAACTTTTAGATGACGACGAAGATGAACGCAGCCTTCCGGCGAAGGCAAAATCCAGGGCGGCACACTCTCTGCTGAAAAAATCATTTCTGAAGGCCGAGCAGCGATATCCTGAGATATGCAGGGCTGTCAAAGCCGGCACGGAAAAGCTCAGCAGACTTGAAGCGTCAAAATCGCCAAGCGTAGACGAGACGGCGGATGCGTCGGCGGCCATCACGCGCGCCGTATTCGGCGGTTATTTCACCGACGAAAGAAACCGGCGCATTTTCACGGCTATCGGAGATTACATCGGAAAGTGGGTCTACATCATAGATGCATTAGATGACCTTCACGAAGACATCAAAAACGACTGTTACAATCCGTTTAAATACAGAGAAAACGGCACAGAAGGCATACTTCCCGTCCTGTACAATCTGCTGGGAGGCCTGTCCGACTGTTTGGACCTGTTAGACATTAGAGATAATAAGGGTATAATAGATAACATAGTATTCATAAGCATGAGGGCGAGGACAGATACGCTCGCCGGTTCGGAAAATTCGGAGAATAAAAATGACGAAAGATCCATATGAAGTCCTGGGGGTACGCCATGGCGCATCGGTCGAAGAGATCAAAAACGCGTACCACGAACTTGTAAAGAAATATCATCCCGACAAGTACCGCGATAACCCGCTGGCTGACCTTGCACAGGAGAAACTGACAGAGATAAACGAGGCGTACGACACTTTGATGCGCCAGGCCAACGGCGCGGATTCCGGCGCCGGCAGATACGGCGGACAGAGCGGTTATTCCGGAGGCTACGGCCAAAACGCGTACGGCGGTTCATACGGCAGCGGATTTTCTTCCGATTATCAGGCATATCAGGCGGCTCGCCAAGCCATCAATGCGAATCAGACTGCCAGAGCAGACCAGATACTTTCCGAAGTGAGGACGCGTGACGCCGAATGGTATTACCTGATGGGCATGGTGAACGTCCAGAAGGGATATATCGACAACGGACTCACGAATATCAGAACTGCCATGCAGATGGCGCCGACAAATCTGGAATACCGCAATACATACAACAGGCTGACGGCGGCGGGCAACAGGTACTATACTACGAGCAACTCGAACGGATTTAACGCCGATACTTGTGCTCAGTGTCTGGAATGCTACTGCTGCAGCAGTCTGATCTCACCTTGCTGGTAGAGCGGCGGCAGAAGTCTGCAGGCTCAAGAACTCAAAAGAAGTGCATATATTGTGCTTCTTTTGTTGTAAAAATATTACCCGTCCGGCCGCTGTGGCAGGACGGGTTTTGAATTACCGATTCATTCAGTCGATGACGTGCATGTATCCGGCGAGTTCTTTTTCAAACTCGACGCGGTGGTGTTTAGTGTATATGCCCGGTATGCCTCCGGTGTGCATCATTATCACGTTTTCGCCCGGCGCGATCTGGCCGTCCTTTGTCATCTCCATGATGGCTCTGAACGTTTTGCCGGTATAGCATGGATCTAAGATTATTCCCTGTTTTCTTCCCATATAGTAGATAGCTTCTCTGACTTCTTTGACCGGGTTGTTATATGCGCCGCAGTCGTATTTTGTCACTATGTCAAAGTCGCTCTCATCTGCTTGGTAGGTGAGGCCGAAGCGTTCTTTCATCTCGTTGTAGTGTTCGAGCGCTCCTCCGAGGATATCGGGGAACGGCTCGATGGCAACTCCCGTAAGTCTGAATGGAAGTTTCTCGTTCAGCAGTCCGGCGGCGAGACCGGTATATGTTCCGTAACTTCCGACCGTGTCGACTACGCGCGGATTTTCGATGCCCATTTCTTTTACTTGTCTGCCGATCTCCATGGCGCATTCGTAATATCCGAGAGATCCGACCGCGTTTGAGCCGCCCGTAGGGATGCGGTAGACTTTTTCGCCTTTTGCCTCATATTCGCGCGCGACCTGCTCCATTGCGAGATCTCTTGCATTTTCACCCGGACCGGCTTTGATGTTATGGACAAAGTAGACATCGCAGCCGAGGATACCGTCGAGGATGAGGTTCGCGGATATTTCGCCGGGATATTCGTCTGTCGTGACGATGGCGCATTTCAAGCCGTATTTTGTGGCGACTGCAGCCGTCAATCTGCCGTGGTTCGTCTGAGCGCCGCCTTCTGTGATGAGCATAGTCGCTCCCTGATCGAGAGCGTCTTTCAGGAGGTATTCGAGTTTGCGCAGTTTATTTCCTCCTGTGGCCAGATCCGTCAGGTCGTCGCGCTTCAAATACAGGTTGATACCCAGGTCCTTTGAGATGTTCTCCATATATTGAATAGGTGTCGGAAGGTTAAGGAAACTGATTTTTTCATGGTTTAGAAGCATGATATTTCTCCTTTCTCTATCTCTTTGCATTAGATTATACACGAAAAAGTCCTAAAAAATGCAATTCTTTACTTGCAATTCGCTCGGGTTGTGGTAATATATTGAATTGTAGTCGATAAGCGACTATGACTCATGCGGTCGTGGCGGAATAGGCAGACGCGTACGTTTGAGGGGCGTATGGTTAACCCCGTGCTGGTTCAAGTCCAGTCGACCGCACCACTTTTTTCCGGATCATGAAAGCCGATAGGCTATAGTGGTCCGGATTTTTTTATTTCGATGTGAATTGAAAGTGATAGAATAATATCAAATCAAGCGTGTCACGAAAGAAGGTACTGTCAATGGGCACTATACTTATCAAAAACGGAAGAGTCATAGATCCGAAAAACCGCGCCGACGCCAAATTAAATGTTTTCATTGAGGACGGCAAAATCGAACTCGTGACAAAAGGCGAACCCGAAGCCGATACAGTAATCGATGCCTCTGGGAAGATAGTGACACCGGGATTTATCGATATCCACATGCATGAAGATAAAGTCAACGAAGACGGGACTATATATTCAGATTTCGATAAATCAGCGTTTTGCTGTGAACTCAAGATGGGCGTGACGACGTGCCTCGGAGGCAACTGCGGAGACAATCAGTGCGACCCCGGCAGATATATGGACATTATTGACCGGGACGGCGCTCCCGTGAATGTTGCGCTTCTCGCCGGACATTCGACCATGCGTGAAAAGAGCGGCCATAAGGATAAATATACGGCACTCACGGACGATGAACTTGAAACCGTGCTCAAAGCCGATGAAAAAGCTCTCGACGACGGATGTCTGGGCATTTCGTACGGTATCAGATATGTACCGGGTATGGATGAGAGAGAACTGAAGGAGAGCGCGTCTCTCTGCCGTAAAGCCGATAAGATGATCGCCGCACATGTCAGGGACGACGCTTCGAATGTATTTGACGCAGCCGCGGAGTTTCTGGACGCGGCGGAGGAACTCGGTCTGAACTGCGAATTTTCGCACATAGGATCGATGGCGGGATTCGGCCAGATGAAGGACGTTCTGGAACAAGTGGACGAATATAAACTCAACGGCCTTCGCGTGAGCTGCGACTGCTATCCGTATTATGCGTTTTCTACCACGATCGGATCCACGACTTTTGACGAAGGTTTTCTCGAGAGGTATGACTGCGGTTACGACGTTATCGAAGTCTGCGAAGGAAAATATAAAGGTAAGAGGTGCACGGAGGAGATATTCAATGAACTGAGGCGGGAAAACCCGACGTGTGTGGCCGTCGCCCACGTGATGAAGCCGGAAGACATAGACCTCGCGTTCAGCCACCCTGACGTCATGCTTTGCACTGACTCGCTCCTTCACGAAGGGCAGGGTCATCCTCGCGCGGCGGGAGCTTTCCCGAGACTGTTATCAAAGTTCGTTAAAACAGGCAAAATCCCGCTTTACGATGCTGTCGAAAAGATGACGTCCATGCCTGCCGACAAACTCGGATTTGTCAACAAAGGCAGACTCAGCAGGGGAGCCGACGCCGACATCTGCATCTTCGACCCCGACAAAATCGAAGACAGAGCGACTTTTGACGAACCTACGCTGCCGCCGACCGGCATCGACTATGTGATATTAAACGGATGTATCGCTGCTGTTGACGGTAAAATAATTAATGCAAATCTCGGCAGATCTATCAGAAGATAAATCGAATCTGTCAGGAGATAAGGCTTATCAAACAGAAGATACTGATAAAGAAAAGGGAAGGCTTACAGAGCCTTCCCGACTATCGAAAGAAGATATTTGATTATCGTGATGACACTGCTCGAGACCTGAGCGACGTCATTTTCGCTGTTAAGGCCGGTGTGAAGTATCAGCCCGACGATACCGTATGTAATGAAGTCTACAAGTATCTCGGCCGCTTTTAACGGAACTCCGCTTATTTCGGCTATCTGAAGGATGTACGGTGACAGGGAAGACTTGATTGCTTTATTCATCGCGCCTTCGATGTCGCGTCCGCTCGGCGTGGCCATTATTTTCCTGAGAACCGGCTGTATCCTGTAGGCACGTTCGACTATTATCTTGACAGCGCCGTCCAGATGGCCGCAGTCAGAGACTTCCTTCACTATTTCGTTGAACTCCTCGACGGCGACCCATTCCAAGGCGTCTACGAGGTCGTGGAAATAGTAGTAAAAAGTCTGACGAGTGATATGACACTCGTCCGCGACTTCTTTTACAGTGATCTTTTCGAAACTCTTTTCGGTGATAAGATCAACTAAAGTCGCTCCAATCAATTGTTTTACATCGGATGCCATACGATCTCTCCTTTATATGATATTATCATGTTTTGCGGCATCGGTCTACTATTGACGCCAACTTTTTGTTATGCTAAAATTCTTATTGATTTGCCGGCGTGGTGGAATTGGCAGACGCGCGGGACTCAAAATCCCGTGATGGCAACATCGTATGGGTTCAAGCCCCATCGCCGGCACCATGTCGACAGGCGCAATTCGATCATTTTTTTTTCAGATGAGGGATTTGCCACAATCACTAATAGCCCACGGAGGATCAATAAATGAGTAGTACAATTACAGGTCAAATCATAATTATCGTTGTTTTCATTGCGCTGATGTACTTCATTCTCATCAGACCTGAACGCAATAAAGAAAAGAAAATCAACGAGATGAGGAGCAGCATCACGATCGGAGACGAAATCGTCACTATCGGAGGCATCTGCGGCAAGGTCGTAAAGACTAAGGAAGATTCTCTCGTCATTCAGGTCGGCGCCGATAAGGTAAGATTTGAAGTCAAGAGATGGGCCGTCTCGGCTGTAGAGAAGAAATCCGCCAAACACGAAGAAGCGGAACTTTCAAAGAACAACATGCTTTCTGAAGATAAGCCTGCCGAGAAAAAGCGCATAAAGAGACTCGGCAGGAAAAAATCCGAATCCATGGAAAGCGAACTCGAAGATATCAAAGCCGACACATCTGAAGCAGCGAATGCAGATGCAGCAGACGAAGCTGAAAAAGTCGCCGAAGACGCAGAAATAGCAGAGAGCGGAATGGATACGGGAATCGCCGAAGCTGCTGAGGCTCCTGAGGCTGCTGAATCAGCGGAGGATGTCAACAACTGATAGCCGAATAGTTTGCGGCGTTTCATCGCATCATAACTTTTTAGATGCAGATAATTCGTAAAATCAAGCCGGGCTGACAAGCCCGGCTTTTCGTATTTTGTATCTTGATATCTTATTCGCTTTGGTTTTATTTGCTATTGTTGCTCTTATTTCCCCTGAAAGTTCGCTTTGCGTTTTTCGAGGAACGCAGCCATGCCTTCGGTCTTGTCCTCTGAGGAGAACAGGGCAGTCGTCGATTCGATCTCGAATTCGCTGGCTGATTTCAGATCCATGTCAAAGCCTGTCTCTATTGCGTTCTTTGCCGACGCGATAGCAAGAGGGGCTTTGCTCATGATAGTCCTTGCGACTTTCTCCGCTTCTTCCGCAAGCGCTTCCGGTGCTACGACTCTCTCTACGAGTCCTATCCTCAATGCTTCTTCGGCATTTATCATTTCAGCGGTCATGATAAGATATTTAGCCATGCCTCTGCCGACGAGACGTGCGAGCCTCTGTGTCCCGCCGAATCCCGGGATGATGCCGAGGCCTACTTCAGGCTGACCGAACTTCGCCTTTTCGGATGCTATCCTTATATCGCACGCCATGGCGAGTTCACATCCTCCGCCGAGGGCAAAACCGTTCACGGCTGCGACGACGGCTTTAGGCAGACGCTCGATCTTATTCATCACGGCGTGGCCTTGTCTCATCATCTCGCGTCCTTCGAGCGCGTTTAGCTTGCTCATTTCAGCGATATCGGCACCCGCTACGAATGACCTTCCTTCACCGGTGACCAAAACGGCCTTTACGGCATCGTCTTTGGCTATAACATCGAAAACGTCGTTGAGCTCGCTGAGGACTTCGGTGTTCAGCGCGTTCAATGCTTCCGGTCTGCTTATCGTTAAAAACGCGAGACCGTCTCTGACTTCATATTTAATGGTTTTATACATTGCAGGTCCCTTTCCGCCGTGAGGCTCATAAAAGCAGAGCCGGCGTTATTATGGCCGACTCTATTGCAATTAACGTCTATTTAAAATTTAACACCGCGCGGCGCTTTTTTCAAGGCGCTGTTACGCGTTCTTCTTTGCCGACTCGATGGCGTTGCGGACTGCCGGTATCGAGATGATGAGCAGGGTGATGATACCTTCTATTCCGATGTATGTGATGTTATAGAACAGCGAGTACGTCAGAGCGTTGAAACCTTCAGGTGCGTTCGAACCGAAAAAGATGACTCCCGAGAGCACCGAGCAGATATATCTTCCGATGATGCCTATGATATATACCTTATGAAGTCCGTATTTTCCTTTCCCTGCAAAGCCGCCGATGCCGAGCGCGCCGAATGCGAGAGGATAGTCGAGCAGCATCTGGACAGGGTGGATGACGTAAGGATCCATGACGAGGTTCAGAAGGCCGAGGACGACGCCTGCGGTTACGCCCTGACGCGTTCCGTAGAAGTACGCGATGATAGCGATAGGGAGCATGGACATAGGCGTTACGAAGCCGCCGTAAGGCATCCTGAAAAGCGTTATCATTGATAATATCATGGACAGCGCGACCATAGCCGCGGAAATCGTCATGGACTTAACGTCTACGCGCTTTGCTTGACGCCTTTTTTTGGAAGGTATCAGCAGGAGCAGCAGCAGAACTACCATGACTACAACGATGATGACCTTGCCTTGGGTCGATTCAAAAAAATCCTGAAGTGACATAAAAAAACCTCCTTGCAATTTCAGGAGGAGAGCAATGCGAAATATTTTCCGCTTCCCTACGACGGTATTATCCGTATCAGGTAATGTGGGTCATGCCGCTGTTTATCGGCGGCAACTCTCAGCAAAAGCTCCCCTTGCGATGTCAGTTCAAAGAATATATTAAGCGTTTTGTTTTGTCAATATACAGAGCAGAATAAATCTAAAATCGTGCTCTTAAAACGTCGGAGGATAGCGCGACAAGAAGCATTCCGGAATCAAACGAGACAAAGGCCGTATCTTCGATTATCTCGTTGCTTACTCCGAGCGTCGTATCAACGCCTAATGCGGCGCTGTCGAGTTCGTACTTAGTTCCTTTGACGGTCAGGCGGGGAACTTCTCCGCCGTATGCTATCAGGCCCATGTATTTGAATTTTATTCCGAGGTGATTTGGCGATATGTGGTAGTCCCCGGGAGAAAGCATGAAGGCGTAGTTCTGACCGTCGGCAAAAGCGACTCTGACGCCTTTGCCGCAATACTTTGCCATTACGCCGATGTTGCCCATGGTATGATCGAGCCTGCCGCCCAGTCCGCCGAGTACAAGGATGTCATTATATCCTTTTGAAACGGCGAGATCGACTGCCGCTTCGCTGTCGGTCATGTCTTTGACGCATGGAAGGAGTACATCGGGATGGTCGGGCTTCCTTGCAGAATCGTAATCTCCGATGAGAATTTCCGGTTTCAGGCCGAATCTTTCCGCGGCGACGTACCCTCCGTCAGCACAGATGACCGTGCCGCTCGGGATCTCACGTATCAGCTCCGGATGGTCTATATATGATGTGAGGATTACGGCGCGCTTATCACCGCGCTCACACGATTTGTCTATGCTTGAATTGTCCATACATGTATTTATGCCGCTGTTTCGTTCGTTCATTTCCGCACCTTGAGTTTTTCGATGAGTTCTCTCATATCCTCGGGGATATCCGCCTCGACCACGAGCCTTTCTTTCGTAGTCGGATGATCGCATTCAAAGTGATAGGCGTGCAGGGCCTGACGCGTGAAGAATGACATATCGCCGCCGTATCTCCAGTCGCCGATGAGAGGATGTCCGATATACGAAAGATGTACGCGTATCTGGTGCGTGCGTCCTGTCAGCAGTCTGAGTTCGAGCAAAGTCGCTCCGGTGCTTTCCGGACTTTCCGGACTTATTGGAATTTCCGGCCCGGGGAAGCGTTCGAGTACGGAGACTTCCGTCTTTGAAGGCGCTCCGCCTTCATCTATGCTCATTACTGCTCTGTTTATACTGTCGTGCGATGGCCTTCCGATAGGAAGATCTATCGTGAAACTGTCCTTTTCTACTATCCCGGAGACGACGGCGTAGTAGCGCTTTTCGGTCGTGCCTGCGCGCATCTGTCTGCTTATCTGTTCCTGAGTATTGGCGTTTTTTGCGATAGCGAGAACGCCGCTCGTATCCTTGTCCAGCCGGTTGATGAACCTTATCTTAAATGACTCTCCCGTGTCTATCATGTACTGCATAAGGCCGTTTGCGATAGTGTAATCGGTGTTGAAGCGGGTGGGGTGGACGGCTATGCCGGGCTGTTTGTCTATGATTAGGAGATCGTCGTCTTCGTAAAGCGGTGTGATCTTGATTTTTTCCGGCGTGAAATGGCTTTCTTCGTCGGGAAGGGAGACCGTAACAAAATCGCCTTCGGCCAGCGGGAACCAGCCGAGGGCGTCTTTTCCGTCGATCTTTACGGATCCGCGGTATTTTATCGCTGTCATCACGCGCGACGAAAAGCCGTATCTGCGCTTTATGACTTTTTTTACCTGCAGGCCGTCGTCTTCAGGGCCTGCCGTGAATTCGTAGACTTTTATCATCCTACAGGAACTTGCTTTTAACTTTTGACCAGAAATCGTATGAGGCAAAACGCAGGAGTTCTATGCCGATATCGGACAACTTCACTTCGATGTGATCAGCGTGGTCGAACTTTTTGCTGAATCCGTCGTATGCTATCGTTATCGCGCCTTTGGTGCCATATAACATTGGTTTTATCCCCAAAGACAGATCCGGCGGCAGCATTATGCTCGACGTGAATGACCTGTATGCCGTCGTGTTCATCGGTGCGATAGGGGTGGCCTGAAGGAGTTTAAGGCGCGGATCTACTATGCTTCCGCCAAGGGAGTAGTTGTAAGCCGTGCTCCCGGCAGGGGTGGAGATAATGAGTCCGTCGCCGCTGAACCTCTCGATGAAACTTCCGCCTATCGAAACGTCAAAGTGAGCGGAGTAGGCGTAATTTGCCGCGCTCGCCACGACTATTTCATTCAGGCCGCGGAATTTTTCTTTCACGCCGTCGTGGGTGACGACGGCTTCGACCGTTTCCATCCGCTGCAATGAATATCGTCCAGCGACGTAGTCTTTGATGAACTCGTCGAGGCTCTCAGGCTGTATTTCCTGAAAGAACCCGAGGTGTCCCGTGTTTATTCCGATGATGGGGACCTGCGGGAAATCGAGCACGTGTATCAGTTCGAGAAACGTTCCGTCGCCGCCTATGCAGACTATCAGTTCGGTATCTCCGTCGATTTTATCGGTGATCTCATAGTCTGTCGCTCTGAGTTTTTCTTTTAACTCGAATGAAGTTTTTTTCGAAGTGTCTGTATCGCTTCCGTAGATGAAAATGTTTTTTGCCATCAGTAGCTTACGCTTTCAGTCGTTATTCGTTATTTTGTCGTCAGATCTTTGAGTTCGTCGATGAGTTTGCCGAAATATTCCATGGCGTCGATTACAGGCTGTTTCTGGCTCATATCGACACCGGCTATCTTCAGTTCGTCGACAGGGAACATGCTGGAGCCCGACGAGAGGAATTTCTTGTAATCCGCGACAGCAGGCGCGCCTTCGGTGAGGATGCGCTGTGAAAGTGCGACTGCAGCGGAGAATCCCGTGGCGTACTGATATACGTAATATGCTCTGTAGAAGTGAGGAATCCTTGCCCATTCGTATTTGATGAAATCGTCGTGTGCCATGCTGCCGCCAAAGTACAATGTGTTGAGTTCATCGTACATATCCGAGAGCATCTCTGCTGTGAGCGATCCGCCTGCTTCTACGATCTGATGCGCCTTGTACTCGAACTCGGCGAACATCGTCTGGCGGAAAACCGTGCCTTTGAACTCGTCGATGAAGCGATTGATGATGTATTTGCGCATCTCGACGTCTTTTTCGTTTGCGAGCAGATAGTTGAGCGTCAGGCATTCGTTTACTGTCGAAGCGACTTCGGCGACGAAGATCGAATAGTCTCCGTAGACAAAGGGCTGGGATGTCCTCGTGTAGTGGGAGTGCATGGAATGTCCCATCTCGTGAACGAGGGTCAGGACGTCGTCGAGTTTGCCCGTGTAACTCATTAGGATGAACGGATTAGAGGTATATGATCCGCCGCTGTATGCTCCGCTGCGCTTGTTTTTGTTCTCGTAGACATCGACCCACCTGTCGGCTATGCCCTGACGTACGACAGAGATATAGTCTTCGCCGAGAGGGGCGAGCGCCTTATACATAGTCTCGACCGCCTTGTTGAACGGGATCTCTTTTTCAGGCAGTTTTACAAGAGGGACGTAAACGTCGTACATGTGCAGCTCGTCGAGCCCGAGAAGTTTCTTGCGTAGACCGACGTAGTCGTACATCTTTGGAAGATTTTGATGAACGACGTCAATTAAATTATCGTAAACCGACTCCGGGATATTCCCTTCGAACAAAGCAGCCTGCCTCGCGGTATCGAAATTATGGAGTCTTGCTTTTGTCACATCTGCTTTTACGGATGCGTCGTAAGCTGCCGTTATCGTGTTGATGAATTCGTGATGAGTTCCGTGCATGCGCTCGAACGCAGCTTTTCTGACGTTCCTGTCGTAACTGGAAAGGTAGCCGACGTAATTTCCCTCTGTGAGTTCCACGTCCTCGCCGTCTTCGTATTTGATCGTGCCGTATTTCAAGTCTGCATCGCACAGCATGGAATAGATATTTGAAGGGGCTCCCGAGACTTCCTCGAACTGAGCCGCGACTTTTTCTTCGGCGGCAGAGAGTACGTGCGGCTTTTGTCTCAGGATCTTGTCAAGATAAAATCCGTATATCTGCAGCTCCGGATCGGCCGCAAGGAATTCGCGGATGGTTTCTTCCGAAGCGGAAGTCAATTCGGGCGTGACAAAACTGAGCCTTGCAAGAGCCTGCGTGTAGGCAGTCATGGCGCGGCCGTACATCTCCTGGTATTTAGTGACGGTAGTGTCTTCGTCGTGACGCATGGAAGCGTAGACGATAACGTTTTCGACTGTCATCGTTACTTCATCAAAAGATCTCAGCGCTTCGAGCAGCGTTCCCGCGCTTTCCGTCAGGCGCCCTTGAAATGAAGCTGCCTTGTCGCAGAGTTCACCGACTTTTACGAGGTCTTTTTCCCAGTCGTCGTCGGTGGCATACATGGTTTCGAGGTTCCATTTGAATTCAGAGTCGATTTCGGCTCTTGTTTTTGTCTTTTTATTAGCCATACGTACCTCCATTGTAGTATAATAATGCTCTACAAGTATATCATAATCAGAGAGGATTTTATACACATGGACGAGCGCCCTATAGGCTTTTTTGACTCGGGTGTCGGCGGGGTGACATGCATTCCGCATATCATAAGGATGCTTCCGAAAGAGAGCATCATTTTTTACGGGGATACCGCCCGGACTCCTTACGGCTCTAAATCGCCGGAGACGATAAAGCAATTCTCGCTGCAGGTCGGAGATTTCCTCGTAAATAACGGCGTCAAGATGATCGTCTGCGCCTGCAATACTGTGAGTTCGACGGCTCTTGAGACTCTGCGGGAGCATTTCCCGGACATCCCCGTCGTCGGCTGCATAGGGCCCACGGCGAGACAAGTCGTAAGAGATACGACTTTATCTAACAAAATAGGCATAATGGCTACCAAAGCCACCGTAACATCCGGCGCCTATGTCGATAAGATACTTTCGCTCAACGGAGATCTGGATATCCATCAGGTCGCATGTCCCGCGATTGTCCCTTTGATAGAAGAGGGTATAATAAATAACGAGATAATGGATCTGACGATAAAATATTATCTCGACGGATTTATGGAGAAGTACTCGATAGACACTCTGGTCCTCGGATGCACGCACTATCCGCTCATAGCGGAAAATATAGCCAGACTATATCCGGGAGTGCGCATGTTCAGCTCGTCTGAGGAAGTCGCTACCGCCGTGAAAATGGAACTGGAGAGCCGAGACATGCTTTCAGCGAGACCGGAGCGGGAGAGTACATTCTACGCGAGCGATCTTTCGGAGAACTTCGTTAATATGATCTCGCGGATCCTCGGCAAGGACAGCGAAGAGCTCAACATCAGGTTCAAGAACCTCGATATCTGATGAAATAACGATTATTAAGTGAGAAAAATAAGCGAGAAAAAATTCAGTAAAAATGACTGCAGAAGAACTAAGAGAATTATTGGATATAGAGACGGGCGCGGACTTCACTTATTTTGAGAATTTTGCCGCCCTCATGGAAAGCGACGGAGATATCGATGAGGATGCTGTGCGCTCAGTCCTTTCCGACGTCGACATGAAAGTGTTTTCGGAACTCTGCGAGAGTTATTTTTACGATATAGGCGAGAATATCCCGGAAAACAGTATAGATGTCTATAACATGCTTGAAGCGGTCAAAAACAATTTTGTGTCCCTTGCCGCCTCATATTCATCCGATGACTCCGTTCCGGAAAAGCTCGCTTCCGATATCGTCAAATTCCGCAGGTGGTTCATGAAGCCGGAACTTGCCGGTGCGCTCGATAACGAGAACGGCAGGGAACAGAAGATGTCGGTCAGGGACGCGCTTTACGAATACAGAGCGTCTAAAGTCGACGGAAGAGACTTGGATTTCGAATTTTTCTTAGGCGATGATTTCCCTATAGACGAATACGTGATGAATGTGGGCGAGATCTCAGAGAGCGGCGGTTCGTCAGATCCCGCATTTGAAACTTCTTCACCTAAGATCCACGGCATAGATATTACGTCGGGAGGGAACGCCGCGCCTGCGGATTACGACAATAACTTCATAATCGAGACCGCCGATGACATCCGCAGAGAAGGTTCCGCGGCAGACGACGGTTACGAGTCAGGCGGGGACGGACAAGCAGACGTAAGAAACAATAAACTATAGAAGAGAAAAAAGGATAAACGTTAAAAGAATAAAAACAGTTAAACAGTTCAAAATAGAGCATGATAAAGAAAAACATTTTCAAGAATTTTGACGGCTGGGACAGGTTCGACCTGCCGCACGGGATAATACGCGTGACAGCGGGTTACGGCGGGGAGACTTTTCTGATAGACTGCGGCAGCGAAACCGCTCTGTACGATACGGGAATGGCGTTCTGCGCCAAAGGCACCATCGCCAATATCGAACACGCGCTCGCATCGACCGGCAAGGAACGCTTAGATTATGTTTTGATGTCGCATACGCACTACGACCACATCGGGGCTCTGCCATACATAATAAGGCGGTGGCCGAACGTCAAGACGGTCGGATCGGCAAAATCGGCGCGCGTATTCCGGAGCGAAGGCGCTAAGGCTACGATAAAAAACCTCGGTGAGAAAGCCGCAACGTTCTATTATCAGAACGGACTTTCCGATTATAAGCCTGAGGCGATAACCGTTGAAGGCCTGCGGACAGATATCGTTGTTTCAGACGGTGACGAACTGACGATCGGCAGCAAACGTATAGTCGTTTACTCGACTCCGGGCCACACAGACTGCAGCCTGTCTTACAGGCTTTTTCCTGACGACATTTTCTTTTTATCGGAAAGTGTCGGCGTGCTTGAGGCGCCTGACCTGATAGATACTTCGATACTAAAGAGTTTCTCTCAGTCGATAGAGTCGGCCGCAAAATGCCGCGCTGCGAAGGCAAAGACTTTGATGGTGAGCCACTACGGCGTTATCCCGAAGTTCTATAATGACAAATATTTCGATCTGTATATCAGGACTGCCGAGGCACAGAGAGACAGGATCCTCAAACTATACAGACAGGGCAAGTCGTACGATGAGATATTCGAGGACTACAAAGCGGCTACATGGAACGAGATGCGGGCGGTATCTCAGCCTTATCCGGCATTTGAACTCAACGCCCGCTATATCATAGGAAACGTGATAAGCGAATTCGGAGGAGAAAAGAAGGAAGAATCGAATTGATAAGCACCAGAAATCTAAAATGCGGAGCAAAACTCGTGATGGAAAAGATACCGACGGTAGAGTCGGTTTCGATAGGAATATGGGTCGCGTGCGGTTCCGCTTACGAATCACCTAAATACTCGGGGATATCGCACTTTGTCGAGCACATGATGTTCAAAGGGACAGAAAACAGGTCTGCTCTTGAGATAGTCAGGGACGTCGACAAGATCGGCGGCCAGATCAACGCCATGACCGGCAAAGAAGCGACATGCTATTATATCAAATCCACGGCGGACAAATTCAAAGAAGCAGCCGACGTACTGACAGATATGCTCACGTCTTCGGTTTTCCCGGCACGTGAGATGACAAAAGAGAGGAACGTCATCGGCGAAGAGATAAAGATGAGTCTTGATTCGCCGGATGAACTGTCGCTTGAAAAAGCCGAGTCGCTTTTGTTCAGAGACAGCTGCTTGGGCAATTCCATTACGGGAACGCCGACGAGTCTGTCGCATGTCTCACGCCCGGTGATGAGAAAATTCGTGTCGGATATGTATACGCTCGATTCGATGGTCATCTCGGTGGCGGGAAAATTCAGCGAGATAGAGGTCTGCAGCGTATTTGAAGAAAAGTTCGCCGACATGAAACAGACCAGAGTCGCCCCTGAACTGAGGCACGGAACATCGAGCCCCGAATTCACATCGATAAAGAAAGACATTGAACAGACGCATTTATGCCTGATGACTAAGGGCGTACCGCTAAGCGACGACAGATATTATCCGCTTACGATACTGAATAACGCGCTTGGCGAGAGCATGAGTTCCAGGCTGTTCCAGAGCATCAGAGAGCAAAAAGGACTCGCGTACACTGTCTATTCGATGATCGGATGCTACAGCGACGACGGTTTTCTCGCCATTTATGCGGGCGTCGCTCACGATAAAGTCCATAAGGCCGTGGATGCGGTCAAAGAAGAACTGATAAAACTCGGAAAAGAAGGCATCACCGCCGAAGAACTCGAGTCTTCTCGTGCGCAGCTGCGCGCCGCGTATATTTTCGCACAGGAAAACTCCCTTTCGCGGATGTTCAAAAACGGCAAGAATCTGCTGCTGATGGGCAGAGCGTATGACACAGAGACCGTAATAGAAGGATTCGATAAAGTGACGCTGGACGAAGTCAACGAAGTCAAGGATTTGATCTGCGACCCTTCGACTTACTGCGGGGCGGTCGTATCTGACCGAAAAGTCGATTTGAAAGGCATGATGAAAAACTGATGGAAATAAAGATCGTGACAAAGAGCGGCCGCGTGCCCGCATACGAGACGGCTCAGTCCGCCGGATTCGACCTCACGGCATACCTTCCCGACGGCGATTTCGTCCTGAAAGCGGGTGAACGCGCACTCATCCCGACCGGAACGTATATCGAACTCCCCGACGGATACGAAGCGCAGGTGAGATCCCGCTCCGGGCTTTCGATAAAGCACGGCATCGGCATGACTAACGGGATTGGGACGATAGACCCCGATTACCGCGGAGAACTGCGCGTTCCAATGATAAACTGGAGCGGCGAAGACTATACGTTCCACGACGGCGACAGGATCGCCCAGGTAATAATAAACAAATTCGAACGTGTCGGTTTTGCCGTGACAGATAAACTTTCTGAAACAGAACGCGGGTCGGGCGGATTCGGCAGCACCGGAAGATAAGGATTTGGCGTATGATTCTGCTCAGAGAGGACTTGGAAAAAAGAGAATATGATACGCTCTCTGACAGGGCGTCAAAAGCGGCGGAGACGAAAGGCCGGCGGTATCACGAGGAAAAAGATCCCGTCAGGACCGATTTCATGCGCGACAGGGACAGGATAATACATTCCAAAGCCTTCAGGCGCCTCATGCATAAGACTCAAGTATTCTTAGGCTCGGAGAAGGATCATTACAGGACCAGACTTACTCACACGCTCGAAGTGAGCCAGATCGCAAGGACCATATCGCGTGCCCTGATGCTGAACGAAGACCTGACTGAAGCGATCGCGCTCGGCCATGATCTCGGACATACGCCGTACGGACACAACGGAGAGTATATTCTGAATGAGATACACGAGGGCGGTTTCCGCCACAACGAGCAAAGCCTGCGCGTCGTGGATTTTCTTGAAAGTTCGCCTTCTAAACCGGGCATCAGGGGAATGAACCTCACATACGAGGTGCGCGACGGCATTTTGAATCATTCGGGAAAGGGCTTCCCTTCGACTCTTGAAGGGCAGGTAGTCAGGCTCTCAGACAGGATAGCGTATATAAATCACGACATAGACGACGCTATCAGGAGCGGAGTGATCTCTGACGCAGATCTTCCGCGAGGACCTATCGCTCTGTTCGGCGGCACGCACAGCAAGCGCATAGGAAATATGGTCATGAACGCTGTCAGATACAGCGAAGGCAGAGATACTGTATCGATGGAGCCAGAATACATGGAAAACATGAATGAACTGCGCGAATTCATGTTCAAACGCGTGTATAACAGTCCGCTCGTAAAGAAAGAAGCAGACCTGAAAAAGGTGGACACTGTCATAAGGTCGCTTTATCAGTATTTTTTGGAACATCCCGAAGAAATACCCGAGACGGAAGCGGAACTCATCCGGCAGGACGGCGTCAGGACAGTCGTTAAAGATTATATCGCCGGTATGACCGACAGATACGCAGACAGGACGTACGAAAGGATCTTCGGCCGGGGAACTCCGACAGATAATTCGGACAGATAATTCCGACAGAAAACTCGGATAGAGAAAAGAGACATGGCGTATACATCTCAATCTATCGACAATTTAAAATCGACCGTGAATATCGTCGACGTCATTTCCAGAGTGGTGCCGCTGAAAAAAGCCGGAAGCAGTTACAAGGGGCTCTGTCCGTTCCACCATGAAAAGACGCCTTCTTTTGTAGTGTCTGAAGACAGACAGTTTTTCCACTGCTTCGGCTGCGACGCAAAGGGCGACGTGATTACTTTTGTTCAGAAATACTACAATCTCGATTTCAACGGCGCCGTCGAGATGCTGGCGCGCGACTACGGAGTTGAACTTCAGCAGAGCAGAGGCGGGGGAAAGGGAGAAAATCTTTCCGAATACTATGAGATAAACAAAAAAGCCGCGATATTCTTCTATAAGACGATCCGCAGCACGAAAAACAAAGGAATAGAATATCTGAGAGGACGCGGACTTTCCGATGAGACGATAATCAAATTCGGCCTCGGATATGCCGATCCCGAGTGGGACAGCCTTTACCGCTATCTGAAGAAACTGGGCGTCCCCGAGGAAAAAATGGTAAAACTAGGTCTCGTGCACGAGAGCAAAGGCAAGTATTACGACGCTTTCAGGAACCGCGTGATGTTCCCGATATTCAGCGCATCCGGCAACGTCATAGGTTTTGGCGGAAGAGCGATAGCCCCTGGCGATAATCCGAAGTACCTGAACTCGCCCGAGAGTTCCGTCTTCCGCAAGAAGAATAACCTTTTCGGATTGAATTTATCTAAAACTTACGTGGCGAAAGAGCGGTTCATTATTCTCGTCGAGGGGTATATGGATGTAATAGGACTGTATCAGGGCGGAGTCTGCAACGTATGCGCTTCTCTGGGTACGGCCCTTACTGAAAATCAAGCAAAACTGATAAGCAGATACACTAAGAAGGTCGTCCTTTCGTATGATTCAGATGAGGCAGGCATCAAAGCCGCTCAGCGCGGAACGGACGTGCTTAAGGCGTGTAAACTGGATGTAAGGGTCATGAACGTAACCGACGGCAAGGACCCCGACGAGTTCATAAAAAAAGAAGGAAGAAACGCGTACCTGGATCTGGTGAAAAAAGCGATCCCGGGCGTTGACTATAAGATAAAACACATTAAAGACAGATATGATATTCGGTCCACCGAAGGCAAGATCGGGTGTCTAAAGGAGATAACCTCTTATCTCAAGACCTTAGACCCTGTCGAGGCGGACATATACGTACGTAAAGTTTCGTCAGACATGGATGTCTCCGAGATCGCGCTTAGAAGTGAGTTATTCGGTAATGAGGGGAAACAGACCGCGGGCCGTCCTCATAATGCGGACGCAGATTCACGGAGAGCAAAAGAAAGTCTGACAGAGATAGAAAAAGAAATATTGAGGCTTATCACGAGGGAAGACTCGTTCGCCGAACGCGCTGCAAGCGAAAGAAACATTTTTACGACCGGTATAGGCAAATCGGTATTTGGCGCTTTACGCAGCGATATTTCGGCAAACGGCACACTCGATGTAAGCAGAGTCCTCGATTCGCTCGACGGAGACGAGCGCCTGTGCCTGGAAGATGTTCTGAGGAATGTCCCTGCCACCGGCGACGAGGAGAAAATTTTTGCCGACTGCGTCAACAGAGCGTCTATAGAATCTCTGGAAAAAGAAAAGGAAGAGATCATGGCGTCTATCGAGATGGCAGATTCGGCCCAGATCGGCCAGGAGGAGCAGCAGGCGCAATTGCAGAAACTCCACGATGTGCAGGTCGAGATCATGAAACTAAAGGCGAAAGGGATGTAAGAGATGGCGAAGACTAAAGCCGAAAGAGTTAAGGAAGAAAAGGCTGCAGATGAGGTATCGTCTTCGGGCAAAGCAAAAACCGCGAAGGCAAAGACCGCGAAGCCGAAGACTTCAAAATCTGCCGAAAAGTCTGATGCAACAAAAAAAGCAAAAAAAGAAAAAGAAGAAATAAAATCAGAAGAAACAAAAGAATCAAAAGCAGCAGAAGTAAAAGTGGCAAAAGAATCAAAATCGGCAAAAAAACCAAAGGCTTCCGCCAAGACTAAAGCAGCGGCTTCAAAGGCAAAAAACAAATCCGAAAAAAATAATGAAAATGCCGAAGAAACTGCAGAAGCTGCAAAAACTGCAGAGACTCCAAAAACTGCAGAAACTGCCGCAGAAGAAGTGAAAGTCGCCGACGAGATAGTAGACGTTTTGATCGAAACCGCGGAAGAAGCCGACAACATCGACGAAGACGAAGTCGATGAAGACGATATCGAAGACGAAGCCGCGGAAGAAGCGGAGGCCGAAAACTTCGCCAAAAAGCAGGCTGAAATCGAGGCCGAAGAAAAAACTGCCGCCGAGGCAGATGAGGATGCCGACATCGCTTCCGAGCAAGCCGCGGCCGGTAATAAAGAAGACTTGAGTTCGATGTCGCCTGTACAGCTGCGCGATTACGTACTGCGCAGGCTCAAGTCGATGGCAAAATCTCACAATAACAAGCTGACTTACACGGAGATGACCGAGTATCTCGACAGCCTCGAAAGCGAAAATTCCATCAATTACGATGAAATCTACGAGAGCCTTCTGCTCAAAGGCGTAGAGATCGAGATGGAAGTCGAGATAGACGACCCGGACGCCGAGCCTACCGACTCGGAACTTTTGGCCGAGGAAGAATCTTCAAAGGATAATGATGACGGCGTCGTGACCGATTCCGACGGGACGATAAATGTCGACGCGACGGTCCCGAAATCTGTCGGTGTCGACGATCCGGTCAGGATGTATCTGAAAGAAATCGGACGCGTACCTCTCCTCACCGCCGAAGAAGAGACAGAACTCGCCAAACGCATGGAACAGGGCGACGAAGAGGCAAAGCAGAAACTCTGCGAGGCGAACCTCAGGCTCGTCGTCAGCATAGCAAAGAGATATGTCGGCAGAGGCATGCTCTTCCTCGATTTGATACAAGAAGGGAATCTCGGCCTCATCAAAGCAGTAGACAAATTCGACTGGAGAAAAGGATATAAATTCTCGACGTATGCGACATGGTGGATACGGCAGGCGATCACGCGTTCCATCGCGGATCAGGCCAGAACGATAAGGATCCCGGTCCACATGGTCGAGACGATAAATAAACTTATCCGTGTTTCCAGACAGCTGCTGCAGACATTTGGCCGCGAGCCTACTCCTGAAGAAATAGCCGATGAGATGGGCATCTCCGTCGACAAAGTCAGGGAGATACTGAAGATCGCACAGGAACCTGTGTCTCTTGAAACGCCTATCGGTGAGGAAGAAGACAGTCATCTCGGCGATTTCATACCGGATGAAGATGTGCCTGCTCCCGCGGACGCCGCCGCTTATGCCATGCTTAAAGAGCAGCTCGTCGACGTGTTGAATACTCTTACAGACAGAGAGCAGAAAGTGCTCAAACTGAGGTTCGGCCTCGAGGACGGCAAAGCTCGCACACTTGAGGAAGTCGGCAAAGAATTCGACGTCACCCGCGAGAGGATAAGACAGATCGAGGCAAAGGCGCTCCGCAAGCTGAGACATCCGAGCAGGAGCAGAAAACTCAAGGATTATCTCGAGTAGAAATGATAAAACTTACCGAACGGCTTCGCATGATAGCCGAAAACATATCGGATGATGAATCGGCCGCCGATATCGGCACTGACCACGCATATCTTCCTATCTGGCTGATGCAGCGAAATCCCGGGAGAAAAGTGGTACTTACCGACGTCAGCGGCGGTTCTCTGAAAAAAGCAAAAGACAACTGCGCGCTGTGCGGTTTTCCGAACGCCGATCTGAGGCCGGGCGACGGGCTCGATGCGCTCCGCTACGGTGAAGTGGACTGCGCCGTCATAGCAGGCATGGGCGGTCTCCTTATCACAGACATACTCGCATGGGACATAGCAAAAACCGTTTCTTTAAAAAAATACATCTTTCAGCCGCGGAACAACTCCGGAGCGCTGAGGATGTGGCTTTCGGGGAACGGTTTTGATATTTGCCGCGAACAGATCGCCGAAGAGTCCGGACGCTACTGTGAGATAATCACTGCGCTGTCTCCTGCCTCTGCGGTTTCGCCGATGTTCACCGATACGAACATCAAAGCACTTCCGCGCGAAAAACGTTTCGCCTGCGAGTTTCCCGAAGCATGGGCGTCAAAGCCCGGCAGGCGCACGGCTGATTTCCTCCGCGACAGGATAAAAAAAGAACAGGTGATAGCGGATCGCATCAGAACAGGTCTTGCGGGCGGAAATCCCGACACAAGAAAAGACTATGAAGAAGCGGTCGCGAGGATAGAAAGACTTGAAGAACTGCTTGAAAGGGCGGAGCATACGTATGGAAACTCGTGAGATCTATTCTTTGATAGACACCAGGATATGCAGTTTCGATCTGGCAGAAGACTGGGACAACAGCGGAATACAGATAGATTCGGGCCGGTCGGTGTCAAAAGTGCTCACGGCGCTCGAAGCGACCGATGATGTCATCGACGAAGCCATACAGAAAGGCGCGGAACTGATAATCACGCATCACCCTCTGATTTTCGAGCCTCTAAAGAGACTCTCAGTCTACGAAGCCGGTTCGTCAAAGTTAATGAAACTGGTGAAAAACGGCATAAGTGTGATTTCGGCGCATACGTGTTATGATAAAGAGTGCCTCAACGCGGATTTCGGGAATGCCCTCGGCTTTTTCCCGATAGATACAGAAAATCCTTATGTCATGAAGGCGATGCTGTCGAGACCCGTACAGCCTGAAGAACTGGCGTCTTTCATCTGCGGGAGGCTCCACATAGAGCGCTACGCGGTCAGGATAGTTTTGGCGGATACGGCGCCTGCTGATACCGTCGCATGGTGCACGGGTGCCGGCGCTGACTTTGCCGATGTGGCGTATGCCGAGGGAGCGGGGATCTACATCACCGGAGATGTGAAATATCACGACGCTCGGCATGCTGAAGAGATATCGCTTCCGATAATAGACATAGGACATTACGGCAGCGAAAAGATTTTCGCACAGTCATTCGCGAAAAGATTCGAACAGGAGGTGGAAGGGCGCGTAAGCACGATGGTTTCGGCTTCGTGCAGAGACCCTTTCATGAACCTCTGATTATATGTTATATGGAACGTATAAAACGAATTACGAAAAGATTGTTAATTGATTACTAACTACGAAAGGAGAAATCACAATGAACAAACCGATCATCGCCGACAAGGCGCCTGCGGCAGTGGGCCCATATGTACACGCGGTACAGAGCGGGAATGCTCTGTATGTTTCCGGACAGCTCGGGCTTGATCCTGTCTCGGGACAGCTTCCCGCGGGCATCGAAGCGCAGGCAGAGCAGAGCCTCAAGAATCTCGGCGAAGTTCTCACGGCGGCGGGATATGATTACGAAGACGTTGTAAAGACTACGGTATTTCTCACCGATCTTTCAAACTTCGGCATTGTGAATGAGATATACGCGCGCTTTTTCGGCGCATCAAAACCTGCACGCTCATGTGTGGAGGTATCAAAACTTCCTAAGGACGGGCTCGTGGAAATCGAGTGCGTCGCAGCAAGAGACTGACTTTTTCAGGCAGTCACCTTATGTATCGAACGACAGAACGAAATAACCTTAACAGCAATAGCTTTATCATTGAAAAACGAATAACGGCAATTTGAGGGCAGACCAGACGATCGCGTGTCGGCATCGGCCGGCATGAGGAAAGTCCGGGCTCCGCAGGGCAGGGATGCCGGATAACGTCCGGCGCAGGCAACTGTAGGGAAAGTGCAACAGAAACATACCGCCGAAACAGTCAGGCTGTGGCAAGGTTGAAATGGCGAGGTAAGAGCTCACCGGCGGCGCGGAGACGCGTCGGCCGTGTAAACCCCATCCGGAGCAAGGTCGAATCGGGCAAATGTGGCAGCTGCCCGCTGCCGCCCGGGAGGTGGACCGCACGAACGGCGCAGCAATGCGTCGTCTAGATAGATGATCGTCCAATACAGAACCCGGCTTACAGATCTGCCCTCGTCTATAAAGAACCGTACGTTTCGTGTGTTTTGTCCGTTCGATGAGACTATTCGATTTTGGAGAAAATTTTGCATGGATGCAATGAAATTAGGTATTGATATCGGTTCGACGACAGTCAAACTCGTTTTGATCGATAAAAACGGTGAGATAGTGTATCAGCGCTACGAACGTCACATGTCTGATGTCATGCAGAAGGCAAAGGAACTGATAACTGATCTCTATGATAAATTCGGTGATATTCAGATAAAGCCGGTCATAACAGGTTCGGGCGGACTGGCTTTGGCGGACGTCCTCGGGGTAAAATTCGAGCAGGAAGTCATCTCGTGCAGCAAAGCCGTAGAGACGCTCATCCCTCAGACCGATGTCGCGATAGAACTCGGCGGCGAAGACGCAAAAATCACGTTTTACGGACAGTCCGTGGAACAGCGCATGAACGGCACCTGTGCGGGAGGCACTGGAGCGTTCATCGATCAAATGGCGATTTTGCTCAACACCGACCCGGCAGGCTTAAACGAAGCGGCAAAAAATTACAAGATAATATATCCGATAGCGGCCAGATGCGGCGTTTTCGCCAAAACAGATATCCAGCCGCTCATCAACGACGGCGCAGCGATAGAGGATCTTTCTGCTTCTATTTTTCAGGCTGTCGTCAATCAGACCATCAGCGGCCTCGCATGCGGTCATCCTATCCGCGGCAATGTCGCTTTCCTCGGCGGTCCGCTCTCGTTCCTCTCGGAACTCAGGAAGCGCTTTATCGAAACGCTTCATCTTACGGACGACGAGGTCATTTTCCCTGAAAATTCCAAGTATTTTGTCGCTATCGGCGCGGCGATGCTCGCCGAAAAGGTGGACGCCGTATCGCTCGCCGAACTCGTGGGACGCTTCGAGACTGCGGATCCTTCGCTCCTTTCCGATACCAAACACATGGAGCCTCTCTTTGCGGATCAGGCGGATTACGACATGTTCTGCAAGCGCCACGCAAAAGATACCGTCAAGCGCAGAGAGCTGAAGGATGCTCACGGGCCGCTCTATCTGGGCATCGATGCCGGTTCCACCACGACAAAATCTGTTCTCATAGACGGCGAGGGTTATCTCCTTTATTCGTTCTACTGCGGAAATGAAGGCAACCCGGTCAACGCCGTCAAGACCATGCTCGGCGAACTCTATTCTCAGATGCCGAAAAACGCGTATATCGCTTATACCGTGACGACGGGATACGGCGAGGGGCTCATCAAAGCCGCTTTCAACGCTGACTACGGCGAAATCGAGACCATGGCCCATTTCCGCGCGGCTAAATACTTCCTGCCTGAGGTCGATTCCATCCTGGACATCGGCGGGCAGGACATGAAGTATATGAGGATAAGGGACGGAGCTATCTACAGCATCATGTTGAACGAGGCATGCTCGTCAGGATGCGGCTCGTTCCTCGAGACGTACGCTAAGTCTGTCGACCTGACGCCTCAGGAGTTTGCGAAGGAAGCGCTTTTTGCCAAGAACCCGGTCGACCTCGGGACACGCTGCACCGTTTTCATGAATTCTAAAGTAAAACAGGCGCAGAAGGAAGGCTCTGCGATAGGCGACATCTCTGCCGGCCTCTCGTATTCCGTCATCAGGAACGCGCTGTATAAGGTCATCAAACTCAGAAATTCCGATGAGGCGGGCAAGAATATCGTCGCGCAGGGCGGTACTTTCATGAATGACGCCGTCCTCAGGTCGTTTGAGAAGATAGTCGGCCGCGACGTCATCAGGCCGGATATCGCCGGGCTGATGGGCGCGTACGGGTGCGCACTGATCGCTCTCGAGCGGGCGGCGGAGCGGCCTGATCCTGACGCCGTGTCTTCGCTGCTCTCAAAGGAAGAACTGGAATCGTTCACCGTCAAACACACTAATGGCAGGTGCGGCGGCTGCGAAAACAGGTGCATCCTTACGATAAACACTTTCGGCGACGGTTCAAGGTTCATCACCGGAAACCGCTGCGAGAGAGGTTCAGGGCAGAAAACTTCGCACAACGATCTTCCTGACCTTTACGATTACAAATACAAGAGGCTGTTCGACTACGAACCGCTCCCGGAGGACAAAGCGCCGCGCGGCGTAATCGGCATACCACGCGGTCTCAATATGTACGAGGACTATCCGTTCTGGTTCACGCTCCTGACTAATCTCGGATTCCGCGTCGTTCTTTCGCCTATGTCCGGCAAAAAGATATATGACATGGGAATGGATACTATCGCTTCTGACACGGCATGCTATCCTGCAAAGCTCATCCACGGTCACATCAGATGGCTGGTCGATAACGGCGTAAAGACGATTTTCTATCCCTGCATAAACTACGAGCAGCGCGAGGACAAAACGTCGATGAACCACTATAACTGTCCTATCGTAGCGACATACCCGGAGTCCATCGCGAACAACATGGACGACGTGTTCCGCGAAAACGGAGTGACTTTCCTGCATCCGTTCCTGCCGTACGATAACGACGAGCGTCTTGTTCATTCATTTGCTGACGCGATGAAGGATTTCGGCATCACGAAGAGCGAAGCCAAAGCCGCGATAAAGGCGGCCCGCGCCGAGGAGGACAGATATCACGCAGACGTGCGCGCAAAGGGCGAAGAAGCGCTCAAGTTCATCGAGGAGCATCATAAAAAGGGCATCGTTCTCGTCGGAAGGCCGTATCACGTCGACCCTGAGATAAACCACGGAATAAACAAGCTGATAAACTCATTTGATCTGGTGGTCCTGAGCGAAGACAGCATCGCGCACCTCGGACATCTTCCTAGGCCGGTCAGAGTCCTCGATCAGTGGGTCTACCACTCAAGACTCTATCGTGCCGCCGATGTCGTCGGCAAGCGAGACGACGTCGAACTGCTCCAGCTCAACTCTTTCGGCTGCGGCCTTGACGCCGTCACGACGGATCAGGTCGAAGAGATCTGCCGCGCCAACAACAAGATGTATACCGTTATCAAAATCGACGAGGTCTCTAATCTCGGAGCGATAAAGATAAGGATCAGGTCGCTCAAGGCGGCGATGGAGGAGCGCGACAAGAAGGGAATACGGGCAGTTTCAAACTTCAAGCCTTACGAGCGCACGAAGTTCACAAAAGAAATGAAGAAAGACTATACGATCCTGATCCCTCAGATGTCGCCTATACATTTCACGTACATCGAAGCGGCCCTGAATTCGAGCGGATACCACGCCGAACTTCTGCCTCCTGTCGATAAGAACTCCGTAAACGAAGGCCTGCGGTATATAAACAACGACGCGTGCTACCCGACTATCGTAACGCTCGGTCAGATAATTTCAGCGCTTAAATCCGGGAAATACGACCTCAGCAAGACGGCTGTGTTCATGTCCCAGACCGGCGGAGGCTGCAGGGCGAGCAATTACGTGTCTCTGCTGCGCAAGGCTCTCCGCGATATGAACATGGAACAGGTGCCGGTCATATCGGTCAACATGGTCGGACTCGAGAAAAACCCTGGTTTCAAGATAACGCTTTCGCTCGGTCTGCGCCTTGTTATCGCCGCCATGTACGGCGACCTGATGATGAGGCTGCTTTACGCGACGCGGCCGTACGAAAAAGTCCCGGGGACTTCGCAGAAGATAATGGACAGTTGGAAAGACCGCATCGTCGATAACATGATGCATTACAATCCCGCCGTCTACTCGCGCAATATGAAGCAGATAGTAAAGGAATTCGATGCCGTGGAACGCCGCGACATCAGGAAGCCTAAGGTCGGTGTGGTGGGCGAGATCCTCGTCAAATACCATCCGAACGCCAATAACAACCTCGTCGAAATAATCGAAAAGGAAGGCGGAGAGGCTGTAGTCACTGACTTCGTTGACTTCTTCATGTACGGATTCTACAGCAAGCGCTTCAATTACGAGCACATGTCGGGATCGTACAAAGAGATGAAGATAAACGAGACGGCTATCAAAGCGGTCGAATGGCTCAGAAGGCCTATGCGAGCAGCATTAAAGGAAAGTGTGCACTACACAGAGCCGGGATATATCGAAGAGACGGCAAAAGCCGCCACAGAGATAATTTCCATAGGCAACCAGTGCGGAGAAGGCTGGCTGCTCACCGGCGAGATGATAGAGCTCATCCGCGGAGGCGTGGAAAACATCGTTTGTCTGCAGCCGTTTGCGTGCCTGCCTAACCACGTCGTCGGCAAGGGAATGATGAAAGCCGTCAGGCGCATGAACCCTAAGGCTAACATCGTTGCTATCGACTATGACCCGGGTGCGAGCGACGTAAACCAGCTTAACAGGATCAAACTGATGATGACAACGGCGCACAGGAATCTTGAAGCAGAAATAGAAGACGAAAAAACTGTGCAGGTCAAAAAAGACGATTCTGAAAAGACAGCAAAGCTGAAAGAACAGACAGCATAGATGCACGGACCTATATCATAGAAGTGCGAAGTGACGGCTTTGACGTGTCATGCCGCGGAAAATTTTCGGCGGCTGCGTGACAAAACTCATACAGTAGTGTATAATACCTGAGTTAATGCAACAGATTACTTTTTGTTTGATATATCGACAAGGGAGGTCTCTCCATGGGAAGACACGGAACAATCGCAGGCCGCAAAGCCGCACAGGATTCCAAAAGAGCAGCATTATTTACTAAATACGCCAAAGCGATAACGGTAGCCGCCAAGGACGGCGGAGATCCTGATTACAACGCTTCGCTGCGTGTTGCGATCGAAAAAGCCAAAGCCATCAGCATGCCGAACGACAACATCGTCCGCGCCATCAAAAAAGGAACCGGCGAACTCGAAGGCGTAAGTTACGAAGAACTGACATTCGAAGGATACGGAGCGGGCGGAGTCGCTTTTATCGTCACATGCCTGACGGACAACACCAACAGAACGACTTCGGCTGTAAGGTCCATGTTCGATAAGCACGGCGGAAACCTCGGAACTCCGGGATGCGTTTCGTATATGTTCTCACGCAAGGGCGTTCTGACCATCGAAAAGACAGATGAGATAAACGAAGACGAACTCATGGAACTCGTTCTTGAGGCAGGAGCGGACGACATGGTATCCGACGAAGACAGTTTCACGATCTATACGGCACCTGACGTATATCCTGAAGTATATAAGGCTCTTGCCGACGCGGGATATGAAATGGTCGACGCGGATGTAGAGTACGTCCCTTCGATGGAATCGAATCCTGACGAAAAGGATGTACCTAAGCTGAAGAAGCTCGTAGCGGCGCTCGAAGACAACGAAGACGTACAGAATGTCGAGACCAACTGTGCGGTAGATCTTTACGAGGACTAATCAAGGCGCGAAAAAATATTTATACTTAACGGCGGGTCATGGCGATCCGCCGTTTTCTCTTACAATACCTATAGTGCATTTTGCCACGGCATAGGGTATAATATAATCAACCTGGACCTCTGTATGGGAATATTTAATTGAACCTACATCTTATTGACGGGAATCCGGGGTCCGGACGCGGATGCTATGCCTCCTTTCGTGTGGACAGCAGAAGCGCCAGGCAGGGTACCCACCTATCGTTTTGATAGGTTGTCAATTACCCCGTGCGGAGGCCAGGATTTTCATGTCCGGAGGATATAATGAACCTGCCTAATAAACTCACTGTTGCGAGAGTGATAGCCGTTCCGTTTTTCATGGGATTCTACATGACTGGACACTACATCGTATCGCTTGTGATATTCTGTCTCGCGTCCCTCACCGACATGCTCGACGGCAAGATCGCCAGAAAGTATAATCTGATAACCAATTTCGGAAAGATCATGGATCCGCTGGCCGATAAAGTGCTCGTATACTCCGCATTTTGTCTGATGGTCGAGGACGGTGCGGTGCCCGCGTATATTCTCGTCATCATTTTGGCCAGAGAATTCGTTATCGCGGGTATGAGGACCGTTGCCGCAGCCGACGGGAAAGTGATCGCCGCCGGGATGAGCGGAAAGATCAAAACCGTCCTGCAGATGTTCGCTGTCATATTTTTGATGCTTCGCGCAGCGCTAATGCCGGATCCCGGTTTTGTCGGAACGTTCGCGTATATTCTGCTTTACGCCGCGCTCGTAATGACGGTCTACTCGGGCATCGAATACGTAGTGAAAAACAAAGAGGTCTTTTCGCAGAAATAGCCGATATCAGCGCCGGAACGACAGAACGGACCGGCGTTTTGAATATATTTATCAGTCAGGCATGGCGGACAGTCAGACGAGTCAATATCAGTCAGGCAAGTCAAACGGAGGTTTTGATGAGGTCGGCAATTTTAAATGTCGGGACAGAGATACTGTTCGGACAGATAGTTAACACTAACGCGGTCTACCTTTCGCGCGAACTCAACAACATGGGGATAGATGTCCTCTTTCATTATACCGTCGGCGACAACGACGGGAGGCTTGCGGAGATCATTGAAGAAGCCTTCAGGCACGTCGATCTGATCGTGACTACGGGAGGGCTCGGGCCTACCGAGGACGACTTGACAAAAGAGACGGCGTGCAAGGTGATGCACGACGAACTTGCCGTGCACGCGGAAAGCCTGCGGGAACTGGAAAATTACATGAAGACCCGCGGCCGCAAGATGACCGAGAACAACTATAAACAGGCGATGATGCCGACGCGCGCGGTTGTCTTCGATAACGAGACCGGGACTGCGCCCGGATTCGCTCTTTCCGAGAACGGAAAGACTATCGTCTGCATGCCGGGACCTCCGCGCGAGATGACATGGATGTGGGAAAACCGCGTCAAACCTTATCTCGCAAAGTTCTCGGACGGCGTTATCGAATATAAGGTGCTGAGGTTCTTCGGAATAGGCGAATCGCTGCTTGAAACAAAACTTCTGCCTCTGATAGACGGCCAGACGGATCCCACCGTCGCCACTTATGCGAAAGAGGGGGAGTGTACGGTCAGAGTCGCCTCTAAGCGCGCGACACGCGAAGAAGCCGAGGCTGCCGTAAACGCGATGTGCGGAAAGATATCGGAGCTCGTCGGAGAGTACATATACAGTTTTGATGGCAAAGATCTGAACGAGGTCGTCTGCGGGGAGCTGCTTTCTCGAGGAATGTCTTTGTCGGCGTGCGAATCGTGCACCGGGGGAGAGTTCTCCCACATGGTAGTGAGCGTTCCGGGAATGTCGGAAGTGTTCGACCGAGGCCTCGTAACGTACACACACCGGGCAAAGCAGGAAGAACTGGGCGTCTCGGAGAAGACGCTGGAAAAATACACTGCGGAGAGCCCTGAAGTCGCAGCCGAGATGGCAAACGGCCTGCTTGCCAAGACGGGCTCGGATATCTGTGTTTCATCCACTGGAGTCGCCGGTCCCGGAAGTTACGGGCCTCATGAAGCGGGGACCATGTTCGTGGGTATAGCCTGCAAAAACGGCTACACCGCGGTCAGAAAAATAGAGACTCACAGAGACGACCGCAGATGGAACAGATATTTCTGCTGTCTCTGCATGTTTGACGAGATACGCAAAGCCCTTAAAACTCATACTCCCGCGGAAGTCTGACAAATTCCCGGTACGTCTTAGGGCTTTCTCTGCAGATTATCCGGGAGCCTTCTTGGATTTTCTGACTTTGTTTTGACATAATAGGGTTTTGCTTTAGAATTTTTGGCTTTGTATGGGAGAAAATATTTATTGACAATATTTTCCAGTCAATATATATTTACGTTGCCGAAAAGATCATTGATTTTTTCCCGCGCATAGTATAATATAACAATGTAAAAACGAACACATGTTTGCACGGAGGACGAAATGGCAGTTAAAAAAGAAGACACGGCGCAGTCCGGAAAAGATAAGGCACTCGAAGAAGCGATCAACCAGATCCATAAACAGTTCGGGAAGGGATCGATAATGCGCCTCGGAGACGATTCGGGCTTTCGCGATTACGACGTTATTCCTACAGGCTCCGTCAGTCTCGATATCGCAACCGGAGTAGGAGGGGTGCCTAAGGGAAGGATCATCGAGGTATATGGACCTGAGTCTTCCGGTAAAACGACTCTCACTCTGCATATAATAGCCGAAGCGCAGAAAAAGGGCGGCAAGGCCGCATTCATCGACGCGGAGCACGCTCTGGACCCTGTATATGCAAAGAACTTGGGGGTCAACGTGGACGATCTGCTCGTTTCTCAGCCGGATACAGGCGAACAGGCGCTTGAGATCTGCGACATGCTGGCGAGGAGCGGAGCGCTCGATGTTATCGTAGTCGACTCCGTGGCAGCCCTCGTACCAAAGGCGGAAATCGAAGGAGACATCGGGGACGCGCACGTAGGTCTGCAGGCGAGACTTATGTCTCAGGCTCTGCGCAAACTGGCCGGTACCGTGAGCAAATCCAACACCTGCATTATTTTCATCAACCAGCTCAGAGAAAAAGTCGGCGTAATGTTCGGAAATCCCGAGACGACGACAGGCGGACGCGCTCTGAAGTTCTATGCCACGATGCGCTTTGACGTGAGGAGACTCGAATCGATAAAGAAAGGCGACCGCGTCCTCGGCAACAGGACGAGAGTTAAAGTCGTAAAGAATAAGGTCGCGCCTCCGTTTAAGATGGCGGAGTTCGATATCATGTACGGCACAGGTATTTCCCGTTCGGGAGATATCTTAGACACTGCCGCTGCCGAAGACATCGTCGAAAAATCAGGTTCCTGGTACAGTTACAACGGACAGAGGATAGGACAGGGCAGAGAAGCGGTAAAGCAGTATCTTGAAGAAAACCCTGCACTTATGGCTGAACTCGAACAGAAAATCATCGAAAAACTCCGCGATGACGGCGCAAAAAACTCCGACAAGCCAGCACCTTCAGGCGGCATGAAAGTCGATGAGGACGGTGTCATCATCGAGGACTGAAGAAATTTTCTTTCGCTAATCGAAGAAAAATTTTACAGAAAAATTTTATTTCAAACTGAAAAATGATTTTGCAGCATGGCGGCAGTCGAATCGATTGTCGCTTTTTATGTTTTTATACTTGAAAAATTTTCGAAATTGCGCGAAAATTAGTAGCAGAAAACAAAATATTGTCAGCAAAGAAAAAATCGACTTCGGAAGGAGAACACCTCATGAAAGATTATTCAGGCCGTATCGCAACTGCTGTCGTCCACGGAGCGCATGCCGAAAATTCACATGGAGCCTTGGCTACGCCTATCTATCAGACTTCCACTTTCGTATTTTCATCCGCCGAGCAGGGAGGACGGCGCTTTTCGGGTCAGGAGGATGGTTTCATCTATACGCGTTTAGGCAATCCTACAACCCGCCAGTTGGAGAAGAATGTTGCACTTCTGGAACACGGGGACGACTGTGTCGCTTTTTCTTCCGGCATGGGTGCGATTTCCGGAACCTTGCTGACGCTTCTGAGCGGCGGTGACCTGATAGTCGCCGACAAATCTCTTTACGGATGTACTTTTTCGCTTATCTGCGAGACTTTCCCGAGGTTCGGCATCAAGCATGAACTTATAGATATGACCGATGAAAACGCCTATAAAGCCGCGATAGTGCCGGAGACAAAAGTCGTATATTTCGAGACTGTGGCAAATCCAAGCATGAAAGTGGCGGACATCGAAAAGATAGCCGAATATGCTCATAAGACTTCTCCGGGCTGCTTTGTCGTTGTCGATAACACGTTCGCTTCGCCGCTTTTGGTAAATCCTCTCGATCTCGGTGCGGACGTCGTCGTACACAGCGCGACGAAATATCTGAACGGACACGGCGACGTGATAGCCGGATTCGCGGTCGCGAGACAAGAGATAATAGACAAAATCAGGACGGTCGGTTTAAAAGATATTACGGGCTCTGTACTTGGGCCACAGGAGGCGTATCTGATACTCCGCGGGATCAAGACCATGAAGGTGCGCATGGAGGCGATATGCGGCGGCGCGATGAAAGTCGCTGAGTTCCTGCATGATTCCCCATACGTCGATAAGGTCTATTATCCGGGCCTTTCAGACGATCCGTATCACGAAACCGCATCAAAAGAGATGGACAGATACGGCGGGATGATCTCATTCGAGATGCACGATTTTGATTCTGCGACAAAGACTCTTGACGCACTCAAACTCTGTAAAGTCGCAGTAAGTCTGGGCGACTGCGAAACTCTTATCGAACATCCAGCGTCAATGACGCATTCGATGTGCACCAAAGAAGAAATCGAGGCCGCGGGATTTTCAGACAGGCTGATACGACTTTCCATCGGGCTCGAAGATCCCGACGACATTATAGACGATCTGAAACAGGCTTTTGAGACCGCAGCCGCGGCTCAGTAAGCGCTGAAATTCTTTGACGAATACCGCGCGCGGGGGTTGACATCGCACCTCCGCCGTGGTAACATATCATGGTTGTTAGACCGCACGGAAAAGGCCACAAAAGCGCGCGCCAGGCGGGCTGCCTTAATCGGCGAGACTGGTTAGAGGAGGTAAATTTAATGTACGCAATCGTAGAGAGCGGCGGCAAACAGTACAGAGTATCCGAGGGCGATGAGATCGTCGTCGAGAAACTCAGCGCATCGGTCGGAGATAAAGTCGAACTCGATAAGGTTTTGCTGCTGAACGATGACAAAGAAGTAAAGGTCGGCACTCCGTACGTGGACGGGGCTAAAGTCCTCGCGGAAGTTACGGATGAGGGCCGCGGAAAGAAAATCGTAGTCTTCAAGTACAAGGCGAAGAAAGATTCCAAGAGCAAGCAGGGACACAGACAGCCTTACACGACTCTTAAGATCGAATCACTCACCGGAGCAAAGAAGACAAGAAGCAGAAAGAAAGCAGCGACAGCCGAGGAAAAACCGGCAGAAGCCGCTGAAACAGAAGTCAAAGCCGCGGAAGAGTCCGAGGCTGAATCCAAGTAGACAGCGACAGGAGGTGTATTTACATGGCAAGTAAAAAAGGTGTAGGTAGCTCCAAGAACGGCCGCGAGTCAGAATCTAAGCGACTTGGAGTCAAAGCAGGAGACGGACAGTTCGTCACGGCCGGAAGCATTCTCGTAAGACAGAGAGGTACAAAATTCCACCCAGGCAACAACGTAGGCATCGGCGGAGACGATACACTCTTTGCGAAGATTGACGGAAACGTCAAATTCGAAAGATACGACAAGACCAGAAAACAGGTCAGCGTATATTCTAAAGAAGCTTAACCGGAAGGCCTCAAGAGATTGAGGCCTTTTTCTTTTATCCGGAGGAATACCGATGTTAGTAGACAGAGCGAAAATCACGATTAGGAGCGGCAAAGGCGGCAACGGCGCCGTTTCCTTCAGGCGAGAGCCTTTCGTTCCGCAGGGAGGACCTGACGGCGGCGACGGCGGAAACGGCGGCAACGTAATAATCCAAGCCGATGAAGACCTGAGGACACTCATGGATTTCCGTTACAAGCGAGTTTATGAAGCCGAGAACGGGCAGAACGGCATGAAAAAGAAGATGTACGGCAAAAAGGGTCAGGACCTCGTCATAAAAGTTCCCGTCGGCACAATGGTCTTTGACGCCGAAACCGGCCTTCTCATGTACGATCTTAAGGAGAACGGAGAGAGCTTTGTCGCTGCAAAAGGCGGCAAAGGCGGCAAAGGCAACGTACATTTCAAGAATTCCGTCAGGCAGGCTCCGAATTTTGCCGAGGCGGGAACGCCGGGCGTCGAACGCGTCGTCGTCCTGGAACTTAAACTTATCGCGGACGTCGGTCTCGTCGGATTCCCTAACGTCGGGAAATCAAGCATTTTGGCGGCTGCCACTAATGCGCGGCCGAAGATCGACAACTATCACTTCACGACAATAGATCCGAACCTGGGAGTCGTCGTTCTGGACAATACGGAATTCGTTCTCGCCGATATTGCGGGACTCATCGAAGGAGCGCACGAAGGTCAGGGCTTGGGCTTCAGGTTCCTGAAACACATCGAGCGCACCAAGGTCCTGATACACGTCGTGGATGTATCCGGTTCAGAGGGACGCGATCCGGAGGAGGATTTTGATAAAATACTCAAAGAACTTTCATCGTACAGCGAGAGCCTCATCAAAAAGCCTATGATCGTGGCTGCTAATAAAATCGATATTTTAGACGGAGATATGGCTCCATACGAAAAATTCAAAGAAGATATAGAGGCGAAGGGATATAGGGTCTTCCCTGTCTCGGCGGCTGCGGGTTCAGGCATCAAAGATCTGATGAAAGCGGCTGCAGGACTGCTCGCAGAACAGGAAGCTCTGCCGCAGGAAGAAGAACATTACGAATTTTTCGACTTCGATGAGGAAAAGGGAGCAGATCCAGACTACAGGACCGTAAAAGTCACGAAATCCGGCGACGGGAGTTTTATCCTCTCCGGAAGACAGCTGCAGAAAATATTTGATTCCACGAATTTCAACGATATGGGCTCGCTGCGCTATCTTTATAAATATATCGAAAAGAGCGGAGCGATAGATAAGATGAAAGAGATGGGACTCGAGGACGGAGATACGGTAAAGATAGACGACTTTGAGTTCGAATATGAAGAAGAAGACTGATATGCCGAGACTTGATGACGAGACTTGCAGAAAACTGTATAAGGAGTTCGGCACTCCGGAACATGTGATAAGGCACTGCCGCGCCGTCAGCGACGCAGGAGCGCGCATCGCCCGCGCCTTGAACGACGCCGGTGGGGATTTTGATGTTGAGCTGGTGCGCGTTTCGGGGCTCGCTCATGATGTGATGAGGACAAAGGAGAACCACGGCGAAGCCATAGCAGATATCCTGACGGAGAGGGGATATGCCGAGGAAGCCGACGTAGTCCGCGATCACATGCATTACGATTTCAGCGATTCGGGACAGATAACCGAAACGGATATACTCTGTCTCGCCGACAGGCTCGTTCAGGAAGACCACTACGCCGGGATAGACATAAGGATAGACTATCTGATACATAAACCGGGTGAGACCCGCGAAAGAACGGCGATAATGCTCGAAAAGAAAAAAGACACCATCGCCTTTATGCAGACCGTGGAACGCAGGATGGGAAGGACTATCGACAGCCTTTTTTCATCAGAGGACGAAAATGTTTCCCGCAGGCTCGACCGCGTGCTCAGGCGCGTAGAAAAGCCGGCCAGATACATAGGCTCGGAAATCGGGGAATGTATCAAAGATGCAGACGGAAAACTGCGCTTTGCATTTGCTTTCCCGGACCTGTATGAAATAGGGATGTCGTATCTGGGGCTGCAGATATTGTATAATATAGTTAATAAACGCGAAGAATTTTATTGTGAACGAGTTTTCGAGCCTGCCCCCGATATGGCTTCGCTGATGAGAAAGATGAACATCCCGCTGTTCACACTTGAGACTAAGACACCCGTAATCGATATGGACGTCGTCGGTTTTACTCTACAGTACGAGATGTCATATACGACTATACTCGACATGCTTGAACTGGCGGGGATACCTCTTTTTGCTGGAGACAGGCGGGATGAGTATCCTCTCGTTATCGCGGGAGGCCCGTGTGCCTTCAACCCCGAACCCCTTGCCGATTATATCGACGTTTTTTTGATAGGTGACGGCGAGGAACTTCTTCCTGATTTTCTCGGTAAATACCGCGAGGCAAAACTTTCGGGGGCATCAAAGTCCGATTTTATGCGCTCTGTCTCATCTATGGAAGGCGTCTATGTTCCTTCGATGTATGATGTGCGCTATAACGACGACGAAACGATTTCGGAGATTTCCTCTAAATATCCTGATGTCCCTCAGCGTGTGAAACGCGCACTGATACCCGATATCGACAAAATCGAATTTCCGACAAAACCTATCATCTCGTATATCGAAACGGTGCACGACAGGGCCGTCGTAGAGATCTTCCGCGGATGCACGAGAGGGTGCAGGTTCTGCCAGGCCGGCATGATATACAGGCCGGTGCGTGAGAGGGCCCCGGAGACCGTCGAGAAACTTGCCGAAGAGCAGCTTTCATGTACAGGTCACGAGGAACTTTCGCTGCTTTCTCTGTCGACTAGCGACTATCACGACTTTGAACAGCTGGCGACTCATCTGGTGAAATACTGCACCGCGCAGAATACGTCTCTGTCGCTCCCTTCTCTCAGACTCGATACTTTTTCTTTCTCTGTATTGAACGAGATACAGAAATATAAGAAATCCGGTCTGACATTTGCTCCGGAGGCGGGCTCGCAGCGACTGCGCGACGTTATCAACAAAGGCATCACGGAAGACGATATATATTCCGCCGCGGAAAAGGCCATAGAGCTCGGCTGGAACCACATAAAACTGTACTTCATGATCGGTCTGCCGGGCGAGACTTTGAAAGATCTCGACGGTATCGCGGATATAGCAAAAAACATCATGGAGATGAGCCGAAAAGCGGGACGGAAAGGCCGTTTCAGCGTAACAGTCAGCGTGTCTAATTTCGTTCCTAAGCCGTTTACTCCGTTCCAGTGGTCAGCGCAGAATACCGCGGAACAGTTCCGCGAGAAGCACGACTATCTGAAAAAAATATTGAAGATAAAGGGAGTGACTTTTGCCTATCACGACGATTCCACGAGCGTGCTCGAAGCGGTTTTGGCGCGCGGAGACAGAAACACGGGAAGGCTTATATTTGAAGCCCACCGCCTCGGATGCGTCCTCGACAGTTGGAGCGAATATTTTGACCGCGGCAAATGGGATCAGGCAATCGAGAATACGGGCATAACACCTGAATTCTACGCTCACAGGGAAAGGCCTTCAGATGAAATACTGCCTTGGAGCGTGATCGACAGCGGCGTTTACGAAAAGTATCTGAGATCGGAATTTGAAAAATCAAAACTGGCGGCAACGACGAAAGACTGCAGATACGGCTGCAACGGCTGCGGCATCAACGAGAGAACGGTCTGCAAACTCGGAGGTATTTATGAGCAGCAGATACATGATTGAATTTGCAAAAGAAGACCGCATCGTATATATTTCGCATCTGGACTTGCACAGACTTTTCAAAAGAGCGTTCAGGCGCGCCGGAATCGATCTGGATTACTCTCACGGGTTCAATCCTCATCCCCGTATCAGTTTCGCGCAGCCGCTTTCCCTCGGATATGCGGGGCTCCGCGAGGTTCTCGAGTTTTACACGTCAAAAGAAGAAGATCCTCTTTTTATGGCAGATAAACTCGGTACGGAACTGCCGCGCGGCATAACCTTGACTCGCTGTGTGAAGGTCGATGACGGCGTGAAGTCCCTTTCCGCGTGTGTGAAAGCCGCGTCATATACCGCCGCGCTGCCGTTTTTGTTCGAAAGGAGTCATTCTCTGATAGCTGATGAAATCGAGAGATTCCTTTCACAGGAACACATTACGGCGCTCAAGCGCAATAAGAAGACTAAGCAGTATGAACCGGTCGATATCAGGGCGATGATAAAGTCGATGAATGTTTCACGATACGGGAAATCCGCCGCGATAGACATGGTGATCGACTGCGGAAGCGTTTCCAATCTAAATCCGGAATCGGCCGTCAAGGCGTTTTTGGAGATGTTCCATCCCGAGATCAAGATATATGATGTTTCTTTCTGCAGAAATTACCTTATCTTCGACTCTTGTATTCCCCAAACTCTCGGCTTAAACTCGGAGATGAGCGGAGGTGACGGCGATGAGGTTCGGTCTGCGGGAAAAGACGACTGATTTTGCGAAAAATCATAAAGAAGTATTAAAGAAAGCGGTCGTGATCGTTTCGGTCACAGCCGCTTTGCTGTTTCTGGGAAAGTATGGGGAAAAGCTGACACAAGGTAAAAGTGCAGGTACCGTCGATGCCGGGGATGTCGATCCTTCAATAGTCATCGAAAGCGCCGAAGGCGCTGAAGAACACGACATAGAAGGGGTAAGCGAAAACGCAGGCAAAGACGCAGATAATGACGGCGATGCGAGCGATGATGAGAGCGATAAGGTACCGGATGAAAAAATCATCGCCGATATCAGCGGAGCCGTATTGAGTCCCGGCGTTTATGAACTTCAGGCCGGCTCCCGGCTGGAGGATCTGATAGACTGCGCCGGCGGACTTTCCGAAGACGCCGACATCGATTCGATAAACAGGGCTTCTGTTGTTTCGGACGGAGAAAAGATCTACGTTCCGAGAAAGAGTGAAAACAGACCTGTATATTCTTCATCGGAGAATACTGTTGAAGCTTCATCTGCCGGAAGGAAAGTCAACATCAACACCGCAGGGGCCGATGAACTTGAGACTGTTCCAGGGATAGGACCTGTCACGGCACAGAAGATACTTGATTACAGAGAGCTTAACGGCCCGTTTGCATCTATCGAGGAACTGATGAACGTGAAAGGAATAGGAGAAGCGAAATTCGAAAAGATGAAAGACTCTGTCGTTGTCTGACGTTATTTTTTGGTTTCCTTGATTTTTAAAGGCTTTTGATGTAATATTTTTAAGGCTTTAAAATCTTAGTTTTATATTTTCAGATGACCCGGAGGAATATATGAAGGTACTAGTAATCAACTGCGGAAGTTCTTCCCTCAAGTATCAGGTCCTCGACATGACGAACGAAACTCTTCTTGCGAAAGGTCTCGTCGAGAGGATCGGGATGGAAGGCTCGGTAATCAATCACACTAAGACAGGCGAAGATAAGATCGTCAAACAGGTCCCTATGAAAGACCATAAAGACGCTATCGCACAGGTTCTGGCGGCCATTCAGGATAAAGAACACGGTGTCGTATCCGACATGTCGGAGATCGGCGCTGTCGGCCACAGAGTCGTTCACGCCGGAGAGAAATACGCCGAATCCGTTTTGATAACGGACGACGTGATCAAAGCGCTCGAGGACTGTGTCGAACTTGCACCTCTCCACAATCCGCCTAACCTTCTGGGCATAGCCGCATGCAGAGAACTCATGCCTGAGACACCTATGGTCGCGGTCTTTGACACGGCATTCCATCAGACGATGCCGCCGCAGTCATATCTGTATGCGATCCCTTATGAATATTATGAAAAATACCGCATCAGAAGATACGGTTTCCACGGAACGTCTCATAAATACGTTGCGCAGAGAGCATCTGCGATGCTGAACGTCAGTCTGAACGATCTTAAACTCATCACATGCCATCTCGGCAACGGCGCTTCCGTAACGGCTATCAAGCACGGCAGAGTCGTCGATACATCGATGGGATTCACGCCTCTGGAAGGTCTTGTGATGGGAACGAGATGCGGAGATCTTGACCCAGCGATCGTAACTTACATCAAAGAGAAAGAGCATCTCACCGATGAAGAGACGAACATCGTCCTCAACAAAAAGTCGGGCGTTCTCGGTATCTCCGGAGTTTCAAGCGATTTCAGAGATCTTGAGAAAGCGGTCGGCGAAGGCAATGAGAGAGCGGCTCTCGCACTCAGGATGTTTGCTCAGAAAGTAAGATTTTACATCGGAGCATATATCGCCGAGATGAACGGCGTAGACGCTATCATCTTCACGGCAGGAGTAGGCGAGAACGACATCTCGATGAGAGAACTCATCTGCAACGATCTCGGAAACCTCGGCATCAAACTCGATCCTCTCAAGAACAAAGTAAGAGGACAGGAGACAGAGATCTCGGCCGACGATTCGAAAGTAAAACTTCTCCTCATTCCTACGAATGAAGAGCTTATGATCGCAAAAGATACGTATCGCATCGTGACTAAAGGCTGACCGTTCGGATGTACTCAAAACATTCAAAATTCGCACTTGACACCTAATAGTTTTGAATATATACTTTAGTGGTTCACGCGAAATCATATATTGAATGATATATAAGCGACATTCAAGCGAGGAGGTGTAAAAATGGCAGTTCCTAAGAGAAAAACATCTAAGGCGAAGAGAGATTCCAGACGCGCTCCTAACATGGCAAAGACCGCTCCGGGACTCAGCATTTGCCCGCAGTGCCACCAGCCAAAGCTTCCGCACAGAGTTTGCCCTAATTGCAACTACTATGACGGCAGGGAAGTCGTTTCTTCCGAGGAAGCATAGGAAATAAGTCAAATCGATGTAACGCATTGATAAAACAGGGCAGCGCTAATGTCGCGCTGCTCTTTTTTATGTTGCCGACGTGCGTAAATAGTAGTAAAATATTCAAATGTGACGTACGCGCAGCCGACGTCGCAAAACCAACAATAAACAGCAATTATCCCGGAGGAGAACATGAATCTTAAGGTAAGGAAAGTATTATCCTGCCTGATCGTAATCGCAGTGATAGTCGGATGGTTTATCACAGTCAACGGAGCCGGCAGTATCGATTCGATCAAGGACGTGATGAAATTCGGTCTGGATATCGACGGCGGTGTCTACGTCGTCATGGAGGCCGAAACAGACGCCACAGGCGATGAACTTTCAACGCTTATGGAACAGACGAGGGCAGTCCTCGAAAAGCGTGTCAACGCGATGGGTATTTCCGAGGCGACAGTCAGCATCGAAGGCTCAAAGAGACTTCGCATCGAGATGCCGGGCGTCGAAAACGCAGATGAAGCGATACAGCAGATAGGGAAGACTGCTCAGCTGAAATTCACTCTTGCGGATGATACGCCGGTCCTGACCGGTGAAGACGTTAAGAATGCGGGAGTCAACACCGACAGCCAGAACGGCGGATACCTGATCGAACTGGAATTCACCGCAGACGGCACGACGAAATTCACCGAAGGGACAACGACAGCATATTCGGGTTCTGTCACCTCTACGCATGAAGGTGTTTCAAACAACGCCGTCATCATATGGCTCGACGATGAGATAATAAGCGCTCCTGTAGTCGATAACGGCCCTATAACAACGAGCACCTGCCAGATAACACGGGGCGGCGGGTTCGATTATGAAGAAGCATCGAATCTCGCGGCTCTCATCCGAGGCGGCGCTCTGCCGGTAACTTTAACTGAAGTCACTTCTTCGGTACAGACTGCAACTATCGGTGAGAACGCTCTCCACGGCAGCGTCATCGCCGGTCTTATAGGTCTCGCGCTCGTCTGCGTTATCATGATCATCGGATACGGCATGCTCGGTGTGATGGCGGACATCGCACTTGCACTTTATGTCCTCATCGAACTCTGGTTCATGGCAGGCGTAGGAGTCGTTCTGACACTGCCGGGAATAGCCGCGATAATCCTTTCGATAGGTATGGCAGTAGACGCCAACGTCATCATCTTCTCCAGAATTGAAGAGGAGATAGGTCACGGCAAAACGATAAGAGTCGCGGTTTCCGAAGGCTTCGGCCACGCCGTTTATACAGTTCTCGACGCTCAGATAACAACACTTATCGCGGCCGTAGTTTTGTATATAGTCGGAAACACCACGGTAAAGGGATTCGCGATCACACTCATGATCGGTATCATCGTTTCCGTGTTCACTGCAGTCGTCATTTCGCAGATATTGATAACGACTCTGGCGGGGAGCAAGAGATTTGCCAAAAACAAGTATTTCGGATGCAACGAGGACGGATCGCCGAAGCAGTTCATCAAGAAACAGTTTGACTTTATCGGTAAGCGCAAGATCTTCTACACTATAAGCATTGTCATTATCGTCGTAGGACTTCTTGTAGGAGCGATACGCGGATTCAACTACGGCATAGACTTCACCGGCGGCACCATGATCCAGATAGACATGGGGCAGGAAGTCAAGACGGCAGAAGTCGCCGAAGAAATCAAGGATCTGGATCTTGATCCTACAATCGTTCTTGCCGGCAGCGACAGACACCAGGTCATCATCAAAACGATAAAAGCGCTCGATAACGATGGCAGACAGGAAGTCATCGATGCACTCAACGAAAAGTACGGTGTGACGAGCGATGACGTTCTCGCTTCCGAACAGTTCGGGCCTACAGTAGGCAAAGAACTGAGAAGGAACGCCGTCAAATCCATTTTGATAGCGTCGGTCTGCATGTTGATATATATCAACGTGAGATTCAAATCATGGAAGTACGGAGTATCGGCTGTCGCCGGTCTCGCGCACGATGTGCTGATGATACTGTCGATATACGCTTTGTTCAGGATAGTTATCAATAACCCGTTCATTGCGGGTATACTTACTGTCGTCGGATATTCGATAAACGATACTATAGTCGTTTTCGACAGGATACGCGAAAACAGGGGACTTTACAAAAAAGAAGACATCAAAGATACGATAAACAAGAGCATCAACCAGACGCTGAACCGCTCGCTGATGACTTCCATAACGACCGCGGTTGCCATGATACCGCTGCTGATAATGGTGTCGACAACGGTCAGGAACTTCCTGATACCGCTTCTCCTCGGAGTCCTCGTCGGCACGTATTCATCGATATTCCTCTGCAGCCCGATACTGTACGAGTTCAATAAGAATGTCGGTAAGTCATCGTATCAGATGCAGCTTGAAAAACAGGCAAAAGAAAAAGCCAAAGGAAAAGGCAGAAAATAATCAAATCAACTGTGTTCGCTGCGATCGTCGCCACAGGCTGCGGTCGCAGCGTTAATAAACCGCAGCTTTTGGAAGTATTATTCTTATGGAAACTAAGGCGCAGTTCCTGAGGGAATTACTAAACTACAATCCTAACTATAATACGGAATTGATCGGCAAGGCCTTCGATACTGCTGAAAGGCAGCACGAAGGCCAGTTTCGCAGAAGCGGAGAGCCGTATTTCATTCACCCGATAGCCGTCGCGAAGATACTCGCGGAACTGGGAATGGACGACGAGACCATTGCAGGCGGCTTACTTCATGATGTCGTCGAAGATACAGGATACACTCTCGACGACATGAAAAAAGAGTTCGGCGACGAGATCGCTCTGCTCGTCGACGGAGTGACCAAACTCGGCGCCATCAAATTCGACAGCGACGTGGAGGCGCAGGCCGAGAATTACCGCAAGATGTTTTTGGCCATGTCAAAAGACATCCGCGTTCTGATAATAAAACTCGCCGACCGTCTTCACAACATGAGGACTGCCAAATTCTGGCCGCCTGAAAAGCAGATAGAAAAATCGAGAGAGACTATCGAGATCTATGCTCCGCTCGCTACCAGACTCGGCATCTACTCGATAAAATTCGAACTGGAGGATATCGCTTTCAGTTACCTGCACCCTGAAGACTATGAAAATCTCAAAAAAGCCGTCGCAGAGCGTCAGGGGAAGACGGACGTCTTTATCAACGGCGTCATAGATAAGATAAAAAAAGCGCTCGACCAGATGCAGATCCATTACGAGATCTCGGGCAGAGTCAAGCAGCTTTACAGCATATATAAGAAGATGACACTCCAGCACAAGCAGCTCGATGAGATCTTCGACCTTATCGCCGTGAGAGTCATCGTAGACACGGTCAGGGACTGCTACGCCGTACTCGGCCAGGTGCACACTATGTGGAAGCCTATCCCGGGCCGTTTCAAAGACTACATCGCCATGCCTAAACCGAATATGTATCAGTCTCTCCATACGACGGTGCTCGGCGACGGCGGGGAGCCTTTTGAGATCCAGATAAGGACTTTCGACATGCATCACGTCGCGGAATACGGTATCGCGGCGCACTGGAAATACAAGGAAGGCAAGGCAGACGGCAAAGAGAACGGCGACGATCTGAAACTCGCGTGGCTCAGGCAGGCACTCGAATGGCAGCAGGAGACGAAAGACCCTAAGGAATTCATGGAGACCCTTAAGATGGATCTCTTTTCCGGACAGGTATTCGTATTCACCCCTAAAGGCGAGGTCATCGATTTGCCGGCCGGTTCGACTCCGCTCGACTTTGCGTTTAAGATACACACTGAGGTCGGATGCAAATGCGTCGGAGCAAAGGTCAACGGCAAGATGGTCACTATCGATCATCCTCTGCGCAACGGCGACATCGTAGAGATCGTTACATCATCGAATTCGAGCGGACCGAGTCCAGACTGGCTCAAGATAGCGAAAAGTTCAAACGCAAGAGCGAAGATCAGACAATATCTCCGCAAGGCGAATCAGACCGACGACATCGCCAGAGGCAAGGATCTTCTGGATAAATACATAAAAAAGAAGGGATACGATCCCGACGAGGTCGAACACGTCTCCGACATGATGAAGGCGATAAAAGATCTCGGAGTGACCGGCGGATTAAACGGTCTCTATTCACAGATAGCGAAAAACAGCACGCTGCTTTCTAAATTCGCTTCGCTTTTGTTCAAACTGTACGACGAAGAACAGCTTGCCAACAAGCAGGCCGCCAGCGAAAAGATAAAAGCCAGCAAAGTAGAGGCCGAAAAGAAGAATCGTCAGGCCGAAGAACGCCGCAACAATCCCGGCGTGGTCGTAAAGGGCGCCGACAACCTGATGATAAGGATCGCCAGATGCTGCAACCCTGTCCCGGGAGACGACATCATTGGATTCATCACTAAGGGAAGGGGAATATCCGTACACCGCAAAGACTGTTCGAATATCATCGCTCTCCCCGAAAACGAACGGGCCAGACTCATCGAAGTCGAGTGGCAGGATCTCACAGTCGGAAATTCCTACGACGCTGACATCTGCATAGTAGGAGCCGACCGCAAGCATATGTTCTCGGACATCTCCAAGGCCTGCGAGGACATGGATGTCCACATCTCCGGCGTAAACGCAAAGAGCGGAAAAGACGGCACGGTCCATATCGTACTAACGCTTTCTATCGCTAGCACGCAGCAGATGGAAAAAGTCCTGCGGGTGCTGCGCAATATCGAAGGCGTGACGGAAGTCTACCGCGAAAAGAATTAGAAAAGAATCAGAAAAGAATCAAAAATAGAATCAGAAGGGACGCAAGGACAAGTTTTGACAGTTTACAGATACATCACCGGGCCTATAGATGTCAACACATACCTCGTCTTCGACGAGACCGGAAGCGGCTTCGTCGTCGATCCGGGCGGACATTGCCCTGAACTGGTCGATGACATAAAGAATAAAGGCATCGACGTCAAATTCATCATTTTAACACATGCCCACGCCGACCACATCGGCGCGGTCGAAGAGATCAAAGCACTGACGGGAGCGAAAGTCCTGCTGCACAAAGACGACGAGGAGATGCTCGAAAACCCGAGACTGAACACATCTATTGACCTGCTGTTCAAACCTATCTCGCTCAAGGGCGACGCTTTCGTCGACGAAGACACGGTACTGAAAGTCGGCAACATGACTCTCAAATTCCTGCATACTCCCGGGCATTCAAAAGGCGGCCTCAGCATAGTCACAGACGGAGCCGTTTTCAGCGGCGACACGCTGTTCAGAGCGTCTGTCGGGCGCACGGATTTCTACGGAGGGAACGCAGCGGAGCTTTTGTCCTCGATAAAAGATAAGCTCTTCAAACTTCCGGACGATACCGTCGTTTACACAGGCCACATGCAGCCGACGACAATAGAATTTGAAAAGAGGTACAATCCGTTTGTACAGGATTGACATACACGGCTTTGATAAACCGAACCTGCTCGCCGAACTCATCGATGAGTTCATGACGCCTTCCGAATATTCATTCTCCGAGGGCGGCACGGCGATAGACATAGAAAGTGCGGCGTGCGGAACGACCGACGATGCTAAGCGAGAGATATATGATAAACTGAAAGAGACGACGGGAAAAGCCCCGGAATGGGGCATTTTGACGGGAGTCAGGCCGGTCAAACTCTTCGGCGAACTTTACAGGAAAACGGGTAGTATCGCAGGCGCCAAAGAATTTTTGGCGGGAGAGTATCGGCTGTCTGTAGGAAAAGCGGATCTGCTTTCAGACATCTATTTGTATCAGACTGAAATCTGCGGCGAGCCGCCTGTAGATTCAGTTTCGCTCTACGTGGGGATACCGTTTTGTCCGACCAGATGCCTTTACTGTTCGTTTGCGTCGAATCAAGTCGGAGAGGATGAGATAGCGAGATACCTCGAAGCCCTCAAACGCGAGATACGCGAGGTAGGAGAGATGTCAAAACGAGCGGGTCAGGAGATAGAGACGCTCTATTTCGGCGGCGGGACTCCTACAACGCTTAGCGCGCGGCAGTTATCCGAACTGCTTGAACTGACGGCATATTCTTTTGACCTTTCAAAAGTGAGAGAGATAACCGTAGAGGCGGGAAGGCCGGACACAATATCCGCAGACAAACTGAGAGCGCTGAAAGACCACGGCGTTACGAGGATAAGCATTAACCCGCAGTCCATGAAACAGGAGACACTCGATATAATAGGCCGTTCACATACGCCCGACGACATCCGCATGGCGTTTGAAGAAGCGATGCAGGCCGGTTTTGACAGCGTCAACTCTGACGTCATCGCGGGGCTGCCAAAAGAGGATGAAAACGACTGCATGGCAGCGATAGACGCCGTGACCGGTTTTGGCGCCGACAACGTCACGGTGCATTCTCTGGCGGTAAAGAGAGCGTCAAGATTGAAAGAGCAGGATCCCGAGTATCATTACAGGTATTCGGAACTTGTCAAAAAGACTATCTCACTCGCGGGAGAACGTCTGAAAAACAAAGGATTCAAGCCTTACTATCTCTACAGGCAGAAACACATGTCCGGCGCGGCCGAGAACACGGGATACTGCAAAGACGACAAAGCAGGGCTCTATAACGTGAGGATAATGGACGAACACCAGAGCATCCTCGCTCTCGGCGCAGGCGGAGTGTCGAAGAGATATTACCCGTCGATGAACAGGCTCACGAGGGTACCTAACGTAACTAACTACACCCAGTATATCGACCGCGTCGACGAGATGATAAAACGGAAATACGAAGGATTTTTCAAAGGGGAAGGAGAGATAGATGCTGACTAACGCACCGAGAGGGACTAAGGATATGCTCCCTTCGCAGGCATATAAATGGCACTACGTAGAAGGCAAATTCAGAGAGATATGCGCCAAATACGGTTTTTACGAGATAAGGACGCCGATGTTCGAGCACACCGAACTGTTCCAGCGCGGGGTCGGCGGCAGTACGGATATCGTCCGCAAGGAGATGTACACGTTTGAAGATCACGGCAAAAGGAGCATTACGCTCAAACCGGAAGGCACTTCTCCGGTGGTCCGCGCTTTTATCGAGAACAAACTGTACGCCGAGACTCAGCCTCAGAAGTACTATTACATAACTCCGTGCTTCAGATATGAGAAGCCTCAGGCGGGAAGGCTGCGCGAATTCCACCAGTTCGGCATCGAAGTCTTCGGGACGTCGAGCATGATTGCGGATGCGGAAGTCATCTGCCTCGGAAAGGATTTCTTAAGTTCGGTCGGAATAACAAATGTGGTCCTGCACATCAACAGTGTCGGGTGTAAAAACTGCCGCAGCGATTACAGAAACGCGCTCAGAGAATTTCTGAAGCCTCACTATCACGAACTGTGCGGCGACTGCAAAGAGCGCTATGAAAAGAATCCGATGAGGATCCTCGACTGCAAAGTCGAATCTTGCCAAGAAATCGTAAAAGATGCTCCGAAGATGGTCGATTACCTATGCGACGATTGTAAGACCGCATTTGACAAACTTCGGGAAAATCTCGATGCGCTGGGAATCGAATACGTTATCGACCCGGGCATCGTCAGAGGCCTGGATTACTATACCAAGACGGCGTTCGAATTCGTCACGGACGACCTCGGCGCTCAGAGCACCGTCTGCGGAGGCGGCAGATACGACGATCTCATCGCTGAAGTCGGCGGCCCTGACACTCCGGGCGTCGGTTTCGGTCTCGGAATCGAAAGGCTTCTTTTGATGATGGAAAACGCCGGAATCGAGATACCGCCCGAAAAGCCTGCGGCTGCGCTCATCGCATTCATGGGCGATAAAGCAAAGGCGTATGCCCTTAAACTTACCAGAGAATTCAGGGCCCGCGGCCTAAATGTCATGACCGACGATATGGAGCGCGGGTTGAAGGGTCAGCTTAAATATGCCGACAGGATAAAGGCCAAATACGTCGTTATCATCGGGGATGACGAACTCGAAAAGGGAAAAGCGACGCTCAGGAACATGAATAAATCGGAACAGACGGAAGTCCCGTTCGAGGAACTTTTCGATGCTCTGCAGAAATAATGATATACGGAGGAAAAAATGTCGGAACTAATTAAGAGAACGGATATGTGCGGCACACTCAGGCTATCTGATGCCGGGAAAAAAGTCGCGCTCAACGGCTGGGTCGCCAGACAGCGCAGCCTCGGCAGCCTCATTTTCGTGGATCTCCGCGATAAGACGGGGATCACGCAGATAGTCTTTGACGATACGACATCTGACGAACTCTTTAAGAAAGCCTCACAGCTCCGCTCCGAATACGTCATCGGCGTAACGGGGACGGTCCGCGAAAGATCTTCTAAGAACAAAGATCTCGCGACCGGCGATATAGAGGTTTTGGCGGACAAAATGGTCATATACAACGAGTCCGAAACTCCTCCTATCTACATCAAAGACGACGATAACGTCGACTACAGCCTCCGCATGAAGTACAGATATCTGGACTTAAGAAAGCCGCGCATGCAGCGTATACTGAAGATGAGAGCCGACATCATGAAAGTCACGCGCGACTTTTTCACCGAGAACGGTTTTACGGAAGTCGAAACTCCGGATCTCATCAAATCAACGCCTGAAGGGGCGAGAGACTATCTGGTACCGAGCCGCGTCAATCCGGGGTGCTTCTACGCGCTGCCGCAGTCCCCGCAGCTGCTCAAACAGCTCCTTATGGTGAGCGGACTTGATAAATATTTCCAGATAGCGCGCTGCTTCCGCGATGAAGACCTGAGAGCCGACAGGCAGCCGGAATTCACCCAGATAGATATCGAAATGTCGTTTGTCGACATGGAAGATATTCTGGAAGTTCAGGAAAGATTCATCCAGAAACTGTTCAAGGAGATCAAAGGCGTCGATGTAAAGATACCGCTCCGCAGGATGACTTACGCCGAAGCGATGGAACGCTACGGCTCCGATAAGCCTGACCTCAGGTTCGGATTTGAACTCCATAAACTGAATGATGTCGTAAGAGACATGGAATTCCCGGTATTCAGGAACGCTCTTGAAAACGGGGGAGACGTGCGCGGCATCTGCATAGACGGCGCCGCCGATAAATACAGCCGCAAAGATCTCGACAAACTCACCGAGAACGCCAAGCATTACGGCGCGAAGGGCCTCGTGAACATCAAAGTATACGAAGGCGAGTTCAAATCGTCCGCGAGCAAATTCCTCTCCCAGGAAGACCTGGCAAAGATAGCGGCGGTATTTGATGCAAAGCAGGGGGACCTAATTCTGATTTCGTCGGATAAGCCGAAGGTCGTATTCGATACGCTCGGTTTCCTCAGGCGCCACATAGCTGGTCAGCTTGGGCTTCTGGACGACAGCAGATACGAACTTCTCTGGGTGACGGAGTTCCCGATGTTCGAAAAAGACGAGGAGACCGGAGAACTCAAGGCGATGCATCATCCTTTCACGCACCCGATGGAGGAAGACATCCCGATGCTCGACACAGATCCTCTGCACGCGCGCGCCATAGCATACGATATAGTCATCAACGGATACGAAGCGGGCGGCGGAAGCCTGAGGATCCACGAGAAAGACCTGCAGCGGAAGATGTTCGACATTCTCGGACTGACAGAAGAAGACTGCAAGCAGAAATTCGGCTTCCTGCTCGAAGCGTTCAAATACGGAGCGCCGCCTCACGGAGGCCTGGCGTACGGCATGGACAGACTCGTCATGCTTCTCACCGAAGAACTCGATATCAGAGACGTCATCGCATTCCCGAAGAACCAGAAAGCGCAGTGCCTGCTATCGGGAGCGCCTTCTCCTGTCGATAAGGCCCAGCTCGACGAACTCTATATCGAAACTACTGTAAAGGACAATGAATAGTATCGGACTAATGGGCGGGACATTCGATCCCGTCCACCTCGGACATCTGGAACTGGCCAAAGCCGTAAAAGAAGAACTCGAACTTCCCGAAGTCATCATGATGCCCGCTTTCATACAGCCTTTCAAGCGCGGCAGAAACGTGGCCTCGGCCGAAGACAGGTTTAATATGCTCGCTCTCAGCGTAAAACGCTACGAGGGCATAACAGTATCGGATTTTGAGATAAAGAGAGGGGTCGTCTCATATACGTACGACACTTTGGCAGCGTTGAAAAAAGAGCATCCGGACGTTGATTACACATTTATAATGGGGAGCGATTCCCTTCTCTCCATCGATACATGGTTCAAAGGCCCCGAACTCCTGAAGGAATGTGACTTTGCCGTAGGCATGAGGACGAGCACCGATCAGGAGCAGATAGAGAAAAAAGCAGCCGCGCTGAGGCAGCAGTACGGCGCGAAGATAACGATAATACAGACGAGGATGCTGCCGATAAGTTCGACCGGCGTCCGCGAAAAAGCGAGCAGGCGCGAATCGCTGCAGGGGCTCGTGACGCCTGAGACGGAGCATTATATCTATGAACACGGATTATATATATAGATACGCCGACGAACA
>JBMNVD010000003.1:0-77186 GCA_050946615.1 Eubacterium sp.
CGTTACAGGGCTCGAACCTGTGACCCCCTGCTTGTAAGGCAGATGCTCTCCCAGCTGAGCTAAACGCCCACATGGTAGCGGCGAGTGGAGTCGAACCACCGACCTTCCGGGTATGAACCGGACGCTCTAACCAACTAAGCTACACCGCCACAAGTCATCCTTCAAAATGACTGCAAATGCTATGATAGCAAACAGGTTGACAAAAGTCAACCTGTTTTTTACATACTCTGAAGCCTTAAAAATCGCGGAAATTATAATACGCTCTTTCCGTCGATAAATACATTCTCGATATGCGAATTGAGATCGAGGATGTCTCCCCTTGAAATCACGATATCCGCATCCTTGCCTGCTTCGAGCGAGCCTATTCTGTCTGCGACGCCAAGATGTCTGGCGGCATTGATAGTTATCGCCTTGAGCGCCTCATACCTGTCCATTCCGGCGACAGTGGCGTAATATGCGCATACATTCAGATACTCCTGCGGGATGACAGGCGCGTCGGTTATTATCGAAACCTGCAGCCCTTTGGATGCTAAGATACCCGGAGTGACCCAGCTCCTGTTCTGGAGTTCCCATTTAGACGCACCGGTCAGAGAAGGGCCGACGGCGCAAGGATAACCTTCCGCGGCGAGTTCGTCGGCGATGAGATGACCTTCCGTCACGTGCTCGAGCGTCAGGTCGACATCCAGTTCTTTTGCAATGCGTATCGCGGTCAGTATATCGTTCGCCTGATGAGCATGCGCTTTAAGCGGTATCTCTTTTTTGAGTACAGGTATCAGGCATTCGAGTTTGTAGTCAAAAGGCGGACGTTTGTCAGGCGACGAACTTTCTTTCCGCTCCATATAATCGCGTGCCCTGAGCAGCGTTTCGCGCAGCATTGCAGCTATCGTCATCCTAGCGGAGATGGCTTTGTCGCGGTACAGTCTCTTCGGGTTCTCTCCGAAAGCACATTTCATGGCGACAGGATCCTTTACTATCATATCGTCCACTCTCGAGCCCGCCGTTTTGACCGCTATGAATGTTCCGCCTATCACGTTGGCGCTCCCCGGGCCCGTCCCGACGCATGTGACTCCCCCTTTTGCGGCGAGTCCGACTGCTTTATCGAACGGGTTGAAACTGTCTATGCCGCGGAGCTGAGGGCAGATAGGATCGTTGTGTTCATTGTAGTCGTCCCCTTCATACCCTATTCCGTATATGTCTAATCCAAGGTGCGAGTGAGCGTCTATCAAGCCCGGATAAACATCCGCGCCGTCCGCGTCTATTACCTCGGCGTCCTCCGGATAGTCAGGGGCCGGTCCCACAGCGGCTATCTTTTTCCCGTCTACCAAAACACTCCCCGCATAGCCTTCTTTGCGGACCATGTCATGAATGATCCCGTTTTTGATGAGCAGCATATTCTGTCTTCGCCTTTCTCCGATGACTATATCATCGGCTTCAAATGCCAAAAGCGGCTTGCACCGCTTAAACGGCCTGTCGGCCTGATTAACATATAATATATTATCACACGTCCCAGTGAAGTGTCAGCCTTGAAATGCTCTCTGTTTTCTCATATAATATCAACGTGATTTTACGATTTTGGAGGTTTATGATGCAGGCTCCGGATCCTGTTGCATTTTCAATACACGGTTTCGAGATACGCTGGTACGGCATCCTGATAGCGGCGGCATTCCTCGCTGCTATTTTCATCTCTGCCAAGCGCGCACCTAAATTCGGGATAAAAGCCGAAAACATCTATGATTTAGCCATCTTCCTCATGCCGATATCCATCGTCGGAGCGAGGCTTTACTACGTGATTTTCAGTTGGGATTACTACGCCGGAGATATAAAAAAGATACTCGACATAAGGTCAGGCGGCCTCGCGATACACGGCGGACTCATAGCCGGCCTCATCACGGCTATAGTCTTCTGCAAAATCAAAAAAATAAACTTTCCTGATTTAGCAGATTTGATATTCCCTCAGGTCGCGCTCGCGCAGGCTATAGGCCGCTGGGGGAACTTCTTCAATTCCGAGGCGCACGGCGGTCCGACCGATCTCCCGTGGGGCATCATCGTCGACGGGCAGAAGGTCCACCCTACTTTTCTGTATGAATCTATCTGGTGCCTCGCGCTGTTCTTTTTCCTGCTGCATGTAAGCAAGAAACGCAAGTTCAGATGGCAGATATTCCTGCTCTACTGCATCCTCTACTCCCTCGAACGCTTCTTCGTAGAGGGACTCAGGACAGACAGCCTGATGATAGGAAACCTGAGGCAGGCACAGGTGCTCAGCGCAGTTGTTTTCTTCGCGGGAATAATCATTTACATAGTGCTCAATCACAAGTCGAAAGGCAAAGTATCAAAATGAAACTCGGGATAGTAGGAATGCCGAACGTCGGCAAAAGCACACTTTTCAACGCTATAACAAAGGCAGGCGCGGAAGCGGCAAACTACCCTTTCTGCACCATAGAGCCTAACGTGGGTGTCGTAACGGTCCCCGATAAACGCGTTGAAGAACTCCATAAAATTTTCAATTCAAAAAGAACGATATTCACTACCATAGAGTTCGTCGATATCGCGGGGCTCGTCAAAGGCGCGTCAAAAGGCGAAGGCCTCGGCAACAAGTTCCTCGGACACATTCGCGAAGTTGACGCCATCGTCCATGTGGTGCGCGGATTCGATGACGACAACATCGTTCACGTATCGGGCAAAATCGACCCTGCCGACGACATCGACACCATCAATACGGAACTCATCCTCTCCGATATGGAAGTCCTCGAAAAGCGCATCGCCAAATCGGAAAAAGCAGCCCGCAGCGACAAGGCGCTGCGAGCCGAACTGGACATCGAAAAACGCGTCATGGATTTCCTTTCGAGCGGCAGATCAGCGCGTGCGATGGAACTGGACGACGAGGAAGCCGAATTCGTCAAAACGCTCGGCCTTCTCTCCTATAAACCCGTCATATATGTTGTAAACGTTTCAGAAGACGACGCAGCAGATCCGGACAACTGCAAGTACGTTAAAGCCGTAAAAGAATTCGCTGCCGGAGAGCGCGCCGAAACAGTCGCCATCTCCGCAAATCTCGAAGAAGAAATTTCGGAACTCGAACCGGAAGAAAAGCAGGAGTTCCTCGACGAACTCGGCATCGAGGAATCCGGCCTCGACAAACTCGTAAAGGCTTCGTATAAACTCCTCGGCCTTATCTCATTCCTAACCGCGGGCGAAGATGAATGCCGCGCATGGACGATAAAAAAAGGCACTAAAGCGCCTCAGGCCGCCGGGAAGATACACACCGACTTTGAACGCGGATTCATTCGCGCCGAAACCATCTCATACGATAAATTCATCGAATGCGGAGGGAGCATGGCCGCCGCCCGCGAAAAAGGGCTTATCCGTTCCGAAGGCAAAGATTACGTCGTGAAAGACGGCGACATAATCACTTTCCTCTTTAATGTATAGAAAGCGTTCGAATACGTATAAAAAGCGCTAATGTGTAGAAATAGAAATCGCCTCTATCTCACATCATCGAGAGATTGTGCGCCACGTCGTACAGAAATTTCTGTTTCCAGCTGCGCCACACTTTATCGGGGAATCCCGCTCCGCTGTTCTTCAAAATGATATTGCTAAGTATGAAAGCGCGATACTCCCGCGGCACGCCGGAAATAGCGCGTTTGATACCGTCGACACGGTCCTCCAGCAAAGCAAGCTCGAGGGCCTTTTTTTCGACTTTGCTCGATGAAGTATATCTGTCCCCTGTCTCATTCACAACGCTGCTCCCTCCGGTATCGAGATCTTTATGAAGTTCGCGTATGCGCTTCTCCATCCTCTGATAGTCTCTGACCGCCCAAAGGCTCTGGTAATACACCGCGTCTGGCATAAGGTATTCCGTCATTTTTGTCTGCTGCCATTCTCTCGACATTTTCATCTTTCCTTTCTCTCATCCCGCTCTTTTCCCGTCTTGCAACAAGTTTTTACCATAAATGGTAAAATATGTCAATACATTTTAAAATGAGAAAATGCTTATCCCATGTTTCAAAAAAAAGGAAAATAAAAACGGGCATCTGCTTCAACGAGTATGTCAACTCGCCGCGAGATGCCCGCCGCAATATTTGTCGATGCATGCGGAAGACGATAAAACGTTTCTTATTACAGTTCCTTCCGATTACAGTTCCTTCCGCGCCTGTATTCTCTACTGCTCGGCCGATTCAGCCGATTCAGTCGAATCGTTCACGGTCGTACCCAGATCCATAGTTGTCTTTTCGAGTTCCTGTATTATGTTGTTTATCTCCACTATCTTGCCTTGGTCTATATTGCTGCCGACCGCGAGATTAGCGTTGTACAGTATCTTCTCAAGTGAATCGTGAACTTCAGAGAGCCTGTTCCTGACTTCCTGCACCTCGAACTCATCCGCAGCCTTAGACTGAGCCTCTTTGTAATTCAGGAGTTCGGCGTGCGACAGATCTACGTCGAATTCTGAAGTACCGAGTACTACTATCGGATCGTATCCGAGTTTTGATTTAATCAGTTTCGCAAAGTCCTTCTTCGACTGCTCTTCGCCGTGAACGAGGAAAAGCTGCTTCGGCGGGCGCTGGAAACCGGAGATCCACGAGAAAAGTCCGTTTTGGTCGGCGTGGCCCGAAAATCCTTCCAGGTTGTAGATCTCGGCTTTGACCTGAATATCCTCGCCGAAGAGCGTGACCTCTTTAACTCCTTCTATCAAAGCGCGTCCGAGCGTGCCCTGAGCCTGATATCCGACAAAAACGATGCTGTTCTTAGGGTCCCAGAGGTTGTGCTTGAGGTGGTGCCTGATGCGGCCCGCTTCGCACATGCCGCTGGCGGAGATGATGACTTTAGGGGTTTTATCAAAGTTCAGCTGTCTGGACTCATCGCTGGTGCGCGTGAACGTCAGGTTCTTGAAATCGAGCGGATTATCGCCGCGCAGGATATACGCTTTCGTCTCCTCGTCGAAATCCTGAGCGTTCCTCTTGAATATCTCCGTGGCGGAAGTCGCCATAGGGCTGTCGACGTAGATGTGTATCTTATCCATCTCGCTGTCGATGTCCTTATGATCAAGATAATATCTGTTGAACTGATAAATCAGTTCCTGCGTGCGTCCCACGGCAAAAGACGGGATGACCACATTGCCTCCGCGGTTTATCGTCTTCAGGACGATGTCGATGAGCTGTTTGACGCTCATCGCGTTTGCAGGATGGAGCCTGTTGCCGTACGTCGATTCCATTATGACGCAGTCGGCCTTTTTAATGTACGTCGGGTCGCGCAGTATCGGGCGGTTCGTCATTCCGAGGTCGCCTGAGAAAACGATTTTTTCGGTCTTCCCGCCTTCTGTCACCCACAGTTCTATTATCGCCGAGCCCAAGATATGTCCGGCGTCGTTGAATACGAACTGCATAACGTCGTTCATCTCGATGAGCTGGTCGTAGAGCACAGGAACGACGAGTTTCAAGGCATCCTCGGCATCTTGTTCCGTATAGAGCGGCTCTACCTGCTTTCGTCCCGACCTCATAGCCTTGCGGTTCTGCCACTCGGCGTCTTTTTCGTGGATGTACGCGCTGTCTCTGAGCATTATCGAAAGCAAATCCGCCGTAGCAGTGGTGCAGTAAATCTTTCCGGTAAATCCGCGTTTCACGAGCAAAGGCAGCCTGCCGCAGTGGTCGATATGAGCGTGCGAGAGGATGACCGCCTCTATCTTTGTCGGGTCGAACGGGAACGGGTCAAAGTTCATGGCGTCCTGTGCTTTGCCGCCCTGGAACTGCCCGCAGTCGAGAAGTATCTGATGTTCACCGCTCGTAAGGAGATGGCACGATCCCGTGACACCCGAAGCGGCGCCGCAAAACATGATTTTCATAAAACATACCCTATTCTTTCAGCAAAACGATAACTAATTATTCCTTAAATCTTAAGGTTCCAGAGGCTGACCTCTCCGGTGGAGACGATATCGGCTCCGGCTTCGAGAGCCGCTCGCACTTCTTCTTCCGTCTCGATGATGCCTCCCGCGATTATCGGCATATCCGCGATTTTCGCGAACTCGCGTATCTTCTTAGTGACCACTCCCGGCATCAATTCGATAATATCCGGCTTTGAAATGCGCATCGATTCGACAGACGTAGACAGCGAATGCGAGTCAACGAGGAAGAATCGCTGCACGCCGATAAGTCCGCATTCTTTTGCCATCCTCACTATCGTTGTCCTTGTAGTCAAAACCCCGTCGACACCTTGTTTGGCGATGAATTCGATCCCCGAAGGGTCTTTGCCGATGCCCTCGGCAAAATCGACGTGCAGAAAAACTTTCTTTCCTGCGCTGTGTATCTCCTGTACGCTCTGATGGAGCATGTTAATGTTTGAATGAAGCAGAAAAACGACGTCGACGTTAGACCTGAGCGCAGTGCTGAAATCCTTCTCTGTCCTGATTGCCGCCGCGATTTTTTTGTTTAATAGTGCGGAAACCGCCGGATTGAAACTCACCTGTACCTCCTGTTCTCGTCAAAATGTTCGTCGTCGTGAAAATCGGACCCCGTTGTCATGTTGAGATGATATTTCTCGGCCAGTTCCACGAGCGCGAGAGACTGTTCGTGCGTCGCGGAAGGATGGAAGCATTCTATCCCCGAGAGCCCCTGCTTTTTCAAATCGGCAATGATCGGCTCTATCCTTTCTTCGAATCCCGGCTCCTCAGGCAAAAGCGCCCTCGTCTTATACGGATGCGCCAAGACGGGAAGCCCGCCTGCGGCGCGTATGACGCGTATAGCCTCGCGAGACTCTATCATCTGTTTCGGGACATCATCAAAAAGAGCGAACGGGTCTTCTATCTCAGGAGCTTTGACCCTGATGATACGCACAAGATCAGGTTTCCCGACATATCCTCCGGGCTTGACCGGCAGGTCTTCTTCCGTGATCCGTATCCCGCGCTCTTTCATTTTCGATATGAATCTGTCGTTGCGGTCTTTCCTGTACTGCCGCAAAAGGCGGCACGTCTCCGCCAGTTCTTCGTTTTGGCTGTCGATATTATATCCGAGGATGTGGAGCTCGGCGGTCCTGCCGTCGATATCATACGAAGAAGAAAGTTCGATGCCCGGTACCACGCTTATGCCAAGCGCTTTCCCCGCGACTCTCGCCTCCTCTAAGCCGCCCGTTCCGTCGTGATCTGTTATGGCTATGACGCTGTAGCCGAGTTCCTGAAATTTTTTTACGACATCGACGGGTTCGTAGACGCCGTCGGAATAAGTGGTATGAATGTGATAATCTACTTTATAGTCCATCTTAAATCAAGCTGAATCAATCGAAAAAGAGTTTTTCCTCCCGTGTTATCTGCAGGTGTATGAACAAGAACACGGCTATGGCGATAAGAGCGACTATCAGCGCGAAAGTTCCGGCGACGCTCAGGAAAGACATGTCCAGCAGTCGGCCGATTAGCGTATTTTCGCTAAGATCCACTCCGACAAATGTATCATAGAGTTTCCGTACGAAAGTACCGGAACGGAAAAGACCGAACATGACCGCGCTGAGTGCAATCGAAACGACAGCCGCAATGACGCCGGCTCTTCTCAGCCAGTCGCGGTATTCTCTTTTCACCAAAACAATATAGTCAACAATAAAAACCGCAAGGAAAACAAGCCCTAATATCAACTCGTTCCTCAGCGTTGTCTTTACCTTTGCCATGGCCGCGGAATCCGTTTCGTCGAATACAGGGTCTTTAAAAGATCCGTTTTCTATATACATCTGGAATTCGCTGCCATCACCCGTGGAGTTCAGATACCCCGCGATGCCGTCAGCCATTTCCGAGCCGTACATGTCGATGCCCAGATCGTCGATGACTTCGGTGTCGTTAAAATGATATACATACGTTGCAGGTATCCTGAGTACGATATTCGAACACAGAAGTACTATCGCCAGCGGCATCGAGATGCATAAGATCAGACGGCAAGCACGCATGAAATGATACATGTGTTATCCTTCCAGAAAACTGATGTAAGGCAGGTTCCTGTACTTCTGGTCGTAATCAAGTCCGTATCCGACGATGAAAATATCGTCTACCGTGAAACCGGTATAATCAGGCTTTATGTCGGCTATACGCCTCGAAGGCTTGTCAAGCATCGTGCATATCCTGACACTCTTCGGGTTCCTCTCCTCGAGATACGATTTGAGAAACTTCAAAGTCGTTCCCGTGTCTACGATGTCTTCGACGATCAGGACGTTCTTATTGAAAAGGTCCATGTTTACGTCTTTTGTGACTTTAACGACGCCGCTCGTACTCGTTCCCGAGCCGTAGCTGCTCGCGGAGATGAAATCTATCTGAGTGTCGAGATCTATGTTCTTGGTAAGGTCAGCCATCCACAAAAACGCGCCTTTCAGCGTGCAGAGGATGACGAGTTCTTCGCCTTCGTAGTCTTTTGTTATCTGTTTTCCAAGTTCTTTTGCTCTTTTACGGATGTCTTCCTCCGTATAGAGTATCTTTCCGACAGTGACTGTGCCGGCTCCCTGTTTCCTGCTTGAAGTCATTGTATGCCTCACAAGTTTTCTAATATATATAGATATTACACCAAAAGCGGCACTGTGTCACGTGCCGCTCTATATGTCTGCATTATTTAACTTTAAGCCTGTTCTCTATCGCATCGAGCAGATCGGCTTTGCCAGTCTTTTTTAAGGACGATACGGGGATGACCAGATCCTCCGGTGAAAGCGCAAGCGTTTTTCTGATGACCGCAATGTTCTTCGCCCGCACGTTGCCGGAAACTTTATCCGCTTTTGTCGCCGCGACGATCCCGTGAAGGCCGTATGCCCTGAGATAATCGTACATCATTATGTCTAGTTTTGTCGGCTCATGCCTGATATCGACGAGCAAAACAGCACCTTTGATGTTTTCGCTGTTCTCAAAGAATTCGTCCATCATCGAGCCCCACGAATCTGTCACGTCGCGGGCGATTTTCGCGTATCCGTACCCGGGAAGGTCGACGAATCTGAAAGACTCGTTTATCAAATAATAGTTGATGGTCCTCGTCTTTCCGGGTTCAGCGCTCACGCGGGCGAGGTTCCTGCGGTTGCAGAGAAAGTTTAATAGCGACGATTTCCCGACGTTCGACCTGCCTGTGAAAACGATCTCGGGCAGGCCGTCTTTGGGGAATCCGCTTTTGTTTACGGCAGCCGTTTCAAAGACGGCGCTTGTAATGTTGAACATCTCTGTCTCCGTTTCTGTCTCTGTTTACGCCTTCTCTGAGCATGAGCCTTCTGCTCACCGGTCGAGCGCTTCGGGGAGTGTTTCCTTGGCGAATTCCAAAGGTACGAAAGTAAGTTCCTTGCGGACGGACTCAGGTATCTCCTCGGTGTCTGCCATGTTTTCCTTCGGAAGCAGTATCTTTTTGATTCCCGCGCGATGTGCCGCGAGGACTTTTTCTTTGATGCCGCCGACAGGCAGTACTTTGCCGCGCAGCGTTATCTCACCGGTCATGGCGACATCCTTCTTCACCGGAGTGTCCGTCAAAGCCGATACTGCGGAAGTAAAGATAGTGACTCCTGCCGAAGGGCCGTCTTTAGGCACCGCGCCTTCCGGTACGTGGATGTGGATGTCCTTGTTCTTATAGAAATCGCTGTCGATGCCCAATTCGTCCGCTATAGAACGGATATAACTGATGCCCGTCCTTGCCGATTCCTGCATGACATCTCCTAACTGCCCCGTAAGCGACAGTTTTCCCGTGCCGCGGAGTACTGCCGTCTCTATCGAAAGCGTCTCACCTCCGACTTCGGTCCATGCCATTCCTGTCACGACGCCGACTTCGCTCTTGCCCTCAATAATATCGTAGTGGAATTTCTTTTTCCCGAGATATTTTTCGAGGTTGTTCTCGGTAATGCGGAACGATTTTTTGCCGTCCATGACTTCGGCCATGGCGACTTTGCGGCATATGCCGCCTATCTCGCGTTCGAGGTTGCGGACGCCCGATTCTCTAGTGTAGTAGTTGATTATCGCGCGAAGGACCTTCTCCGAAATGTGCAGCGTTCCCTCGCCGATGCCGTTTTCTTTTTCCTGCTTCGGAATGAGATATCTCTGGGCAATCTTGACCTTGTCTTCCTCAGTGTAGCCGGTGACTTCGATTACCTCCATCCTGTCTAAGAGCGGACGCGGTATGGTGTCGAGCGTGTTTGCCGTAGTGATGAACAAAACTTTCGACAGATCAAACGGCACTTCGAGGAAGTGGTCGGTGAATGTCTTGTTCTGTTCCGGATCGAGCACTTCGAGCAGAGCCGAAGAAGGGTCGCCGCGGTAATCTGCACCGACCTTGTCGATTTCATCGAACAGGAAGACCGGATTGTTCGTTCCGACTTCTTTGATGCTGTTTATGATGCGCCCCGGGATGGCTCCGATATAAGTTCTCCTGTGGCCTCTTATCTCCGCTTCGTCGCGCACGCCGCCCAGCGACATGCGGATGAATTCTCTGCCTGTTGCGCGGGCTATCGATTTCGCGATGGATGTCTTTCCCGTCCCCGGAGGTCCCACAAGACAGAGGATAGGTCCTCTGATGGCCTTTGAGAGATGTATGACGGCCAGATATTCGAGGACACGCTGTTTTACTTTCTTAAGGCCGTAGTGATCTTCTTCGAGTATCTTTTCGGCCTTTTTCAGGTCTGTGTTGACTTTGCTCGATTTCCTCCAAGGCAGATCGAGAATGGTCTCTACGTAATTCCTGACTACCGCGCTCTCCGCCGATGAAGGTACCATGCGGGCATATTTGTCTATCTCTTTGCGGATTTTTTCGTCTATCTTCTTGTCGAGTTTGAGTTTATCGAGTTTAGCCGTCCACTCGTCCACGTCTTTGGAAACGTCTTCGTCGTCTCCGAGTTCCTCTTGTATCGCATGCATCTTTTCCTTCAGGAAATATTCCTTCTGGTTCATGTCGACGTTCTCTTTGACGCGCTGAGCGAGCTCTTTCTCCATAGCGGATATCTCGTTTTCCTCTGTTATGATAGCGATAAGGCATTCCAGCCTCTCGGAAAATGAGAGTTCTTCGAGTATCTGCTGTTTTTTCGCGGTGTCTACGTCGATGATGGTCGCTATGCTGTCTACGAGGACGAGAGGGTCTCTTTCCGCCAAAGTCTTTTCCAGCAGTTCGTCGGAGACGTTCTGCGAAAGCGACGCGTATTCCACGAATTTTTCGTCGAGGACCCTGAGCGCAGCTTTATCTCTTGTCGAAAGGTCGTCAGGTCTTATCTTTTCATTGATGATATCCGCGCTGCATGCTAAAAATGCGCCTCCTTCGGCTGTGACGCCGATTCTGGCTCTCGATTCACCGGTCACGAGGACTCTGATGGAATCCCCGCTGATTTTAAGCATCTGTTTTACTTTTACGATAGTGCCTATCTGATATATGTCGTCAAACGTAGGGATGAGCACCGATTCGTCTTTCTGCGCCGATACGAGCATTACTCTGTCGCCCGCCATGGCGGCCTCGAGCGCTTTTATGGATTTTGTTCTCCCAATATCGAAATGAACAGCCGTATTCGGGAAAATCGTCATTCCGCGCAGAGGCACACACGGATACATGCGCATCTCTTCTGATTTAGTGATTCCTTCTGCCATTTCCTGCTCCTATGTAAATAATCAAACTGGCGGCTTTAGATAAGCCGCCGGCTGTCTGGTCAGCCTGATGTCAGGCTTCTTTTTTTGCTGTTTGCTTTTTCGCCGCGGCTTTTGCCTGCGTTTTGTTCAGCTTCTGCTTTGCAGATGCTGCTGGCGCTTTTTCCGTCGTGATAAGTTCGGGACGGCGGCCGCGGTCTATCGTGTCCTTGGTGATGACGCATTTCTTGACGTTGTCGCGAGACGGTATCTCGAACATGCTGTCGTCCATTGCTTTTTCAAAGATGCTGCGCAGTCCGCGCGCGCCTATTTTGTGTTCGGCGGCTTTATTCGCTATTGCGCGAAGAGCGCCATCCGTGATGTCAAGTTCCACACCGTCCAGCGCCAAAAGTTTTCTGTACTGTTTCACGAGAGCGTTTTTCGGTTTCGTCAAGATCTCCATCAGCGCATCCGTATCCAGATCGTCGAGGGTGACGACCACAGGAAGCCTTCCGATGAATTCCGGAATGAGGCCGTATTTCAGGAGATCGCCCGGTTCCAAAAAGAGAAGCGGGTCTTCGACTTCCTTCTTGATCTCGCCGTTCTCGGTGTTGAAACCGATGACTTTCTCGCCTATTCGGCGTTTTACGATGGTGTCCAGCCCGTCAAAAGCGCCGCCGCATATAAAGAGTACATTCGTCGTATCGAACTGGATGAACTCCTGCTGAGGGTGCTTGCGGCCGCCCTGCGGCGGAACGTTGGCGACGGTCCCCTCGATTATCTTCAGGAGGGCCTGCTGGACTCCTTCTCCGCTCACATCTCGCGTGATGGAAACGTTCTCTGATTTGCGCGCTATCTTGTCGATTTCGTCGACGTAGATGATTCCGCGCTCGGCGCGCTCCAGATCCCAGTCTGCCGCCTGGAGAAGCCGGAGCAGGATGTTCTCTACATCTTCGCCGACATAACCCGCTTCGGTCAGCGACGTGGCGTCCGCTATCGCAAAAGGTACGTCGAGTATCTTTGCGAGAGACTGCGCGATGAGTGTTTTGCCGCAGCCCGTAGGTCCGACCATCAGGATATTGCTTTTCTGAAGTTCTACGTCGTCGGCATCTGCTTTATCAAGCGCGTTGATTCTTTTATAATGGTTGTATACCGCAACCGAGAGTGCTTTTTTTGCGCGGTCCTGTCCGATGACATATTCGGACAGATAGTCGTAGATTTCTTTCGGTTTTGGCGGATTCTTATAGACAGGCTGGTTTTTCGGTTCCTCTAAAGGAGGCTGATTGACATCAGGGATATCCATGAGGATCTGATGGCACATCTCGACGCACTGGTCGCAGATGTACACACCCGGTCCGGCTATAAGGCGTTTTACTTCGCTCCGTTCTTTACCGCAGAACGAACAGCGCATGTCGTCGCCGATATTGCTGCTTTTTCTGGTCATCTATATAGTTATACCTCTATTCTTTACCCTTTTTTCTTAACCTTTTTTTCAGCGCGGCATCAAAGTGCTATGGCCGCATCAAGGTGCTATGCCGTGGCAAAATGCTTGAACGCATCAAATTACACTTCCGCACCAATGTGCAGCACATGGCTCACACGTTCGCGCTCACCTGCGAATGACTGAGTCAACGAGACCGTATTCTTTGGCCTCGTCTGCAGTCATGAAATAATCTCTTTCGGTGTCCGCTTCTATTGTCTTAATATTCTTACCCGTATTTTCGGATAGAATTCGGTTGAGATTCTTTTTTGTTCTCAATATCCAGTCGGCATGGATAGCGATGTCGGTCGCCTGACCTGACGCTCCTCCCAGAGGCTGATGTATCATGACCTCTGAGTTAGGCAGCGCATATCTCTTGCCTTTGCATCCTGAAGAGAGCAGCAGAGCGGCCATGCTCGCCGCACTGCCGATGCAGATGGTAGATACGTCGGACTTAATGTAGTTCATGGTATCGTAGATCGCAAGTCCCGCGGTGACCATGCCTCCCGGGCTGTCGATATAAAGGCTGATGTCTTTTTTGTTATCCTCGGCGTCGAGGAAAAGAAGCTGCGCGACGACAGCGCTCGACACATCCTCGTTTATCTCGCCTGTTAGTATTATGATCCTGTCCTTCAGCAGTCTTGAGTAAATGTCGTACTGACGCTCACCGCGGCTTGTCTGTTCTACTACATAAGGGATCAAGTTCATTTATTTATTATCCTCTTCCGCTTTTTCCTCGGCCTTTTCTCCGGCTTTCTCGGCTTCCGCTTCGGCCTTTTCCGTGGCTTCTTTGTTTTCTTCCTTCACTTTTGCGGATTTTTCGGCCATTTCCTTCTCGGCTCTTGCTTTTGCTTCCTCGGCCGAGATGTTCACGACCTCCGCGTTGTCATAGAGGAAGTCCATGACCTTTGTCATCGTGATGTCTTTAGTGAAATATTTGAGACCGTCCTCGCCGAGCATGGTCTTTACTTCGTCTGAAGTCGTCTTATATGCGTCCGCAAGTTTCTGGACTTCTGCGTCGAGGTCCTCGTCTGTCGCCTTGATGTTTTCCTTTTCGCCGATGGATCTGAGGACTATTCTCGTGGCGACTCTCTTTGCGGCTTCCGCTCTCATCTCATCCTTAAAGTCGTCCATCGTCTTGCCGGTGTACTTGAGATAGAGATCGAAGTTGAGACCCTGTGTGCGCAGATTCTGGTCGATTTCCCTTGCCATGCTGTTCAGTTCGTCTTCGACCATCGAAAGAGGAGCATCTGTTTTGTTCGCTTCGAAAACCTTTTCGATAAGGGAATCCTTTGCGGCGTTTTCGGATCTGATGTCGGCAGTCTCCTGAAGTCTGTCGAGAGTCGCTTTCCTGAGTTCTTCGAGGGTGTCGTACTCGCTCGTGTCCTTGGCAAAATCGTCGTTGAGTTCAGGGAGCTGTTCTTCGCGCACTTCATGCACGGTGCAGTGGAAAACGGCGTCCTTGCCCGCGAGGCTCTTTTCGCCGTAATCTTCAGGGAAAGTCACTTTTACGTCGACATCTTCTCCTGCCTTTGCTCCGATGAGTTGATCTTCAAATCCCGGAATAAATGTTCCGGATCCGATCTTGAGCTGCTGGTTCTCTGCGGTGCCGCCTTCGAACTGATCGTCACCGACAAAACCCTTATAGTCGAGCGTAACGGTATCGCCGTCCTTGACTTCTCTCTCGACTTCGACCATGCGGGAATTTCTCTTCTGCATGTTCTCGAGTTCACGTTTTACGTCGTCGTCTGTTATCTTTTCTTCGACGCGCTCTACTTTTATACCCTTATAGTTATCTACATCAACTACAGGATAGATAGGAACTTCGATAGTTATTTCAAGAGGTTTTCCGTGTCCGATGTCGCTGAAATCAGCGTTTGGCGAATCGATAGGCTCTAAGTCCAGCTCGTCAAGCGCCTTCGCATACCCGCCCTGAAGGAGGTTGTCGATAGCGTCTTCAAAGAAAACGCCTTCACCGTAGTGCTTTTCGATGATGCTTCTCGGCGCTTTGCCCGGCCTGAATCCGTTGATATTATATTTGCTTTTATTTTTCTGATAAGCTTCGACTACCGCGCCGTCGAATTCATCGGCGTCGAAATAGATCGTGAATTTCGCGTTGTTGTTGTCTCTGGAAATAAGTGTTGCCTTCATTTTCGGGTACTCCTCTCAAAATGCGTTTTCTTGATTATAATCTTGCATCCGCGTCAATTACGCGGCGATTTTCGTGGTCTCCCGCGCGCTTAAGTTCTGCGCGGTCAGACAGGTATTATACCATTTTAATCATGTCTTGTAAAGGAAAACGAACGCTTGACGCTGTCCGGCGAAGCGTGAAAAAACCGCGCTGCGGCGCGGTTTAATGTCTCGCTTCTGTCATATTCTGCGAATTTCTACTTTTTGAGGTCGAGACCGCGCCCGAATTTGCTTTTGTTCTCCGGCTTCAAACCGTATTTGCCGGTGATGTATTCGCCTATCTTCTCCATCTCTTCGCGGCTGCCCGAGTACAGTTCGATCTCCATCTCCTGCAGAGGAGCGGATCTGCCGTCGCAGTGTACTTCTCCTGTGTCAAAAGATAACTCGCAGATGACGTTTCCGTTATCGAGTCTTACCTGCCTGCGCTCAAACTCGGTTGTCATGAGGACGGAAAGTTCCCTCTCTCCTATCATCTGCTTGAGTTTTTCGTACATAGGGCTTTGCTTGAAGATCTCAACGGTCGGTTCCGACATCTCTTTCTCCGATACCGGAACGTTGTTCTCCTCGCGCTCGTGCATACCGCTCTCGCTGTGTCCGTTCCACTTAAGCGTAGCGATATATCTCCTGCCCTCTTTTCTGACACGAAAAGCGACTCTCTCGTGTGTAAGGCGCATATCGGCAGTATCAAAATATCGTGATACTATCGGAAAAGTCTCCAGCGAGCCTTCGTCGGTCATCGATTTGATTTCTTCATCGTTGAGGATACTATCTATCTGCTCGACGCTGTCAAGGCTGTATTTAAGTTCAATCTCCACACTTTTCTCCTTAAATGATATATGTCTGCGGATGCCGGGAATGGTTTTACGCGCCGGTACCATCCGAACTTGTATTTGTTGATCCGGAGGCAGTATCTTCTCCGCCGGAACTGCTGCCCGTGTCTCCCTGATCGGAAGTATCTGTTCCGCCACTTCCCGTGCCGGAGCCGCTCTCACTTCCTGAGCTGCTTCCCGTGCCGGAGCCGCTCTCACTTCCGGAACCGCTTCCCGTGCCGGAGCCGCTCTCACTTCCGGAACCGCTTCCCGTGCCGGAGCCGCTCTCACTTCCGGAGCTGCTTCCGCTGTCGGAACCGCTCCCGGTTCCTGAGCCGCTTCCGCTGCTCGAGCCGCTGCCGGTGTCGGAACCGCTCGGATCTGTCGGCGTCGTCGTACCCGTTCCGTCGCTTCCGCTGCTCGAATCGCTCGAATTCGTGTCAGACGGAGTCGTCGTATCTGTCGTATCACCGGTATCCGGTTCATCTATGACAGGCGGATTTTCTTCGGTGTCGATTTCCTCTCCGCTCGGTGACGACGTCGATCCCGATACGATAGAGTTTATGGTATACGAGATTTCCGACAGTGTATCCGTAGGGACGTAGTTTTCCTCGCCAAAAACTTTACTATGGAACTCGACAACATCGCCATAAAGATCGGTAGGGAAAACGTAAGAGACCGAGTCGAGATATCCGGTCGAAACGCTGTATGGGAACCCTTCCGTACCCGTGACCTTGTATGATGCAAGCCTTGTCACGTACGCGAGTATCTCATTATTCGTAAAATTCGTTTCAAGTTCAGGAAACACTTGGTCGATAATGCCGTTTATCTGAGATACTTTCATCGTCTTGAGTTTATCAAGCAGTTTGGTGACGACTATCCTCATCCTTTCGGTGCGTTTAAAGTCATCGCCGACACCGTATCTCATCCTCCCGTAAGAAACCGCCTGTATCCCGTCGACGTTGTATGTCCCCGGAGATTCGATAAGAGTATAATCGCTCTCGCCGATGGCAGCCGCAGTCCCGCGTATACAGACGTTCAGTTCGTCGACCTCATAATCCTCGATATCGAGTTCGACTCCTCCTACCGCGTCTATCATATCGACGACGGCCTTGAAATTAAAGAGGAAATACTTGGTTATGTCTAAGTCGAGCGCCTGATTGACGGTTTTTATCGTCATCTTTGCGCCGCCGTAAGAAAACGCGCTGTTTATCTTGCTGTAAGTCGATGTATCTCCGAGCTTCATCAGAGTGTCCCTGTAGATCGACGTAAGATAAATATCGCGCGTGTCTTCATTGATGCTCACGACTATGATGCAGTCGGTCCTCGACCCTGAATCGTCGGACATGTCTCTGGAGTCGGTACCGAGAAGCAGAATATTGGTGAAACCGTGTATCTCTACTTCCGCGACTTCTTCCTCTACGATAGTATCGGTTGATTTATTGATTTTATTGAGTTTCGAATTGATATATGCATAAGCCGCCGCTGCACTTCCGACCGCGACAATAATAACAATGATCAAAACTTTCTGCCAAGTCTTGAGATTGATTTTCCTTTTGCCGTTTTTTGCAGCCTTCGCGGCTTTTTTCGCTTCTTTCGCGGCTTTTTTCGCAGCCTTGCGTTCTTCAGCCTCGCGAACGTGTCTATCTACTCTGTTCATCGGCACCCCTTGTTATCTGACCCTTCATAACCTATTAATATTATCATCGCGGTAAATATTTGTAAATGAAAAAAGTATATATACCTATGATACTGCGCGATATGGTATATTATTTTAAGCAAAATATACCACTGCGGTCACCAGATGACAGTTAGAATCGAAAATCATGTCAAAAACTATTTTGTTGGCGTCTTCTTCTCCGAGGCGCATCGAATTGACGAAAAGAGCCGGATTCGAACCAATAGTAATACGTCCGGAAGTTTCGGAAAATCTTCCCGATCCCATCTCTCCGCGCGACGCGGTAATGCTGCTCTCATTGCGAAAGGCGCTCTCGGTAAAAGATAAACTGACTGGAACAGAAAACAGTTTCACAAGTGTCCCCGCTCCTGACATTCCGCTCATAATTGCAGCGGATACTGTTGTTTACGAAAATAGTATTCTCGGTAAACCGACGGACAAATCAGATGCTGAACGCATGCTTATGTCGCTGGCCGGCACGAGCCATCTCGTGCTGACCGGTGTGACGATTTCAGATATGACAAAGGACCATACCGAGACGTTCTGCGAAATAACAAAAGTATTTTTCAAGCAATACACAGCAGCGGACTTAAAAGACTATCTCGATACCACTGAGGCATACGACAAAGCAGGCGCTTACGCAATACAAGGCTGGTTTTCCCGCTATGTCGACCACATCGAAGGAGATTATGACAATGTAGTCGGTCTGCCTGTCGCCAGAGTCATAGACACTATCGGGAAATTCAACATTAATAAATAGCAAAAAGCGTCGCAGGTTTCAATAATTCCAACAATATCTCAAAATGCAGCTAACATTAAAGCACCCGCCTCCGAAAAGATGGAGACGGGTGCTTTTTAATGCATTTGCATGGACTTATTTTGCTGCGTCAGCGAGATCTTCAGCCTTATCCCAGACTTCCATGATTTCAGGGATAACTTTATAGAGGTCGCCTACGATGCCGTAGTCAGCAACTTCGAAGATCGGTGCGTCAGGATCTTTGTTGATAGCGACGATCGTCTTGGAGTTCTGCATACCTGCGAGGTGCTGAATAGCGCCGGAGATTCCGCATGCGAAGTAGATGTCAGGCTTTACCGTGGTGCCCGTCTGACCTACCTGATGGCTGTGATCGATCCATCCGGAGTCGACTGCTGCACGGGATGCTCCTACAACTCCGCCGACCTTGTCAGCGAATTTCTGCATAAGCTCGAATCCCTTTGCGTCGCCGAGTCCGCGGCCGCCCGAGCAGATGATCTTTGCATCTGTGAGGGAAACCTGTTCCTTTGTGGATTTAACGATGTCGAGGATCTTTACTCTGATATCGGATTCCTGAAGATCGATATCATTCATTCTGATGACCTCACCCGTTGCGCCAGGTTTTCTCTCGAGTTTCTGCATAACGCCAGGTCTTACTGTAGACATCTGAGGTCTTGAAGTAGGGCTGACGATGGTGGCCATGAGGTTGCCGCCGAATGCAGGACGTGTCATCTTCAGCTTCGTGTCAGGATCGTTAGGATCGAGCGTGGAAGTGTCGAGCGTCGTGTTCTTGTTTGCGAAGTCGATGTATTTGTCGACTTTGATGTCGAGGTGTGTGCAGTCTGCGGTGAGACCTACGTTAGCGCGGCCCGCTACACGAGGAGCGAGGTCACGGCCGATGTTCGTAGCGCCGTAGAGAATGATCTCAGGTTTATATTCGCGGATAGCCTGAGTGATGACCTTTGTATAAGCGTCGGTCGTATAGTCCTTAAGAAGCGGATGCTCTACAACGTAGACCATGTCTGCGCCGTACTCAAAGCATTCCTGTGCGAGCTGTTCGACTTTGTCGCCGACGAGAAGTGCAGCGACTTTCGCATCAGGTCCGAGGTCTCTCGAAAGCCTGTGTCCTTCGCCGATGAGCTCCAGAGCAACGTTCATGAGTTTGCCATCGCGCTGCTCCGCGAAAACCCATACATTTTTATATTCGGAAAAATTAACTTCTGCCATTTTGATCCTCCTTAGATGATGTGTTTCTTCTTCAGAGCGATGACGAGTTCTTCGGCAACTTCTTTCTCGGTGTCGCCTTCAAGCATCGTGCCCTTTCCCTTTGGCTTCGGGGTGAACGAACGGAATACGTTCGTAGGGGAAGCCTTAAGTCCGACTGTTCCGAGGTCTACGCCGATATCTGCGGCATTCCAAACCGTGATGTTCTTCTCGGTGTTGAAGATGCCCTTCATGTTCATATATCTCGGAGTGTTGAGTTCTTTCGTGCATGTGAGCATGCAAGGGATAGGTGCCTCGATGACTTCGTATCCGTCTTCGAGCTGTCTCTCAACGGTGACTTTCGTCTTGTCAGCGCTGAGTTCGCACTTCTGAACATATGTTACCTGCGGGAGGTGAAGTTTTTCCGCGATCTGAGGTCCTACCTGAGCGGTATCTCCATCGATAGCCTGTCTGCCGCCGATGATCAGATCGTACTTGCCGTACTTTTTGATAGTTGCGGTAATGGCGTTGGAAGTAGCCCATGTATCGGATCCGCCGACTGCTCTGTCGGAGAGGAGGATCGCTTCGTCAGCGCCCATCGCGATGCATTCGAAAAGCATATCCTGCGCCTGAGGAGGCCCCATCGAAATAACTGCTACGTGTACATTGTCAGGATCGGAATCCTTGATTTTAAGTGCTTCTTCGAGAGCGTTAGCGTCGTCAGGATTGAGGATGCTTGGAACGCCGTCTCTGATAAGAGCACCGGTTTCCGGGTTGACTTTGATTTCTGTGGTATCCGGAACCTGTTTAGCGCATACAACAATATTGAACATTACCTAATCCTCCTTATCCTATTTACGCAGAAGCGAGTTGGAAATGACGATTCTCTGGACTTCGGAAGTACCTTCGTAGATTTCCGTAATCTTTGCGTCTCTCATCATTCTCTCTACCGGGTAGTCTTTGGTGTAGCCGTAGCCGCCGTGAAGCTGTACGCACTTATTCGTTACGTAACTTGCCGTCTCGGCTGCGTAGAGTTTAGCCATTGCTGCAGGAACGGTGTAGGAAATGCCCTGATCTTCGCAGAACGCCGCTTTGTAGACGAGGAGTTTGGAAGCTTCGATCCTCGTAGCGAGGTCAGCGACTACAAACTGAAGTGCCTGCATCTGAGAAAGTTTCTTTCCGAACTGTTTTCTCTGTTTCATGTAGTCAATGGTTACTTCAAGAGCGCCTTCGGCAATGCCGAGTGCCTGCGAAGCGATACCGATACGGCCGCCGTCGAGCGTGCTCATTGCAACCTTGAATCCTTTGCCCTGCTGGCCGAGAAGTCTGTCTTTAGGGATCCTGCAGTTCTGGAAGATAAGTTCTGTCGTCGATGAAGCGCTGATACCCATCTTATCTTCGGTCTTGCCGATCGAGAAACCAGGGTCTGTCTTTTCGACGATGAACGAGCTGATTCCGTGGTTTCCGAGAGATTTATCCGTCATCGCCATGATTACGAATACGTTAGCGTATCCGCCGTTGGTGATGAAGCACTTTGCACCGTTGAGGACCCATTCGTCTCCGTCGAGCACGGCTCTCGTCTGCTGGCCGGATGCATCAGTACCGGCGTTAGGCTCTGTGAGACCGAACGCTCCGAGTTTTTTGCCTGAGAGCAGATCAGGCAGATATTTCATCTTCTGCTCTTCTGTGCCGTATTTATAGATCGGCCAGCAGCAGAGTGATGTGTGAGCTGATACGATAACAGCCGTGGATGCGCAGACCTTAGCGAGTTCTTCGATCGTGATCGCATAAGAAACTTCGTCTCCGCCGGCTCCGCCGTACTTTGTAGGGAAAGGAATACCCATCATGCCGTACTTTGCCATTTTCTCAACAGTCTCAGTCGGGAAACGGTGCGTCTGGTCGATGTCCGCTGCCAAAGGTTCAACTTCGGTCTTTGCGAACGCTCTTACCATTTTCTGTACGAATTCCTGTTCCTTCGTCAGTTGAAAGTTCATGTAAATGCCTCCTTAAAATATTGTGACTGCCCTTTCGCAGAATGACAGCCTATACCGTTTTAGGACTTGCAAAGTCCTTGTTATAAAAATAACAGCATACGTATATATCTAATCACATTTTGCGGTCCAATGCAACCGGAAAAAACGCGAATTCACTTATTTTTCACGCTTTGCAAACTGCGCACATTTCGGTTCACCGAGCGTCCTCATACGGCTCCAAATCTACAAATATTTCGCGATGTTCGATTTTCGCTTTTCCCGCCGTCGCGTCGCGTATGACCGCTGCAAAACGCTCCGAATCTTCGGCACCGCAGATCAGCTCAAACGATACCGATGTGCCGTATTCCTCGTGCCTGATATCCGCTCCTGCCAAAGCCTTTGTCCGCTTGAGCCTGCCGAAATCGGAATAATCGCATGAAACGAACAGCCTGTCCTTTCTGACTGCCAAAGCCTTACCCGCGGCATCAAGCGCAAGAGCGGCTGCCTCAGAATAGGCACGTGAAAGACCTCCCGTACCGAGCTTTTTCCCTCCGAAATATCTCGTTACTACTATCGCCGTGAACGTCAGGCCCCTGTTCTCTATTATCCTGAGCACCTGCGCTCCGGCCGTTCCCGGAGGTTCACCGTCGTCTGAAGCCATTTTTATTTCTGATTTTTCGCCCACGACAAAAGCGGGAACGTTGTGTGTCGCATCGCGGTATTTTTCCCGCACGGATGCGATGAAACGTTCCGCGTCTTCCCTTCCTTCGACGTGGGCCGCCGCAGCGATGAATTTAGAGCGCTCGACCGTTATTTCAGCTTTTGCTTGTTTTGCCGCTGTAAAATAGAGTGTTTCCATGAGAAAAAACCGTCCGCAGCAATTACCGCGGGCGGTATAGGTTCGATCTAAAGTTCGAAGTTTTTGAGTTCTTCCTTGAGATATTTGTTGATGATCCTGATGTGTGTGCCCTTCATCCCGAGTGATCTGGATTCGATTATCCCTGCGCTCTCGAGTTTGCGCAGCGAATTCGGGATCACAGAACGCGTGATACCTGTCTGATCGGCTATCTTGCTGGCGACGAGCAGACCTTCATCGCCTTCGATGGAGCCGATGACATGCTTTGTCGCTTCCAGTTCAGAATACGAAAGAGTCCTGAGAGCCTTTCTGACTGTTAAACGCTGACGCTGCTCCGCCGCCTCTTCCGCTGCGATACCGCGGCGTACTTCGATTCCGACCACCGTGGAGCCGTATTCGCATATAGCGATATCTTCCGTAGAGAACTCTCCGCTGCTGCGAGCAAAAACGAGCGTCGCGATTCTCCTGTCTCCGGCGATCACAGGGACGATGGTGTGATATTTTGATGTCATCTTATAGTTGCTGCCGAGAATTTCTTTGATCTTCTCCCCGCGTAAGTTTTCGATAGTCGCTTCGATAGCGAGAAGTTTATCGTTGTACTCGTCCGGAAGAACGTATTTTTTCGTCTCTTCATCGAAATACAGCGGAGCCTCTTCTCCCTCGTCGAATCTTGCAGCCAGGACCTTTCCCCGTCTGTTGATGACATAGACGTTGCAATCGAGCATGTCATATAGGAAACTGCAAAGTTCCGCAAATGAAACATTCCCGTCCGTCGTCCTCAGCAGCATTTTATCCAAGGCCCTGATCTCGGAAATCAAATCTCCCTTCTTCATTGTTGCACCTCTTCCTGTTTCTCTAATCTCAATCAATGTGTTCTGGATTATAAAACATATTTATCAACATCCTCTTTCGAAATGGTTTCTCCGAATCTGCTGACAACATAATCCTTGTCGATGACAAGAGGCTCGCCGTTTGTGTCAGGGGTGTCGTATGAAACGTCTTCGAGGAGTTTTTCCATTATCGTATGGAGTCTTCTTGCTCCGATGTTTTCCGTCTGCTCGTTCATCAAATAAGCCAGTTCGGCTATCTCGTCGACGGCATCGTCGGTAAATTCGAGTTTGATGCCTTCTGTCGCGAGCAAAGCCTGATTCTGTTTTATCAGAGCATTCTCCGGTTCGGTGAGTATCCTTATGAAGTCATTTTTTGTGAGGCTCTTAAGTTCAACTCTTACCGGGAAACGTCCCTGAAGTTCAGGGATGAGGTCAGTCGGCTTCGTCATGCTGAAAGCGCCTGCGCCGATGAACAGAATATGATCTGTCTTCAGCGGGCCGTATTTGGTGTTTACGACGCTGCCTTCGACTATAGGAAGAATGTCTCTCTGTACGCCTTCGCGGGAAACGTCGACACCTGAGCCGTATGCAGAATCGTTTGCTATCTTGTCGATTTCATCGATAAAGATGATACCGTTCTGCTCGGCATTTTCGAGCGCTTCATCGGTGACCTGCTCCATATCGATGAGTTTCGCCGCCTCCTGATCGCGCAGTATCTTTCTGGCCTCGCTTACTTTTACGCGGCGCGTCTTTGTTCTCTCAGGCATCATCCCGCCAAAGATGTTTCCGATGGCGATGCTCATGCCTTCGTTGCTCATATCGAGCTGATTGCCCTTAGGCGTATCTGTCACTTCGATTTCAATATATTCATCCTCGAGCAATCCCTGTTTCAACTGCTGACGGACCTGATCTCTTGCCATAGCGACATTCGAGTCGGTTTTTTCTTCCTGAGTAAGCTGAGGCTGCTGCTGTTGCTGCTGACCGTTCATCATATTGTTCAGGAAGTTGTTCAAATTGTTTACGTCGTAAGGATTTGTCCTGTTCTGCGAAGAATTCTGCTGTTTGTTTTTTTTGCTCGGCACAAGAGCCGCAACGATCTTGTTCTCCGCTATCTGGTCTGCGATATCGTATTTTTCTTTCAGTTTGGACTGTTTTGTTATCCTGACGGATGCTTCGGCCAAATCGCGGACCATCGAATCGACGTCGCGGCCGACATAGCCGACTTCGGTGAATTTCGTGGCTTCGACCTTAACAAAAGGCGCATCCATCAGTTTCGCGAGCCTCCGGGCGATTTCGGTCTTACCGCATCCTGTAGGCCCCATCATGAGGATGTTCTTCGGTTTGATTTCTTCCTTCATTTCATCAGGAAGCATCGATCTTCTGTATCTGTTGCGCAACGCGACGGCTACGGATTTTTTTGCGTCGTCCTGACCGATGATGTATTTATCCAGTTCAGCGACTATCTCTTTAGGTGTCATCTGTTTTAATTTGTTTGCCATAGATGCCTCCTACAGTTTCTCAACAGTAATGTTGCTGTTCGTATAGACGCATATCGAAGACGCTATTTTCAGCGACTCTTTCACTATCGAGGCCGCGTCCATATCGGTATGATTGTAGAGTGCGTTTGCGGCGGAATAAGCAAAATTCCCGCCTGAACCTATCGCTACGAAATTCTCGTCCGGCTCGATGACTTCACCGTTTCCGGAGAGGACGAGCATGTCGTCTCTGTCCGCCACGATCATAAGCGCCTCGAGGTTCCTCATGCCCCTGTCGCTCCTCCAGAGCTGCGCGAGATCGACTGCGGCGCGCCTCAGGTTGCCGCCGTGTTCCTCTAATTTCTTTTCAAATTTTTCAGTGAGTGTAAAAGCGTCAGCGACCGATCCGGCAAAACCGATGAGGACTTTGCCGTCATAGATCTTCTTTACTTTCTTCGCACCGTTTTTCATTATCGTGGTCTCACCCATCGTGACCTGCCCGTCTCCGCCGATGGCGACGTCGTCAGGTCCGCGTTTGACCGCACAAATCGTTGTCGCGTGTAATTGCACTTTTTTCCTCCTGTTCCGCTGTCAGCGGAATATTTCTCTTTTTTATACCAAAACTAAAGCGTTACAAAAGTTGTCATTTTTAACGCTTTTTTAAAGTCTCTATTAAAATATACACACAATAAATGACAATTAAGTGAAATTATTATGTCTTTTTATAAATACTGTGACTATTCCTTGTAGTCGCAGTCTTTATTAGAACAGGTCAGTTTGTATCCCTTGCCTTTTCTTTCGACGAGAAGACTTCCGCATTTCGGGCATTTCTTGTCGACAGGTTTATACCAGAATACGGTCTTGCATTCGGGATATCCGCTGCACCCGTAAAAAACTTTGCCTCTTTTGCTCCTGCGCGCAACGATGTCTTTGCCGCAGTTTGGACACTTGACGCCGATTTTTTTAACTATCGGCTTGGTGTTCTTGCACTCAGGATAGCCGCTGCAGGCGAGGAATTCGCCGAACCTGCCGGTTTTGATGACCATAGGCCTGCCGCAGAGTTCACATACTTCGTCTGTCTGTATCTCAGGGAGTTTGACGCGCTCTATCTTCTTATCGGCGGCTTTCAGCTCTTCCGAGAACGGACCGTAGAAATCAGATACTACGTGATGCCACTCTGTCTCGCCGCGCTCGATGTTATCGAGTTTATCCTCCATTCCTGCCGTAAATCCCGCGTCGACTATGTCCGTGAAATAGTCTTCCATGAGTTCGTCCACGACAAAACCGAGATCGGTGGGTTTAAGGGCTTTTTTCACTTTCGTGACATACTTTCGCTCCGAGAGCGTGCTGACTATCGGCGCGTATGTGCTCGGCCTGCCGATGTTCTTATCTTCCAGTTCCTTTACGAGGCTCGCTTCGGTAAAGCGCTGAGGAGGCTGGGTGAAAGCCTGCTCTCCTGTGATGTCGACAGGCGAAAGCTCTTCTCCCTCTTTGAGTTCCGGAAGTTTCTTCTCTTCTTCCGCCTCAGAGTAAGGTTTATATACGCGTCTGAAGCCGTCGAAAAGACTCTCTTCTCCGGACGCTTTGAACAGATAGCCGCTGTTTTCGATTTCAACAGAGGTGACGTTAGAGCGTGAAGGCGCCATCTGGCTTGCCATAAAGCGATTCCAGATAAGCGTGTAGAGTTTAAGCTGGTCAGGTGTGAGCGAAGAAGCCGCTTTAGCAGGCGTCAAATCGATTATAGACGGCCTGATAGCCTCGTGGGCGTCCTGAATGTCTTTCTTCTTGTTGGAATAATAGTTGTTTGATGTATACTGTGCGCCGAAATTGCTTGAAATATACGATTTAGCCGCGCTCCTGGCCTCTTCGGAGACTCTGACGGAGTCGGTGCGCAGATAGGTGATGAGTCCGGCGCTGCCGTGGCCCTTGATCTCCACGCCTTCGTATAGCTGCTGCGCGACCATCATAGTCTTGCGGGCCGTGAAATTCAATTTGTTACCGGCGTCCTGCTGCAGCGTACTGGTGGTAAAAGGCGGGAACGGCCTGATATTGCGTTCCTTTTCTTTGATAGAAGATACGACAAATTTTCCGGCTTTTAGGACGGATATTATTTCGTTGTTCTCTTTTTCGTTTTTTATGGTTATCTTTTTGCCTTTATGCTCGGCCAGTTTTGCTGTGAAAATGCGCCCTTTGCGGAATTTGGCGCTGATGTTCCAGTATTCCTCCGGTACGAATGCCGTAATCTTGCGCTCTCTGTCACAGATTATCTTAAGAGCCGCAGACTGGACACGGCCTGCCGAAAGGCCCTTGCGGACCTTCCTCCAAAGCAGAGGGCTTATCTCATATCCGACGAGCCTGTCTAAAACTCTCCTCGCCTGCTGCGCGTCTACGAGCCCTAAGTCGATTGCGCGCGGATTTTTTATCGCATTTAATATCGCGTTTTTAGTGATTTCGTGAAATTCTATCCTGCATTTCGATTCCGGGTCAATACCGAGAAGATACGCTAAATGCCACGATATTGCTTCTCCCTCGCGGTCAGGGTCCGTTGCGAGAAGGACTTTCGCCGAATTGCCAGCTTCCTTCTTGAGCGATTTTATCAGGTCTCCCTTGCCGCGTATGGCGATATATTCCGGTTCGAAGTTATTATCGATATTTATTCCCAGTTTGCTCTTCGGAAGGTCTCTGACGTGTCCGACGGACGCTACCACTTTATATTTAGACCCGAGATATTTACCGATAGTCCTGGCCTTAGAAGGTGACTCGACTATTACAAGTATCTTGTCGGATTTAGCTTTTGACGCTGTTTTTGCGGTAGATTTTTTTGCCGTTGTTTTGGCTGTTGTCTTTTTAGCCGCGGCCTTGCCCGTCTTTGCTGCAGACGATGCGGAAGCCCGCGTGCTTTTCTTTTGTTCTGCCATATTTCCTCTTTTTGCAAATAATTTGATACTACAGAGAAATATTTTAACAGAAAACTATAGATCGGCAATAAAAATTTTACCCATTTCGCATGCAAGCACACCTTTTATCTCCATAATTGTTATAAGAGAGTTGAGATCGCTCACATCCATATCGACCGCGCAGCTGAGCGCGTCGATGCTCATTTCTCCGCATCCGGCAAGCGCGTCGACTATTTTTTTTTCGTCGCCGCCCAGATTTTGATATTTCTTTTTCTTTGCGGAAATTTCACATCCCAGAGATTTGAAAATGTCATCACAAGAGACGACGATATCTGCTTTGTCCTGAATCAATTTATTCGTCCCGAAACTGCGCGGATTCACGATGTTCCCCGGCACTGCAAATACCGTCTTTCCCTGCTCTTCCGCGCATTCGGCGGTGATAAGGGCACCGCTTCTGGTACCGGCTTCGACCACTACTACCGCATCGGCAAGCGCGCTGATTATCCTGTTCCGCAGAGGAAAGTAATAACCTCTTGCCCGCTCTCCCGGAGGATATTCCGACAAAAGCAGCCCGTCGCGCGATATCTTTTCCTGCAGATCTCTGTTCTCGGGCGGATAATAAATGTCAAGACCATTCGCTATCACGCCTATAGATATTCCTCCCGCGTCAAGCACAGACCGCTGCGCCGCACTGTCTATCCCACGCGCCAATCCACTGATCACCACAACGCCGTATTCGGCTGCAAGCCTTCCTATCTCTTTTGCCACGGACATGCCATACGGTGAGCAGTCGCGGCTTCCCACGACGGCTATGCTCAATTTCCCCGCAAGCGAAAGGTCACCGCGATAATATAACTTTTCAACGCGTCCTTTCCCCGTAAGAAAACGGTCGAGCCTCTCGGGAAATCCCGCATCGCCGCTGCAGACGAACTCGCATTTTTCGCGATTATTAATACTGTTATCGTTCATTGCGGGATATACCTTCTCCCCGAGCTGAAATGATTTTTCATTGCGGACTAGATTCTTTCCCTGTATTGCAGCGCTTTTCATCGCGCGTCAGATTCTTTCCCTGTATTGCAGCGCTTCGGCGGCGTCATTGGCAGAGACCTTTTCGTGTCCGTTCAAGTCCGCTATCGTTCTAGCGACCTTTTTTGCCTTACTTAAGGATCTGGGATTTAATGCGAGTCTCTCGTATGCCTCCCTGAAAACCGATTCGCCCCCGCCGCCCGACGCGTATTCTGAGGCTTCTCTGTCGTTCATATCTGAATTGAGTCTGCCTTTTCTGCCGAATCTCTTTTCCTGTATCGCCCGCGCCGCTTTGATGTGTTCCCGCATATCATCAGAAGTCATGGAACGACCGCTTTCCAGTTCGTCTATTCCCGGAGCGGCCATCGTCAGATGTATGTCTATCCTGTCCAGTATCGGTCCCGACATTTTCGACCTATATGCCGCTATCTCCCCGGGAGTGCAAGTGCACTCATGCCTCGGATCACCGTAATACCCGCATTTGCACGGGTTTGATGCGGCCACGAGAAAAAAATCCGCCGGGTATCTGAAGGTCTCACCTCTCTTTGTCAAAACGACGTAATGAAGGTCGAGCGGCACCCTGAGCGACTCGATAGTATTTCGGTCAAACTCACATAATTCGTCGATGAAAAGTATCCCCTTATGCGCAAGTGTTACCTCGCCGGGCATAGGCGGATACCCGCTTCCAAGCATTCCCTGTGAAGATATGTTTCTCCCCGGCCTCCTGAAAGGTCTCTCGCTTACTATAGGCATATCCTTTGACAGCAGACCTGCGGTCGAATAAATGCCTGTCAATTCCACTACCTCTTCGTGTGTCATTTTCGGAAAGAGAGATGGGATGCGTTCGGCTATCATGGTCTTTCCCGTCCCGGGACTTCCTATCATCAAAATCGCATGCCCGCCCGAAACGGCGACTTCCACAGCGCGCTTAGCGTACTCCTGGCCTTTGATATCGGCAAAATCTATTGTGTCAGCATGATTATCGTGTTCCATGCTCTCCCCGTTAATATTCGGGCAATTCGGGTATTCGGGGCCGGCTGCGAGAGCACTGCCGCCCGCCGCACCTCCGCACTTCTTTTCTTGTTTTGCCGTATTCTTTCCGTTAAGGATATCAACGGTCTCGCTCAAACTATCAGCAGCGATTATCCCTATCCCGTCTATCAGCGAAGCTTCATGTATGTTCTCGCGCGGAAGCACCACATATCTGACTCCTTTTTTCTTCATCTCGGCTACCATAGGCAGAACACTCTTTGAAGCGCAGAGTCTACCGTCGAGTGAGAGTTCGCCGATAAAGCCCGTATCCTTTAGGCGCCTTGAAAATGCTTCTCCGCAGCACACTAATATTCCGACCGCAATAGCGAGATCGAAGTGACCGCCTTTTTTCGGGACTGACGCCGGCGCAAGGTTGACCGTGATGCGAGACATCGGATAATCAAAACCGCTCGAACGAATAGCCGACTTTACTCTCCCTGACGCTTCGCGCACAGTTTTATCGCCCAGCCCTATTATTTCAGTTGTCGGCAGTCCGCGGCCTACATCGACCTCCACATCGACCATTATCGCCTCTATACCGCGCACAGATGCGCATTTCACTTTCGTCTGCATCACATCACGTCCTTCAGATGGCTTATCGTCACTTCGACGACATCAAAAGAAAACCTTCCGGCATTCGGCTCAGCATCTCGGATATATATCTTTGAAGCGGCTTTGATATTGGAGCGTTTTCTGTGTCCCACCGCTTCAGACGGACGACCGAATTCGTCGGATGTTCTCGTCTTTACCTCGACAAAACGGACCGCACCCGACTTCCTGCAGATAATGTCGATCTCTCCGAATTTAGTCCTGTAGTTGCGTTCAAGGATTTCATATCCGTGTTTTTCCAAAAATATCTCGGCAAAATCCTCGCCGAGTCTGCCAATCGTCTGATTGTCCATTTTCAGCCTCCGGCCGCGATTTCTATCTCTCTTCCCGGCATGCATAATTTACCATATTATGTATGCGTTGTCAATTTTTACCATATAAAGGGAATAATAAAAGCCGCCCCGTTCGGCGGCTGAAAATATCTGTTAATAAGCAATCGACAGTGAATAATAGCTAAAATCAGCAGCTTACAGCGGCTTAGTATTTTTCAAGAACAAATTTTTCTATCGCAATCGCGGCTCCGTCCTCGCTGTTTGATTTAGTTACGTGATCAGCCGATTCTTTGACGATATCATCGGCATTTCCCATAGCCACGCCGACGCCTGCGTACTCTATCATCGCAAGATCGTTCGGGCTGTCGCCCACAGCCATAAGTTCATCAGCGCTGACGCCGAACTTTGTGAGCAGTTCGCCGATTCCTCCGGCTTTGCTGACACTGTCAGAACAAATTTCCGTGTTGAGATGCCATGACGTCGTTACATTCAATCCCTTGATTTTTTTGATTTCCGCAACCGTATCGATTTTTTCGGACATATCCAAGAAGTTGATAACCACTTCTTCTAGCTCGCCAATATGCCGGCGGGAAAATTCAAAGATGTCTGGAACGGGAGTGCGCGTCTTAGTGACGTATTCAACGCTTCTGGTTGTGTTCTCCCCGCGCACTATGGAATCGTATTCATCCTGACCAAAATAGGCTGTTCCGTCGATAAAAACTTCTGTGTATGGTTTTGTCGTTTCCAGCAAATCGAACAAGCGGGCCGCGGTTTCAGGTTCTATTACATTTACGTAAATTGGTTTTCTGTCTACTAAACTTATTACTCGCGCACCGTCTTCCGTAACGGCATAGTCCAGACCGTATACGCCGAAAACTTCTTCAGGCAGTGCTGACACAGGCCTCCCAGTCGCGATAACGGTAATGACACCCATATCGTCAGCTTCTCTTATCGCTTTGCGCAGTCTAGGGCTCAGCTTTTTTGAATGGTCGAACGCGGTGCCGTCGAGATCGAGGGCAACCATTTTGATTTTTCTATCTGATTTCGCCATTTGATACGCCGTACACCTCTCGCGTGCCATGTGGCACGTTCAACGTTCAAACAAAACAAAACAAAGAAAAGACGCAGGACGGTTTGACCGCCTGCGTCGTGATGCATTTCGGAATACTATTCTTCCGTCTTGTCTTCGGATTCTTCCTTAGGAGCTTCGGCAGGCTCTTCAGCCTTTGGCGCTTCCTCTGCAGGAGCCTCAGGAGCCGGTGATTCCGGAGCCGATGCTTCCGGTGCTGCTGCTTCAGCAGGAGCTTCGACAGGAGCTTCGACAGTTTCCTCAGCTTTAGGCTCTTCCGCCGGTGCTGCTTCCGCTTCTTTTTCCGCTTCCTTCTGAGCCTTCATCGGTCTTGCTTCGTCTTCTCCGAGCTCGTCGATCGCGGCCTTGATGCTCAGACTGATTCTTCTTCTCTCCGTATCGATGTCGAGGATCTTAGTCTTTACGATCTCGCCTACTGAAAGTTCATCTGCGATGTTGGCGACTCTCTTATGAGCAACTTCCGAGATGTGTACGAGTCCGTCAAGACCCGGTTCGATTTCAACGAAAGCACCATATTCCTTGAGCTGAACTACTTTGCCTGTGACGATCTGTCCGACAGCGTACTTCTCGTTGATAACGCTCCAAGGTTCCGGAGTCGTCTGCTTCAGTCCGAGAGAAATCTTTCCTTTCTCTTGGTTCATGGAGAGAACTTTTACGTTGATTTTCTGTCCGATAGAGAGAACTTCCTGAGGATGTTTGAGTTTGCCCCAAGAAATCTCTGAGATATGGAGCAATCCATCGAGACCGCCGATATCTACGAATGCTCCGTAGTCGGTGAATCTCATAACGGTTCCTTCCACGATATCTCCGACGTGGAGATTCTCCCAGATCGCTTCGACCTGTTTCTGCTTCTCTTCGCGCAGGACCGCTTTATGAGAGAAGACCGCTCTGTTTCTCTTAGGATCGAGTCTCGTGACCTTTACATCAAATGTCTGTCCGATGAATTCATCAGCGTTCTCGACATATCTGTCGGAAAGCTGAGACATAGGGATGAAACCCGTGAGTTCTTTATACGAAGCGATGACGCCGCCGTTCACAGCTCTCTCTACCTTTACGGTTATTGCAGTCTTGTTCTCATGAGCTTCGTTGATTTCTGCCCAGTATTTGCTGATCTCGAACTTCTTCTTTGAAAGAAGGATGTTCCCGTCGCTGTCATCTGTTCTGACAACCTTAGCTTGGACTTCGTCACCCGGTTTGAATGCATCCGTGAGCTTTTCTCCTTCCTCAAGAGTTACTTCCTCAAGCGGAAGAACGCCGTCTTTCTTGCATCCAAGATTGACGACTACGTGCTTATCGGTCACCTCAAGCACAGTCCCGTCTACAATATCTCCTACTTTAGGGAGTTTGAGAGACGCGTCGATTTCATCCATGAAATCAGCCATAGTTGTTTTTTCGTTGTTCGTATCGCTCATCCTGGCAATAACCTCCTTAATTACGCTTTCGGGTGTCGAGGCACCCGCCGCAATCCCTATTTTATTATACTTTTTCAAGACTTTCAATGGAAAATTGTCAATATTTTCACCAAAAAAGGAGTTGCGGCAATATTTTTGTGCGATTTCGAAAAGTTTTGCCGAATTTGAGCTGTTTTCTCCACCAATGACGACCATAGCATCGACAGTTTTCGCCAGTTCGGCACATCCTTCCTGTCTCAGTTTAGTGGCTTCACAAATAGTATTGTGTATATCGGCTTTGATACCTCTTTTTTCGATGACGCCGCATATCTCGTCCAGCAGTTCTTTGCGTATCGTCGTCTGGCAGACAAGCAGATAATCACCCGAATCGGGGATTTCTGCCGCTTCTTCCGGACTGTTGATGATCAAAGCCTTGTTTTCGCACCATCCGTTTGTCGCTATCACTTCCGCGTGGCTGCGATCGCCGACGATGATTATGTCTTTTCCGGCTTTATACGCATCTCTGACTATCTCGTGTATCTTTGACACGAAGGGACATGTGGCATCTATTACCGTGACAGAACGCCCTTCCAGAGAATCATAGAAAGATTTGGGTTCTCCATGCGAGCGTATGATAAGCGTATCTCCGTCGTTGAGTTCAGACGGATTCTCTATTATCTCAACGCCTTTAGCCGCAAGGTCGTCCGTCACCGTCCTGTTGTGAATAAGCGGTCCGCATGTGCAAAGACGGCCCGAAGAACCACCCTTTTCTTTCTTCTCGACCTCTGCAAGTGTCTTATCGAGAGCCCTCTTGACCCCGAAACAGAATCCTGAATTCTTTGCTCGTATTACTTCCATATGTTCGTCCTCTGCCGCCGGTTTATTTCTATTCTCGGCCTGACATTATGGTATACGAACGCGCACATGAATTCAAGAGATTTCAAGCAAAATCAAGGGATTTCAAGAATCCGCGGCATAAGAAGACATTTCATTTCCTCTCGATACTCTTATCCGCATCGACCTGAGAGCCGAGACAGATTGATCGAAACTGAAAGCATGAGCGGAAAGTTCATTTTCGGCCTCCTCAATAATATCGACGCACGACTCGGACACAAACGGCAGCAGACTTTCGGCAAAATCGCATACTCTTTTAATGATTATCTCAGAAGTGGGAATGATATTATCTTTGTCACCGGATCTGGGGATGAAACGACATTTCACAAGAGATGTATCGCTGCTGAAATATATCGTATCCGTCGAAATGTCAAAATTCCATGGGAACAGATAATTCATGGCAGCACGAGTCAAGCCTTTGAGAAGTCCTATCAAAATGTCAAGAGTCTCAGAGCCGCTGAGATTTTCATATTCACTGACCTTTCTGAAACCCGTGATATCAGTAGCCGCGATAAGTGTATCAGAGCTCGCGCAATTTATGAGAAAACTCATCGGAAAGAAAAAATCGCATCTTCCTCCCGACAGCACTTTTACCGCATATCCCTTAATTGCCGACCGCTCGAACTCAGTTTCGATAATGTTTTTCATCTAATTCCCCCGCTTCACCCGAAACACGAGGAACAAGGCATGTATCCTTTCTCCTCTGCATCCTTCTTCTCGGTTTTAACGTAATATTTATCAACAACGCTGCACGTACCTCGATGATACGCTTTGCCGCTTCCATAGAAACAAAACACGATATCCCCGTCTTTCATCGACTCGGAATCGCAGATGCCGCACGGAGCAAAGCGCAATCTCGTTCCCGCGGTCAGGTAGGTCATTTCACATGCGGGATTCAGGAATCTGCATTCCTTTTTATGATAGTGTGTACCGCGCTGAGGAAAAATATATACAGTCTCAGAATCCTCATCATCATTGAAATCATCCCCTCTTGGCTCATCATCACGCACGGTCCCCGTGAATGCTCTCGACCTTATGTCCGCCGAAAATACGAGTCTCGCAGTTGACGGCATCATTTGCATCTTTCCGGACCCTGCCGTCAAGCCTATCTTTATCAGGTCGTCCATACCGTCTTCGCTGTAAAGATAGTCAAAATCATCAGCCGCGCAAATCCCGATCCTCGGATTTTCGGAGTTTGCCCTGTATACTATCGCCGCATGACAAATATATCTGCTTTTCACGAAATGTGCTCTGATATCCTCGGCCTTTAGTTCATCGCAGGCGGCATACACGATGTTTTCGCACGACGCGATAAACGGGATGACGGTTATCAAAGCTATCATAGAAGCGATGAAAATCGGCAAAATGATAGAAGCTTCTAAAATATACGAGCCGCGTCTTGAGCGAAATTTCCGCGGAATCACTGCCCGCCCGAACCATCTGCGTTTTCTTTTATCATCAATATTCATCTTCGAACTCATATTCCTCTCCGTTGACTTCGATAGAATACCTGAGGCCCGTGAAATAGTCTTTCAAGAAAAAATTCCCATAATAGCCATACTGCATGTCTATCTGTACCAGATCCATCATCCTCAGATATTTGACGTCAGTATCCATGAGCGTGATAAATAGCGTAAGGTAATCTTCATACGTCTCTCCCGATTCGCATCCGTTGTCAATGTAAAAACCGTCCTGCGGCATTTCTTTATTTACCGAATCGAAGTCAGTCGCCCAGTTCTCTTTTGTTTTGACGAAAGGGACTTTGCCGCCGTGGATCAGTATCTCATAATCATTGACGCTTTCCGCCAGCGCCCACGACAGTAAGATCGTCTGCTGCACGGCAGGTGCAAGTGCCGGAGTCGCTATCAGTTCGGCTGCAGCAAGAGCGATGGCCTTCTTCTCCTCGTCCGTTTCCAGATACGCCAGATTCGCGGATTCTCTGACAGCGACTATCCTGACTTTAACGCCCCGCCTGTTTGCCGTATCGCTCTTCCTTCCGCATATCAAATATTCCTGCTCGTACTTCAGGAACGAGTCGTCGGACGGCTCACTCATCATATTGTGGAAATAGTGTTTGATATATCTGTCCGCGAAGTACATATCCGTACCGGCCTTAAGAAGGTCCGGCACGCCACTGTTGCCGCTGAACAAATTCTTGACGCGGCTTAAAAGAGCAGCGTCGTCTCTCCCTTCCGAAGGAAGCATTGCAAGTAGATATTCGTCCGTTATACTCCTGTCCGATTCGATTGCTTCTTCCGAAATACCGCATGCAGGCTCCTCGCAGATGCTCGCGGCACCGCATATCGATACCTGACGTCTGAATTCTCCTATATCAGTCAGAGAATACTCATAGAGATGCGCGGCGCAGTTTCCGGCTTCTATGTACGATTTACCTTTGAAAGAGCAGTCGGCATAAGTATCGAGTTTCTCGGATATTTCCCTTTCTGTTCCGTAAAAGCCCATCAGACCGAACCTGTCATAAAGATTTCGGTCGTATTCTCCCAGTATCGAAGAAGCCCAGAGCCTGCCGAGACTTTCCACGCTGCCCGCTATCGCCGCGCTTCGCGACTCGTTTATGAAAACAGACACCATGGACACGAAAGATACCATGAATATCATGATAAATATCGTGGCAGAACCTCGTTTTGACTTATTTTTCCTCGGTTTTCCCGTGCAGAAAATACGCACTTGCTTTTTCCCCTATCCTGACAATGGCCGCTTCGTCGATGACATAGAACCTTGCAGATACGTCCTCCTCGAAGACATCTTCTAAAACGCCGCCGGGAAAGGATGAGATCTTATCACTATATTTTTCGATTTTAAAGATGGCGTTCGATCTTTCTATCTCCTTAAAGGCCTGTTCCTGCAAATCGTTCTGTGCACGTAGACATTTGTAGAAATGTGCAGTTATACCGACGAAGCTGACCAATATCAGTATGACCAGAGGCAGCACAATGGCGGCCTCGACCATTTCACTTCCTTTTTTGTTCAAAATTTTGTTAAATAACATGTTCAATTACTCATCCGTTCAGATCGGCGAACGTGTTACTCACGAACTCCATGATCTCGGAGCGGAAAACGATTCCCACCGCGATAGCAAGGGCGATGAGTATCGCCGCCTGTACCATTTCCATACCACGCTTGTTTCTCAGCATTTCATGACTCCTTTCAAAGATAAACTGAAATGAAAATATATTGCTGTCCCCATCTCACACCTGAAGCAGAGCAGGTGCGGCGGTTATTAAAATAAGAACGATAAGCAGCATAGACATCGGTATCGCGAGTTTGACTTCGGCCGTTTTCCCTCGCTCCTCTGCGAGTTTTCTCCTTTCTGACCAGAGCATTGTGCCTTCGGCATCCAATTTTTCGCGCAGATCCGCTCCGGTGTCTCTGTTTTCGGCGATAAGAGCGCTCATTCTGGATAGTTCGCGTATTTTTCTGCTTTTGGCATACCTGAGCATGATATCCGCTTGACTCTCTCCGGTGAGCGCGCTTTCGGTCTTGAATCCCGCAAGCAATTCGGCAAAGCAGTCATGTCTGCCGCTAGCTTCGAATCCGTCTATTATCCTGTCCATTGCGTCTTCATATATCAACCCGCTCGACAGGAACATCACGAGTTTTCCCGCAAAAGAAGGCAGTTCCCTGATTATCGCATCGGCTCTCTTCTTCTCGCGTTCTTTTTCTTTTGATATCTCGCCCCTGTACATGTAATACAAAGCAGCTGCCGCGGCAGGTATCGGGAAGAGATATTTCGGCCCCGAACGCTTTGCCGACCAGTCCAGACGCGTACCGTCCTCTGTCATATCAGGAAGATAGGCTATTTTGCCGCCTGACGTGTTTATAGACCTGACGACCCTCGAAATTTCAAAATCGATTTCTTCATCATCGCTTATTACATCTTCCTCGCTTTTTTCATTTCCGCCTTTGAGCCTCAGGATCACTTCTTTGGACTTCACGGTATCGCCTTTTGTCCCCTTTACCGTCAGGCTCACAGGTTCTCCGCCGCTCAGGTCTACTGCGGAAAGTCTCCCGTCGCTCATGATTAATTCTCCGCCCGGTGCCGATGATGACAGATACACCGCTATCGTTATAAAAATCGAGAACACTGTGAGCGCTATAGTTACAGTCTTGTTTTTAAAGCAAAAGCGAACGAAATCCGACTCGCGCACTATTTGCATCATGTCTTTTATCTTTTCAGACGCTGATATCAGTGATTTTTTCACTTGCCACCCCCGCCGCTGCCATTATTGCCAGCGAGACAATCATTATTAACCTTCCTTCTGCCGTGTGATATAGCGGATCCAAGTACCCCGGTGATATAAGCCTGAGCATCAGTATTACAGCGGGCGGCATCAAGGCTATCATCCTGCCCTCGAATTTTTTCTGAGCGGACATAACCCGTATTTCGTTTTCCGTGTCTATCTTTTCGGTTATGAGCGACGCGGCCCTGTCGACCGCTTCTATCGTGTTCCCTCCGCTTACTCTGCAGCCGTCGAGAACAGACACAAAGTCATATATGTCTTCGATACCGGTTCGCTGCGCCAATCCCGCAAATGCTTCCGTTTCAGTCGCTCCGGCTGCAGTCATGTCCGCAGACATGTTTTTCAATTCAGATACAAGATATGCATCAGATCCGTATATCCCGGAAAGATACGGTATCGCCTCGCGCACGGCCTCTGAGATGTGGCGGCCGCCGGACAGCGACGAGGAAAAACTGTAGAGCGCGTCTCTGAATTGAAACCTTATTGTCTTCCGCCTTTTCTCATCGGAATATCTGCTATATGCTGAGATGGCTATAAGATAGACGACCGGTGATGCGGCGGCTGTGTAAGGAAAATCAAAGAACAGATATCCCGCCAGCGCCGTCACAGCCGCCGATAGAACAGCAAGCGCAATTTTCTTTTTTATGCCGATCTTAGATTCAGTTATCCGCTCTGCTGCCGCAAAGCCTCTCGTTTTCAATGCCGCGAAGCCTGAGTTTGATTTCATCTTTAAGTTTGTTTCCCGTATACGTGAGTTTCATGTCATGCGACAGCTCATACAGCGTATTCAGTTCGTAAGACCCGTCTTTGTATCCTGTGATTTCCCTGACTTCGACGACACGTCTTGAACCGTCCTTCAGTCTCTCCATATGGACCATTATGTCTATCGCCTCTACGATCTGCATCCTTATCGCATCTATCGGAATATCCGCGCCGGAAAGATACATCGCTTCGAGTCTCCTGAGCATCCCTTTGACCGAATTCCCGTGTCCCGTCGACATCCCGCTGTGCCCCGTATTCAGCGCCTGAAGCATAGAAGAGACCTCACCGCCGCGGACCTCCCCGACTATCAGCCGGTCCGGTCTCATCCTGAGGCTTGCGCGTATCAGATCATTCATCGTCACCGCTCCGCGCCCGGCGGAGTTCGCAGTCCTGCATTCCAGCCTGACTATGTTTTCTATTTCATCAAGTTTCAATTCCAGCGAATCCTCTATGACGACAACCCTCTCACCTTGAGGAATAAACTCGCTCAGTGCATTCAGGAATGTCGTCTTTCCCGATGAAGTGCCGCCGCTGACGAATATGTTATATCCTGCTGTAACGAGATCTTTAAGGTCCTCTGCACACTCCTCGCTTATGCTGCCTGAAGAAATCATGTCCTCGAGCAGTATCCTGTTATCACCGAATTTTCGTATAGTCAGCGATGGGCCTCCGATCGCCACGTTTTTCATCACCGCGTTGACGCGCGATCCATCCGGAAGTCTCGCATCCAGAATGGGATTCAGTTCGTTTATCTCCCTGTGAACGGAAGCCGCTATCCTCCTGATTACATTTTCAAGTTCCTGCACATCCGCGAACGAATCCTCCACGCGCTCCATGTGCCCGAACCGTTCCACAAAGACATGGCCCGGGCCGTTCACCATGATTTCGTTCACGCCTCTCTCATCCAAGATATATGAGAGTTCCCCGAGGACGCCTCGCATCCTTCCGTAAACGCGCCTGATGAGCGCTTCTGTCTCGACCAGATCTTCTCTGTCGCGAGCGGCCGAATCCTCAAAGACCACGTCTTCAACAAGTTTGAGTGTCTCTTCCTCGCTCAGTTCTCCGCTTTCCAGAGCCCTCAGCGCCGCCGTCCTGAATAAATCTTTATCTGACATCGTGATACCTTAATGCTTCCGTCAATTTAAGGAGTTCACTGCCGAACTCGTCGTCCAAGCCGGTGCGGCCCGCGTCAGATACTATAGGAATGACGACAGTATCCTCGGGAGGCGGGAGGAAATTACCCTCATCGGATGGGACTCTGTTATGTACGAATAAAAACCTTGAATCGAAGTCGCCTGTGTTCGCCGAATTGACCGAAACCACCACATCGCAGGCCTTTTTTACATCATCCGTGGTCGGAGAAAAAGCGGCTCCCTGATCTATTATCAAATCATCGTACCCGAAGCCGGCAAGCCACGTGCAGACGGCCCGCAGATGCTCCGCGGTGAAGTAATGCACATTTACGTTCAACAAAGGTATTCCAAAATACGACATGTCTTCATCGCAGTTCATCAAAAGTTCCGCCTCGGGACTGCGCCCGGCATCCATGCAGTACACCATTCTCGACCAGTTTTTCTCCTCTCCCTCGCCGCAGCGCAGGAAATCTCTGGCCTCTCCGTTTCTGGGCGAAAGACTCAGGAATGCGGTCTTCCGTCCCTCGAATCTGTGAAGCATGATACCGCTTCCGCAAGCAAGCGCAGTACATCCGCTCCCACCCTTATCGGAACAAAACATGATAGTGCGCACTCGCGAAGAAACGTTCGCCTTCATATCAGTACCGAGTATGAACTTTATCCGCGATACGACCCTGTCGGCTCCGGAAAATATGTCGACAACGTAAGGTTCCTCTGTCAGCCTGTCTTCGCAAAATTCGCCTGCCTCGACATTAACTATCCCCGCAGGGGCGATAGAACCGGCGCTGCTCAAGAGCACATGATCCGAATCGCGCACATGCCCGACATTCACATCGAAGCCTCCGCACAGCATGACTGCTTTCGCTAAAGCCTTTGAGAGTTCTTTGTCTTCAAAGTCTATCGACATCCTTATGTTTCCCATGTCCGCCTCCCTGTGAGCAAAGAATACCCTCTTCCCCATAGACCGTCAACCATTATTTTCCAGTAAAATTTTCCCATTTAGGAACTGAGCCATCCGCGCGGAAAATAAATTTTCCCCCTTATTCATTCGACACGAGAAAATGATGCGAGCAGTATTACAAGATGCTGCGGTCGGCACGGCGAGATGTTCGGGGATGTATGGCAAAATGTCCGGAGCAGCATGACAAGATGTCGCGGTCGGCACGGCGAGATGTCCGTGGCGGCACGAGAAGACGGCGCGGGGTTTACTTTCATCCGATTTCGGATTACAATGATATTTAGTTGCATTTTAGGCACAAAGGGTGTTTTGCCTTTTGTCACGCGCAGCTTTATGTCACGCGCAAATCATATTTAGGCTTTGGTTTGACGTACTTTATACGCAAATTGAGTTTGGCTTAAATCACGCGCAACACGCACAAATAATATTTTGCTTTAATTTAATCGCAAATTGTGTTTTGGCGTAATAATGACGTGCTTATCGCGTTTTAACGTTGATTTCGCATACGTGCATAGACCGCATTTAAGCGTTTAACTTGCGCACGCGCATAGTCCGCTTTTTAGCGATATCCTTTGCGCACGCGCATAGTCCGCTTTTTAATGTTAATTATTATTAGCGTTTATTCCATGTATGTACGCGAATGAGTTGATTTTGAGGCATTTACGCCTGCCGAACGCGCATGTTTGCGGTGAAAGACTAAATAAGTTTTACAGGCTTTACTTCAGTCACAAAGGGGAGTGATTAAATTGCGTGCAGATAATAAATCACGGACCGCGCCTCAGCGCGGGGAAAAAATCGCAGAAAAACAACTTATCGAGCTGCTTCAGTCATATAAAGAAGTCGATCGGATATTCCACGCTTATGCGAAGGCACATAATATACCCGACAGTTCTTTTTTCATACTTTACGTTCTCGCTAAGCACGGTTCGATTTATTCGCAGCACGAACTCTGCGAAGAATGGTCGTTCTCGGCGCAGACTATCAATTCCGCGCTGAAGAATCTCGAGCGGCAGGGGATCGTCACGCTCGAACTGCTGCCCGGGAACCGCAAGAGCAAAGAAATACATCTGACCGAAAAAGGCCGTGCTGTCACAGATGGAGTCATACGTGACCTGCTGGACACCGAAATCGATTCTTTTTTGAAGATTGAGCAAAAAGACCGCGAAGTTCTGATTTCTGCGTTTAAGTGTTTTGTTGCAAACTTCAGAAACGGAATGAAAGAAAAAATCAAATGCGCTTATGGAAATCAGCAGGATCGTTAAAACCAGATAAAGGCATACATAAAAAAATTGCCCGGTACATGATACCGAGCATGCTCAGCAATATTTGTTACTTCTTTTTCACCGTCATCGACGGTATCTTCATCGGGCGCGGCGTCGGCACAGACGCACTTGGCGCCGTAAACATAGTCATGCCGTACGTCATGCTTTCGGCGGCCGTTTTTCAACTTGTGAGCATAGGAGGAGCTACTATCTGTGCGGTAGACATCGGCAGAGGCGAAAAGGAAAAGGCTCAGCACATCTTCCGCAGCAGCGTGGTTTTCCTGTTTATTGTGGCAGCGATATTATGTTTTGCGGGCGTCGTCTTTACAGAGCCCATCTGCCGCGCATTTGGCGCGGACGACACATATATCTCCATGTCCTCTGACTACCTGTTCTGGTACGCCGCGTTCATAATTCCTTCAGGACTTTCGCTCTGCATCCAGGCATTCTGCAGGAACGACGACGACCCGTCGCTGGTCGGAGCTGCGGTGCTTATTTCCACGGGGATGAACATTTTCGGAGACTGGTTATTCGTGTTACCTCTCGGCATGGGGACAAAAGGTGCGGCTTTGGCGACGGGGATTTCAGAGACGGCAGGGCTTCTGATTACTCTCCTTCATTTTGTCCGCAAAAAAGGCATACTTCGCTTCGGGAAAGTCAAACTCGATCCTAAAACTTTCAAAGACATTGCGGCTCACGGGCTGCCGGAGGGAGTCAGCCAGCTCGCCACGCCTGTCATGACTCTGTGCATGAACCTCGTTCTCGTACATCGCATAGGCGATATCGGGGTCAATACATTCTCGATAATATCATACGTGTCTTCGTTCACTATCGCCGTGTTCTTTGGGACGAGTGAAGGACTGCAGCCTCTGTTCGGTCTGACGTACGGAATGAAAGACGAAAAAAATCTCAAATATATTTTCCGCGCAGGGATAATAGTCAACTTTGCGGGAAGTTTTATCGTGACAAGTCTGATACTTCTCTTTGACAGGCAGATATGCGGCTTGTTCGCCGCCGACCCGGAAACGCTCGAATATACGCTGTCGGCATTGCCTAAATTCTCGTGGGGATTCGTCATCATGGCTTTCACCGTCATGATATCGGCTTACCTCTACTCGACGGAACGTCTGAAATACGCTCTCATACTGAACGTGCTCAGGAGCGTCGTTGTAGATGTACTCATTATTACCATCCTGCCTTATATTTTCGGTGCGGGAATAATCTGGTACACGTTCGGCATCTACGAAAGCATAGTTTTTGTTATCGCGGTGTTTTTGCTGAAACGTTCGGAGCGGAACGGGATAAAATTCAAATAGGGCTCATTCGCGGCCGTGCTCCCCTTATACTGAAGCGCATCACCGCTCACGCACATATCAAAACAAAACTCGGAAAAGCCGACGCTCTCCGAGTTTTTTTACAGTACAAGTTTTTTCAAAATATGATGCGGTCCGCGCTAATTTGTTCTGAGGCCCGGCACCGCCCGCGCTCATATTAACTTAGGCCAGTTACAGTCCGCGCTCCAATTTTCTGAGGCCCGGCACCGCCAGCGCTCATATTAACTTAGGCCGGTTACATTCCGCGCTCCTCGAGTTCCTTTTCTATCTCGACTCGTTCCTGATTGCGCTTCGTTTTCTGCGTCGTAGTCTTCACGGTCGGCCGATCTGACAGATAAAAGTGCCTTATCGCCTTGAATCTCGGGAGCGTTGCGTTGATGCGCTCTAAATCGCGCGCGAAAATCTTTTCGAGGTCCTCGACGGTGAGATTGTTCTGCGCGAGATACGCGTCGGAATAGACGACTTTCACCCAGAGCGAGATATCGCCGCACCAGATGCGCGAGAAAACCATGCTCTCCTGCACGTACGGCAGGAAGTTGACCAAAGTCTCGATTTCCTCAGGGAACACTTTTTTGCCGCTCTTCAATACGATAACGTTCTTTTTGCGGCCCGTTATCCAGAGATAGTTGTCCTTATCAAAGTATCCGAGGTCGCCCGTGTGGAACCAGCCGTCCTCTGAAATGACTTCGCGCGTGGCTTCTTCGTCACCGCTGTATCCCATCATCACGTTGTCCCCGCGCACGCAGAGTTCGCCGATGCCGTTTTCATCGGGATCCTCTATCCGCGTTTCTATATTCGGGAGCGCCATGCCGCACGAGCCCGGCTTTACGTGTCCGACGTACTCGCTTGCGACCGTAGGAGCGCACTCGGACAGACCGTAGCCTTGGACAGTCAGAATGCCGAACTCGTTGAAGCCGCGCGAAACTTCGGGGTTGATAGGTGCCGCGCCGTTGACGATGAATCTCAGATGGCCGCCGAGCTGGTCGATAATGGAGCTGAAGACCCTGCGCCTCACGTTGGTGCCGATGCCGAACCTGTCTGCGGCGTCGCAGAATTTGCGGGCCATCTGGACCTGAGCCAGTTTGCCCTGTTTTTCCGCGGTCTTCATGATGCGCTTGTATATCGTCTCGACGAGAAGAGGCACCGTCAGCAGGACAGTGACTTTATATTCGCGAAGATTCTCGGTTATGTGCTTGAGACCGTCCGTGAACGCGATTGACATCCCCTGAGAAATGAACGTCAAAACGCCGCCCATGCCATAGCAGTGATGGAGCGGTAAAATCATAAGTGAAACGTCCTGCGGCGTGAATTCTTCGACGAGATTCATGCCGTAATTGACTGCCATGATGTTCTTCTGGGACAGCATGACGGCCTTTGATTTGGATGTGGTCCCGGACGTAAACAGCAGGCATGCGAGAGCTTCTCTGTCGATAGGCCTTTCGGCGTATTCCTTATATCCGTCTAAGCAGAGTTCTTCCCCTCTGATTATCAGATCGACCATGCTGAGTCCGCCGTCCGGAACAAAATCGAGACCTATCACATATTCAAGGTCCGTTTTCCCGTCGTCAAAAACCTCTTTGACGATTTCATATCTCCTCTTGTCGCAGAAAATCGCCCTTGCTCCGCTGCGCTGCAGCATGCTCTCGAGTTCTTCTTTCTGGATGAGCCTGTCGAGAGGAACTATCACGCCGAGTCCGCACGCGACGGCAAAATACGAGAGGCACCATTTATAACTGTTCTCGCCTATCAAAGCGATATTTTCACCGCCGAGTCCCATGTCCAAAAGCGCGCTGCCGACGCAGTTCACCTCATAGAAAAGTTTTTTATACGTAGTGTAGATGTACTGCGGCGCACCGCTCTCATCCTTTGTTTTGGTGATGAAGGCGACTCTGAAACCGTATTTTTCCGACGAAGTCCTGAGCATATCTCTCAGATCTGTAAACTCGCGGAAGCTGCGGGCGAGTTCGCGATTCCTGAGCGGGTATCCTCTGTAAAAATTCTTGATATTTTTTCTTTTTCTATCCATTATCAGTGCAATCTCTATCCCTTTATTTATCAAAAATATTTTGGTGCGCCAGGGGGGATTCGAACCCCCGGCCTCCACATTCGGAGTGTGTCACTCTATCCCCTGAGCTACTGGCGCGCGTATGGCTTATTTTATCACAACAGCGAGTTTGAGTCTATTATTCTGAAACATGTGTTGCCAAAAATGTCGACTATTTTTACCGAGATTACGTCGCCTTTATTAACCTGTGAAGACAAAGATAACGCGATTTTTCCGTTTTCTCGCAGGAAAAGTTCCGTCGGTCTGTGCACGCTGCCGTCGTATGCGAAATCGACGCTCCACATGAGTATCAGTTCCTCCGGACTCTTTTTTGCCAGATCTCTTATCTCCTTTTCCTTCTCTTCCGAATCGGATATAGGGATGTTCGATATCCTTACCGATTTGATGGAAATATCCACGTTGCAGAGCCCCTCGGAAGGTCCCTGCTCTGCCGATGCGGAAAGATAAGCCGTCAGGCCGCCCGTATCGCTGCCGTACCCTAAGACTTCAAACGATATTTCGTCCCTCATAAGGCGCGCCATTGCCGTCTCGACGGCGAGGCCGCCCTTGTCGACCATGATGAACCGTCTTCCCAGTTTGGCAGCCGCCGCTCCGGTCGTGCCGCTTCCGCAGAAGAAATCAGCGACGAGGTCTCCTTCCTCCGTGCAGCATTCTATCATGCGTTTTATCAGCGCCTCCGGCTTCTGCGTCGCATACCCTGTCCTCTCGGACGAAGTGCGTCCGACCATGTCGATGCTCCAGACATCCTTCATATTTACGACGGTGTACCAGCCGACTTCGTCTTCAAACTCTTCGACTCCCTTGAATCTGTAAGGCTTCAGGCCGCGGTTGTACGATTTTTCCTTGAGCGGGAAGAACTTATATTTTGCCGTCTTCGAATAGACGAGTATGTTGTCGTGCTTGCGCGAAAAATGTCTTTTGCTGCTGCCTCCCGATTTATATTCCCAGATTATTTCGTTGACAAAGCGCTCTGCCCCGAATATCTCGTCCATGAGCGATTTCACGGAATCCACGGCATGCCAGTCAAGATGGACGAATATCAGGCCGTCGTCTGCGAGCAGGTCCCTCATCTGCATAAGCCGCGGAGCGAGCATTTTAAGGTATTCGGCCATGCCGCTGCTCCACCTGTCTTTATACGCCGCGTGTCGCACCGTGCTGCCTCCCGCTTTGGCGACCGCCTCGTAGTCGGACATCGAGAAGAACGGCGGGTCGATGTAAATCATATTTATCTTCCCGGCTATCGCGGGATTTATCGCAAGTTCCGCCATGATACGGCGGTTGTCGCCGCGTATCAGCATGCCGCTGCTTTCGGTGTGTATGAGACTTGAACTTGTTATCTCTTCCTGCAGTTTGAGGCCGCTGCGCTTTGACGCAAGCGTGCGCTTATACATCGCTTCCGACGATCTGTAGATCCTGTTGAGTTCTCTGAGAAGTCCCATGGTTCAGCCGCCTTTCTTAGACTGCCTGCTTTTCCTCCGGCGATGCGATAGTGCCGCCTCCGACAACGACGTCTCCGTCGTAGAAGACAGCCGCCTGCCCGCAGGTGATAGCCCGCTGCGGCTCGTCAAACTCCACTTCCGCCGTATCCCGCGAAAGCGGCCTGACCGTGCATGGCGCGTCGTTCTGGCTGTAGCGGACTTTCGCTCTCGTCTTGAAATCCGAGCGCGGAGGTTCACAAGCGATATAGTTTACGTCTTTGACAAAGAATTTCTTTGAAAACAGAGCGTCGTTCCTGCCGAGAATCACTTTGTTCGATGCGGCGTCTTTTGCGCATACGTACAGCGGCTCAGGCAGAGCGAGCCCCAGACCTTTCCTTTGACCTATAGTATACTTTATCAATCCTTTGTGGCGTCCCAGCACTTTTCCGTCCGGGCCGACAAAATCTCCCGCCTTATATTTTTTCCCGGTCGTGCGCTCTATAAAAGAAGCGTAGTCGCCGTCCGGGATGAAGCAGATGTCCTGACTGTCGTGCTTGTGTGCGTTTGAAAATCCGCATTTCTCGGCTATCTCGCGCGTATGCTCCTTTGTCATCTCTCCGATAGGAAGATACAGTTTCGCGAGTCTGTCCTGAGTCAGCGAATAGAGCACATAAGTCTGGTCTTTGTGCCTGTCCTCCGCGCGCATCAAAAGATACCTGCCTGTCGCGTCATCGCGCTTTACTTTCGCATAATGTCCCGTCACTACGCGTCCGACGCCCGCCTCCATGGCGATGTCGAACAGCCTGCCGAATTTTATTCTTTTATTGCAGATGACACACGGATTCGGCGTCCTTCCGGCTTCGTACTCCGCGATGAAACGGTCGATGACTTCGCGCCTGAAATCATCCTCGAGATCCATGAGGCAAAAGTCCATACCGAGTCTTTCGCATACGGCTTCGGCGTCGCCCGCGTCGCGCGCTTCTCCGAAGAGCTGCATGGTCACTCCCACGGCCTCGCACCCCGCTTCGAGCGTCAGGTATGCCGCGACCGAACTGTCGACTCCTCCGCTCATCGCGACTATAGCGCGTCCGGAAACTTCATCTGTCTTAAATGCTTTGCTTAATTCGTTCTGTTTTATCATCAATATTACTTATTTGCCCGCGTTGTTTATCTTTATTAACGTTCTTTATAAACGTTCTTTACAATATCTTCCACAATGCTCGCCGTGATCCCCCAGATAACATTCCCCTCGTACTCGGGATATATCGGGACATTGTGTTTTGCCGTGCGCCACGCGTAATCTTCACCGATGCCGACTTTATCGTACGGGAAACCGCGCATGTCCGATGTCACGGGATGGAAATGGTCTTCAGGCCGGTTTTCGACAAAAAAATCGAACGGCACCGTGAAAACGGAATCGACCTCATCTTTCTGCAGCACTATCCTGTCAAGAGCCGCGGGATATATCGATGCGATGATGGAATACAGCGTGTAGTCAGCAAATCCGCAGAGCGCGTTGCCGTCGCCGATAACACTGATGTCGCCGCGTCCCAGTCCGATTTCTTCCATCGTTTCACGCAGCGCGCAGTCCAGAGCAGTCTCGCCTTTTTCGAAGTGGCCGCCCGGGAAACAGATCTCGCTGGGCTGCGAGAGCATATCCTTTGCACGCTTCTCGAACAACAGGCATAGCTTCCCGTCTTTTTCGACAAAAGGAACGAGCACCGAATAGAATCTGTGTCTGCCTATCGGCTCGGGGACGTGATCGGAATATATTCTTTTGATGTCGGCAAGCGCCGTGCCGCCGAAGGATTTATCGCTGCTGGCCATATATGTATTAATACTCCTGTTTAATGATTTTATCACACCGGGGAATATAAAAAAACCGGCGAACGACGCCGGTTCTTTCAATGTAAGACAGCATTCTGCTGTGATTTTCGTTTGAATCGTTTATCTAATTGATTGATTTGTTCGTTTTGTCCGCTCCGAAATCAGTTGAGTATCTCGTACTGCGAAAAGTCTACGCCGATCATCTCTTCCTTATCTGCGGAGAGGCTTACAACGAAGTCCATTCCGTAGTTCTTGGAGATGTCGCGGAGCCTGTCGAGAAATTCCGGTATATCACTGAGCGAGAAATCGGCGTGCTTGAGGATGCTGTCGATGTAGATCGTCTCGATATCGTGATCCGAACTGATTATCCCGTAAAGGAATCCGATGTATTCGTCGCTGTTCGTGATGTGCTCGAAATCCTCCATGCAAACTACTCTTATCTTATACTTCAGGTCATACATCAAACGGGCATTTTTATTGATAAATATCACGCTGCCGTTGGACTTTTCGACTTCCTCGTTAGCGAGTTCTATCATCAATTTCGTCTTTCCGGTGCCTTTATGCCCGATCAAAAGCTTAACCATGTCGGTGTCCTCCACTTCTCAATTTATTGATATTATACACTAACGGATGTTTTCATTCAATGAATAATTTGTATTGAGCCTCAACTGTCCGCACGCCGCGTCTATGTCGGATCCGAGTTCTCTGCGGACTGTCGCGGGAATGCCTTTCTGCTCTAAAAATGAGGCGATCTCGGCAGCTCTTTTCCTCGGGACTGTCTTCATGCCGGTCCCTTTCACGGCGTTCAGCGGTATCAGGTTCACATGGCAGAGCATCCCGCGCAGGAGAGCGGCGAGTTCGGATATGCAGGCGTCGCTGTCGTTCACTCCCGAGACGAGCGTATACTCAAAAGTTATCCTTCTTCCTGTCTTTTCGGTATATCTCCTGCAGGCAGGTATGAGTTCTCCGAGCGGATATCTTTTGTTTATCGGCATCATCGATGAACGCATGTCGTCTTCCGGAGCGTGCAGCGATATCGCCAAGTTCACCTGATCGAAATCGTCACCGAACCTGTCTATCATCGGCACTATTCCGCAGGTGGAGACTGTGATATTGCGCATTCCGATGGACAGACCTTTTTTCTCGTTGATTATGCGGATGAATTTTGCCACATTGTCGTAGTTATCAAAAGGTTCACCGGTCCCCATCACGACGACGTGACCTATCCTCTCGCCGGTTTCCGCTTCCGCCGCAAGGATCTCGGAAACTATTTCCCCCGCAGTCAGGCCCCGTTCCAGACCTTTTTTTGTCGAAGCGCAGAACTTGCATCCCATGCGGCAGCCGGCCTGTGACGACACGCATACGGAGTTTCCGAAATTGTATTTCATGAAAACGGTCTCTATGGCATTTCCGTCTGAAAGACCGAATAGGAACTTGCGCGTGCCGTCTGTCTTTGATTCCTGCGCGCGCAGCGTCCTGAGCGTACCGATATACGCTGCCTCCGAAAGCCTTTCACGGAAAACTTCCGGAAGATTGCTCATCTCCCGGAAGTCCGTTTTTCCCTTATAGACCCAGTCAAAGACCTGAGAAGCGCGATATGAAGGCGCTCCGAGTGATTTGACGAGTTCTTCTGTTTCACTGAGAGTAAGATTCCTCAGGTCGACGCGTTCCATTTCTCAGACTCTTTCTACGGTGATACCCGTGTCGTGGCCGTTGAGGTCGAATCTCTCTTCGCACTTCCCGTGTTCCACGGCATCGGCGAGGGTCTCTTTTTTGATATATTCTTCGTGTTCGGCGACCGCTGCCTTTACGGCTTCGTCCTCGTCGATCGTTATGACTATCCTGTCCATCATCTCGTAGTCGGCCTGTTTTCTCAACTGCTGGACTTTAGAGATGAGTTCGCGCGCGAGTCCTTCGTTGATGAGTTCCGGAGTGAGCGTCGTATCTAAGATAGCAAATACGTTGTTCTCCATCGCCACGGAGAATCCCTCTTTCGCGTTTATCCTGACGTCGACGAATTCCTTCGGTATATCGGTTTCCTCGCCGCCTAAGTTCATGACGACAGAACCGTTCTTTTCGAGTTCGGAGTTCAGTTCGGCAGCATCCGCCTTTGCGAGAGCAGCCGAAAAATCTTTTATCTTCTTTCCGAGGACCGGACCTGCTGCCTTGAAATCAGGCTTCAGAGAGAAGTTCATGAACTTTCCCAGGTCATTTTCAAAGTCGACGTTCTTGACGTTGAGTTCGTCTTTTATCAGGTCGGAAAGGTCGCCGATGACGGGTTCGAATTTGCCGTCCACGACTATCTCGGTTAGAGGCTGTCTGACCTTGATGCGCTCTTTTTCGCGGAGCCCGCGGCCCAGCGTGGAGATGGTGCGCACGAGGTCCATGCGCTCTTCCTCTTTGTCGTCGATGAGATCGGTATTCGCCTCAGGGAAATATGCCGTGTGAACGGTATACTCGCCCGTGAGTTTGGTATATATCTCGTCTGAGATGAACGGCGCGAAAGGCGCTATCAACTTTGACACTCCGACCAAGATCTCATACGTCGTGGCATAGACGCTCTTTTTGTCGTCGCTCATGCCGGAAGCGTAGAATCTCCTGCGGGCGCGCCTGATGTACCAGTTTGAAAGGTCCTCGACCACAAAATCGGTTATGGCTTTGACGGTCTTCATGTGATCGTATGCGTCCATGTCGCTTCTGACCTCGACGATGAGCCTGTTGTATTTGCTCAGGATCCAGCGGTCCAGTTCAGGACGCGTTTCGTACGGTACAGTAACATTCGCGGCATCGATGCCGTCCTCGTTCGAATACAGAACGAAGAAGTTATATACGTTCCTTAGCGTTCCGAAGAATTTGCTGACGACGTCTTTCAGACCGTCCTCGTCGAATTTCTTCGGCGTCCACGCAGGCGAAACGGAGAGCAGATACCATCTCGTGGCGTCGGCTCCGTACTGATCGAACAGATAGAACGGAGATACCGTATTGCCGCGCGATTTGCTCATCTTCTTGCCTTCTTTGTCGAGGATGAGGTCGTTCACGAGCACGTTCTTATATGGTGCGCGGCCGGCGATGAACGTTGATATCGCCATAAGCGAATAGAACCATCCCCTCGTCTGGTCGATGCCTTCGCAGATGAAGTCAGCCGGGAAGAGTTCGTCAAAGTCGTCCTTGTGCTCGAACGGATAGTGCCACTGTGCGAAAGGCATTGCGCCCGAATCGAACCAGCAGTCCATGACATCCGGGACTCTGGTCATGAGTTTGCCGCACTTCGGGCATCTCAGATGCACTCTGTCGACGTACGGTCTGTGAAGTTCTATGCTCTCGTCGATAGGTTCGACGGATTTTTCCACAAGTTCCGCGCGGCTGCCGACGCACTCGAGATGTCCGCATTCACAGCGCCAGATAGGGATAGGCGTGCCCCAGTATCTTGAACGCGAGATAGCCCAGTCTTTGACGTCTGCGAGCCAGTTCCCGAATCTCTTTTCGCCGACATACGGCGGGTACCAGTTGACCGTGTTGTTGTTCGCGACGAGCTGATCCTTGAAATCGCTCATCTTTATGTACCAGCTCTGATGAGCGTAATACACCAGCGGAGTGCCGCAGCGCCAGCAGTGAGGATAGTTGTGGACCATTCTCTGCTTGGAAAGGATCTTCGTGTCGAGGTATTTGATGATATCGACGTCCAGTCCCTCTTCAAAGATGAATCTGCCTTTCCAAGGAGTCGCCGTATAGCGTCCCTGGCTGTCGACAGGCTGGATCATCGGCAGGTGATATTTTACGCCGCACTGATAGTCGTCCTCGCCGAAAGCCGGAGCGGTGTGAACGATGCCGGTGCCGTCCTCGACGGAGACATAGTCCATGCAGGTGACAAAATACGCCTTTTCGCCTTCTTTCGGCGGGCAGAAAGGCATCACAGGCTCATACTCCATGTATTCCATGTCAGAGCCCTTCATCTCTTCAAAGATCTCGTAATTTCCTTCTCCGAGGACCGCGTCAGCGCGTTCCTTTGCTACATAGAATATGTTTCCCTTCTCATCGCCTTCGGTCATGCGGACTTTTACGTATTCGATGTCAGGTCCGACCGTCAAAACGGTATTTGCCGCCAGCGTCCACGCAGTCGTCGTCCAAGCGAGGAAATACTCGTTCTCGGTTCCCTTCTTCTTGAATTTGACCGTGAGGGAGATGACTTTTATCTCTTTATATCCCTGAGCAACTTCGTGAGAGGCGAGACCGGTCCCGCAGCGAGGGCAGTAAGGAAGTATCTTATGCCCTTCATAGATCTTTCCGGCGCCAAAGAACTTCTTCAGGATCCACCATCCCGACTCGATATAGTCGTTGTCGAGCGTGATATACGGGTGGTCGAGATCAGCCAGATATCCCATCCTCTCTGACATCTCGCGCCATTTATCTGTATATTTGAAGACGGATTCGCGGCATTTCTTGTTGAATTCCTCGATGCCGTACTTTTCGATATCCTGTTTCCCGTTCATGTGGAGCTGTTTTTCGACTTCTATCTCCACAGGGAGTCCGTGCGTGTCCCAGCCGGCCTTGCGCTTTACCTGGTAGCCTTTCATCGTCCAGTATCTGTTGACCGAATCCTTAAGGGTCCTCGCCATCACGTGGTGGATGCCCGGCATTCCGTTGGCCGTAGGAGGACCTTCATAGAAAACGAACTGCGGCTTGCCCTCGCGGGCTTTGACGCATTTCTCGAGCAGGTCATCCTCTTTCCATTTCTTCACCTGAGCGTTCTGTACTTCCGCCACAGGCGCGTCCGATAGTTTTTCGAACATACCATTGTCCTTTCTGCCAAAACGCAAACTCTGCGCATGCGCTGCTTGATCCGCCGCTTCTGCCCATGCCATGTTACGGCAAAGATCGCGGCGCCCGGCTCAGGAAAATAAAAATCCCTGACCGGGATATTTCACCGATTAGGGACGATCATTCAAACCGCGGTACCACCCTAATTGCATACCTCTGACAAGGCGCCTCTCATTAAAGTGCGAGACTCGGAAGTGATATTCGCCAACACGGTTTCACCGCGCGCCTCTCATCATCCGGCGCACTCTCTGTAAGGGTATTAGACCGCTGCTACTTTGTCTTCGTCACAGTCTCAATATGGCCGGCAAGGCTTTGATAAAAAAGCCCTGTCGGAATTTAACATGTGTTAGTTTAGCACCGCTCAAGCGGTTTTTCAATAGTCAATTACGCTCTCAGCAGGTTGATCCTGTGCTGGCTGTCGATCTCTTTGACCTTGACCTTTACTTTGTCGCCGATGTTCATGACATCTTCGACCTTTTCGATCCTGTGATCGGCCATCTTCGAGATGTGGAGCAGGCCTTCTTTGCCCGGCAGTATCTCGATGAAAGCGCCGAACGGCATGATCCTCGTGACCGTGCCCTCGTATACTTCGCCGACCTCGACTTCCTTAGTGAGAAGTTCGATCTCGTGCTTTGCCGCTTCCGCGCTCGCAAGATCTGCGCTGTAGATGTTTATCAGTCCGGAGTTGTCCTCGGCGATATCGATCTTTACGCCCGTCTCGTCGACTATCCTGTTGATGGTCTTTCCTCCCGGTCCGATGACTATTCTTATCTTATCAGGGTCGATGTTCATCGTGATGCTGCGAGGAGCGTATTTGCTGAGTTCTTTGCGAGGCTCAGCTATCTCTTCGAGCATGATGCCCATGATATACATCCTGCCCTCTTTCGCCTGTTTCAAAGCGCTTGCGAGGATGTCGCGAGTCAGGCCGTGGACTTTGATGTCCATCTGCATTGCGGTGACGCCCGTGTCGGTTCCCGTTACCTTAAAGTCCATGTCTCCGAGGAAGTCTTCCATTCCCTGGATATCGGACAGGATAGCGTATTTGCTCGTTCCGTCCTCCTGGACGCCTTCGATGAGGCCCATGGCTATTCCGGCTACAGGTTTTCTGATAGGAACTCCCGCGTCCATCAAAGCCAGACACGAAGCGCAGGTCGAAGCCATCGAAGAAGAACCGTTCGACGAAAGGACTTCAGACACGACTCTGATTGCATAAGGGAATTCTTCTACAGGAGGGATTACAGGGAGCAGCGCCCTCTCTGCGAGTGCGCCGTGACCGATCTCTCTTCTGCCCGGACTTCTCGGCGCTTTTGCTTCGCCAGTGCAGTAGCCCGGGAAGTTGTAATGATGCATATATCTCTTCTCGGTCTGCTCAGTGATCCCGTCGATAGTCTGCGATTCGCTCACCGGAGCGAGCGTGCAGGCCGAAAGCACCTGGGTCTGTCCTCTCTTGAACAGCCCTGTTCCGTGGACTCTCGGGAGCACACCGGTCTCGCACCATACAGGTCTTATCTCATTCAGTTTTCTGTTGTCAGGTCTGACTCCTTCATTCAGAATCATAGATCTGACGTTCTCTTTAGTGATATTGTAGAGAACTGCCGCTATGTCGCTCTCGTGTTCCGGATATATCTCCGCGAAGTGTTCCTTCGTCTCGACTTCGACGGCATCCATGTTATCGAGCCTCTCCTGCTTGTCAGGAGTATGGATGGCTTCATACATTTTAGACGTCGCGTATTCTCTGACAGCCGCGTCGATGTCGTCAGGCACTTTGTAACTGTCGTCCTCTGCTTTCGGTTTTCCGACTTCAGCGACGACTTCATCTATGAATTCGACTATCTTTTTGATCTCTTCGTGTCCGAAGAAAATGGCGTCGAGCATGACGTCCTCAGGGACTTCCTTTGCGCCCGCTTCGACCATCATTATCGCTTCTTTTGTGCCGGCGACAGTAAGATTAATATCGGAAACCTCTCTCTGAGCAAGCGTAGGATTGATGACAAAGCGTCCGTCGACGCGTCCTACCCTGACCGAGCCCGTAGGGCCGTCCCAAGGAATATCGGAAATTGCCAAAGCGACCGAAGAACCTATCATTGCCATGATATCTGTTTCACAGTCTAAATCTACCGACATTACGGTCGCGACTACGACGACATCGTGATAGTAGCCTTTGTGGAAGAGCGGACGGAGCGGTCTGTCCATGAGTCTGGAACTCAGGATAGCCTTCTCGCTCGGACGTCCCTCTCTTTTGATAAATCCTCCCGGAATCTTTCCGAAAGCGTACATTTTCTCTTCGTATTCGCACTGGAGCGGGAGAAAATCCGCATCCGGGCGCGGTTCTTTAGACGCGCAGACCGTTACGTTGACTACCGAGTCACCGTATCTTACCATGACCTGGCCGTTTGCCTGCTCGCAGACTTTGCCGATCTCGAGCTGCAGCAGTCTTCCGCCGATCGCCGTCTTGAATGTTCTGTAATCAGTGAATCTTGCCATTTACTTGTAAACAACTCCTTCCTGTTTGCAATATATATATTTCCCTTTAATAGATGACACGATCAGGTGGCGCATTCCTGTTTTTCTTAAAAAAAGCGGGACTGTTTTGTCCCGCTGAAAAACCAGTATACGCTTTTATTTTCTCAAACCAAGACGACTGACAATGCTTCTGTATCTCTCGATATCTACCTTCTTGAGGTAGTTGAGGAGATTCCTTCTCTTGCCGACCATCTTAAGAAGTCCTCTGCGAGAGTGGAAATCTTTCTGGTGGGTTTCAAGGTGCTTGTTGAGGTCGTTGATTCTCGCTGTGAGCAGCGCGATCTGAACTTCAGGCGAACCTGTGTCGTTCTCGCAGGTCGCGTACTCGCTCATGATCTGAGCTTTCTGTTCTTTCGTTACCATTTGTATTTTCTCCTTTTCTGTCTATGCGCTCCCACCGGGTGTCCGCCGGAGTGTCGGTGCACTAAGTGGAAGTAATGAACTATGACAATATATCACAAATAGCCTTTCGGCGCAATCTTTTTTGCAAAAACCGAGAAAAAAATGCGTGAAATTGCGTGAAATGTTGAAACCGCGTCCGCAGAGCCGTAATAATGAGGATGCGCTACTTGTAATATCTGAAGACTCCCCTGACTTTGCCGAGTATCTTTACATTATTCACGATAATCGGGCTCATAGTGTCGTTTTCAGGCTGTAGCCTTATGTGGCCTTTCTCGCGGTAAAATCTCTTTACCGTCGCCTCTCCCTCAAAACCGTCTACCATGGCGACTACGATGTCGCCGTTCTCCGCGTCTGAGCACTGGCGGACCAATATCATATCGCCGTCCATGATGCCGACGTTTATCATCGATTCACCGCGGACTTTGAGGATATAATTGTTTCCGTCCACATATCTGGCCGGTACAGGTATCTCGTCTTCTATGTTCTCGATAGCCGTTATAGGCGTTCCGGCGGCGACGCTGCCGACGAGCGGAACGGAAATTATCTCTTCTCTTTCAAGCGAGACGTTGCTGAATTCTTTTTCGGCCGCAGGTTCATTATCTACTACTACGAGTGCTCTCGGCTTTGCCGGATCCTTCCTGAGAAGTCCGCGGGCTACAAGCGCTTCGATGTCCTTATGGACAGTAGATGTCGATTTGATGCCCAGCGCCGCTCCGATCTCTCTGACCGTCGGCGCATAGCCCTGTCTGCGCACTTCGTCTCTCATGAATTCGAGGATCCTGTCCTGGCGAGCCCTCACTTTTTCCTTCGCAGATGCCATTTTGGTCTCCTTTGCCCCGCAAAACGTTATTATCTGATAGGAGTATACTATAAAACGAACAAAAAGTAAACAAGAGTTCTTATTTATTATCGTAGATATTGACAGCCACCGGAAGACCGTTTTGTTCCGAATACTCCACTTTGATAGTCTCGCTGTGGGACGTAGGTATGTTTTTGCCGACAAAATCAGCCCTTATCGGCAGTTCGCGATGTCCCCTGTCTATCAGTACCGCAAGTTGTATGGAAGCGGCGCGGCCGTATTCCGAAAGCTCATCAAAAGCGGCTTTCACGGTCCGTCCGGTGTAGAGTACGTCGTCTACCAAAACGATGTACTTGCCGTTTATATCGCAAGGGATAAATGTCGGGTTCTCGCTGCGGCGCGACACTTCGTCCGGATCGAGCGTTTTCAGGTCGATGTCGTCCCTGTAATTGCTGACGTTTAATACTCCCGAAAAGACATCGGTGTTTTCGATCGTTGAAAGGTAGTCGGCGAGCAGCTTGGATATCGCGATACCTCCGTTTGCTATGCCCAGGATGACGACGTTCTCCACCCCGCCGTTCCTTTCTGTTATCTGATGCGCAATTCTCTTGAGCGCGCGGCTTATCTCCTCCGCGTTAAGCAGTTCGGATTTGAATTTCATCGTTCCCTCTCCAATCGAAAAACCGGTGTGTCAGTATGCCAACATTATGCCACATTTAACATTTTGTTGCACAAAAATCAGCGCGGCGTATATAATGATGGCAGTATTGTAATTCTAAAGCTCGGGCGGCGCGGAATGCCGCTGCTCGGAGCCCGAAGATCGATAAAGGGGGAAAATATGGACGAGTCCTATGTAAAATCTCTTTCCGTCAGTCTCCCGCCTGAGCTCGAAGAACTCAAATACGCGGGATATTTCGACGAATTCATCGAGAGAGCGAAGTATCATCTGAATCGCGAAGACCTTCCCGAGATGGTAAAAAACAGGATCATTCTCGAGATACATAACCAGAGCATTATCAAGCGTGAATACACGATGACCGAAAAACAGGTGTTTGACGGCGTCGCCAAATACCTTCCGGGGTTCACCGAAGATGATTTCGCCAAACTGTCCGGCGATGTCGACTACGTTTTCATCAACGGCAGAAAAAGATATGCGAACTTCAGCGTGTCATCTCTGTTCATCACGAGCAGAATGCTGCGCGAGTGGCCGGGCTCCACATATCCTAAGGACACAAGCCATACCGTCGCCGACGCCCGCAGACTCATGAAAAAGAACGGAAAAGCAACGGTATCTCACGACTTGGAGTTCACGTGCCGCGTATCAAAGAAAGCCGCCGAGGGCTGCACGCTCTGCGTCCATCTGCCATATCCGAACCCTGAGTGCGACGGTATAAAGAACATCGAATTCGTATCCTCCACCGGCAAATGCAAGATCGCACCGGTCGGAACGCTCCAGCGCACGGCATTCTTTGAAGTCAGCGGCGACAAACAGCGCGAGTTCTCAGTCAGAGTCAAAGCCGACTGCGAAGAGACGTACATGAGTTACAGCGATATGCTGAAAGCGCAGGCCGCGACGACCCCCGCAATAGAAAAGAAACTGAGAAAAGCCGTCAGACCTTCAGATCTCGCGGAAAAAGCCCCTCACCTCGTCTTTACTCCGTTTATCAGATCACTTTCGGCAAAGATAGTCGGCGGCGAAAAGAACAAAACAAAGATCGCGAAGCGAATCTACACGTACCTTACGCACGAGTATTCATACGCATACGTCCGCGACTACGCGGCGATAGACAACATCGGTGAGTATTTCGGCATCCGAGGCCGCGGCGACTGCGGTCTTCAGGCGGCTCTGTTCATCACTCTCTGCAGGTATAACGGCATCCCGGCCAGATGGGAATCCGGCATCTGCACCGACGGAAACAAGGGCGGCTGCCACGACTGGTGCCTTATCTATCTCGAAGGCGTCGGCTTCAGACCTGTCGACGTGTCATTCGGCGGAGGCGCTGTCCGCAGGAACAGCAAAGCGGACAACGATTTCTATTTCGGGAACATCGACCCGTACCGCATGAAATTCAACACGGATTTCCAAGAGCCGTTCAAACCGGCAAAGCACGAGTTCAGAGTCGACCCGTACGACAACCAGCTCGGTGAAGCCGAAACACAGAGCGACATGCTCACCCGCAAAGAAGCGCGCTTTGAAGTCATCATCCACGGCAAAACGATAAAATAGCAAAAAAACATCCACGCGTCCAACGCGGGGTTTTCTGATTACAAAAAACTTCCGTGGAGTCTCCCGGAAGTTTTTTTGTTCTCAGTTATTATACGGCAATACGGTCCGTCGTCGTCTATTTTTCAGTCGCAACTTTTTCCACCGCTTCAGCGACGGCTTTCACGACGCGCTTGTCGAACGCATCAGGAAGTACGTATTCGGCATTCAGTTCATCCTCTGAGATGACGCCCGCGATAGCTCTTGCTGCCGCCTCCATCATATCTTCTGTTATCTTCGGAGCGCGCGCGTCCAGAGCACCGCGGAAAATTCCAGGGAACGCCAGGACGTTGTTCACCTGGTTAGGAAAATCTGATCTTCCGGTTCCTACGACTGCCGCACCCGCCTTTTTAGCGAGGTCAGGCATTATCTCAGGGACAGGATTCGCCATCGTGAACACGATAGGATCTTTTGCCATCGAACGGACCATTTCTTCTGTGACGATTCCCGGTTTTGAAACTCCGATAAAGATGTCCGCGCCTTTCATCGCGTCGGCGAGAGTTCCGGCGAGTTTTTCTTTGTTAGTGACCAGAGCCATCTTCTGCTGCTCAGGATTGATATACGGCGCTCCGTCATATATAGTTCCGTGGCTGCCGCAGAGTATGATCTCGCCAAAACCGAAACGCATCATCATCTTTGCGATAGAGATGCCGGCCGAACCCGCTCCGCTGATGACGGTCTTCAGTTCGCCCATCTTCTTTCCCGTGAGTTTAACGGCGTTCAGGAGCCCGGCACATGTGATGATGGCGGTGCCGTGCTGGTCGTCGTGGAATACCGGGATGTCGCACATGTCGATGAGGCGGCGCTCTATCTCAAAACATCTCGGCGCGGAAATATCCTCGAGATTGATGCCTCCGAAGCTCTTTGAAATCAGATAGACTGTCCTGATAATCTCCTCCGGATCCTTTGAGTTGATACAGATAGGAACGGCATCGATGCCGGCGAAAGTCTTGAAAAGCGCACATTTGCCCTCCATTACCGGCATTCCGGCGGACGGACCTATGTCGCCGAGGCCGAGGACGGCAGTTCCGTCCGTAATGACAGCCACGAGGTTGCCCTTCCCGGTGTATGTGTAAGCGAGTTTTTCGTCTTTTGCTATCTCAAGACAAGGCTCCGCGACTCCCGGAGTGTATGCGACCGCGAGTTCTTCCCTGTTTGTGATAGGCGCTTTGGTTTCGATTGAGAGTTTGCCGCGCCACTCGGCGTGTTTCTTGAGTGCGTATTCTTTCTTGTCCATGGATCCCCTCCGAGTTTTTGCAATTATATTAAACAAAAAAGCCGCCTGCCCGATCGCGGAGAGCGGCCGGAGCCTGCGGCATTGAGTGCGACTATCGCAGCGCCCGCATGGAGCGGGCGGCCGCAATAGTCATTTTATAATGGAGAGGAAACTTTTACAACCTTTTTTACAGGCTTTTATCAGCCTGCCTGACTTGATGGATTCCTATCACCCTCGGAGAGCATCTTAAACTGAACGGATCATACCCAGAGCGGATCATCCCATAGGTAGAACTTCTGGCCGATACCCATGGCTTTTGCCTTATGATACAGCGAGTCTGCGATGGCTATGTCGACGGCGCCCATCCCCATGCTCTTGCAGTAGATGAGCTGATCGTCGCTCGTGCGCCCGGGATCCTCGCCCGTCGCGAGTTTTTTGATTTCGACGACGTCGCTCTCGTGCAGTTTATCCTCCTGCACGAATTTTATGACCGAAGGCATCATATGAGAGATCTGTTCCCAACTATCCATGTATAGTTTGTCGGCCTGAAGCATCAGTTCCGGATCGAAAGAAGCTGACTCCATCTGAATGAGGGTCGCATTCTTTTTGATGTTGGAGGAATCGATGAAAGGCTTGCGCGAAGTCGTCTCGGTGACGATGAGGTCGGCGCCTTTTACGGCTTCATCGGCGGAAGTATAAGGCACCACGTTATATTTGCCTTCGTTCTCCTTTGCAAGACCGATAGCTTTTGACTCGTCGAGGTCGACTATGCGGATCTCCTTTAAGTTCGGCATCGTCTCTCCTATTGCCATTATCATCGTCCTGCCGATGACGCCCGCACCTATCAAAGCCGCGACCTCGGAATTTTTCCTTGCCGTGTATTTCGCGAATACTCCAGCACAAGCAGAAGTGCGCATCGCCGTTGTTATCGTTCCGTCCATGAAAGCCTTCGGGAACATCGTCAGCGGATCGCTCAGCACCACGCAGTCGATACCGTACGGAACGCCTTCAAGAGTAGTGTTATACACCGACTCGGCCGCCCATTTGAATCCCATTACAGGTTCGTCGCCTCCGATATACGCAGGCATCGACATTCCGTACGACTGCCAGTGCTCTTTGTCAGGTATCGCAAGTTGGATCTTCGCGGGCATTATTACCTTGCCTTCACCCATCATCTTATATGTATGTTCCACTGCCTTCAGGATCTCCTTCATATCGAGCAGCCCTGCCCTGATCTCATCTTCCTGCTTCAAAAGCAGTATTTCAGGTTTTATCTGTGCCATTTTATTAAGCCTCCGATTAAATTAAGCAGATGTAATTATAGTGCATAAAATCTACATTTCTAATTATATTTATTCATACAGGAAAGTCAACAGGAAAATTTTATTTTTTGTTAAAAATAGTATTGACAAGACGTTTGGATGGTATTAGTGTATGTATATTCGTTAAAGTGCATAAATATTTACGGTTAATTATTCATCGAGGTGTTACGGTGAAACATTCGGCACACCGGCACGGATAGGCAGCATTAACAAAAAGCGATGTGGATGTTTTAAGAAGAAAAGATATCTCAATCAAAGAAAATGTTTGATGCAGAGTGAATGTGCCGTGAAATGTGAAAGGGGTATTTGAACAAAATGAAAGGGGCAAGTTTTAAAAAGTCAGCAAAAGCTGCCGCTATTATTATCAGTGCGGCAATGGTCATGACACTGTTCGCGTGCGGTTCAAGTCAAACCGACAGCAGCACAAGCACAAGTGATGAGAAAGAAACGTACACAGTTGCCACCGAGGCTACATATCCGCCTTTTGAGTCTACCGAGGAAGACGGTACACTCGTAGGCGTCGACATCGATCTGATGGAGGCGATCGCCGAGGATCAGGGATTCGAGATCGAATGGGTCAACATGGCTTTTGATTCGCTATTCCCTGCTCTCAATTCCGGGAACGCCGACATAGTCGCCGCTGCAGTCTCATCCAATCCGGAGCGAGCCGAAAATGCCGATTTCTCCGACGGATATTACGAGTCCGGTTCGTGCATCATGGTCACCGAAGATTCAGATTATAACTCTATCGACGACTTGGACAGCAATGCTAAGATCGCATGTCAGATCGGTACGACTATACAAGAGAATGTCCAGGCGCTCGTCGACGAAGGCAAAGGCGGCGAAGTCGTTGCGCTCGACACTTTCAGCACTTCCGTCATGCAGCTTAAAAACGGAGACGTTCAGGCGGTCGCTTCAGAGAGCATCGTCATAGATGAATACATGGCGGAAAATCCCGGATTCAAAAAAATAGGCCAGATACCTAACGTTTCGGGAAGCGACGACACTCTGCGCTTCGCAGTTGCAAAGGGAAACACAGAACTGCTCGATAAGATAAACCAAGGTCTCGCGGACATCGTCGAAAGCGGCAAATACCAGGAAATAATGGACAAATACAGCCTTACGGGTATGTACGACTGAAATCGAATATAAACAAAAATGCCTCACGGCCTTGCACGGCTGATGAGGCTGAAGTCGAACGGGACAAAATGACTACGGTCACTCCTCTGTTTTCCCGCTCGACAGCATCTCGCGGCGGTACCATGTGGTGCCGCCGATTTTCATTATTTCATCGGCATAACGCTTTATCAGGTAATCGTCATCCATGCCTTTTGCCAGCGTCCAAAGAAAATAGTCAAGCCTGACTTTCGCCAGATTCGTGCGATGGTCGCTGCGGTCCGGGTGCTCTGCGAAAGCCTCAAATCCCATCTTGTAATCGCGTTTTGATATGACGCTCAGCATGACCGGAAGGTCTTCCGCCTCGCGGTACATATCCTCAAGCGGGCCGGTCGTGTCTATCTTCTGGCGTTCGACTTTCGCGGAATAAAGTGCATCGGACAGAACGCCCGCGTCTCCGTCTTCATAGGCATAGAACGCCTTCGCCAAAGCGAGCCGGAACCGGCCTTTTTCGTTCAGCGAGAATTTCCCGAAAACTTCCAGTACTTTTTTCCCATCGTCAAATCTGCCGGCTGAATGAAGAGCCATCGCGACGTTGAAACAGTGCTCGTCCCAGTCGGAGCCGGAAATGCCGGACGCGAGGAACGTCATATACTTTTTCATAAATACTTCCGGGTCGCATTTGTCGTTTAAAAGCGCTATCATGCGCTTTTTGGGGCCGATGGTAGTTTGATAGAGCGCGAGGACCATTACCATCAGCACCGGGACCGAGAGAGTCCCGTGCGGCATCTCCGTAAAATACGCTGCGGCGCAGAAAACAGCAGAGGCTATTGTCAAGCCGGAAAGCGCTTTTACGGTTTTGGCGGTCCTGTGCGATCTTGCCTCGTCGACGTCGGAAAACTCAAAGCCAGAGGCGTCCAGAATTGATTTGAATGTGAGGTTCATGTCTGTATTTTTCAGTATTCTCGGATTGCGGTTATTTTTGGACGAATCGCGGTCATGCCGCGGTCTTACATCAGCCCAGAGGTATCTCGACTACTTCTGCCATCTTTGTCAGGCACATCTCGATCTGGTCGGAGATGCCTGAGACCATTCTTTCGGTTATTTCCCGGTTCTTTTCGTCGTCGATGGACTCGTTGAATTTATCGATGATCTCGCCGGTCATCAGATCCATGCGGGATTTAAACGACGACTTCGGCACCAGCTTGCGCACCGGATTCGGTATGTCCGCGTTTAGCAGCGCGCTCTCCATTTTTTCTTTGCCGAGGACCAGAACAAGCATCGAAACGAGCACGCCAGCCATGATACCGGTAGGTCCGCTCGATATCAGCGCCGCTCCGCCTCCTCCGCACAGAAGTCCTACGATTATCGTGATTATCGAATCGATAAGCCACGTTATCTCTTCCACGGCAAACATGTCTTTTGCATCTATCTTTATCTCGATGTCAGACGCGGAAAGCAGCGACGAAAGCGAGAGCGCCGAATACGGCACGTTATGCTTCACACAGATCGGGACGGTGAATTCCTCAAGGGCAGTCGAGACATCGCGCAGCCATCCGGTAATAGGGCCTGAAAGGACATCGCGGGCGTCGTCCGTGTGCAGGTACTCTTCCACTCTTTTTTCGAGTTCCGTATCGGTGTCTGAAAGCCTCCTGATTTTCCCGCTCTTCCATTCCTCAAAGACAGGAAGCGCGACTTTTTCCAAGATCGGGTGCACCAAAGCCGAGATAGCGGCCTTATACAGGTCACGGATGCGCCCCGCGATTATCTCGTCGACTTTGCCGGAATTCAAGAATTCATCTATCTCCTGATGAAATTCGCGGAGTTCCTCGTCTATCCTGCCGCACCACGATAAGCCTCGTGAGACAGAGTATTCCGGCTCCACGCCGGTGATGACGATAGATTCCGGGAATACTTCGAGGCACCAGTCGCGGATAGCTTTCAGTCCCGAAACACCGCCCGTGAGGAAGATGAGTTCGGGTATCTGTCCGCTGATGTTATCGCGCACGTCCTGCAGGCTCTGAACAAAGACCTGTTTGAACGACTTTCCGCCGAGTTTTGGGGTCTTCTTGTTCATGAGTTTGTCCGCGGTCTGCTCGTCCATTTTGATGGAGAGCCTCAGCGGCTCGCGATAGCGGATCATGACAGTCTCTTTGCACGGATGTTTGCTGAAATATTCCTCGGCCGAAAAATATTTTTCTTTGAGATGGCGGGCCGCGAACTCACAGTAGGTGCGCCAAGGCTCGCTTTGTTTGAAAGCCGATCTGATGCGGCCGGAAAAAAGCGAATTTTCGACGGCCTCGTCCAGCAGTATCTCGTCCATGATGCCGCCGCCCAGAGATACCTCCCCGGCGGTCTGCATCTCGACTTCGCGTCCGCTCATGATATATGCGAAATCCGTCGTTGACGAACCGATATCGACGACTAGCACAGGCTTTGACAAAATGTCGTATCCGACCTGCAGATACCTCGACTGGCACGCGCTGATAAGCGCCGCGCGCGATTCGGAGACTACTTTGAGCGGAGGATAACCGAGACGTTCGAAAATCGAGCGGTACCTTTCCCTGCTATTTTTGTCCCATCCCGCCGGACAGCCTATATAAAAGCAGCAGTCGTCGCCCTTTACGAGATAACCTTTCTTGTAAATCTCCGCCAAAACAGTGCCCGCAAAGTTTCTAACGTCGTCGTCGCTGTGCGGATCTGTCAGGAACCTGCTCTTGAACCTGAGTTTTCGCTCTATGGCGTCCGCTTCGTAGCAGGCCCTCTCACCGATTATTCTCCGGCCGTCTTTGAGCAGAGCGTAAGCGGTTATGAAACTGCCTGCCCCGCCTATTTCGAGGATCTCCGGAGCGGACTGATCGTTTTTATGAAGGACGGAAACCGCGCTTTCAGCGTCGCCCAGATCGAATCCGTAAAACTTTTCCATTACATACCACCTAACGCCACGCCTTTTTTAAGGAGTTTGCCCTCCGACAAAATGGCAGGCCTGATAGTGCCGCTGTCATGGCTCGGCATAACGTCAAAAAATTCTCTGTTCTCTTCGGAATAATCTATCACGTCGATTCCGTTCTTGTGCAGAAAATACGGTATCTGCTCGAGTTTATCCAGCGCGAACTGTCCGTCTTTGCTGTACGCGGCCTCAAGGAGCCCGGCTATCATGTCGGTCTCTTCCACGGTCAAAAGGTTCCTTCCCTGCTCGGCCGTCTTTTTCTTCAACTCGGACGCTTCTTTGTCCATCATCATTTCCAAGTCCTGATCCATGGTCATTATCGTCGTATGCAGGGAATTATATACTTTGTTCGGATCGACGATAAGTTCTGTCCTGAATTCCTTTTTCGCTCCGACTCGCGACTTTCCTCGCATGCGGCCGGATATGTACATCAAAACGAGCGCGGCCGCCACGAACAAAACCGACAGAGAAGTTATCTTTATCTCGCCGCCCGATGAGAGAAGTGACGCAAAAGCGCAAACCACGGCGATTATCATGAAAACAATGAATGTCCCGGAGGTCGACTTGGTGCTGTCTTTTGCTTTGGTCTCCCAAATTTTCGCGTCGGTGACGCAGCCGGTAAGAGACGAAAGCGCTCCGGCCGAGTGTATCATGCATGACGCGGCCTCCCGGCCAAGTTCGCTTTGGCAGTTTTCGTTGTACCTGTAGAGTATCTTATCCAGTTCGTCGATCAAAACGTCTTCGGCGTGTTTCTGGTCGTGTGAAGCGCTGAGATCGTTTATGAACCTGTCCTTATCCTCTTCGAGGAGGTCGAGCATTTTCATTTGGTTCCTCATTTCCTGCCGGAACTGCCGGAGCGTCTTGCCGGTGTCATTATCGTTATGGCGTGCTTCTGCACCTCGAATTCCATATTTTTGAATGAGCCGCCGTACTCTCCGTCAAGTGTCCATGAAATTTCATCTTCGGACGATATGGAAACTTTTTTTACTCTGTGGAACGAGATGTACTTATTGTCAAATTTGCCGTTGACCAGAGCGTTCGCCGTTGCGCTCAGTTCATAGAAGTTTGCGGGCTTGTTTATCAACAGCATCTCGAATGTGCCGTCGTCTAATGAAATCGTTTTGTTTCCGGGGACGGCAAAGCCTCCGACCGAACTTGAACTGTATATCGCGCCGAAAACGTAGTCGCCCTCGGTCTCGAATGAATCCGCGGAGAATTTTATCCTCGCGGAGTAGTTGATGTTCTCCTGCAGGGTGCTCATCGCCTGAAGCAGATAGGCGGCGTGGCCGATGGCGTTCTTAAATGTCTGATTCGTGGAATACGTGACTTTGGTGAAGGCTCCGAACGCCCCGACGTAGTTGTAATAGCGGTTGTTCAGTCTGCCTATGTCGTATTTGAACGGAACTCCTGTGGCTATGGTCCTGCACGCGCCGGAAACCGTGACGGGAATGCCCATATTCTTTGCGAAATCGTTGGTGCTTCCGGCGGGTATGTATCCGAGTATCGGGCGGTCTTCCTCGCGGAACTTCATCAGCCCGTTTATGACGTGGTTGAGTGTCCCGTCGCCTCCGCCGCAGACGATATAGTCGAATTCTCCGCCGACGCGGGCCATGACATCTTCGGAACCGAGGCCGGCCGTAGGTTCTACCGGGCGGAACACCACATCAAAACCGTTAAGCGTAAAGTATTTTACTATGTTGTATACGGAGGATCCCAGTTTGCCTTTGCCTGCCGTACCGTTCAGAAGCAGAAGAAGTCTTTTTCTCATAAGGAGCACCTCTCGAGTAATTTTTATGTATTTAATTTTTATGTATTTAAGATACAAACAATTTTAACATATTAAAAGCGGGAAAAAAAGTTTGCCGTTCGTGGGCTGCGCGTGTATCGTGCGAGCCGGGACTCCGCTTCACCGCACGGATGCGCGTAAATCAGCACTTTGTTTCACCGCGCGCTGCACGCCGCGCGGTGCGTTGGTTCGCTTCTCCGTTTCACGCTTATTTCTTTTCAGCCTTGCCCGCGAAGAATGCGATGACCGACTTGGCGGCCGACTCGGTCATCTCCGGAACTTCGAGCAGTTCTTCCTCGGTCGCGTTCTTTATCGCATCTACCGAACCGAAAGTCCTGAGCAGGGCGTCGCGCCTCACCGGCCCGATTCCGTCTATATCGTCGAGCACCGAACTTATGGCTTTCTTGCCGTGAAGTGTATGGTGATACTCGATTGCGAACCTGTGGACTTCCTCCTGAATTGTCCCGACGTATCTGAACAAAAGCGGATGTTCGGCGAGCGGGATCTCCGTACCGTTTGCAAATACGAGGGCTCTTGTCCTGTGGCTGTCGTCCTTTGCCATCCCGATGACGGGTATGTCGTATTTCATCGCGTCGAGGACTTTCTTGGCGGATGTCACCTGACCGAGACCGCCGTCCATGAGTATGAAATCGGGAAGCGTCGAAAAGGCCGGGTCGCCCTTATCCGCTCTCGAAAACCTGCGGTAGAGCATCTCCTGCAGGCTTGCATAGTCGTTAGGTCCTTCGACTGTCTTTATCTTAAACCTTCTGTAGTCTTTGCGGATGCGGCGCGTGCCCTCGAACACCACCATCGCGCCGACGGAATCGACGCCGTTCGTGTTCGAGATGTCGTACGATTCCGCACGGAATTCGCCCGACCCGGAGCGCGGAGAGCGGGCGGATCCCGCATCCGCAAGCACAGCCGAGATCTCGTCTCGCAGCGCCTTCTGCTTTTCGCGCGCGCTCGCCGCTTTGTCCTCGATAGTATCCGCCATGGCTGACCTGTCGTTGCGGCATAACTTCAGCATCGCGGCCTTCTCGCCGCGCTTAGGGACATATATCCTGACCCTGCGGCCGCCGCGGCTCAGAAACTCCTCGAGCAGCGAACAGTCCGCAGGCAGCCTTTCAACCAATATCTCAGGCGGCACATCGGCCCATTTGCTGTAATACTGCTTGATAAACTCCGAAGTCACGACTTCGTCCGAATCGCCCTCCTCGGCCTGTATCCTGAAAGTCTCGCGGCCCACCAGTTTGCCGCCGCGTACCGTGAAAAGCGCCGCAAAAGCGCTCTCCTTTGTCCTGAGCGGCAGCACCACGTCCATGTCGCCGGCGCCTATCATCGTGACGCGCTGCGCCTGCCCGAGCTGACGCGCCGCTTCTATCAAATCGCGGTATCGCGCCGCTTCCTCGTAGCGCATCGCGTCCGATGCTTCCTGCATCTTTGCCGTCAGACTGTCTATCATCGGCTTTTCTTTCCCCGACAGGAAAGAAAGTATCTCGTCGACAGACGCCGCGTACTTTTCGCGGTCCGCCTTGCCGATACAGGCGCCGGAGCACTCGCCGATGTGATAGTTCAGGCACGGGCGGTAACCCTGAGGAAATTCGACCGCGCTGCAGCGCTTCAGTTTATACACCTTGTTCAGCATCTCGACCACGATATTGACCGCGCCGGCGTCGCTGTACGGCCCGAAGTATTTGTTGCCGTCCTTGCGCAGGAGCCTCGTTTTCAGGACGCGCGGATACTCCTCCGACGTAGTGACCTCGATGTACGGATATGTTTTGTCGTCGCGCAGCAGGACGTTGTACTTGGGCTGGTATTTCTTTATCAGGTTGCACTCTAAGATAAGCGCCTCCATCTCGCTGGAGCACGTTATGTACTCGAACTCCGCGATATTCTCGACGAGAGCGCGCAGTTTAGGCGTTGACTGACCGTAGGAGCCGAAATACTGGCGCACGCGCTTCTTAAGCGATACGGCTTTGCCGACGTAGATGACCTGCCCCAGTTTGTCCTTATGCATATAAACTCCCGGGGAGTCCGGGAGTTTTTTCAGGTTTTCCTTTATATCAAACATACTACTGCACTATAGAAGGCTCAACGCTGCTGCCGCTTGTTCTGCTCGCGGTTGAACTCGTCCATTGCAAGCGTGAATACCTTTTCCTTGTGAGCCTTGCGCTTCTTCCTTTTATATCTGATCTTGTTGACGACGCGCACTAAAATGAACACGACTATGATGAGAGCGACTACACATATTATCTTAGTCGTCTTATCGGGGATGCCGATGTACGAAGGAAGCATCCCCACGCTTATCGCTTTGGCGGCCACCAGATCGACCTTGGTGGATATCTCGCCGGCTATATAGACGTTCAGCGTGCCTATCTTCTGCCCCTTTTCCACAGGAGCCTCGGTGTCGGTATCCAAAACGACTTCCGTCGTTATAAGTTCTTTCGAACCCTGCTTCGGCAGATAGACGACGCAGTCCGAACCGGCGACGGCATCGACCTTAGTCTCCTGTCCGTGCTTGACGCGGGCAGTTCCCTCGACGGTTCCGGCCTCGACGACCGTATACCCTTTGAGATTTGCCGTGGCGTACGTTATCAAAGCGTCGCACTCGTCCTGTCTTTTGTCGATGTTCTCTCCGAGTATGACGATGATGAACTCGAGGCCTTTTTCTATGTAGTCGACCGCGATGGTCGAGTTGTCGTCATCCCAATACCCTGTCTTGCCGGATATTGTCCCTTCCCGGTCCTCGGCAAGTACGGGGATGTGGCTCACCATATCGCGCGATTCGGACTTGTTCGTAGCAGGCATTATGTATTCTTCCGTGCCGGCTATCTCGCGGATGGTGACGTTGGCAAAAGCAAGCTTGCATATCTTCACCATGTCGTTGGCAGAAGTATAGTGCGTGCTCACGTCGTTAGACAGCCCGTTCGTATTGGCAAAATGCGTATTCGTGCAGCCGATATTCGCCGCTGTCTCATTCATCAGTTCGATGAACGCTTCTTCGCTGCCCGAAACGGCCTCCGCCAGAGCGACGGCGGCGTCATTTCCCGACATTAACAGCAATCCATACAGGAGCTGCTCGACCGTGACGACCTCGCCTTCGACGAGATTCATTGAGGATTCGCCGACAGACGCCGCATTCTCGGATATCGTCACTTCCTGATCAAGCGGCAGCTTCTGAGCCGCAAGGAGCGCAGTCATCAGTTTGGTGATGCTGTACGGTGAGTATCTGGCGTCACCGTTTTTCTCATAGAGCGTTTCACCCGTATTGCGGCAATATATAACAGCGGACCCGGCGGTTATTTCAGGTTCCGGAACGGTCTCATCCGTCGTATCTTCTGTCGCTGTGGCGTCCGTCGTAGAACTGTCGGTCGACGAACTCGCATCCGTGGTACTGTCGGAACTTTCCGTCGACGTTCCCGATGAAGACTCGGCAAACGTGCTGAAAAGCGGGAATTGAAAAACTGTCGCGGCGGAGATCGCCGCGGCAAGTACTAATGCGATAATTTTAAGCGTGTTCTTTTTCATGCGTTACCTATGCGTTTGCGTTTTATGCGTTTTCTTTTTCAAAGCGCTTCATGTAGTCGATGAGCGCATCGACACCCTCAGGCGGCATAGCGTTGAAAATGCTGGCACGCATGCCTCCGAGAGTCCTGTAGCCTTTGAGGTTGATCATGCCCTCGGCCCGTGCGCCGTCGATGAACTTCTTGTCGAGTTCCTCGTTTCCGGTGAAGAAGATGACGTTCATGAGCGAGCGGTCCTCTTTTGCTACCGGATTGTGGAAAAGTTTGCTCGAATCGATAGCGTCGTAGAGTTTCCCCGCCTTCTCGACATCGATCTTGTGGATGGCAGGTACGCCGCCTCTGCTGAGCATGTACTTGAACACTTCGCCCGCAACGTAAATCGAGAAGCAAGGAGGCGTGTTGTACATAGAACCTTTGTCGGCGTGAGTTTTGTAGTTCAGGTAGATCGGCGTGTCCTCAGGAGCAAAACCGATGAGGTCGTTCCTGATGATGACTATCGTGACTCCCGCAGGCGCGACATTCTTCTGTGCTCCGGCGTAGATGAGTCCGAAGCGCGAAACGTCGATTTCTTCCGACAAAATCGAACTGGACATGTCGCAGACGAGCGTCACGTCTCCCGTGTCAGGGACAGCCGGGAAGTGTGAACCGTAGACGGTATTGTTGTAGCAGATATAGACATAGTCTGCATCCGGACGTATATCTTCCTTTTTGAATTTAGGGATATACGTGTAGTTGTCCTCTTCCGAACTGGCCAAAACGCGGATATCGCCGAATTTGCAGGCTTCTTCGTACGCTTTTTTAGCCCAGTTACCCGTTATTACGTAATCGGCTTTCTTTGATTTGCGGAGAAGGTTGATAGGAACCATCGAGAACTGAAGCGTTCCGCCGCCCTGAAGGAACAAAACGGTATAGTTGTCCGGGATATTCATCAGTTTGCGAAGATTTGCTTCCGCGTCTTCGATTATCTGCTTGTACTCGGCCGATCTGTGGCTCATCTCCATGACCGATTCGCCCGTCCCGTTGTAGTTCGGGAGATCCGCCGCTACTTTTTCGATGACCGGAAGTGGAAGGCAGGAAGGTCCCGCTGAGAAATTAAACACTCTGTCGTACTTCATTTTCTCTTCTCCTTTTAATATGAAAGCTGAGCAATAAACTGTGTTTATTGTATCACCGGCAATATTGAAAGTAAATATCGCGGGTGTTATAATGGTCGCGTACGCGATAACTGAAAATTCAAGGAGGTCAGCAATGTACAAGATTTCTACTCTCAATAAGATCGCTCCGGTCGGACTCGAACGTTTTAACGAAAAATACGAGGTTCGAGACGGCTCTGAAGGCTTATCCGGCTCGACAGCGGTCCTCGTCAGGAGCGCGAACATGCACGAGATGGAGTTCGACAAAGAACTTCTCGCTATCGCCAGGGCCGGCGCGGGCGTCAACAACATCCCGCTCGACAGATGCGCAGACAGCGGCATCGTAGTTTTCAACACACCGGGAGCTAACGCAAATTCAGTAAGAGAAATCGTAATTGCTGCCATGATAATAGCCGCCAGAAATCTCGACGGCGGGCTCGCATGGACCCAGACGCTCGGTGATTCCGAGGATGTCGGCAAAGCAGTCGAAAAAGGCAAGTCGCAGTTCGTCGGCACCGAACTCAAAGGCAAGACGCTCGGCGTCGTTGGCCTCGGCGCGGTCGGTGCTCTCGTCGCAAACGCCGCTTTGGCGCTCGGAATGAACGTGGTCGGATACGATCCGTACCTCAGCGTTCCTGCGGCACTTCGTCTGGAACCTGCTGTCAAATTCTACGATACCCTCGAAAAGATGCTTCCTTTCGCAGACTTTGTCACACTTCACCTCCCTTCGATGGATTCCACGAACGGCATGTTCAACGCCGAAATGTTCTCCCACTTCAAGAACGGAGCTATCCTCGTGAACTATTCGCGCGATAAACTGGTGAATGAAAAAGACCTCCTAGCGGCACTCGATTCCGGCAAACTCAGAAAATATATCACCGACTTCGCGACGAAGGGCATCATCGGAAATCCTAAGGTCGCCTGCACGCCTCACCTCGGCGCATCCACACAGGAAGCCGAAGACAACTGCGCGGTCATGGCTGCCGACGAACTGATGAACTACATCGAAAACGGAAACATCATCAATTCGGTCAACTTCCCTCGCATCGACATGGGACCTCGCGGCGGTGAAACAAGAGTCGCTTTCATCACCAAAGGCGTCGACGATCCGGTCAAACTCGCAGTCTCGCTCATGGAAGGCAAAAACGTCTCGGCGGTAAAAGGCGGAAATCGCGGCGGCTACGGGTACGCTCTCGTTTCCACGCCTGACGATGTCACAGATGTAAGATCCGCCGACGGCGTCATCCGCGTCAGAGTCATCAAATAAAATTATCAAATAAAAAAGCCTTCGGCATAAGAAGACTTCAGTAATACTGCTCAGTATTAAATATCAGCCCCGCGTCCGACGCGGGGTTTTCTGACTGCAAAAGGATGTTCATTCTGCAAAAGGACGTCCATTCTGTAAAAGGATGTTCATTTCACCTTGAACATCTTTTTTATTTCTTCGATATTGGCGTCTTTCCCCGCTTCAGGATCCTTGGTGTCGTCCCAGACTTTGTTGAAAAGAATGCCGATTATGAGCACCCAAGAAATAAAATAGAACCAGAACATCAAGATCGCGATACTGGCCATCGAGCCGTATATGAAGCTGTTGCCCACGGCATGAGCTGAATAAGCCGAATAAACCATGGTGACGACGAGCATCCCGGCCGCCGCGACGACTCCGCCCGGCATAAAATCGATGAATTTTCTGCTGTTCCTCGGCGCCATGACGAAATAGTTGAATGTCACGATGAGAAGGTACAGGACACCTGCTATCGGCCACCTGAAGCCGTTCCATATCACGTCGGCGATCTCGTTCATCTCGGCCTGTTCCGCGACATACTTGAAAAACACTTCGCCGTAAGTCATGAAGATTATCACAACGACCATCATCACTACGGTAATGATGATAGTCAGCAGGGACCTGAGCCTGTCCCGAAAATAATTCCCCGCGTTTTTCCCGCCGGAAAAAGTGTATGTCTGCACGCGCATCAGCGTGAACTGCAGTCTTGAAGCAGCCCACACGCCCAAAATGATAAACAGAATGTTCGTCGTCGCTGTCGGGTATTTCGTATTCACGATAAACTTCAGTATCTGAAGCACGTCCTGAGAAAAATCTATATCATACCTTTCGACGATATCAGTAAGAGACAGGCCGAATATCCCCAAGAGTTCAGAAAGCAAAAACAGAGTCGGCACTATCGACAAAATAAAGAAGAAGGCGACGGTGGCGGCTACCCCTTGGTAATACGGATCTTGGTACTGTTTCAAACCGAGGAATACCATCCTCATCGCCCTGTTCGGTTTTTTTGCGCTCTTTTCGGTTTCCGCTGTCTGCGCTTTGCTGTTTATCTGTTTCTGCTGTTCATCCATTATCTTGTCGGCCTTACTTGTCGGCGAGTTTTCCCTTGAGCGCGGACAGCGCCTTCGCTCGATGACTTATTTTATTCTTTTCCGCTTCATCCATCTCGGCGAACGTCAAATCATATCCGTCGGGAACAAAAAGCGGATCGTATCCGAACCCGTTTCCTCCTCTCGGTGAGGTCAAGATCTTCCCAGGACACTCTCCCCGCGCGGTGATGCATTTCCCGTCGGGGAACAGCAGAGTGATGACGCAGACGAACTTCGCCGTTCTCTTTTCGTCCGGCACTCCGTCGAGCAGCGCAAGGAGTTTTTTGTTGTTTGCATCTGTGTTGCCATGTTCGCCGGCAAATCTCGCGCTCATCACACCAGGCGCACCGTCGAGAGCGTCGACCATGAGCCCCGAATCGTCGGCGATCGCCGGCATTCCGGATGCTTTTACTATCGCTTCGGCTTTTTTGAAGGAGTTTTCCTCGAAAGTCGCTCCGTCCTCTGCGACTTCAAACGGCGGTATACCCGCCTCATCGCGCGGAACGGACGAAAATCCGAGGCCCCCGAGTATCGTCTCGAGTTCCTCTATTTTGTGCCGGTTCCGGGACGCTATGACTACTTTGCTTTCGTCCGGTCTGCTCATTTCCTGACCATGCTCCTGTCTATCTGCGCCAAAGACGACGCTCCACACATGTACATCGTGTCGGCGAGTTCCCCTTTGATCTTGTTCGCGTAGTCTGTAACGCCCTTCCTGCCTCCGCCGTAATATACGCTTGTGGCAAAAGGTCTCGCGATGAGGACAGCGTCTGCGCCGAGAGCGAGCGCTTTGAACACGTCTGCTCCGCTCCTGATGCCGCCGTCTACGAATATCTTCACCTCGCCTTTGACTTCGCGGACGATATCTTCGAGGACCTCTGCGGTCGCGGCGCACTGGTCGAGCACCCTGCCGCCGTGGTTGCTGACGACGATTCCGGAAGCGCCGGCCTGAACGGCTTTGCGCGCACCCTGCGGAGTCATGATGCCTTTAACGATGAAAGGAAGTTCGGTGAGCTCTATTATCTCTTTAAGTTCATCCACTGTCTTGCGTCCTGCGGGAGGCGTAAAGTTCTTCAGGAACGGAAGGCCCGCCGCGTCTACGTCCATAGCGACCGCAAAAGCGCCCGATTCCTCGACCATTTTCATCTTCTTCGCCACGATGTCTATGTTCCATGGCTTTATCGTAGGAACACCCGCTCCGGCTTCTTTGATGGCGGCACACCCGTATTTCATGAACTCCTCTTTCATGCCGTCTCCGGTGAAAGCCGCTATCCCGGCGTCCGCGCATCCGCATGCGATAATGCGGTCGTATTCCTCTTCCGTATATTCTTCGTTATAGTGCATGCGCACGTCGCCTACCGGACCGGCAAAAATCGGTGCTGCAAATGTCCTGCCGAACAGTTCGGATTCCGTCGAGACCGGGTCGTTTGCGACGATCGTGTCCATGTTGACGCGTATTTCTTTCCACTTATCGTAGTTTCTGGCTGCCGTGTCGCCCGTGCCTTTGGCGCCCGGTCCCGGAATGTGATTTGAACATGCTCTTCCGTCGCATACCTTGCAGTTTATGCAGCGATTTTCCATTTTCTCACCTCTCGACTATTTATCGTTTACTGATTTTGATACTATGCGCCTATACGCCGTCAGCGCCGCTGCGGCGGCAGAGAAAGCCATCAAAAGCATCGCTTCATCCGCGCGGGATGTGTCGCCGGTATCAGGAGAAGGCGAATCGTCGGTTTCACTCTGAGCGGACGTAGATGTGTAATATAGGGTGATTACCCTGTCGCCGTCCTTGTCTGCCTGCCCGTATTCCGAATCCGGAAGCGGCTCATACCCGTCGATGTCGATCGCCGATGCCGTCATTATCTGAGCGGTATCGGTTATCGTCCTGCGCTCGGCTATCTCCTCGCCGGTTTCTTTGTCCACGTATCTTATTATATAAGTATATTCCGGATAT
>JBMNVD010000004.1:0-74478 GCA_050946615.1 Eubacterium sp.
GATGGCACGAAACAGGAAGGACCGATATGTTTAGGAAAATATACGATAAACGGCTCGAATGGAAAGACGGCCGGGTCAAAAAATTCAGTTGCATCCGGAGCGCTTCCGTGCTATAGTTATAAGGCTTGATTGCAAATATAAGCCGGAAAACCCGAGCACATACGGATGACCCGAGCAGGAAAGAGGTGTAAGCATGAAGGAAGGAATCCATCCAGAATATATGGACTGTAAAGTTACTTGCGCATGCGGAAATGAGTTTATGACCAGATCTACCAAGCCTGAACTGAAGCTTGACGTCTGCTCAGCGTGCCATCCGTTCTTTACAGGTCAGCAGAAATTCGTCAGCCGCGGCGGACGTATCCAGAAATTCAAGGATAAGTACAACCTCGACTGATCATAGGTCTGCAGCGACATATGTTCTCAAGAACAAACCGTCTCGATCGGCGCTTGAACCGAAAGAGGCGGTTTTTTCGTGCTCCCGTGGCGGAGCGGCATCTATTTTGTCGGTCTGCCGCCGAGTTCGCCGCTTTCCATCCGCGCGCATGTGTTTTGGCGGAAATCCATTTCATACCACATAAATTGCCGCAGCCGCTGTAAATTTTTTGTTATGAAAGCACTATTCATATTGTAGACGTTGCGCATTTATGATAAAATGAAAAAAATTTTAGTGTATTGGCACAAAAAGAAGAGGTATAGAGCTTTGAACAGAAGAACAAGATCGCTGATTTTCTACATTATGATCATCTTCTTTATTATAATGTCGATTTCGTTTTACCGCTCGGAGATGACATCGAACGTAAAGAAGGTGAAATACTCAGAGTTCGCGGAATTGCTTGCGGACAAGAAAATTTCCGAGATAAACATCACCGGCACCAAGCTGACCGGCACAATAAAGGGAACCGAGGACAGCGATCAGAAAGAGACCGTATATACTTATGCGCCTTACTATCTTGAGATCGAGTATCTCGAGGAAGAATATATCTATCCGCAGATGGAAGATGGCACGCTCACCGTCGAAACGGACAACCCGACGTCGGCGGGGAGCATACTTCTGAACATCCTGCCATCGATAATCCTCATAATCGCTCTGATTTTCCTATTGTATATGATGATGAACCAGGGCGGAAACGGCAAAGCCTTCCAGTTCGGCAAGAGCAAAGCGAGGCTGTATAAGAACGATAACAAAATCACTTTTGCCGACGTGGCGGGACTCCAGGAAGAAAAAGAAGAACTGCGCGAAGTCGTTGATTTCCTTAAGGATCCGCGCAAATACACGTCTCTCGGCGCCAGGATACCTACAGGCATCCTGCTCGTAGGCCCTCCGGGAACAGGTAAAACATACGTATCCAGAGCCATGGCCGGCGAGGCCGGAGTTCCGTTCTTCAGCATCAGCGGTTCCGACTTTGTCGAGATGTTCGTCGGCGTCGGCGCTTCGCGTGTGCGCGATCTGTTCGACCAGGCAAAGAAAAACGCTCCTTGCATTTTGTTCATCGACGAGATCGACGCTGTCGGACGCAAGAGAGGCGCGGGCCTCGGCGGCGGCAACGATGAGCGCGAGCAGACGCTGAACCAGCTGCTCGTAGAGATGGACGGATTCGAGGAAAATTCGGGTGTCATCGTCATCGCGGCCACAAACCGTCCTGACGTGCTCGACCCTGCACTTCTCAGGCCGGGCCGTTTCGATCGCCAGATCGTCATAGGCATCCCTGACATAAAGGGCAGAGAAGAAATCATCAAAGTCCACAGCAAAAACAAACCGCTCGCGGACGACGTTTCGCCGGAGGTCATCGCCAGACGCACGCCGGGCTTCACGCCTGCGGATCTTGAAAACCTGCTCAACGAGGCGGCTTTGATAACGGCGCGCCGGAACGGGCGCAAGATCAGAATGGTCGAGATCGAAGAAGCGACGACCAAAGTGCTCGCGGGACCTGCGAAGAAGAGCAGAGTCATCAGCGAAGAAGAACGCAAACTCACAGCATATCATGAGGCCGGACACGCCGTCGTCATGCGCACGATCGGCGGCGATCCTGTACACCAGATAACCATTATCCCGAGGGGAGCCGCGGGAGGCTTCACCATGAGCCTGCCTGAAAAGGACAGGACTTTCGAGACCCGCAAGCACATGTACGACACGATCATCCATCTGCTTGGTGGACGTGTGGCGGAGGCTTTGACGCTCGATGATGTCAGCACCGGCGCAAGCAACGACATCCAGCGCGCTACCGACATCGCGCGCGAAATGGTCACGCGCTACGGTTTCTCGGAAAAACTCGGCCCTGTTAACTACGCCGAATCAGAGGAAGTATTCCTCGGAAACGATTTTTCATCCAAGAAAGCGTACTCCGAAGAAGTACAGGCCGAAATCGACCACGAAATCAGAAGGATCATCGACAAAGCGTACGAGGAGACTGAAAAGATACTCAAAGAAAACAGCGATATCCTCGAAAGAGTCGCTCAGGCTCTGCTGTTGGTAGAAACGCTCGACGGAGATCAGTTCGAAGAACTCTACACCGGCGCTAAGACTCCTGAAGAAATCAAACAGGACGTTCTCGAATACGAAAAGAAAGTCGAGAAAGAGAACGAGGAGGAGGCAGAGGAGAGCAAGCGCATCCGCCGCAAAGAAGACGAAGCGCGCATGGAGGAACTGCGCCGCGCCGGACTTTCGCCTGAAGAAGGCAAGTCTGTTTTCGGCGGACCGTTCCCTTATGATAACAGGGTGAACGACGAGCCTCCATACGGAAATCAGCCTCCATACGGCAACGAGCCGCCTTACGGGAACCAGCCTCCTTACGGCAATCAGCCGCCGTATGGGAACGAACCTCCTTACGGCAATCAGCCGCCGTATGGGAACCAGCCTCCTTATGGCAATCAGCCGCCGTATGGGAACCAGCCTCCTTACGGCAATCAGCCGCCGTATGGGAATGTACCGCCTTATGGCAATCAGTATCCTTACGGGCAGCCGCAGGCAGGGCCTCAGCAGCCACAGGCGCAGGCAGAGCAGCCTCAGGCTCCAAATCAGCCGCAGGGACAGTCACCGGCTCAGCCGCAGGAACCTGCTGAACCACAGGCAGATGGCTCTAAAACATCAGAACCGCAGGACAGCGGCGAAAACGTCATCGATCCCGCGCAGGCGCGTGAAGACAACGGCGCGGACGATATAAAAGACAAAGGCAGCAACTAAAGAATTAAGAAAGAAAAACAGAGCGGCAGGTGGAAAAAAATGAAACTCACAGTCAGAGAATGTCTCGAACTCGACGCATTCAACCCGTGCAAGATCGCAGCCGGAAAGAGAAACCTCAACAATCCGGTCTCATCCATATCCGTACTGGATTCTCCGGACGTCAAATCGGCGGTCAGATCCAGCGGTAAACGCGACCATATCGTTTTAACGTCGTTTTCGGCTATGCGCGGAAAGCCGACGCTTCAGTCCGAGACGGTAAAGGAACTCGCAAACAACGGTATCTCCGCACTTGTGGTTTTCCATTATCCGAGTGCCGAAAAACTTTCGGACGAGGCGGTCGAGATAGCCGAAGCGATAGGGCTTCCTTTGATAATAATCCCGCCGCAGAACAAGTCCGAGTATTCCGACGTGATAGATCAGGTCATGGACAGGCTCCTGCTCGGAAACAGTTTCAGCAACAACCTCATCAACAACACGATATATCATCTGCTCGATTTCGAACGCCATACGAACTTCCAGTCCGCGCTGAAAGAAGCGGCGCTGACAAACGGGTTCCAGGTCGTTTTGATATCGAAGAACTTCAATCCTGTTCTGGTCGTCGAAAACCGCGACCGCATCACCGTGCAGGACGCCATCAAGACGCTTCGCAACCGCAAAGAACAGTCGGCTGAAAGCGTGGCATACAGCCTGCTCGACCTGAACGGCGTCGTCGGCTACTGGGGCACGGTAAACGTCTCCGGCGAGAGGTACTTTCTGCTCGTCGTCGACAACGAGGACAAATACACCGCGGGCGAGATAACGAAACTTGCGGAGATCATCGAACTGGCGATGGGCATGTGGAAATACACGCCGGAGCGCGACCTGAAAGTCGACCTCATCAAAGCCCTCATGCGCGGCAATAAGAGCCTCGCGTACAGCATCAAAGACAGCATCGAGCCTAAGGGCAACCAGATAGCTTCCGTCTATTACGGAAAAGGGATAAACAACGCAAAAGCCGGCAAGGTCATCAACGACTTTGAAAATGATACGCACTGCGATGTCGTGAAGATAGAGGACGGCGAGGAATGCTACGGACTCATCGCTCAGACCCCTGAATTCGACAAGGAAAATAGTAATATCAAAAACGTCTGCAACGGTCTCTACGATGAACTTAAAGAGATCAGCAAAGACGTCAGGATATTTCATTTCACGGGGCTTGACGGGATAGAGGGGGCCAGCGACGGTTTCCGCCTTATCAGCGAGACATGGACTTTCGTCGAGAGCGTTTTCCCTTACAAGCGCGTGTTCTCCAAGTACGAACTTGTCCTCGTTTCAAACTGCATCAACATACAAGTCCAGGGAGGACACGTAAAGAAAAATTACCTCAACCTGCTGAGGCCTTTTGAGAACGAGATCGGGCAGAACAAAGCAAAACAACTGCTCGACACGCTTGAGACATTCGTTCTCGACGCCGGCATGAACAGCGGCAAAACATCTCAGATTATGGGAATCCACACGAATACGGTCCAGTACAGACTCAAAAAGATCAACGAGATACTCGGAGTGGAAGTGACCGGCAACCGCGTCATCCCGGGCCTCACAGTTGCTTTGGCGCTTAAACGCCTTGAGAGATTGGTGTAATCATGCTTCTTGCTTTTGATATCGGTAATACTGAAATAACTGTCGGACTATTCTCCGCCGGTAAACTGCTCACGCACTGGCGCTTGCAGACCGCGAGTGAACGCAGCGCCGACGAATACGCCATGATAGTCAATCACCTCTTCACATACGAGGGTTACAGTTTTGACGAAATAGATGACGTGATAATCTCCTCGGTGGTGCCGTCGGTACTCCACACGTTCAGAGACTTGTCGGAGAAATACTTCGGAATTTCCGCTCTTGTAGTTGAATCGGGCATCAAAACAGGCCTTATCATTAAGTACGATAACCCGAAGCAGGTAGGCGGCGACCAGATCGTGAACGCCGTGGCCGCGGTGAACAAATACGGCGGCCCTCTGATAGTGGTGGACCTCGGCACTGCGACGACCGTCGGCGCTATCGACGGCAAAGATGAATATTTGGGCGGCACGGTCACGCCCGGCCTTAAGATCTCGTCGGACGCGCTCTTTGAAAAGACCGCGATGCTGCCAAAGGTCGAACTCGACGCTCCGGGCAAAATAATTTGCAGTAATACTGTCGAGAGCATGCAGGCGGGTATCATCTACGGCCACGTGGGAATGATCGAATACATCGTCGCAAAAATGAAGGAAGAAATGAAAGCGAACGGCGCCGAAGGGCCTATCAAAGTCATCGCCACGGGCGTATTCGCGGATATGATGATGGAAGCAGGTCTTTCGTGCATAGATCACGTAGATGAATTCCTCACACTGGACGGTCTGGAGATCATCTACGAAAAGAACATCAAAGAGAGAAAGCCCGCTTCCGGAAAACACGTATGGGAAAAGAATTTCAAAATATAGGCAACGTCGTTCCGAAATCGCCGTTTTTTCTCGCTCCGATGGCGGGATTTTCCGACGCGGCATACAGGTCGATTTGTGCCGAGTACGGAGCGGGTATAGTATATTCGGAGATGGTGAGCGCAAAGGGGCTCTGCTACTCCAACAAAAATACCGCTTCACTGCTTGAGATAGGCGAATGCTCCGCTCCGACGGCTTTCCAGATATTCGGGAGCGATCCCGGTTTCATGGCCGAGGCCGCCGAGATCTTGGAGCCTTACGGCAACGCGATACTGGATATCAATATGGGATGTCCCGTGCCGAAAGTAGTCAAAAACGGCGACGGGTCCGCGCTTTTGCGCGATCCTGAGCTGATATACAAGATCGTGAAAGCCGTCGTCGGTGCGACAAGCAAGCCGGTGACGGTAAAGATCAGGGCCGGAATAGAGGGCGCCGCGCCGGACGCGGCTGTGCAGGCGGCGCAGGCGGCCGCTGCCGCGGGCGGCAGCGCTGTCGCGGTGCACGGGCGCACGCGCGAACAGTACTATTCCGGCGAAGTTTCGCTCGAGGCTATCGCCGCGGTAAAGAAGGCCGTCTCGATACCGGTCATAGGCAACGGCGACGTGAGGTGTTTTGACGACGCCGAGCGGATGTTCCGTGAAACGGGCTGCGACTTCATAATGGTCGGGCGCGCAGCGCTCGGAGCTCCGTGGATATTCAGAGAACTGAACGCCGGGCTTGACGGGACGGAAGCACCTGAACTTCCGACACTCGCGGAGCGATGCGAGACGGCTATCAGACAGTACAGGGCGGAAGAAGAACTGAAAGGCGAGCGCGTCGCGGTACGCGAGATGCGCAAAATAATTCCGAGATATTTCAAGGGGATGAAAGGCGGCGCCGCGCTCAGGCGTCAAATCAACACGGCGGGCTCCGGCAGCGAACTCATCGCGTTGATAATGAGCCTTCAGGATAAATCATAGTCAGCGAAATTCATTCCGGCGTAAAGTCGGGGCTTTGTTGATAAAAAGGAGAGAGATATGAGCAAGAAAATCACAGACAAGGTGACATGGGTAGGCAAGATAGACTGGGAACTCAGGCGTTTCCACGGCGATGAACTTTCGACGGAAGACGGATCCTCGTATAACTCTTACCTTATCCGCGACAAAAAGACTGTCCTGATGGACACGGTCTGGGGACCTTACGATCGTGAATTTGTTGAGGAGTTGAAAAAAGAGATAGATCTGAAGAAGATCGACTATATCGTCATGAACCATAACGAGAACGACCACAGCGGCTCGCTCCCTGCGCTCATGGCCGAGATCCCTGACACACCTATCTACTGCACCGCTAAAGGCGAACAGATCATCCGCGGCTTATATCACAAGGACTGGAATTTCGTGAACGTGAAAACAGGCGACGAACTCGATCTGGGAGGCAGCAAGCTCCGTTTTATCGAAGCGCCGATGCTCCACTGGCCTGACACGATGTTCACATACATGACAGGCGAAAACATCCTCTTCAGCAACGACGGATTCGGTCAGCACTACGCGTCGGAAATGCTCTATGACGACTGCGCCGATCTCGACAAGGCGATGGCCGAGGCTAAAAAGTACTATGCCAACATCATCGCTCCGTTCAGCATGTTCGTAACGAAGAAACTTAACGAGATACAGTCGATGGGGCTTGACATCAAGCTCATCTGCCCGAGCCACGGCATCTGCTGGCGAAGCAATATTCAGGCTATCATGGATGCCTACAGAGCGTGGGCCCTGAATTATCAGGAAGACCTCGTGACGATAGTCTACGACACGATGTGGCAGTCCACCAGACGCATGGCGGAATCCATAGCGCTCGGCATCCTCAGCGCATCGCCGGAAACGACAGTCAGACTGTATAACGCCTCTAAATCCGACAAAAACGATATCGCGACGGAGGTATTCTCCAGCAAGGCCGTCGTCATGGGCTCGCCTACTATCAATAACGGCTACTCATACGCGATCGGCGGGGAGCTCGAACTCATCAAAGGCTTGAAGTTCAAGGGCAAGAAGTTCGCTTCGTTCGGCAGTTACGGCTGGAGCGGCGAGGCGGCGAATCAGATCGCCGAGGCACTTTCGGGCATGGGCTATGAAAAGATAGCAGACCCGCTGAGAGTCAAATGGGCTCCCGACAAAGACGCGCTCGCGCAGTGCGTCGAGTACGGCAAAACCATCGCAGAGGCCCTTAAATAGCCGATAGACAGACTTTTATCCGCATCGCGGAACTTTACACATCGCGGAGAAAAAAACGCATTGCGGAGAAAACACCAGCATCGCGGAGAACTTTATTACAGCCGGATTTTATGGCACATAAAAAGCGCGTTTCTTACGAAACGCGCTTTTGTGTTGATTGATTATTTCCCACAGGATTTCCCGCAGGATGAGCGGCAGCCGCAGAGGCTGTCACCTACCGCTGTCATTTACTGGTCAGGCGTTTCCTGATGAGTGTGACTGTGAGCAGTCCGGCAATGAGCGATGTCATCACCCAGAGTTCCATGCCGCTCCCGTCGCCTGTATACGGTTTGCTGCCGTTATCAGGCTTACGATTAGCGCCTTTGTGCGTGCCTTCCTGCGTATTCGTCACTACGAATCCGTTTTTGGCGTCGCCGTTGATATCTGACGTGTAGCCTGTTATCGCGGTCTCTTCGATAGAATACTCGTATTCTTTTCCGGAAGCGTCATACTTCAGGAGGTCGGAGAACGTGTATTTCCATCCGTCTTCTGCGTCGATCTCGACTGTCTTGACGACTTCGCCGTTTGCGAGGAGTTTTATCTCGACGGAATCCGCTGCTGTGCCGTTCCATTTCTTTACGACAGGAATCGTGATTTTCTCGTCACTCTGGTAGTTGGTGATGATGACACCCTGAGTGATGTCGTTTTCATCTACGAGTGTGACTTCCGGCTTGTAGTTTTTGTTTGTCTCTTCGACCGTGTACTCGTACTCGTGGCCGTCTTCGGCGTATTTTGTCAAGTCTTCGAACGTGTAGTGCCAGTCGTTGCTTTCGCTGAGATCATGCTCTCTGACGACTTTGCCGTCGCGCTTTACGACGACGGTTATCTCTTCACCTGAGACGCCATCGGCAAACTGCTTTTCGACAGGGATCGAGATCGTTTCCTCGCTAGGCTTGTTTGTCACGACAGCGCTGAATGTGCCGTCGTCATTCTTTTCTGTCTCGACTGCAGAATCATAGTTCTCGGCATTTTCGACTGCGCGGTACTCTATCGCCTGGCCCGCGGAGTCATACTTCGGCAGGTCTGTGAATGTACCGGTCCAGTTCTCCGAAGCCTTAAGCGTCAAGGCTATTCCCATGGATACGAAATCGGCGTCGGTGCTCGTCTTGCGCTCGAGTTCGACAACGGCCACGGAACCGCTTGCGCCGTTCTTCCAGTCTTTCGTGACCGTGAGGCTCGTAACTTCATCGCTCGGCGCGTTCACTACGGTTATGGTGCCGTCGCTGTTTTTATGGGTCGTGACTGAATAGTTGGTCACTTCCGTCTTATCGGCATCTGCGTATTCGACTACGCCGTAATTGATTTCTCTGCCGCTCGAATCGAACTTGAGCAGGTCGGTGAATGTCGTAGACCAGTCAGGAGCGGTGAGTTTTACAGGATCTCCCGTGACGACGCCGTTCTTGGTGAGGCATACATACACTTCGTCTCCCGTCGCTCCGTTCCATTCTTTGTTGACCGTAACATCTACTGTCGGGAAGTTAGGAACGGTGAAAGCGTTGCTGCCGCGGTATGAGATGACGTGGTACGTGGTCGTTATGAGCTGCGTGTGATCCGCATTCCAGGCAGTCTCCTGCTTTGTCTCGATGTCGATCGGGAATACCGCGTCGGACTTGATGTAGTTATCAGGAGCCTGTGTCTCCGCGAGATAGAGTGTCGTTTTTTCATTGACGCTCGGCAGATACGACGAGAGATAATCGTCGGAGGTCGAGATCGTCAGGATACCGTCTGTTCCGACAGCATCGAATGTCTTGACGGCGTCTGTTCCGCTCTCCGCGTCCGCGCGCGTTTCGAACAAAGAGAACACGGCGCCTGAGAGAGCCTGCTCGTTTTCACCGACTTTGCTTACTGTAAGCGATGTCTCTTTCGTATCTGACCCGGTCTTCGGAGCGTTTGCCACGACCAGTTTCGATGAGCCGTTGTATTTGATGGTGTAGGTGGTCACGCTGTCAGCCGTCGAACGTCCGAGTACGATATCGTAGACAATGTCATTTCCGTCTGCGTCCGTCGGCGCGGAATATCCTGTAGGAACGGTCGTCTCCTTTAAGTAAACGTGCGTCTCAGTGCCGTCTTCGGCAGGAAGATATCCCGTCAGCGTGCTGGTGTTGAGGATCGCCTGCCCGTTATCCGCGGAGATGGCGTTTTCGGCAGTAATGGCCGTCTGGCAGTCGCTGTCGGAGTAGAGCGTGAATTTTGCTCCGTCGAGCGCTGCTCCTTCGCTGTCTGTTTTGTTTATCGTCAGACTGGAGTGCACTTCCGTGACATTTTCCGCTGTGTTCGTGACGCTGACTGTCTTAGAACCGTCGGACGTTATCGTGTATGTCGTCGTCTTGGTGTAGACAGTGTGATCTGCGTTCCACGATTCGTTTTCGGTCTTGCCGAGAGTTATCTCTATGAGGTCGGTCTCGCCTGTATAGCCCTGCGGAACTGTGGTCTCCTTCAGGTAGAGCGTCGTAGTATCTGCCGTGGTTTCAGGGAGATACGATGCGAGAGCAGTATCATCGGTCGAGATCGTCGAGGTCGAAGCAGAGGTCATGTCGATGACTTTTACCGCGTTCGTTTCCGCGTTAGCGTCCGCTTCGGATGCGTAGAGCGTGAAGACCGCGCCGGTGAGCGGCTGGTTGTTCGAATCGACTTTGTTTATCGTCAGTTCGTCGTATTCAGTCGCTTCCTGAGTGTCAGTATCATTCTTTACGTTCAGCGTGTCGTTATGGGACCATGCGATGAGGTAGGAAGTGCGGATAGTGTATTTAGTCTCCGCGGAGTTCCAGCCTTCTTCGATTTTGGTCCTTATCGTGATGGGGTATGACGACGCTGTCGCTTTGTATCCTGTCGGAGCCGTGGTCTCTTTGAGATATACGGTAGTGATGCCTCCGTTTGTCTCAGGAAGGAACGGGCGGAGATACGACGCGGAAGTGCTGATGGAAGCGGTGCCGCCGTCAGCGGAGATAGCGTCGAGCGTTGTTATCGCGTTCAGGCATTCTTTGTCGGCATAGAGCGTGAACTTAGCGCCGTCGAGCACCTGACCGTTCATGTCTGTCTTCCTGAGCGTGAGGGATGCGTCGTTTTCTTCGCGCGTAACGAGTGTGTTCGTGAGCGTGCCGCCGTTTGAAACCGTCGCTGCGTCGGCAGGTATCTTATATATATCCTCGTATTCGGCCGGGATGACCTCTCCGACGGTGTATTCATTGCCGTTCACAGGAAGATCGGCGTAGGAGATAGTGAACGTGTTGTCGCCGTTATCCACGACTGTGAGCGAGTCTTTGTATGTCTCTGTCACATCGTCTGTTCCGTTATACAGGCGAACCCATGACTTGAATTCGTCTGTGGAAGGACGTACAGACGTCACGTTCCCGTTGTCGCTCCATACTTTTGTCACAGCGAAAGTCTCGGTCTTGTCTTCGTATGTCGTAGTGCGCGCAGCGACAAGGTTCTGTGTCCATGTCGGCGTTCCATCTAAACTGATAGGGTTATCCGCTACGAAGAGATCGACGACAAAGTCGTCAGGGGCGTCGCTGAGATCAGACGGATACGTCACTCCGTTGCGGAAAACGCCTCTCTCTCCATAGAGGTATGTATGGAGAAGATCATCGTCATTTCCGACGAGGAAGTTGTACAGGTTCTGGATGTCATTCCATCCCCATACCGGTACAGTTTTGTATATTTCTTTGATATGCTGAGCGCGTGGGTCGTTGTCGCCACCGGATTTGATGTCGCTGAAGTCGATGCCGTCCGTGTAATGCCAGATGGCGCACTGCGTCGCGATCATGAAGGCATAATCTTTCCTGCCCTGATTTTCGAGGCAGTAAACGTAGTTATTATCGTCATTCAGGTTCCAAACGCTGTCGCCGCTTGACCTCAGGTTCAATGCGTCGTTAGGATATCCGTAATAAAGGACTCTTGCGACATTGTCGCGGACAGAGCTGGAACTGCTTCCCTGTTTGACAGGAGTGTATCCGTTTTTGTTCGGCGGATAGACGATAGGGTTCGCGTTTGGATCGAGGCCTGTGTAGGAATCGAGTTCCTTGTTTGTCACATCCGCGATCTCCGCAAACTTGCTTCCGTAGTAATAATTCATGTCAGCGTCATCTGACAGCCACAGAGTATAGTTGTAGTTTGCGCAGTAAGCGGTACGGCCGTCTATTCCCATCTCGTAGAGTGAATCGATCGCCAGAGCGTTTTGTATTTCCGTCCGGTACGGCGTATATTCCCCTTCAGGGTCGCGCACGTCCTCGGCGCCGGAATCGCCTTTCTTTGCGACGATCATCGTTACTGTGACAGGGCCGAGTTTCAGGGAGTTTCCATCTGTGTCCGTCACATCGCTGTCGACGAGATAGAATGTCCCTGTGTATGTCCCTTCCGTAAGCCCGCTTACAGGCATTACGGTAACGGAACCTTTGCTTCCTCTGGCGATATTGGATGCGCCCGAAGTGTTCACGGTGAAATATTTGGCGAAATCGGCGTATCCGCTGTCGGTCGTGTCGACCTCAAATGAAAGCGTGCCATCGCCGGTGTTTTCGATAGTGGCTGTAGCGGCGCAGTTCGCCGGGCTGTATCCTTCAAGGCGCGTGCCGAGGTCCAGCGTGGTCTTGTCGATAGTCGCACTGAAATTTGTCGAACCGTACGCGGGAATGTCGATGGACTGGGTCCCGCTTCCCACGAGCGTGCCGTCGCTCAGAGCATAGTATCTGAAGTAGATTGTCTTAGCGTTCTCGGGATTTTCGCCGAGCGATACATATACCACATCGGTGCTGCCGGCGTTTCCTTCTACTGAAGAAGCGTTTGCGAAGTCATCATCGGAAGGTTCCGATGCATCGGAATCCGTAACGATGCAGCGGAGCGTTCCGTCTACCGTTGCCGTGATTTTTAGCGCAGCGGTGTCTTTTCCCGTGCGCTGCGCTTCTACAGTAACGCTCGGATCCTGCGCTTCAGGGTTATCGCTTACAGCGAATTTGAATGGGACTTCGAGCTGGATAGCCGTCGTTGCGCCGCTCGTGGTGCCGAGGAGACTGATAGACGCGTCGTATGTTCCCTCTGAAAGGCCGGTCTGCGGCTGAACGGTCATGTTGACGCTTCCGCCGGCAGGGATGCTCCTGTCGTCAGTGTCAAAGGAAACAGTATAATATGCGGCTCCGCCGTCGACGTCGATGGTCATAGGAGAATCGCCTGTGTTGGTGATAGTCACAGTCTTTGGATCGACAGCAGAATATCCCTCCGCTGCCGTACCGAAATCAGGATCGTACTCTCCGACAGAAAGGCCATAGCTTGCGACAGTCTCGGATGTTTCCGTCTTTGCCGGAAGTCTGAGTTCGGACATATTATAGTATGTATCCGAGCTGTCTTCCTTATATATAACATAGACTTTCTTTGCGGTTTCTGATGACTGTTCGCCTATCTCTGCCGAAGTCGCTGCACCTCCGGTGCATGCCAACTGGTTCCCGCTTAGAACGGCACTTTCGGCAGGAGCATCTGAACCGTCCTCCTGTACCAGATAATAAACCGTGCCGGCGTTCGTTGGCGTTACGTCAAGCTGCACGGTAGAGTCGTCTTTCCATGACACTTGGTAAGAGACAGAACCGGTCGTGTCACCGTCGGCAAAAGCTGCGTGAGGGAATGCCGGGATCATTCCGGCAATCATGCAAAGTCCGAGGATGACAGCGAGCAATTTCGATTTCTTTTGCATCTGCTATACCTCCTGTAATGATCGATGCTGATTCTTTACTGCTAAACGCACGATGCATAATATATTACTTTTAAACTCCACTTTCTGTGACCTGATCACGTTTTGAAATGTAGGTTTGAAAAATCGACTCCTACGCGGCATGTTACAAGTCGAGAGCAACTGTAACAAGATGGATAGGCCTAAGTCGGAATTATAGCATTCACGCCCGTATAATTCAATACAAAAACTGTAAACTTTTTTGTAACACATATCAAGCGCGTAGAATTAATAAAAAAGTTGTAAAAGGGCGTAAAAAAACAAAGCCCCGATCTTGCGTTCGGGACTTTGGTGCTTAGAAATAATTTTCCGAACGAGGCGACGCTAATTCACGCCGCGTCGTCAGGCGTTTATTTCCCGAAATATCTGTTGAGAAGAGCCTGGAACGCTCTGCCGTGTCTGGCTTCGTCTCTTGCCATCTCGTGGACAGTGTCGTGGATAGCGTCGAGGTTGGCCGCTTTGGCGCGCTTTGCGAGGTCGGTCTTGCCGGCTGTCGCTCCGTTCTCTGCTTCTACTCTCATGCGGAGGTTCTTCTCTGTGCTGTCGGTGAGGACTTCGCCGAGGAGTTCTGCGAATTTGGAAGCGTGCTCTGCTTCTTCGTGAGCAGCTTTTTCATAGTATGCGCCGACTTCAGGATATCCTTCGCGATAAGCGACTCTGGCCATCGCCAGATACATTCCGACTTCCGAGCACTCGCCCTGGAAGTTTGCCCTGAGGTCGTTCATGATGTCTTCGCTTGCGCCCTGAGCTACTCCGAGGACATGTTCCGAAGCCCATGTGAGTTCTCCGGACTGAGCCGTGAATTTTTCCTTTGGCGCGCCGCACTGAGGGCATTTCTCCGGTGCTTCAGGTCCTTCATAAACATAACCGCAAACTGAGCATACCCATTTCATATTGATTTCCTCCTTTTAATAGTGGCCGGGCCTTCTATCCGGCCGATTTCTTTGATATAAAGATTGATTAAGCTATTTTGAGCAGGTGAGGCGGGCCTGTATGTTTTCCGTCCTTTCGCCTGCAACTATGATATACCCAATAACTCGCAGAATAAAACCTGTTAATTTTAGTCCACTTTAATTCATTTTTTGATGAATATACATCGCGCTTTTTATTCGCCGCTTTTGATGAATATACATCACGCTATTTATTCGCCGCTGACCTCTATCAAAATTCCTTTCTCGCGCAGTTTATCGCAGATCAAATCGAAAACTTTGCGGCTCGGCGTTCCGATGTTGTGCATGTGCAGACCGTCTGAAAGCAGCGATAGCGGTTTCGCGTCGGGGTAGAGGCGGCTCTTTTCTATGAACTGTTCTGCCTCGTAACGCGAGCCGATGTTGAGCTGCCCCGAAAGTTCTCCGTATATCGCGTGTTCGATGGTGACGTCGATGCACGTTCCTCCGTAGTCTACGATGGTGAAAAGTTCGTCCGCCAGCCCGCTGTCGTCGTGTTTGCAGACTATCGTCCCGACAAAAGGAAACATCTCGCGTTTGCGTCCCGCCACGTATCCACGCGCGGTCGCTCTTATGTCGTGGCCTTCGGCCCGCAGGATCGAAACGTCTCCGACGATGACCTGACGGCTGACCGAAAGTTCCGAAGCTATGGCAGAAGCCGAAAGCGGAGTTTCTGTTTTGGCGATGCGCTCAAGTATATACTTTCTGCGTTCCTTTGCGTCCATGCGTCTCTCTCCTTTTTAACCAAATGCGGTTCAAACATTACTGAGGTTCTGACATTCCAATCACCGCCATTATATCAGACTTCGGCCCGATGTGAAACTTTGCGGGATATGTGTCACGCCTTGTGTCTTGACACGTGAATTGACAGCGCACTTGCGATGTGTTACATTTGTCGTGGCAAAATTTTATCCGCAATGAGAAAGGGGATAGCAATGACCGAACAAAACACAGCCGCCGCGGAAACGAAGGCGCCTGAGACACAAGGGACGCACGAAGGGCCTGCGGCACAAGAGGTAAAAGAAGCGCCCGATGCAAAAGAGGCGCCCGATGCACAAGGGGCTCATGGGACGCAAGGTACGCCTGATGCCGCGGCAAAGCACGGGTTCAAGGCTTTTCTGGCGCGCAAGAATATAGTTTTCTCGGCAAAACGCTACTTACAGGATACGCTTTCTGCGATGGCACTGGGGCTTTTCACCTCGCTGCTCGTCGGTCTGATATTAAAGACGATAGGTTCGCAGACAGCGCTTGCTTTCGGTGATAACTCCGTCTCGACTTTTCTGGTCGATATAGGGCAGACCGCGATGGACTGCATGGGCGCGGCGATGGGTGTTGCGATAGCGTGGGGGCTTCAGGCTCCGCCGCTCGTGATGTTTTCAAGCGCCGTGACGGGAATGATAGGGGCGTCGCTCGGAGGCCCTGCCGGTGCGCTCGTGGCTGTAGTCGTAGGTGCGGAGTTCGGCAAAGCAGTATCTAAGGAAACAAAGGTAGATATCATTGTTACTCCTGCGGTGACTCTTATCGTAGGCGGGCTCGTTGCAAAACTCGTCGGTCCGCTCGTCGGCTCGCTGATGCAGGGGCTCGGAGCGATAATAATGACTGCGACTGAATGGAGACCGTTCATTTTCGGCATAGTCATCTCGGTGATTGTGGGACTGGCTCTGACGGCCCCGATATCGAGCGCCGCTCTGTGCATAATGCTCGATCTTTCAGGCTTGGCCGCGGGTGCCGCGACGGCAGGATGCTGCGCGCAGATGATAGGTTTTGCCGTGATAAGCTGGAGAGACAACGGAGTCGGAGGCCTGTTCGCTCAAGGCATCGGAACTTCAATGCTTCAGATCTCGAATATTATCAAACATCCGTGGATACTGCTGCCGCCTACGCTTGCCGGAGCGATAACTGGGCCGATAGCGACGTGCATCTTTAAGATGACGAATAACCCGATGGGCGCCGGAATGGGAACATCCGGGCTAGTCGGACAGATAGGCACTTTTACCGATATGGGATTCTCGGTCAATTCGATTCTAGGAGTCGTTCTCGTTCAGTTCGTTCTTCCGGCCGTCCTTTCATGGGTGTTCGCTGAGATCTTGCGCAAAGCAGGCAAGATCCACGACGGCGATATGAAACTGGAAAACGTGTAGAACACGCGCACGACTGCAGTATGCAAAAACCGGGATTGACTTTTTTGCCGGTTTTTACGATAATAGGGGTGCGGGCGGTCAGGCTGCCCGCGCTTTGAGGGGATATAGCTCATCTGGGAGAGCGTTTGAATGGCATTCAAAAGGTGGCCGGTTCGAGCCCGGCTATCTCCACCATCTTTTCAGACCGCTGCGCCGTATTGAACGGCACGGCGGTTTTTCTTTGCGCCGAAGCCGGTCCGAATGCAGGCATCATGCGCTCCCTTTCCTCGCGTTTTTTTGATGTTACGATTGGAATACAAGCGTATTCGGATTATATTCCAAGCGGAATCCCTTACTGCGGCGAGTTGCGCTAAGCCATAGAATTTCAACGCATATCGAGAAAAACGCTAATTTCGATTTTGCCGTAGAAAGTTTACGCGCTAAATCTTTTGACATAGAGAGTTTATGTGCCAGGGCATTATTGCCATAGAGAGTTTATGAGTCAGGTTTTTTTGCAATAGAGAGTTTATGGGTAAACTTTTTTTCGGACATCCGAATCGCATGTAATTTCTTTCGCTGATTATCGAAAGCATGCGCTCCGGCCGCGGGAATTCTTTCCATAGACGTTGAGCGCGCGTTTGTTTTTTACATGCGCTTTCAACATAGGTGTTCTGTCTGCCGCATATTTAGATTAGATGTGTTTTTGTTTTGGTGCTGTGAGCAAAACCGCTGATTCCGGGTGCATTCTTATTTTGCTTTGGTGCTGTAAGCAAAACCGCTGATTCCGGGTGCATTCTTGTTTTGTTTTGGCGCTGTAAGCAAAACCGCTGATTCCGGGTGCATTCTTGTTTTGCTTTGACGCAATAACGCAATAACGCTGTGCCGCGGTATCGGTTTACAGCAATATTGTGAAAAGCCACAAAGAATTAGTGGAAAATTTGGGCAATTTTTCTCTCATTCACACATATTTATGGTAAGATACTTTTATACAGAAACAGGGCAGGAGGATATCGATATGAACGATCCTAAAAATATCAAGCGCGTCGTTATCGACGGCAAGAGCCTGACGCTCGAAACTTTTATCGCAGTCACCAGATTCGGCGCAGCGGTGGAAGTATCGGATGAGGCGATTTCTGCCATGCGCAGGTCGCGGGAACTTGCCGAAAAGATAGCATCCGAAAAACGAGTCGCATACGGTATCACTACCGGCTTTGGCGATTTTCAGAAAGTCGCCGTCTCCGCCGAGATGTCGAACGAACTGTCGACAAACCTCATACTCAGCCATTGCACTGCAATGGGCGAGCCGTACTCGGACGAAGTCGTCAGGGGAATGATGCTGCTTCGCGCCAACGCTCTTTGCGAGGGATATTCCGGCGTTCGCCCGCTCCTCGTTGAGATGCTGGCGGAGATGCTGAACAAAAACGTCATTCCTATAGTCCCTCAGAAGGGCTCTCTCGGATCGTCCGGAGACCTTGCCCCGCTCGCTCATATGGCCTTGCCGCTTCTGGGACGGGGAAGGGCAAAATACGACGGCGTGGAGATGTCCGGCGCAGACGCGATGGCAAAGGCGGGCATCAAAACGCTCGATACTCTGGTCAGCAAGGAAGGATTAGGCCTCACGAACGGCACTTGCGCCATGACTTCGGTCGGGGCCTTGGCTCTTTACGATACGATCCGCGCAGCTAAAATGGCCGATGTAATCGGCTCCATGGATTTCGAGGGGCTTACGGGTTTGAGAAACGCTTTCGACCCGCGCATCCACGCGGTCCGAGGCCAAAAAGGGCAGATGCTCGTGGCGGCGAATATGTTTAAACTCCTTGAAGGCTCGGAAATACTCGATAACTGTCAGCAGGACAGGGTCCAGGACGCATACGCGCTGAGGTGCATCCCGCAGGTACACGGCGCCGTCCGCGACGCGATAGATTACGTGCTCGATAAAGTCGAGATAGAACTTAACGCAGTTACTGACAACCCGCTCATGTTCCTCGATGACGAGGCGGTCATTTCCGGCGGAAACTTTCACGGAGAACCGATGGCAATACCTTTTGATACGCTCGGCATTGCAGCAAGCGAACTGGCGAACATTTCGGAGCGCCGCACCGAACGCATGGTGAACGCCGCCCTGTCAAACGGCCTGACTCCTTTCCTGACGACCAAAGGCGGAGTCAATTCGGGCTACATGATAGTTCAGTATGCCGCAGCATCGATGGTCTCTGAAAACAAAATCTACGCGCATCCTGCCTCGGTCGATTCAATACCATCGTCGGCAAATCAGGAGGACTTCGTGTCCATGGGAACGACGGCCGCCCGCAAGGCAGGTATGATAGTGAAGAACACGCTCGACGTTTTGGCGCTGGAACTCATGACGGCCTGTCAGGCGATCGATATACGCCGCCGTCTCGGCACGCACGGACATGGGATCACGCCGCTCCACGAAGCGATATATGAGCACGTACGCGAAAAAGTACCGTTTTATGACGTCGACCGCGAGATCTGGCCTGATATCGAGGCTGTGAAAAATATTGTCTACAGCGGAGAGATATTAGATATCGCCAAAGAATACGTGCCGGAGTTTGAGTAGAAGACATTTTTTAAGATAATTTGATAAAAATATTTTGCGGTCATATGACCGCATTTTTATTGACTCGCTGTTTCTTTCGCTGTAAAATATTTATCGGGAGGAAGCAGATGAGTTATAGAGCCGGAGAGCGGGAAATCGCAGAATATCTTGAAAGAGTCAGAAGGCTTTTGTCGGAAGGAAAGTATGACTTCGTCCCTCGAAGAAAGAATATGCTTTCTTTGGCAAAATACGGCTTGACTGTCCTCGACGCGAAGAGTGAAATTATAGGGCTAAATGTCTCTGATTATCATAAAGGACCGAAGAGAGATTTTGATCCCGATCGGCCGGGAGAGATATGGGAATTCAAGAAAGATATTAGAGGAATTAGGTTTTATATAAAATTGAAGATCGTTCCGGAAGACGGGATCGAGATCTTGAAGTGTCTCGGGTTCCATGAAGATGAAATCGAATAGAATGCGGAGGGAGCGGATATGGTAATGCTGAAAAAATACTGCGATTCCTGCAGGAAAAAAGTCGACACGAAAGTCATAAAAAAAACTGAAACATACGAGGTTTTCGGCGAATCGATCGAAGTGGACGCTGATGTGTTGGTTTGCGCAGAGTGTGGTGAGGAACTGTTTTGTGAAGGACTTGATAACGCCACTCTTGTAAGGGTATATGACGAGTATCGAAGACGTCATAAGCTGTTAATGCCTGAAGAAATTAAAAAAATCAGGATGCAGTACGGGCTTAGCCAAAGGGGTTTCGCCAAACTCCTTAACTGGGGCGATAAAACGATATACAGATACGAAAACGGCTCCATACAGGATAAAGCACATAACAGTATCCTGCTTTTTCTTCGCGAACCGGAAAATATGCGCAGATACTTGATTGAGAATGAAGTTCACTTAACAAAAAAACAAAAAGATAAATTGCTTACAACAATTGAGAAATTAGAACGGTCAGAGGAAAATCCCACACATCAAATTTATTTCAACTTGTTCGCATTGAAAGTACCGGACGAAGAGAACGGGTATAAAGTGTTTGATTATGATAAGTTTTGCGCGATGGTTCTATTCTTTGCCAATAATAATAAAGAACTATTAGAAACAAAGCTTATGAAACTGTTGAACTATGCCGATATGGTTTTCTATAAAGAAAACGGAGTGTCGATTTCGGGAACTAAATACGCTCATCTTCCATATGGTCCTGTCCCGGATCATTTTGAGATCCTGCTCGACAGCATGGAAGCAGACAATATCGCCCACATAGAAATATCGTTTGAAAACGGATATGAAAAACACCAAGTGGTGCCGAATATTAAAATGCCAGATAATGCTCTTTCGCCTGAAGAGATCGATGTGATGGAAAGAGTAAATAATAAATTTTCATCTTTCGGATCCTATGAAATATCTAATTATTCGCATAGAGAAAAGGGTTATTGTTCAACTAAAAACGGCGAAATAATACCATATACTTACGCAAAGTATATCGACTTAGAGTAATTCAACGCATATAGCAAAAATAATACATCCTGTGCTGCTTCTGAGTTGTATAGAAGAATATGCTCCGGATCTGCAAAGCAGCAACTCACCTTCGTGTGCTGCCATATCTTCGTCCGGCAGCAGAACTTCGCCGCACGTGCAGTAGATTGCAAGATGCAGGCATTTGCAGTGCGTGTAGACCTCACTGACGCAAGGCATCCAAACAGCGGAACAACCGTCGCCCAGTTCAAATGTTTCGATCGTCCCGCGGCATTTTCCCTTGCGCATCATCAGATTGAAATCCGAGCAGAGTCCGCGCGATTTAACGGGCGTTCCGCCGTCGAAAGCGAATACTTCAAGCGGTTCGAGGGCCACGTGCCCGGCTCCGCCGACGGCGAGATCCATTTTTCCGCTGACGACGGAGATGAGCCTGTCGTAGTCGGGCAGCGGAGTGAAATCAGATTCAGGTGTCCGGACTTCGGCGGAACTCAGGCGCCAAAGAAAATCCCGATCGGCATAGAGAGCCGATTCGGGATAGATAGCAAGCTGCGTGGTGGTGCCGCCTGACCACTCTGAAACGACGTATTTGTCTTTTGTTATCAAAGTCCAATCCATCAGCAGCACCTATATTCCGATTAAAAATAAACGGTTAAATATTACACGTTAAGTATTTTCGCTTTGATTCACATCATTTACATCATTGCGAGTATCTTTTCATATATCTCGTCTGCGAGCGGGAGCGCCTTCGCGAGCAGCGCTTCGCCTTTTTGGCGGTAGTCGTCGGCGAGTTCCTTGTTTTTCAGGCTTCCGATGTTGATGAGGACGTTGAGCCACGCGCCTTGGATAGCCGCTCTGAGCGACAAAGCCGAGACTCCGAGGTCGCTTGCGGCGCTCGTATTTGTTTTGCCGACGAGGGAAGATGTGAGTTCCAGCGTTTCTACCGCGAGCTGCATCATCTCAAAAGGTGTCTTTGTGCAGCCTTCTAATCCTCTCTGTATCGCGGCCGAACGAGCCGCTTTTTCCTCAGGCGTTCCCTTCGGCATTCCGAACGCTGCGCTGACCGCGTTGAACGCTTCGGTGTCGCGGTCCATAACGTCGATGAAACGGTCTTTGAGTTCTGCGGCTTTTTTTGCTCCGGACGAAGCCAGTTCCTGTGAATCGGCGTATTTTTCTTTGTTCTTGCCGGCGGTCGTCAGATTGCAGACCATGGCGGAAAGGGCCGCGCCGAGCGCTCCTTCAAGCGCCGCCGCGGAACCGCCTCCAGGTGCAGGCGCGTCGGATGCGAGCAGGTCGGAAAATTCGGTCGTCGTAAGTTCAGCTAACTTTTTCATGATTTCTCCTTATTTTAATATTTCATGTCCATGCCGGTACAGTATGCAATTTCATTTCCATGCCGGTACAGTATGCGATTTCATGCCTTTGCCGTTTTTTACGCTATTTCATGTCCAGAAGGTGATATTCCATGATCTGGTTGTGGCAGTCAAAGTCCTTCACCTTCAGGTAGAATTCCGCACAGTCGATCATGGCTTTGGCAGGCGTCAGGCCGACTATCTCGCTGTCTACCACGTATGTGCCGTAGCGCTCGGCGAGTGCTTTTATCATCTCGTAGACGACGAAAAGAGGAGTGTCCTCGTAGTTCACCATGTTCATCGAGACCTGAGCGATGCCGCGGTCCTCCAGCATGAATCCCATGGCCTTGCAGCTGCGGAACCCGCCCGAGGAGGCGCGTATCGTCTTTGCTATCTTCTTTGCCACTTCGACGTCTGAAGTCGCGAGGTTCACGTTGAACGCCACGAGCGGCATGCGCGCGCCGATAGCGACGACGCCCGCGGTAGGGTGGATCTTGCGCTCGCCATAGTCAGGCGCCCAGTCGGGTTCGAGAAGTTTTTCCGGCATGCCTTCGAACTCGCCCTTGCGGATAGTCGCCAGATTGCGGCGCTCCGGGCGGGTGGCCGAATCCTCGTAGAGGAACGACGGGACTTTCAGTTCATCCCAGATGCGCTGAGCGACGCGTTTGGAAAGAGCGACGCAATCCTCGACCGAAACGTCCTTTGACTGAGGAACGAACGGGATGACATCCGTGGCGCCCATGCGCTTGTGCTGGCCTTTGTGCTTGTTCATGTCGATGCGCTCGGTGGCTGTTTTGGTCAGACGGAACGCGACTTCCTCGATCGCGTCGATATCCCCGATCAAAGTCAGCACGCAGCGGTTGTGATTGCCGTCGGTCTGCGCGTCGAACAAGGTGCAGCCCGGCACGCTCTTTGCCGTTTCAACGAGCGCGTTGTACGTCGCCTCGTCTTTTTCTCTGCTGCAGCTGAAGTTTGGAATGCACTCTACGAGTTTTGGCATTTCGGTATCCTCCTGCTATTTGGATTTTGTGTTGGAAATATAAATATCAGCACTTTTCATTATACTTAATTTCATTTAAAATACAATATAAGCAATGCATCAAAACATCGGCGCGCAAGCGCCCGAAAAAGACCGCGTTCGCACAAAAACGCATGCGCGCAAGCGCCCGAAAAAGACCGCGTTCGTACAAAAGCGCATGCGCGCAAGCGCCAGTAGCAGACTGCGCGCATAAAACAGGAAGTGAGGTAACTGCAATGAGTGAAAACTTTGACGTTAACGACGCTATGACAATCAAGCTCGATTACGAGCTGCCTGAATACCCGGAATTCGACCCGCAGTACCGCCGCGCGCCGCGCCGCGAATCCCACCTCACAGAGGCCGACAAAGCCCTCGCCATCAAGAACGCTCTGCGCTACATCCATCCTGACCACCATGCGGAAATGGCAAAAGAGTTCGCCAAAGAACTCGAGGAGCACGGGCGCATCTACGGATACCGCTTCCGCCCGGCGGGAAAGATATACGGACACCCTATCGACGAATATAAAGGAAAATGCATCGAGGGCAGAGCCATTCAGGTCATGATAGACAACAACCTCGACTTTGACGTAGCGCTGTACCCGTACGAACTCGTCACATACGGCGAAACGGGGCAGGTCTGCCAGAACTGGATGCAGTACCGCCTGATCAAAAAATATCTCGAGCAGCTCACGGACGAACAGACGCTCGTCGTCATGTCAGGCCATCCGCTCGGTCTATTCAAATCGCATAAACTTGCGCCGCGCGTCATCATCACCAACGGCCTGATGGTCGGCACTTTCGACGATCAGAAAAACTTCAACCGCGCCGCTGCTCTCGGAGTCGCAAACTACGGTCAGATGACGGCAGGCGGCTGGATGTATATCGGGCCGCAGGGCATCGTGCACGGAACATTCAACACGCTACTGAACGCAGGCCGCCTGAAATTAGGTATCCCGCAGGACGGCAACCTCGCGGGGCGCCTGTTCGTCTCATCGGGCCTCGGAGGGATGTCCGGCGCTCAGGGGAAAGCGGCGGTCATCGCAGGCGCGGCGGCTATCATCGCTGAGGTGGACGACTCGAGGATCGACACCAGATACACTCAAGGGTGGGTGACGCACCGCACCGACAGTCTGGACGAAGCGTGGGCGATAGCAAAACAGCACCTCGATTCCAAGCAGCCATGCGCGGTAGCATATCACGGCAACGTCGTCGATCTGCTCGAATACCTGTACGACAACGATATACACGTCGATCTTTTGTCAGACCAGACTTCGTGCCACGTCCCATATGACGGCGGTTACTGCCCTCAGGGCCTCACGTTCGAGCAGCGCACGGAAATGCTCGCCACCGACCGCGAAGGATTTGCTAAACTCGTCGACAAGAGCCTGCATCACCACTACGAGATGATATGCAAACTCCACGAGCGCGGGACGTACTTCTTCGACTACGGCAACAGCTTCCTGAAAGCGGTCTACGACTCCGGCGTCACCGAAGTCTGCAGGAACGGCGAAAACGATCTCGACGGTTTCGTATTCCCTTCATACGTCGAAGACATCCTCGGACCGTGCCTCTTTGACTACGGCTACGGACCTTTCCGCTGGTGCTGCCTCTCCCGCGATCCGTCTGACCTCGACAAAACAGACGCCGCGGCGGCCGAATACATCAAGACCCATAATCGCCGCTATCAGGACTACGACAACTACGTCTGGGTCCGCGACGCAAAGAAGAACAAACTCGTCGTGGGCACGCAGTGCCGCATCCTCTATCAGGACGCCATGGGCCGCCTGAACATCGCCTTGAAGTTCAACGAAATGGTCAGGAACGGCGAGATAGGCCCGGTCATCCTCGGACGCGATCACCACGACACAGGCGGCACAGACGCACCGTTCCGCGAGACTTCCAACATCAAGGACGGTTCGAACATCATGGCCGAAATGGCGACTCAGTGCTACGCCGGGAACGCCGCCCGCGGCATGAGTTACATCGCGCTGCATAACGGCGGAGGCACGGGAATCGGAAACGCTATCAACGGCGGCTTCGGAATGGTCTTAGACGGCTCCGAGCGCGTCGACACTATCCTGAAAATGGCAATGCCTTGGGACACGATGGTCGGAGTATCGCGCAGAGCGTGGGCGAGAAACGAGCACGCGCTTTCCACAGCGATAGAGTTCAACAAAGCAAACGCCGGGTCATATCACATCACGCTTCCGTATGTCGCGGACGACGCTGTCGTCGAAGAAGCGGCAAAACTCATCAAAGATTGATAATCTGAAATCAATATGGTCATATCGCGGGCTCGCCGGAAAAACGTGCGGGCCCGCCGCTTTACAAGGATACTAATAATGAGCAGATTACTTGTTAAGAATATCGGGACGCTTGCGACGCCCGTCGGTTCCGCAGCAAAGAGCGGGGCGGCTCAGGGCGGCATCAAAGTTTTACATGACGCGTGGATACTGGCAGAAGACGGAGTGATACGCGATGTCGGCACCAGCGCTTGCCCGGGAACCGCGCACGCGGATGAGCCTTGCTCAGATGTCGGCACCGGCGCTTGCCCGGAAACCGCGCATGCGGATGAGCCTTGCTCAGATGCCGGCACCGGCGCTTGCCCGGAGGCCGTATACGCTGATGCTGCTATGTCAGAAGGCGGCTCAGGCACCGAAGTTATCGACGCGGGAGGCTGCCTTGTGACTCCCGGTCTCGTTGACGCTCACACGCATCTGATTTTCGGAGGATGGCGTGAAAACGAACTTTCCCTGAAACTTCACGGCGCGTCGTATCTTGAGATACAGAACGCCGGAGGCGGAATTCAATCAACGACGAATGCCACGAGGAATGCTTCGGAAGAAGAACTGTATGCCAAAGCGTCAAAAGCCCTGGATGAAATGATGAGCCTCGGGACGACGACGGTCGAGGCCAAGAGCGGCTACGGACTGACGACAGAGCAGGAACTGAAACTCCTGCGCGTCATTAAAGCACTGGGAGACAGTCATCCGATGGACGTCGTTCCGACTTTCATGGGGGCGCACCTCGTTCCTGCCGAATACAAAGGCGACAGCGAAGGGTACGTGTCCCTCGTGTGCGATGAAATGATACCGGCTGTGGCGGCTCAGGGGATAGCGAAATTCTGCGACGTTTTCTGCGAGGCAGATACTTTCACCGCCGACGAGTCCCGCCGCATCCTCGAAGCGGGGAAGCGGTACGGCCTTCGCCCGAAGATACACGCCGACGAGATAAAGCCGATAGGCGGTTCGGAACTCGCAGGCGAGATAGGCGCGATATCCGCGGAACATCTGATTGTCTGCCAGCCGTCGGGGATAGAGAGCATGGCAAAGGGCGGCGTTATCGCGTGCCTGCTGCCTGCCACGAGTTTCAACCTCGGCTCTGTGTTCGCGCCCGCCAGAGACATGATAAACGCGGGGGTCCCCGTTGCTATGGCTTCGGACTTCAACCCGGGTTCATGCCCTTGCCTGAACCTGCAGTTCGTGATAAATCTCGGATGCCTGAAATATAAAATGACTCCTGAGGAAGTCCTGACGGCGGTGACGCTTAACGCCGCCGCGGCGATCGATATGGCGGATAAAGTCGGCACCGTCGAACCCGGTAAACAAGCGGATTTAGTTATATGGGATGCGCCGAATCTGGCATATATCTGTTACAGAGTTGGGAGCAATCTGGCGAAAACCGTGATAAAGCGCGGCGTCATAGAGTTCGATAAACGCGAAATAGTGCGATAAACGCGATACTGAATGATAGTGCGATAAACGCGATACCGCTCGATAGGAGCGTATTATCTTCAAGCAGCAAATTAATTCGTGATTTGAGAAGTGGATCGATGCGCTATTTGAAATAACGCCTCGATTTTTAATACCGTATTCTATTTTGTCGGGAACCGGTACTGGCCGTGCCGTTTAGTCAGGAAAAGATACTGGATAGCGAATTTCGGGCAGCGGTGGAGGCAGCCCAGACACATCGTGCAGGTGCGCTTGACCCAGACCGGGCGACCGTCCCTCATTTCGATCGCCTTATCGGGACAGTTAGAGGCGCAGAGCCCACAGCCTATGCAGGTCTGCTCCGCTCGCAGGAATACCGTCTGGCGTATCAGGCCGTAGATAGGCCTATAAAATACAGCTGTGAATCCCGGTACTCTGTGCCTCATGAAATTTCCGCTTTTGCGGCTGTTTATCTTTTCGATTATCTCGGTGATCTGCGGATTTACCCTTCCGATTATCCTTGAAACTTTTTCCGGGTTTGATAAATTAAAAATCGGAGTCCAAGTGTCCGGCATTTTCACGCCAAAACATGCATCGAACTGACGACCGGTGCCGGCTCTCAGGGCTTTTTCGGCGAAGTGTGCGCTGTTTCCCGGTGTGACGCCGTATGTTGCGACAAAATAAATGTAAGTCTTCGAATCGGCACTGAGGCTCAATTCCTTCAGGAACTTTTCGACAAAATCAGGTATCCCCCACGCATAAGTCGGAGAGACGATGCCGAGGGGTTCGCCTTTGGCGATGTTCAGCGTGCAGGCTTCTTCTTCCTGCATAGACATTGCAGTGTCACTGGTACGTGAAGCGATGGTTTCCGCCACGTGGCGGCTGTTTCCCGTTGCAGAGAAATAAATTATCATAGCTCAACGTTCTTTCCCGTCGCGGAGAAAAAAGTATCATTTATTCACAATCTTTCCGCGTTTAGTTATAAATGCCACGAGCACCGCAGCAGCGGACGCGCTTGCGAGAAGGATAAAATATCCTTCAAGGCCGGAACCGTCGCCGGTGTTGACAGCAGTCCCGGATTCCGAGCCGCCAAACTCATATTTGTTCACAAATACCAGCTCTCCGCCGTCGACTTCGGTTCCGTTTTTCCGGATCGTTCTTTCACAAGTCAACTCTCCGTTATTTTCCTCTACATTATATATCAGCAGATATTCCGAATCATCGTATTTATAGCCTGCCTCGGCGGAGTCGAGTTCTCTGACTCTGTAAACATAAGTACCCGGTTCGTTGAAAGTGAAATCGCCGAATCCACCCGAACCGCTCCCTATTATGCTTAATGCGACCGACTGCTCCGCGTTCCCGCCGGGCATCGGCATTGAGTTCATGTTATCGGGCAGAGTGCTTAAGGATGGAACTGCCTCCATTACAAAGCTGAATGAAGCGTTATTATTCGGCTTATCGCCTTCTATTTTCTTTATTACCTGCGGAGAATCAGCAATGATGCTGAGCCGGGTGTAGTAAAGAGATATCTCCGTATTTTCGGCGCTGCCGCGGCCGTAGACCTGTTCCGCCGCGTAGCCGCTGATCTCTTTTGATATGATCGTCATTATCTGCGCGATATCCGAAAACACATATTCTTCCGAGATAGAACTTCCCGTGGCGCGGTCCAGATACTTTACCAAGTAGTTATATGACGGGAATTCGTAATACGTAAATACTATTACATTGTCATCCGGATCCTGCGAGAGGAGCAGGCTCTTGCAGAACGCATCAGGGATCACGGGATTTGAAGGATAGGCGTCATCATCCTCGTCGAGTGACTTTGCAAAGACATATTTTGTTCTCGAATCGACGTCAAAGCTCTCTGCTTTGAGTATAGTGCCGTCTTGAAGCTGATGCTTCACCGTGCAGCGCACCGCTGCGGAAGCGGGTTCCCAGCCTGCGATCAGATCGATATCGGTATTGACCGGCATGTCGAACTCATAGAGAGCGCCGCTTTCTTTGTAGTACCAGCCCGTAAATGTATAGCCGTCCCTTACAGGTGCGGGGTCAGGTGCGGACGCGAGTGCTCCTCTGTTTACCGTCTGACTGTTTTCCTCCTGCATCGTGCCGCCGTTGAGGTCGAATGTGACTGTATACTGCGGGGCTTTGAATTTTGCGACAAAATTGTTCTCGTTGTAATTTATGACCGTAGAATCTACGATCGTCTGTTCAGTGTCGCCTTCCTGATACCAGCCGTCGAATGTATAGCCGTTCGCTGCCAGATCCGCCGGGACCTCAGGCACATAGTCGAGCGTTTTTTCAAGGGTGTAAGGCAGATTCTCGGAATAGACAGTCTCACCGTTCACGATATAATTGAGGGCGTATTCATTCGGCTGATAATAGAATGCAATGTAATTTGTCGGATCGTAGACTTGGTAAAACCATTGACCTTCGGGAACATTTCCGTTATCATCAGTCGCGATCTCGACAAAATCTCCCAGTGCGGGCTCATCCCCGGAATCTTTGAAATATGTTTCAGTGCTGTAGCGCACATATTTTACCGTATAGCCTTTGTATGTACTCGGCCTGATGCGTTTCTTCTCATCCCCTGTGCCGTCGAGCGTACTGTAGTTCATGTAGCGAACGTACATCTCGTATTCTCCTGTATTCGGATTATACAGATGAAATGAATCAAAATACGGATAGGAGCGCTTGTACCTGAAATCAGGATAGACTTTCATTGTGTACGTCGTTTTGTCGACCCCTCGCGGATAAACTCTTGCGGGGAGCTCGGAGAAATATCGCATGTGGTCCCCGATGTATGTTCCGCTGACGTTTGGATTATAGTATGTCCAGCGCATCGTGATGGAGTCGCCCCAGAGTCCGTCGAGGGTGTCGGGATCCGTCCCGTGGAGCTGGTCGTCATCGAAGTACTTTTTCATGTAATCGTCTGAGGGGAGTTCTATCGGGTCACCGACTCTGACATCCTGCTCGCTGTAGATGATTTGATCGTCGGAGTTGTAGTTCCAGTCCCTCTTATACACGATCACGTGGATCGTCATTATTTTGTAATAGACGTTGACGATCGAAGAACCGTCAGCTTTGATAATAACGTTGTCGTCGGCTTTCTCAAATTCCAAAAGGGCCGCCGCCGCATCCTCATCGATGCGGTCAAAACTCGCCTCGGTCCCGACCGTCCCGGTCCTTGTATCCACTGCGCCGATGTAATACTCTCCGTGTTCATACGTATGTTCGCACCAGTATATGACGCGGTAGTTTGCCGTTCCGGGATTCCATTTTGCCGTGAGCGTGATGTTATGGTCAGGCATTATCCCCGGCTGCGCATTGTAATCCGCGTCGTCCGTTTCCCATTTGTCGAAGATATAGCCCTGTTTTGTCGGAGTCAGGCTGCCGCTCGTGCGTTCTTCTATCTCCGCGGAAATATCGGTCCCCGCCGCAGCGCTGATATATGGAACATAGGAGCCGCCGGTACTGAAATAGATTATCGCCTGATTGTCTGTTCGGTCGTAGTAAAGATCCTTTTCGACGATGCTGCCGTCGGTCGGGATGCTGACTGAAAGGTCGTCCGTGACGCAGACATATCCGTCTCTCGTCAGCGGTGTGACACTGACTGTCGAATTTCTGTCGGCGGTCAGCGTCTGTGTGGCGGTCTCGTCTTTGATATATGCGCCGTCTATGTTTTCAAAGTAATGGCTGACGATATATGTCCCTTCCCCTGGCAGGTATTTAACCGTAATTGTCTCATCGGCATCTGCCGTGCCCGAAACGGTTGACTGCGTCGGGTCTTCAAGGGTATAGCCTTCGATTTCCGGTGAATCCGCGGAATAAGTGTCGCCGGGAGCAAGGACTGCCTCGTAGGGCTCGGAAACCGGATCTCCTGTGATGCTGTCGATATAATTAACTGTAATTCTGTAAGTGGTGGCTTCCTGCGCTATCGCCCCGAATGGTATGATGCCGATTACAAGCAGGAAAACTGTAATAATAGTGTATAATTTTCTTCGCATAATTTTTTTGACTCTTTCGTTCCACAATGGCCGCGGCATACCAATCAGCATTTTAGACGAATGAGAGCAAAATTACAATAAAATTGCATAAATAAATTTATAATTTATTTATATATTTATTGTAAAAACAGACTGCCGGAAATTTTCCTGAACAGGGATGGTGCTACTAATCAGAAGGCGCAGGGTATTCGAACAAAATGAACAGGGATGGCGCTATTTATCGGAAGGTGCAAGGTATCCGAACAAAATGAACAGGGATGGCGCTATTTATCGGAAGGCGCAGGGTATTCGAACAAAACAAAAAGGCGGGCTCATACTTTTTCGTATGAGTCCCACCTGAATATTTTTCGCAGAGATACAAAGATGACCGAAACACCGCCGAAACGCCGTCAAAACACCGCCGAAACGCCGTCAAAACGCCGCCGAAACGCCGCCGAAACGCTGTCAAAACACTGCGCGTCAGGACGTGGGCCTCTGACCCGAAATATCAGAACAGTCCTGATATCTTTCCGTTTTCGTCCACGTCGATTTTCTCGGCAGATGGTACTTTCGGAAGCCCCGGCATCGTCATGATATCTCCTGTCAGCGCTACGACGAAGCCGGCGCCGGCGTAGACTTTAAGCTCGCGGACCGTGACTTTAAACCCGCGCGGGGCTCCGCGCAGTGCGGCGTTATCTGAAAACGAATACTGGGTCTTTGCCATGCAGACGGGCAGATCCCCGAACCCGAGGGCGGTGAACCTATCCATCTGTTTTCTCGCCGCTGAAGTGATGATAACGTCGCTGCCGCGGTATATTTTTTTGACGATAGCCTCTATTTTTTCCTCGATGGAAAGGTTTGCGTCGTAAACATAGCTGAAGTTGTTTTCCTGTTCGCAGAGGCGCACTACTTCTTCGGCAAGCGCGATCCCGCCTTCGCCGCCTTTTGCCCAGACTTCGCTCAAGACAACGTTCACGCCGAGTTCGCCGCATTTCTCTATGACGAGGTCGAGCTCCGCCTTAGTGTCGGTCGGGAAAGCGTTTACCGCTACGACACATGGCACACCGAAGACATTCTTTACGTTGTCCACGTGCTGCAGCAGGTTAGGCAGACCGCGTTCCAGAGCGGCGAGGTCCTCGGCCGCGAGTTTGTCCTTTGCCGCACCGCCGTGATATTTTAATGCGCGCACAGTTGCAACGATGACGATGGCGTCCGGTTTGAGACCTGACTGACGGCATTTGATGTCTACGAATTTTTCCGCACCGAGGTCCGCGGCAAAGCCTGCCTCGGTGACTGCGTAATCGCCGAGTTTCATTGCCATCTGTGTGGCTACGAGAGAGTTGCATCCGTGAGCGATATTCGCGAAAGGCCCTCCGTGTACGAAAGCGGGAGTACCTTCGAGAGTCTGCACGAGGTTTGGTTTGATGGCGTCCCTGAGCAGTGCGGCCATGGCGCCTTCGGCTTTCAGGTCGTGAGCAGTTACAGGCTTTCCGTCGTATGTGTAGGCGACGATGATCCTGCCGAGTCTGGCTTTCAGGTCGACCAGATCTTTTGAAAGGCACAGCGCTCCCATTACTTCCGATGCAGCCGTTATGTCGAATCCGTCTTCGCGCGGGACTCCTTGAGTTTTGCCGCCCAGCCCGTCGACGATGTGGCGGAGCTGCCTGTCGTTCATGTCCTCGACTCTGCGCCATGTTATCTGTCTGACGTCGATGCCGAGCGAGTTGCCGTGGTGAATATGGTTGTCGATGAGCGCCGCGAGCAGATTGTTCGCGCACGCGATGGCGTTGAAATCTCCGGTGAAGTGCAGGTTGATGTCCTCCATCGGTATGACCTGGGCGTATCCGCCGCCGGCCGCGCCGCCTTTGATTCCGAATACGGGACCGAGCGAAGGCTCTCTGAGTGCGACGACCGATTTTTTGCCGATCTTGCGGAGACCGTCAGCGAGCCCGACGGATGTCGTGGTTTTACCTTCGCCGGCCGGCGTAGGCGTGATGGCGGTGACGAGTATGAGTTTGCCGTTTTCGGCTTTTGTCTCTTTGAGAAAGTCGAGAGAGACCTTTGCCTTTGCTTTGCCGTACGGCTCCAGATATTTTTCGTCCAGCCCCGCCGCTGCTGCGATTTTGCTTATCTCCAGCGGGGCGTGCTCCTGTGCGATCTCGATGTCTGATTTAAATTCCATTTAATGGCCTCCGATATATTATTTATTTTGCTGCTGCGGCATCATCATGTCATGAGCCATTGCCTCTGCGGCAGCATCTCGTCAAGGTTCATTGTCTTTGCGGCATCAAAATGTCTCAATTATTTGACCGCCAAAGCATAACGCGGCGGGCAGTAACAATTCTACCACATTTGAATGATAAGGAGCACAGTATCTCTACCGTTTCCGTATGTAAAAGAGCGCAGCATCCATGCAGCATCTGCGGGCCTGCCGCAGCCCGGCGGAAGGGCTCTTTCTTTTTTCCTTTAATTCCTCTTTCACGCTATGCGCGCGGGTGCCGCAATTGTGATATAATTACTGTGTTTGACATTTCTTCAAGCGGAGAAAGATGACCCGAAATGATAAAAGATGAGATCATGAGCGACCTTGCGAAGCAAACCGGCCACGCCGGGTTCTACTTCAAAGACCTCGTTACCGGAGAAACCATCGAATACCGGTCACAAGAACAATATATCGCGGCCAGCGTCATCAAACTGCCGATGTTTATGGCTCTCGAAAAACTGGACGCGGAGGGCGTCATATCTCTGGACGACAGGATCACGGTGACTAAAGCGGATAAAGTGCCAATCTGCGGCGCTTTGACTCTGTTCACCGATGACGAGATAAACGTCGATTTAAGGACGCTCTGCCGCCTGATGATAACTATCTCCGATAACACCGCGACGAATGTTTTGATCAGATATCTCGGAGTCGGAAAGTATGTGGAGCAGTTTGCGGAGATGGGGCTAAAAGATACGATACTTTTCCGCTGCCTGTACAATGCCGTCGAGAGCAATAAGGGCATACAGAACCTTATCGTTCCCGCCGAGATGGGAATGCTGCTGGAACAGGTATACAGGCGCGATTTCGTCAGCCGGGCGGTCAGCGAAGAGATAGAGGACACACTGCTGCATCAGCAGATAAATCACAAGATCCCCGGATACATGGCGGGAAAGTATGAGGTGGCGCATAAGACGGGTGAAGATGAAGCCCTGAGCAACGACGTCGGCATCGTCTACGCAAAGCGGCCGTTCGTCGTCTGTTTTGCCGCTCACGACACGGATGTTCCGGAATGGGAAAAATTCATAAGGCAGACATCGCTGGACCTCGCGGAATACTGCGGCGGACCGGCGGAAGGGTAAAGACACAAGCGGAAGGGCAGAGGCGTAAAATGGCATTGTTAGATGATTTTGTCACAAAAGAAGAACTCGCTGAAACAGAGCGCAGGGTAATCGCTCACAGGCGCGCGTTCCACGAACATCCGGAACTCGGTCTTAAGGAATTCGAAACTTCTAAATATATCAAGTCTGTCTTGAATGGACTTGGAATTGAAAATAAAGCCATGGCGGGGACCGGTGTGCTCGGTCTCATACGCGGGACCGCGCCCGCGGCTGATGACGGTCCTGTAATCGTTCTCAGAGCGGATATGGACGCACTTCCGATAGAGGAGAAGACAGGCAAGCCTTACGCCTCAAAGTGCGGCGGAGTCATGCACGCATGCGGTCACGACGGCCACATGGCTGTCCTGCTCGGGTGTGCCGAGGTGCTCAACGCTCACCGCGACAAACTCCGCGGAACTGTCAAACTCTTCTTCCAGCCTGCCGAGGAAAGCGACGGCGGAGCTGCGATAATGATAAAAGAAGGCGCACTCGAAAACCCTCGCGCCGATTATGCGCTGGGAATGCACATGGCACCGGATTTTCCGGCGGGAACGCTGGCGGTGAAATACGGCGAGAGTTACGCTGCTTCGGATCCTTTTGATATCGTCATCAAAGGAAAAGGCGCGCACGGAGCCCACCCTGAGAAGGGGATAGACGCGATCCTCATCGCGGCGAAAGTTTTGGACGCGATACAACTGGTCGTCAGCCGCATGTCATCGCCGCAGAAGGCGATAGTCGTGACTGTAGGCAGAATAGAAGGCGGGAACATCCGCAACCAGATAGCCGACCGCGCCGAGATGCAGGGGATAATCCGCACGCTCGACAACGATTTCAGACGGGAAGCCAGAGAGATGGTAAGAACGGTCGCAGAGCGGACGGCATCGGTGTACGGAGGCAGCGCCGAAGTGGATATCCGCATCAGTTATCCGGCCCTGCAGAATGATGATAACGTCGTGGCTTTGGTCGAGAGGAGCGCTCGCGACGTGCTCGGTGACGATCACGTCGAAGTTGAAAAATATGCCGAGATGTGCGCAGAGGATTTTGCTTACATCGCTGCAGAGGTGCCTTCATGCTTCATGCATCTGGGATGCCGCTCCGAAAAAGAAGGAGACGCCCCTGAACTGCACAGCGCTTATTTCGACATGGACGAGTCGTGCCTCATTGCAGGCGTAAAGGTCCAGATAAATAACGTTCTGACTCTGATAGATAATTTCAAAAGAACCGGCAGGAACGGGAGGTAACATGAAAGTAGCAGACATTTTGGCAGTAAAATACATAGACGGAAAGCTGTTCGTCCTGGATCAGACGCTGCTTCCGAACTATGAAAAATACATCGAACTGAAGTGCAAGGAGGATGTCTGGGACGCCATCCAGAAACTCAGAGTCCGCGGCGCACCCGCTATCGGAGTCGCTGCGGCGTATGGCTTGATAGTGAGCGTCAGGAATGAGTGTCTCGGAGAGCCTTACGGCAAAAGCGGCGATGACGCGGTCACCGGCGATAATGCGGTCACGTATCCTAAGACCTGCACCGTCGCGGAGTTCGGAAAGGTCTTGAAAGAAACCGCCGATTATCTCGTCACCGCTCGTCCTACCGCGGTCAACCTTTCGTGGGCGGCAAAGCGCATGGTCGCTAAATTCGAAGAAGCAAAGCCGCAGACTGCAGAGGAAGCGGTCAGGCTTTTGACGGACGAGGCGACGAAGATCTTCGATGAAGATGTCGCTTCGTGCAAGTCGATGGGCGAATACGGTCTCACGCTTCTTAAACCGGGAATGGGGATACTGACACACTGCAACGCGGGAACGCTCGCCACTGCAAAATACGGAACATGCCTCGCTCCTATCTATCTCGGGCAGGAGCGCGGATATGACTTTCACGTATTCTCGGATGAGACCAGACCGCTTCTGCAGGGCGCCCGCCTGACAAGCTGGGAACTTTCCAAAGTCGGCATCGATGTCACACTTATATGCGATAACATGGCCAGCATCGTGATGAAAAACGGCTGGGTGGACGCCGTCGTGGTCGGATGCGACAGGATGGCTGCAAACGGCGACGGCGCCAACAAAATCGGCACCAGCGGGGTCGCGATATTGGCAAAGGAATACGGCATCCCGTTCTACATGTTCGTGCCGACTTCCACGATAGACATGGATACTCCGACGGGAGACGACATCCATATCGAACTGCGCGACGGAGACGAGATCCGCACGATGTGGTACGAAAAACCGATGGCGCCCGAAGGCGTGAAAACGTATAATCCGTCTTTTGATGTCACAAGCGCCAAATACATCACGGCGGTGGTAACAGAAAAAGGCATAGCGTACCCTCCTTATAAAGAGAGTCTCGCGGCTATTATGGCAAAATGAGTTATAAAGTAAATCTTCCGGTTTTCGAGGGGCCTTTCGACCTGCTCGTCTACCTGATAGAAAGCTCAAGGATGAGCATATATGACATCCGAATATCAGAGATAACAGAGCAGTACATCTCCTACGTCGAGGCGATGAAAGAAGTCGATCCCGAAGCGGCCGCGGACTTCATGGTTTTGGCGGCCACGCTCCTTGCGATAAAAACGAAGATGATGCTGCCGTCTTACGATGACTCGGGCGCGGAGACCGAGGCCGAGGATCCTCGCAGCGAACTCGTCGAGCGCATACTCGAGTATAAGCGGTATAAAGAGATGGCCGAGATACTCGATGAACTCTTTGACGACAACGCGTACTATTACGAGAAGCCACAGGAGGACATATCGCGCTACACGGAGAATCCGGACGAGGTGCTCAACGTCACCGCCGAGAAATTCGAGGACGCGTTCAATCAGTTCCTCCAGCGCGAGAAGCGCATGAGCCGCGTGCGCAGGCACTACGAGAGGATAGAGCGCGAAAAGATAACTATCGAGGATAAGATGGCGTTCATACGCCTTCGCTTAGGCGACGCCGTGAGCCACGGGATGAAGATGATATCCATGCGCAGGCTCGTAGAAGACAGGAAAGACCCGGACGACGTGATAGTTACGTTCGCTTCCATCCTTCAGATGATGAAGGAGCGTCAGATAGACGCCGTTCAGGAAAAGATCTACGGGGAGATATTCGTAACGCCGCCGCACGATGAAATACGGGAGACAGTTGGAGACAATTGATGTTCAATAAAAAAGTAGCAAAATCGGCGCTGGAGTCGCTGATGTTCATATGGGGAGAACCGCTGGATGTCGCGGCCGCGGCAGACGCCTGCGATATAACGCGCGACGAAGCGATGGAATGTTTCCTCGAACTCCAGGACGAATACGCGTCTGACTCGAGAGGCCTCGCCGTGCGCAGAGTCGGCAATTCGTTCCAGTTTGTAACAAAACCGGAAAACGCCGACTATATCGAAAAACTCTGCACGCCTGTGAAAGTAAAGAAACTTTCGCAGTCCGCGATGGAGGTTTTGGCGATTATCGCTTACCGCCAGCCCGTGACAAAAGCCGTCATAGAATCTATCCGCGGAGTCCGAAGCGACAGGATAATCGAAGGCCTGATGCATAAAGATCTGATACGCGAAACGGGACGCTCCAAGGGAATCGGACGCCCGATACTGTACGGCACGACGGATAACTTCCTTAAGACTTTCGGCTTTGAGACGCTTAAGGACCTGCCTGAGATACCGGATATCGGGGAAGCGCTCGATGCAGACGATGACGCCTACGAATCCGACGGGCTCCAGATGAGCATAGACGTGACGGAGCAGGGGGATCAGCAAGGGGATCAATGAGAGAATCTATAAAGGGGAAAAAGAGAATAGTGATAAAGGTCGGCTCTTCATCGCTGATGCATAAGGAGACCGACAGACTGAACCTGATAAAACTGGAGATCCTGGTCAGGGAACTTTGTGAGATAAGGAACCGCGGATGCGACGCCGTGCTTGTCACTTCCGGCGCGATAGCTGTCGGAAGGCAGGCTTTGGGGATAGATATCGACGCGCCTCTCAGCATGGCTGAAAAACAGGCGTGTGCCGCTGTCGGCCAGGGCAGACTGATGATGGTATACCAAAAACTGTTCAGCGAGTATAACCGCCCCTGCGGGCAGGTCCTTCTGACAAAGGAAACAGCGCTGAACGAGGAAAGCCTGTCCAACGCGCGGAGCACGTTCGAAGAACTGCTGAAACTCGGCGTCATCCCCATCGTAAACGAAAACGACACTGTAACGACAGATGAGATCGACGCCCTGGCGGCTTTTGGCGATAACGACACGCTTTCAGCCGTTGTCGCGAATATCGTCGGCGCCGACATGCTGATAATCCTTTCGGATATCGACGGACTCTACACCGACGACCCTCACGTATCGAGCAGCGCGAAGTTCATCGGCAAAGTCGACTCTATCGACGAGAAACTTCTGAGCCTGGGCAAGGATACGACAGGCTCATCAAGCGGCACCGGCGGCATGGCTACGAAACTGAAAGCCGCTAAGATCGCCGTGAAATCCGGCATAGATATGGTCATCGCAAGCGGTGAGAATTTTCACGTCGTCCATCACATTCTCGAAGGAGAGGACATCGGAACGTTCTTCACGGCGCGAAAGGACGGCTCGTTCAACCTGATAGATGAACTGAAATAGCGAATCGTAAAAGCAAAGCGGATTAGAGAATCAAAATAGCCAATCGAAAAAGCAAATTGAAGCAGCGAATCAAGAAAGATTGAAAAGGGGTAAAAAAATGGATCTTTATGAAATCGGGGAACGCGCGAAATCTGCCTCGCGCGAAACGGCAAAATTGACGACGGCAAAAAAGAATGAAGTCCTCCTGACGTGCGCCGACGCACTCGAAGCGCGCATGGACTACATCCTCGAAGAGAACGCGAAAGACGTCGCCGAGGCGAACAGGAACGGCATGGATCCGGGTCTGGTCGACAGGCTCCTTCTCACAGAGGACAGGATACAGGGCATGGCTGCCGGTCTCAGGCAGATAGCTGCTCTGGAAGACCCGGTAGGTGAAGTTTTGAGCATGAAAAAGCGTCCGAACGGCCTTCTCATCGGAAAGAAGCGCGTTCCGCTGGGAGTGGTCGGAATCATATACGAAGCGCGTCCTAACGTCACATCAGACGTGTTCGGGCTCTGCTTCAAAGCCGGCAACGCCGCTATATTAAAAGGCGGAAGCGACGCCATAAACTCAAATATCGCAGTCGCCGGACTCCTCAGGGACGCGGCGGGAAGAGCGGGAGTAAACTCCGACGTCATCCAGTTGATAGAAGACACTTCGCACGAAGCGACCGAGCAGCTCATGCGCCTGAACGGATTTGTCGACGTGCTCATACCGCGCGGCGGAGCGGCGCTTATCCGCAGCGTCGTGGATAACGCGACCGTACCGGTCATCGAGACGGGGAGCGGGAACTGCCACGTCTTTGTCGACAAAACGGCGGACATAGATATGGCGGTAAAGATAATACTGAACGCGAAGACCCAGCGCATCGGCGTATGCAACGCCTGCGAGTCCATCGTGGTGCATAAAGATATAGAAGAAAAACTGCTTCCTGTCCTCGGAGCCAGACTCGCCGAAAAGAACGTCGAGATGCGCGCCGACGAAGAAGCGGCAAAATACATCGACGGGGCGGTTTTGGCAGAAGAGAGCGACTGGGGAAAAGAATACCTCGCTCTTAAAGTTTCGATAAAGACCGTCTCCGGCATCGACGAGGCGATAGACCACATAAACAAATACAGCACCGGCCACTCGGAGACGATAGTCACAAACGACTACACGAACGCGCAGCGCTTCCTCGATGAAGTCGACTCGGCTGTCGTGTACGTCAACGCCTCGACCAGATTCTCCGACGGCGGAGAGTTCGGCTTTGGCGGCGAGATCGGCATCAGCACGCAGAAACTCCATGCGCGCGGACCTATGGGCCTCGAAGCGCTGACGACAACCAAATACATAGTCTATGGGAACGGCCAGACAAGACCGTAACATCTATATTCATCTGAAGGGAGACCTATAATGAAAGAATTCAAACCGGTAAAAGAAGGCAAGGTCAGAGAGATCTACGACAACGGCGACAGCCTTATAATGGTCGCGACCGACAGGATCTCCGCGTTCGACATCATCCTCGGCAATACTATCGAGGGCAAAGGAAAAGTCCTGAACGCCATGTCGGAATTTTGGTTTGACTACACCAAAAATGACGTTCCGAACCACATGATCTCTACGGATACGAAAGATATGCCTGAATTCTTTCAGACTGAATACTATCAGGGACGCAGCATGATGTGCCGCAAACTGCAGATGCTCCCGGTCGAGTGCATCGTCCGCGGATACATTACGGGCAGCGGATGGAAAAGTTATCAGGAAACGGGAACGGTCTGCGGCATCAAACTCCCTGAAGGCCTGAAAGAGTCGGAAAAACTGCCTGAACCGATATTCACGCCGAGCACGAAAGCGGAAATCGGCGATCACGACGAGAACATCTCATACGAAAAGAGCATAGAAGTCCTCGAAAAACTCTATCCCGGCAAGGGCGAGGAATACGCACGCACGCTCCGCGACTACACCATCGGACTGTATAAAAAGTGCGCGGAATACGCTCTTTCGCGCGGTATCATCATCGCCGACACGAAATTCGAGTTCGGCCTCGATGAAAACGGCAAAATAATCCTCGGAGACGAGATGCTCACACCTGACAGTTCGAGGTTCTGGCCTCTCGAAGGGTATGAGCCGGGCAAATCGCAGCCGTCATTCGACAAACAGTTCGTCCGCGACTGGCTGAAGGCGAACCCGGATAAAGGATACGTTCTCCCGCAGGACGTTATCGACAAGACGATCGCCAAATACCGCGAGGCTTATGAACTGTTGACCGGCAAAGGGAAACCCGGGGGTGTGTTCTGATGGAAAACGTATTGGTGTGCGTCACTAAACAAAAGACATGTCAGCGCCTGATCGACTATGGCAGCAGACTGTGCCGCGGCGCGGAAGACACGCTCCATATCGTTCATGTGGCAGGCACCAAAGAAAAGTTTCTGGGCGACTCTGAAGAAAACAGGGCACTCGAGTTCCTTTACGAAAAAGCGCGCGACGCAGGCGCCGAACTTACGGTCCTGAAATCAGACGACGCCTGCCGCACGCTTGCGGATATAGCAAAAGACCATTCGATCACCAAGGTCGTCGTCGGCGCATCTGGTGAGGCTGCCGGCGTAGAAAATTTTCTGACGAAACTCAGGAACGCTCTCGGCGGCGATGTGGAACTCATCGTCGTGCCTGTCGATTACCATCCGGCAGAGGATAAGTGATGAAATACGATATCTGCATCATCGGGGGCGGCGCTGCCGGATTTGCCGCCGCGGTCACCGCGGGCGGTCACGGCAGAAGCGTGATCGTCATAGAGAAAAAAGAAAAGTGCTGCGCAAAGGTCGCGGCGTTCGGGAACGGGCGATGCAATCTTTCTAATATCAATTGCGATGACTGGAGCAAAACTTCCGGTTTCTTTTCCTCTATCGGCCTTCTCATGCGCTCCGACTCCGAGGGCAGGATATATCCTTATTCCGAGGACGGACGCGATGTGGCGGAATGCCTGCTCCGCGCGGCAAGATCCCGCGGAGTGAAGATCGTAACCGATACAGAGGTCTATTCGGTATCTCGCTCTGTGGGCGAAGTCTCCGGCGATGCGCCGGGCAAAGCATCAGGCGAAACGGCAGGAGGAGCCGGAGCATCTGGAGTATCGGCGGAAGCATCGGGCGAAACCTTTATCGTCAAAACAAAACGCGGCGAGTACGAAGCAACTAAAGTCCTCATCGCTTCAGGCGGCAAGGCCGCTCCGAAACTCGGCACGACAGGCGACGGCTACAGGCTCGCAAAATCTCTCGGCCATTCCGTCACGAAACTTTCGCCTGTCCTGACGGCGGTCGAGACGGAGCATCCTGTCAAGCGGCTTTCCGGAGTGCGAGAAAAATGCGATGTGAGGCTGTATGAAGACGGAAATCTGAAATTCTCCGAGCGCGGGGAAGTCCAGTTCACGGATTACGGCCTTTCGGGAATTTGCGTTTTCAACATGTCGCGGTTTATGGATATTCCGGAAGGCATGGCGCTTGAAAATGGTTTAACCGTATACGATATAGAACTGGACCTTGCGCCGGACTTTTCGGAAAGCGACCTTGCGCGCGTGCTGTCGCAAAACGCTTCCCTCGCGGAAGGTCCGGGCATGATGTGTTCTATCGTGAAGAAACCGCTCGCGGAATATATTTTCGAAACGGTATGCGGAGGAGAAGGAAGTGCATCGCCGGAAATCCTCGCCGCTGCTCTTAAAGCTCTCAGATTTAAACCAAGGAAATTGCGCGGCTGGGATCACGCCGAGGTCACGCGCGGCGGCGTGCCTCTTTACGAGATAGATCCGCAGACCATGGAATCGATTATCGTGCCGGGCCTGTATTTTGCCGGAGAGATCCTCGACTATGACGGACAGTGCGGAGGGTATAACCTGCAGCACGCTTGGATGACGGGGATAAAAGCCGGAAGGGCCATGGCTGAGTAATACTGTAATGAAGCGTATATCGTAACGCATATCTTAAGTTGAACGATTTGATAGGAATCGAACGAAAATCAGACGTGAATCGAATGAAATTCGGACGAGAATCGAACATAATTCGGACAAAAATCAGACGTGAAAAGAGGAGGTTACGGAATGTTCAGACAGATGCGCAGGTTCAAGCAGCAGATAACCGAGGATGAATGCATCGAGATCCTTAAAAATGGACAGCGCGGCGTCCTCTCTGTCAACGGCGAAGACGGATACCCTTACGGTATGCCGATCAACTTCTTATATGACGACGGAAAGATATATTTCCACGGAGCAAAAGAAGGCCACAAGATCGACGCGATCAGAGCGAACGACAAAGTCTCGTTCTGCGTGATGGACGAGGGATATTTCATCGAGGGCAAATTAGGACTCAACATCAAAAGCGTCATCGTATTCGGCAGGATATCATTTGTCGATGACAGCGAAAAGGCTATGGACAAACTGCGAAAGCTCGGTATCAAGTATTTCGACGAGAAATACGCGGATCACGAAATCGAGAAAACCGGGCGCAATGCTCAGATGCTCGAACTGACAATAGAGCACATGACGGGCAAACTGGTGAACGAGTCCTGAGGGAAGATAGGAAACTATTTCAGATATTACATATATCAAAACAGTCGTGGCATAATGAAGTGTCCTCGGTCGGCTCGCGGTCCGGTCCCTGCGGTACACTTCGGATCGCGGCACGGCTGTTTTTGTTTTGGCAATAATAGTTTGAATACGGAGGACGCGGCCTGCATCGCAGCGCCGATGCAGAGGCGTAATGAACCCTCTTTAATTTTATCGGGAGTGGAGTATAATACACTCTGTGTCCATAATGGACGCGCAAATATTGAACATTACAGGCGGTGTACTGCGCATGCGGATTTCCGGATGCGGCACGTGAATGCAGAACAGGCAAGGCACGAACGCAGCGCAGATGCGGAACGGGCAAGGCACGGATGCGGCACACCGTTTTGGCAGATAGTGAGGCAAAAGAATATGGAAGAAATGGAACCTTTGATCGCTACAGCCATCGCGCTTTTCGCGGGGCTGATGATGACGCGTGTATTTAAGTTGTTCCATTGGAATTTTCCTGATGTGACCGCCTACTTGCTGGCGGGGCTCGTCGTCGGGCCGTATTGTCTCGGGAGGCTCGGCATCCCCGGAGTGGGATTCAAGACATTTGAGCAGCTGGACAAAATGGCGATCCTCTCGGATGCGGCGCTCGGATTTATCGCTTTTTCCATCGGCGAGGAATTCCGCCTGACGGAACTGCGCAAGATCGGCAAGCAGGCTGCCATCATCGGCATCGTGCAGGCTGTCGTGGCTTCCGCATTTGTCGATGCCGTGCTGGTGCTGCTTCACTTTGTGCTCGGCAATGAACTGCTTCCTATCTCGGTATGCCTCACGCTCGGCGCTATCGCCGCGGCTACCGCCCCTGCAGCGACCCTTATGGTCGTTCGTCAGTATAAGGCGGATGGTCCTCTAACGCGGCTGCTTCTGCCGATAGTCGCGCTTGATGACGCGGTCGGACTCGTTATCTTTGCGGTGTCGTTCGGTATCGCGCAGGCACTTGAAGGTGGCGCACTGAGCACTATCACCATTGTCGTCGAACCGATAGTGGAGATCGTCGCGTCCCTTGTTCTCGGCGGCGTCATGGGAGCCGTACTCTCACTGCTCGAAAAACTTTTCTATTCGAATACAAACCGTCTGGCGATGACGATATCCTTCGTGTTTCTGACCATATCGCTGGCGGCGATGACTTTTAAAATCGGCGCGGTCGAAGTTTCTTTCTCATCCCTGCTCGTATGCATGACGATGGGGACCGTCTTCTGCAACATGAGCCAGTATTCTGAAGATATCTTTCACAGGGCGGAGCGCTGGACTGCGCCGCTGTACGCGGTATTCTTCGTGCTCTCCGGCGCGGAACTGGAGCTGAGCGTTTTCCGCAATCCTTCATTCGTACTGCTCGGCGTGGTCTTCGTGCTGGCGCGCGCATTCGGTAAATACAGCGGCGCGACGATCACCGCCAAAGCGATGCACTGCGATAAGAATGTCTGCAAATATTTAGGATATACGCTGTTCCCGGAGGCCGGCGTGGCGCTTGGGATGCTTTTGACGGCGCAGACTCTCGGCGATGAGGAAGGTCTGGTCATCCGCAACGTCGTGCTGTTTGCCGTCATGGTTTATGAACTGACGGGCCCGTCGATAACAAAGTGGGCTCTGACAAAAGCGGGCGAGATAAAGCCGCAGACGGCAGCGCAGAAGTCGAGAGACCGTTTCGAGCAGGATCAGGAGAAGACGACCGCTTGACGGGAAACGTGGGAACGTTCGGAATTTTTTCTTTTATTTCCCGGTCCTTGACACTCCCGCCCATTCCGATAAAATATATATGTTTAAGGTATATATTTTTAAGGGATTAAGGGAGTAGCCTGCACACGTCCGCTTTGGATGTGTGTTTACAAAGCCGTCATCACGGTGCGTGCACCCGGTTTTGCGAGTAACTGGCGAGACTTTGTCGAGACTTTTCGTTGCGGCAACAGCCTCGTTTTTTTAGGCTCCGCACGTCTTAAGGAGCAGAAGATAATGACACTTACAGATCCATTGACATTATTCGCGGTGATATTATTTGCCGTGACGTACGTGCTGATGTTCGCATTCCAGCGGATCAGACCTTACGTCGCCGTGTGTTCGGCGGTGATATACGTTTTGGTCGGCAGCCTCGGCATCTTCGACGGGTACAGTTATACACCGATGGACGCGCTTTCCGAGATAGACTGGAACGTTCTCATGATGATCGCCGGTACGATGGGCACGGTCTATCTGTTCATACAGTCGGGCATGCCAAAACTCATGAGCGAACTTCTGGTATCGCGCATACACAGCGTAAAATGGCTGATAGTGGCTCTGTCGCTTTTCGCCGGGCTCATTTCGGCGTTTGTCGACAACGTCGCCACGGTCCTCATGATAGCGCCGATCGCTATCGTACTCTGCGACAACCTTGAGATCTCGCCGGTTCCGGCCGTCATCTGCATCTCTATTTCTTCAAACCTTCAGGGCGCCGCGACTCTCGTCGGAGACACGACTTCGATACTGCTCGGCAAAGCGGTAGGCCTTGATTTCACTGACTTCTTCACTCTCGACGGAAAGCCGGGAATGTTCTGGGTCACCGAGATCGGGGCGGCAGTCAGCGCTTTGATAATCCTTTGGAAACTGCGCAAAGAAAACACGGCTGTCTACGTTACGGACAGAGATAAGGTCGAGGACAAAGTCCCTGCGCTGCTTCTTCTGCTCACTGTGCTGACGCTCATCGCGGTCTCGTTCATACCATATAAAGATACCGCCGCGCCGGGCGAGTTCTATAAGCCGGACATCACCAACGGTCTGATATGCATCGGATATTTCGCTATCGGCGTGATACGTGCGATGATCAAATCGAAAAGCACGAAAATATTAAAAGAAACTCTCCACGAAATCGACTATTATACGCTCGTTCTGCTGATGGGGCTGTTCGTCGTGATCGGAGGCATCACGCGCGCGGGGATTATTGATATGCTCGGACAGGCCATTGCGGGCATCAGCGGAGACGGCTCGCGCGGCTCGGTATTTTTGGTCTACTCAATAATAGTCTGGATGTCGGTGGCGGCTTCGGCGTTCATCGATAATATACCGTACACGGCGACGATGCTGCCTGTCGTGGCCGTAGTCACCGAAAGCCTGAACGCGAGCGGAGCAAACGTAAGCGAGTATCTGCTGCCTTTCGGCCTGCTCGTCGGGGCGACGCTCGGCGGAAACATCACACCTATCGGCGCCAGCGCCAATATCGCCGGGCTCGGCATACTTCGCAAGGAAGGGTACGAAGTCGGGACTCGCGAGTTCATGAGTTACAGCGTGCCGTTCACTCTCGCCGCCGTCATGTCGGGGTACGTGCTGCTCTGGCTGATTTGGGCATAGGTTTCAAAGGCTCGGCCTGATTATTAGGCTCGGACCAATCAAAACAAATCAGAGTGAAAAAGCAATTTGGCATATAGCAAGTAAACGAAAAGGGAGGCTGACGCCTCCCTATTTTACAAGCAGACTTTTTCCGGTCATACTGCCTATTTAACGACCAGGCTCTTTCCGGTCATCTCGTCCGGAACAGGTATGCCCGCCAGTTCCAGAAGCGTCGGCGCGATGTCGCAGAGGCGTCCGCCGTCCGCTAATTTATGCGGCTCGGATGAAATGTGCACGAGCGGGACCGGATTAAGGGAGTGGGCCGTGACGACGTTGCCTTTATCATCGAGCATCTCGTCGGCGTTGCCGTGGTCAGCAGTGAGCAGGATCTGGCCTCCTTTTGCGAGAACGGCGTCTGCGATCTTTGTGATGCATTTATCGAGCGCCTCTATAGCTTTTACGGCGGCTTCCATGACTCCTGTGTGGCCTACCATGTCGGCATTCGCAAAGTTCAGGATGATGAAGTCGTATTTATCAGAGGCGATAGCCTCGAGGACTTTTTCGGTCACGATATACGCGCTCATCTCGGGCTGAAGGTCATAAGTGGCGACCTTTGGCGACGGAACGAGGATGCGGTCTTCGCCGGGGTTCGGCTCCTCTACGCCGCCGTTGAAAAAGAACGTGACGTGCGCGTATTTCTCGGTCTCGGCTATCCTGAGCTGCTTGAAACCGAGCGACGACAGATACTCGCCGAGCGTGTTCTTGTAATGCTCAGGCGGGTAAGCGACGAGGACGTTCGGCATCTCGGCGTCGTATTCCGTCATGCAAGTGTAGCTGATATCCTTTGGCGCGGTGGTGCGCTCAAACCCGTCGAAATCTGGGTCGACGAACGCTCTGGTTATCTCTCTTGCGCGGTCCGGACGGAAGTTGAACATTATTATCCCGTCGCCGTCTTTTACCGCCATGGCGGAGGAATCAAAGCCTTCCGGGCAGACGCACGTAGGGACTACGAACTCGTCGTTTTCGCCGTTTGCGTATGCTTTGTCTATAGCGTCAAAAGCGCTCTCGGCCTGTCTGCCTTCGCGCAAGACCATGGCGTCGTAAGCCTTTTTGACACGGTCCCATCTCTTGTCGCGGTCCATGCCGAAGTAGCGCCCTCCGATAGTTGCGATCTGACCTGTTCCCAGCGCACGCGAGAAAGCGTCCAGCTCGTTTATGTATTCCTTGGCGCAGCGCGGCGGCACGTCGCGGCCGTCGAGCAGGCAGTGTATGTAGACGTTTTTTATGCCTTTTTCTTTTGCCGATTTCAGGAGTGCGAACAGGTGCGTGATGTGGCTGTGCACGCCTCCGTCTGAGAGGAGGCCGATTATGTGAAGCGACGAACCGTTTTTAAGGACGTGATCTTCCGTCGCGTTTATCGCTTTGTTCTCATAGAATGAACCGTCGCGGACGGCGTTTGTGATCTTGAGGAGATGCTGGTAGACGATGCGCCCGGCGCCTATGTTCAGGTGGCCGACTTCTGAGTTGCCCATCTGGCCTTCAGGCAGGCCGACGGCGGGACCGCATGCCAGCAGCGTGGTGTGAGGGTACTTCTCGAATATAGCGTCGAGACCGGGCTTTTTCGCCTGAGCGATCGCATTGCCTTCTGTTTTGTGACTGACACCGAATCCGTCGAGGATCATGAGCATCGTTGGCCTTTTTGTCATTTCCATATTTTTCTCCGATATTTCTTTGTGCTGTATATATCTGTTTGCCTGCCCGCGCGCGGCGGTCCGAGACAGTTTTATTATACCCGCTATTTTGATATAATCAATGCGTCGGGAAGGCGAGCTCAGACTTCGGCAAGGCGGCCTCGGACATACCGCGGGGACACGGCATTTCCCGGCATCGGAGGGACCATAAAACATGGGATTTGAATGGACAAAGGAACAGCGCGAAGCAATCGACACGCGCGATAAAGATATACTCGTTTCGGCAGGAGCGGGCTCGGGAAAGACCACGGTTCTGGTCGAAAGAATAAGGACGCTGGTATGCGACGAACACGTGCCGGTCAGGAACCTTTTGATCGTGACGTTCACGGAAGCCGCGGCTGCCGAGATGAAAGAGAGGATAAGGATCTCTCTGACGGATGAACTGGAAAAGATAACAGCGGCGGGCGGCGATACTTCCTATGTCCGCAGGCAGCTTTCCGATCTGCCCGGCGCTGACATAAGCACATTCCACGCATTTGCGCTTAAAGTGATAAAGCGGTTTTTCTATCTCACCGACTTAGAGCCGGGGTTTTCGGTCTGCGATGCGCCGCGCGCGGAACTGCTGAAGCAGGACGCGATGGACGATATGATCGAAAAAGAGTTCGCGGCGGCAAATCCCGACTTCGCGGATTTCCTCGATAAATACAGCGGTGACCGCAGCTTCGGCAGTGTGCGCGATATATTATTCGGAGCATACACGAAGCTGATGGCTATGCCGTATCCGTGGGAATGGCTGAAAGAGGCAATAGAAGATTCTTCTTTGACCGGTAATGATTTTGCGAAGGGAAGACTTTGGAACAGCATGCTCCGCGAGGTGAGCAAAGGGCTTGAGAGCGTCTTGCCGCTTGAAGAACTGCGGGCTGAAACTTTTGACGAGGTCGGACTCGACAGGTTCGCCGCCGGTGTGCGCGAGGGGCGGCTTGCCGCGATGCATTCGGCAATAGAGATATGCGGCGAGAGCCTTTCAAATATCGAGAACGGCGCGCCGGACGACCCGCAGACAGTGATAAACAGGATACTCGCCACATTATCGGGTTATCCCGTGATCCGGGCGCGGAAAGATGAAAAAGAAGCGTATTCCTGCGTAAAGGATAAAGTCAAAGCCCTGAACGACCGCGTAACAAAGAAAATCAGCAAATTAAAAAGCGAGTATCTGCCTTCCGACTTAGAGACGGCGCTGAAAGAAATCGAGGCGGTCAGGCCGTCCCTTGAAACGACGGAGCGCATGCTCAAAGCCTTTGACGCGGAGTATAGAGCGGCAAAGGATTCCGAACACGTCGTCGACTTTTCCGACATAGAGCATTACTGCCTCGATATTTTGGACCACGAGGAAGCCGCGGCATTCTACCGCAGCCGGTTTGAAAGCATCTTTGTCGATGAGTATCAGGACACGAACGTCGTTCAGGAAGAAATAATATCAAAAATAACGCGCGGCAGGAATCTTTTTATGGTCGGCGACGTAAAGCAGAGCATCTACAGGTTCCGTCTGGCAGACCCTTCTATTTTCCGCGGCAAATACGTCGAGTATTCCAAGGGCGGAAGCGATGCCTGCTGCGTCATAGATCTGAACAGCAATCACCGGAGCAAAAGACCGGTCATAGACTTCGTGAACGAGACTTTCCGCGGTCTGATGCCCGATTACGACGAAAAAGCCGAACTCCACTGCGGAGTCGATTACGACGGTAAGCTTTTGGAAACTCCGGTAATAGATATCCTCTCTAAAGAAGCGCTCACACAGGCGGGTGAGGATGCGGCCGATGATGACCTTGAAGATGTGGAAGCGGACATCGCGGATGACGCAGGCGGTGAGGCCGGCGGCAGCGGGGAATACGCCGAAGACATCGACGATGAGATATCAGACCTCAAAGCGGCAGAGGAAGAAGCGTACTACACCGCTTCTCTTATCGAAAGATACGTCGGCCGCGAATATTACGATACCAAAGAAGAATGCGTGAAAAAACTCGCTAAGTCGGATATTGTCGTGCTGACCAGAACAGCCAAAAATTACGCGGAGACGTTCTACGACATTTTCAGAAAATGCGGCATCGAGAGCAGGATCGACGACAACGAGGGATTTTTCGACACTATCGAAGTAGGCGTCTTCATGGACCTGCTGACGATAATAGATAACAGCAGAAAAGACATTCCGCTTATAAGCGTCCTTCACTCCGAAATTTTCGGGTTCACCGCCGAAGAACTCGCAACCGTGAGGGCGGCATATCCGAACCGCAGAAAATATTCGTACTCCGAGGCGTTCTTTAAGTTCGCGCGAAGGACCGATCTCACCGGCAGGCGCGCGGAGGTCGCGGAAAAGTGCCGCCGCGCCAAAGATAAACTGAGCGAATGGAGAAATATGTCGCGCGTGATGCCGCTGGGCCGTTTTGTCTGGAAACTCGAAATCGACAGCGGCTATTACATCGCTGCCGGAGCGATGCCTGACGGCACAAAACGCCAAAACAATCTGGCGTCGCTGGTGGACCGTGCCGAGCAGTTCTCGGAGGACAGGCAGGTATCGCTTTACTCTTTCATCCGCTATATCAATCAGCTGAAAAAACGAAAAGTCGGGATACCGGAGGCTTCTCTCGCGGAGGAAAACGAGAACGCGGTAAGGATCATGACGATCCACAAGAGCAAAGGGCTGGAATTCCCGATGGTCATCGTCGTCGGGCTCGGAAGCAGACTGAGATACACTACTCAGGGGAAGATCTCGATACATAGCGACGTCGGCATCGGAATGCGATACAGCGACCCGGTCATGCACTGGCATAAGACAACGCTGCCGCAGATGCTGATAAGCGCAAAGGTGCGCGAAGAGGAAGAGGATGAACAGATCCGGATCCTGTATGTCGCCATGACACGCGCGAGAGAGTTCCTCAGGCTCGTCGGGACTGTCCCGACACGCGAGGCCGCTCAGAAGATGATAGATTCACCGGTCGCAGACAGCAATAGCTATCTTTCTATGCTTTGTCCGATCATGCCCGTAAACATCGTCCCGGATGAAGATGTGCTTGAGGCCCTGAAACACTACGGCGCGGGAGAGGATGCGGCTTCAGGAAGGACAAATATCGAAGTGAAAGCGGGGCTGTTCGGTTCAGACGATTCTATCTTCACCGGCACGCTCGATGAGGGGAGAAAGAAGAAGATACGCGAGATGCTTGAATACGAGTATCCGTATTCAGGTTCTCGCTCGCTAAAATCCAAATATTCCGTATCCGAACTGAACAAAGCCTCGGCGGAACGGGCGGCGGAACGCACGGAGGCGGAACACAAAGAGCAGCACGGGAGTGCCGCACATACACAGAATGCCACCGCGCCAAAGTGCAAAGCAGGCGGAGGGAAACTCGCGGTTCCCGCTTTTGCCGAAAAAGATCATATCCTGACCGGCGCGGAACGAGGGACAGTCTACCATACGATAATGGAGATGTGCGATTTTGCTGAGGCAGAGGAAAAGGGGCTGCCGTATATACGCGAAGTCGCGGCCGGACTGGTCCGCGGCGGAATGTTCGGAGAAAAGGAACTCGATGCGGTGGACCTCACACAGATCGAAAAATTCTTCGCCACTGATATCGGACGGAGATGCGGAGAAGCGTCGCGCCAAGGAAGGCTTGAAAAAGAAAAGTCGTTCACGTTGAGCATGGATATGGGTGATGACAGAGTTCTGGTGCAGGGCGTCATCGACTGCTGGTTCCGCGATGGCGGCGGAACTGTTTTGATAGACTATAAAAGCAACCGTCTGCGCGGGTCGAGCGATGATGAAATCGAACAGGCGATGCGCGATACTTACGGGACGCAGATATCCATATACCGCCGTGCTCTGGAGGAAGCGGGTTTCGGCCCGGTGAAAGAAGCCTATATCTATATGTTCGAAAACGGTCGGCTGGTAAAGATGTGAAAACAGCGTACTGCGTGCGGCGGATGCAAACAGGCCGCGGCGCAAAAGAAGAACGAAAAAACTGCCGCTTCGGAAGTCCCGAGGCGGCAGCGTTTTTATTACTTAGTAAGAGGTTGTTCGATTAGCAAATGCCCTGAGCCATCATTGCTTCTGCGACTCTCTCGAATCCGGCGATGTTTGCACCTGCGATCAGGTCGTCACCGAGGTTGTAACGCTTGCAAGCGTCTTCGGAGATCTTGAAGATGTTGACCATGATGCCTTCGAGCTGTCTGTAAACGTCTTCTTTGGAGAAGAGGATGTGCTCTGCGTTCTGGCTCATTTCAAGGCAGGAGCATGCTACGCCGCCCGCGTTTGCGGCCTTCGAAGGACCAACCTTTACGCCGTTCTGCGTGAGGTAAGCGATCGCTTCGTTTGTCGTAGGCATGTTAGAACCTTCGCAGAGGTACTTCGTTCCGTTTGCGACCATCGTCTTTGCGTCTTCGATGCGGATCTCGTTCTGAGTAGCGCAAGGGATGTAGAGGTCTGCAGGAACTTCCCAAGGTTTGTGGCCTTTGACGAATTTCGATCCAGGGAATTTGTCCGCATAAGGCGAGCAGATATTCTTTCCGGAAGCTCTCAGTTCGAGCATGTAGTCGATCTTCTCACCGCATACGCCGTCTTCGTCGAGGATGTATCCGTCCGGTCCGGAGATCGTGATGACCTTCGCGCCGAGTTCATTGAGTTTCGTAACTGTTCCCCATGCAACGTTGCCGAAACCGGAGACTACGACTCTCTTTCCCTTGAGCTCTTCGCCGAAGTGTTTGAGCATTTCTCTGGCGTAGAAGACGATGCCGAATCCGGTCGCTTCCGTTCTGCCTGCGAGACCGCCGTTAACGGTTCCTTTTCCGGTCCATGTTCCGTCGAACTGTCCGGTGATCCTCTTATACTGACCCATCATGTAGTTGATCTCTCTGCCGCCGACTCCGAGGTCGCCTGCAGGTACGTCGACGTTTGGCCCGATGTACTTATAAAGTTCGGTCACGAACGACTGGCAGAATCTCATGACTTCGCCGTCGGACTTTCCGTTAGGATCGAAGTCAGCGCCGCCCTTGCCGCCGCCGATAGGAAGGCCGGTAAGGCTGTTCTTGAAGATCTGCTCGAATCCGAGGAACTTGAGGATTCCCGGATAGACGTTAGGCGCGAATCTGAGGCCTCCCTTGTAAGGGCCGAGTGCGCTGTTGAACTCGTATCTGTATCCTCTGTTCACCTGAACTTTTCCCTGATCGTCGACCCAAGGAACTCTGAAGCTGATGCCTCTTTCAGGCTCGATCAGTCTCTCTACGAGACCGGCTTTGATGTACTCGGGATGAGCCTCGAGAACAGGCTCGATGGACGTAAGAACTTCGGTGACCGTCTGAATAAATTCAGGTTCGCCCGGGTTCTTTTCTTTAGCGAGGTCAATGTACTGCTGAGCTAAATTTGCCATTTCGATTTCCTCTTTTCTTAAATTTTGGTATTAAAAAAAGTTAAAAAACGAGGCGGATTGAAAGTTGTATACAACCGCTCCATACGTAATATAGCACTTAAAAACCTTAGAGTCAACAGCAAAACAAGGCGTTTTGCCATATGTTTCGGTGATGATTTCATGGTGAAAAAAATAAGCAAAAAATACGTGACGAAAGAAGAGTTATGCTTTCTTTTTGATGAATGCCGGTAAAAAAAATCCATCCGGCGTGAAGGCCGTGTTTGTTGACGCTCCCCGCCGTCGGCTTTATAATTAAGTAGTGTTCGAAAGCGTTTTTTCGAACGTGATTTTTTTCTTTTTCACGGGGGCAGCACAGATGACCGGCACTTCGGACGGTAATAATTCACGCAGCAAAACAGGCAGCGAAACAGGCAGCGAAAAAGTATCTGCCATTTCCGCAGCAGATCTTCTGCCGAAGCGCGCGAGAGATACATCAAAAGCTGATTACGGCAACGATGTCATTTTCGCCGGAACGTCGGGAATGTGCGGAGCCGCAGTCCTTTCTGCGCTTTCCGCTCTCAGGAGCGGCGCGGGGCTGGTGAGGTCGGCGACCCTCAGATCTAATTTCACACCCATACAGACACTTGCGCCGGAGGCGATATGCGTAGAGTGGGAGGACGCTCTCGGCGATCTTTCACATTACGACGCCGTGGCCGCGGGCCCGGGACTCGGCACATCTGACGACGCAAAAAAGATAATAAAGGGAGTGCTTGCGGATTTCACGGGGCCTCTTGTCATAGATGCCGATGGCCTCAATACTATCGCGTTGGGAAATACGGCAGCATCAGGAAATACAGCAGCGCCGGGAAATACGGCGGAACCGGAAAATACGACAGCGCCGGGAAATACGGCGGCACCGGAAAATCTGGGCGACGCCGTGAGAAACACCCGCGCTTCGGTCATCATGACTCCTCATGCGCTCGAAGCGGCCAGGCTGCTGGGATCCGAGCCCGGAAAATACGACCGCCGCGAGCTGGCGGTAAAAATATCGGAAAAATATAACTGTGTGTGCCTGTCAAAAGGGAACGGCACCGTAGTCAGATCGCCGGACGGACGTACGTATGTGAATACGACTGGCAATCCGGGCATGGCGACGCCGGGCTCCGGCGACGTCCTGACCGGGATCATCACCGCGCTTGCGGGTCAGGGGATCGCGCCGTTTGAGGCTGCAGTGCTGGGATGTTTCATACACGGTCTCGCAGGTGATATCGCATGCGAAGAATCGGGAGAACGCGGGCTCATAGCGCGCGACATAATCGCAAATATCCCGAAGGCTTTTATGAGAGCCGAATCGGGAGAATATATATTAAAAATAATGTCCGAATAGAGCATTCGGCAGGGAGGAAGAATGACCACGCTCGATTATCAAAAGATCGCCGCGAAGATCCGCGTCGACATCATCAAAGAAGTGTACCACGCCGGTTCCGGGCATCCGGGAGGGAGTCTTTCGGCGGCTGACATCGTAACGGCGCTGTATTTCCGCGAGATGAACATCGATCCGAAAAAACCGGACATGCCGGAACGCGATAAATTCATTTTGTCGAAAGGACATGCGGCTCCCGCGCAGTACGCTGCTTTGGCGGAAAGAGGATATTTCCCTGTGGAAAATATCATGACGCTGCGCAAACTCGGATCGCCTTTTCAGGGGCACCCGAACATGCACAAAGTCCCCGGCATCGAAATGTCTACCGGTTCTCTCGGACAGGGGTTTTCCGCGAGCGTAGGTTTTGCTCTGGCGAATAAACTCGATAAGAACCCGGGAAGAGTCTACACCCTGCTGGGCGACGGCGAACTGGACGAAGGCATCGTCTGGGAGGCGGCGATGGCTGCCGCGCACTATAAACTCGATAACCTCACGGCGATCGTGGACTGGAACGGGCTCCAGATAGACGGCAGAAACGACGATGTCATGAAAGTCGCTCCGATCGATGAGAAATTCGAGGCCTTCGGCTGGAACGCGATCAACATCGACGGGCACGACTTCGATCAGATATTCAGAGCGCTTGACGATGCAAAGTCCTGCAAAGGAATACCGACAGTTATAGTGGCAAAGACCGTGAAGGGCCGCGGAGTCTCATTCATGGAAAATCAAGCCGGATGGCACGGCAAAGCGCCCGATGAGGAGCAGGCGAAACAGGCGGTAAGCGAACTGGGAGGTGAATGGTGATGGGTGAAAAAATGGCGACCAGAGAAGCGTACGGAAAGACTTTGACGGCTCTGGCAGGCGAGCGCCCGGACCTCGTCGTCATGGACGCGGACCTCTCGGGTTCGACAAAAACAAAAGAATTCGCAAAGGTTGCACCGGATAGGTTTTTTGACTTCGGAATAGCCGAGCAGAACATGTACGCGGCGGCGGCGGGCATCGCTCTTTCGGGGCACGTCGTATGCGCCTCGACTTTCGCGATGTTTGCAGCCGGCAGAGCCTTTGAGATAATCAGAAATTCTATCGGTTACACAGGCGCAAACGTAAAGATATGCGCCACCCATGCCGGCATCACGGTCGGGGAGGACGGTGCAAGCCACCAGACTTTTGAGGATATAGCTCTTATGCGCACGATACCGGGAATGACCGTCTTGAACCCGTGCGACGGCGTGAGTGCAGAGAAACTCATACGTCAGGCCGTAGAGTTGAACGGTCCTGTCTACGTGCGGCTCGGACGTTCAGCGGTACCTGTTCTCTATTCGAAAGACGACGATATCAAAATCGGAAAGGCGAACACACTTCGCGAAGGAAAAGATCTGACGATAATTGCTACAGGCATCATGGTAAATGAGGCGCTCGCAGCGGCTGAAGCGCTCGCGGGAGATGGCATCGACGCGCGGGTCATAGACATGCACACAATCAAACCTCTTGATGCTGACGCAATCATCGCGGCGGCAAAAGAGACGGGGCGCATCGTAACGGCCGAAGAACACTCGGTCATCGGCGGGCTCGGGGCGGCAGTCGCGGAGACGACCGCCAGACTCTGCCCTGTCAGGATCGAAATGGTAGGCCAGCACGACACTTTCGGCGAGTCGGGAAAGCCTGACGAACTCAGAGCTAAATACGGTTTGGACTGTAACGCTGTCATCGAGGCGGCTCACAGGATAATGAAATAATGAAATCAAATAATGAGCTGGTCGATTTGGCGGATATTTGCTGACTAGCGTATGAAACTGCCGATGAACGCTTTGGTGCGTTCGTGCTGAGGATGATTGAAGATCTCGTCGGAAGTTCCTTCCTCGACGATGCTTCCTTCTGTCATGAAAATGACGCGGTCTGATATCTCGCGGGCAAAACCCATTTCGTGGGTTACGATCAGCATGGTCATACCCTCTGCGGCAAGCTTTTCGATGACGCCGAGAACTTCATTTACCATTTCAGGATCGAGCGCCGAGGTAGGCTCGTCAAAGAGGATTATTTCAGGATCCATCGCCAGCGCTCTTGCTATCGCGGCGCGCTGTTTCTGACCGCCCGAAAGATTGCAGGGCATCTCATCTCTTTTGTCTGAAAGGCCGACTGTCTCGAGCAGGGACTCGGCCTTTTCTGTTGCTTCCTGCTTGGAGAGGCCGCGTACGTGTATCGGCGCGACGGTGATGTTGCCGAGGATCGTCATGTTGTTGAAAAGGTTGAAGTTCTGAAAGACCATCGCGGATTTTGTCCTGATCTCACGCACGTTTTCGTCTGTGATCTCGTCTCCGTCTATGAACACTTTGCCGGAGTCGGGGACTTCGAGCCTGTTTATGCAGCGCAGAAGCGTGCTTTTGCCCGAGCCTGAAGACCCTATTATAGACATGACTTCGCCGTCGTCTACTTTGAAACTTACGTCGTTCACCGCGACTAGGCCGCCGAATTTCTTTACGATGTTTTTTGCTTCTATCATCAGACCGAAGCCTCCCTGCTTACTGATTTGGAGCCTTTGTTCATGCGTTTTTCAAGCACGCCGATGAGTTTTGACAGAGGGAACGTCAGGCAGAAATACACGGCCGCCGCTCCGATGTACGCCTCAAATGTGTTGTAAGTCGCGGCGTTCCAGAGCTGCGCACTTCTCAGGACTTCAACAACTCCCACGTACGAAAGGACAGCGGTCTCCTTTATCATAGTGACAAATTCGTTGCCAAAAGACGGTATGACGATCTTTATCGCCTGAGGGAGAACGACGAGTTTCATGATCTGACCTTTTGTCATTCCCAGCGACTGAGCCGCCTCGATCTGGCCTGCGTCGACCGCCTGAAGCCCTCCGCGGATAACCTCGGCCATGTATGCCGCGCTGTTGAGACCGCAGACAAGCATGGCCGGAATTATGAGGTTGCTCCAGCGGAATTCAATAGAATTGGATTGAAGAAGATAAGGCAGACCGTAAGCCATGACAAGCGCCTGTACGATCATAGGCGTGCCGCGGACTATTTCGATGTATATTTCGGATATCGCTTTTAAAATTTTTATCTGCGAAGTCCTGATCAAAGCCAGAATAAGGCCGAACGCAACTCCGAGGAGCAGAGCAAATAAGCTGACGGCGACCGTCATAGGTATGCCTTTTGCAGCTATGAGAAAACCTTTCAGATACAGAGCCATTCTAATCAATACCTCTAATCAATAACTCCAGTCAATAACTCTAATCAATACCCCTTATTAATATATAAAACCCCTTTTGCAGGACGCGCTGCGCAGCGTATCGCGCGGGCGCGAAATGCATCACAATATGTGAACGTGGTTAATTATACATCATAACTAATATTTATGCAATAACAAATTCGATGACATATACAAATAATTATGATAACATGTGCTTATAAGCCGGACGCGCTTATCTACCTTTTCCTACAGGTGATACGCGCCCTCTAAACGTTCATTTTCGCGCATAGTTCGCTTTGATCGAAAGAGGTGGTTTTGATGGAGGAACGCGACAGAGAAAGGATCGCTGAAATCCTGAAAGGGCTCGTGGCATGCCCCGGGATCAGCTGCACTAAAGATGAAGTCATAACCGAAAAATTCGTATATGATTTCCTTTCTGAGATACCGTATCTTAAAAAACATCCGGACCAGTTCGGGTACTGCGACATACCGGATGATCCTTACGGCAGAAAAGTCCCATACGCCGTAATACTCGGAAAAAGCAGAAATACGGTCGTGATGTCCGGCCACATCGATGTAGTCAGCGTAGAGGTTTACGGAGAAGCGGCGCCTCTGGCGTTTACTGTCGGGAAAGAACTTGAAGAAGCGCTGGCAAAGATGCCTCTGGACGATAAATCACGCGCGGACCTCGAATCGGGCGAATGGATCTGGGGACGCGGCGCGGCAGATATGAAGGGCGGGATCGCGATCGCCATGTATCTCGTCGAAAAATACGCCGATCTGGCCGACAAAGGTGAACTCGAGGGTTCGATCGTATTCGACGCCGTCGCGGATGAGGAAAGTTATTCTGCAGGCATGAGGGCATTTGCGCCTGAACTCGTGCGCATAAAAAACAAGTATGAGCTGGACTATAAACTTCTGGTTGATCCTGAACCGGCGGGTGAATCCGGCGACGCGCAGGTCATGTCGCTTGGCACTGTCGGCAAAACTATGCCCGTTATTATTTCTCAGGGCGTCGCGGCTCATATCGGCCACTGCTACAACGGAATTTCAGCCTTGAACACGCTTTCGCATATCTTTTCCGAAACTCAAGGGTCCCTTGATTTCGTTGATGTATATAAAGACGAATCGTCAATGCCTCCTTCATGGCAGGGTTTCCGAGACATGAAGAAATTTTATGACGCGACGACGCCGTTCCGCGCCTCCGGATATATGACAGTTCTCAGTTTTGACAAGACAGCGGACGAGATCATCGCTATGCTGAAAGATATCGCCGTCAGAGCCGCCGATGCGGAACTCAGGAAACTGAACGACGAGTACACCGAATTCAAGAAGCATAACCACTTTGAGACAAAGGAAAAACTCGACTATCCGGCGCGCGTTTTGACGGTCAGGGAACTCATAGCCGAACTGACCGCGAGGGACGGCGCGGACTTTACGGCCGCTTTTGAGAAGATCTACGAAAAAGCCGGCGGCATGGTCGCAGAAGGATCAAGTTTCCCTGATGCTACGATATACCTGATGGACGAACTGCTGAACTATGCCGACATCAAGCAGCCTGTCGTTTTGATCGGCATGGCTCCGCCGTACTATCCTCCGACGCACAGCGACCTGATCCCCGGCAAAGAAGGATTCGGCACGAAAGTCTTTGAGTTCGCCAAAGAGCTGAGCGAGCGCGAGTTCGGTCAGAAACTCGTATCCGAAAATTACTTCACCGGTATTTCCGATAACAGCTACACATATCTTCCGGATATCGACTTTGACGCCGTCGCCGCCAACTACCCGATGTGGGGAAAGGTCTACGATCTGGATCTGAACGCTATCAAAGAACTTTCGATACCGTCAGTTCTCTACGGACCTATCGGCCGCAACTATCATCAGTGGACCGAGCGCGTCAACAAGCACAGTCTGCTCGATGTCATGCCTGTGATGATCGATAAGGTCATCCGTTTCGCCTGGGACGCTTGATGCGTGCGCCGCACCGAACGCCGTATATCCGTATTACGCAATAAAGGGAAAGGGAGCTAGTGAATAATGAAACCGGAAGTAAGTGATAAGATTCGCGGCATGGCTCTTGATTTCGTATCGCAGAGGAGCGTAGTCGACACCCCGGATGAGGTGAAAATGGCGGAAAAAGTCTACACTACTATCGCGGGACTCGATTACTATAAAAAACATCCTGAACTTGTATATTACATTCCATGTGAGGGCGACCTGCTCGGACGCAAGATCGTCGTCGCGGAGATGAGAGGCGAAAAAGCGCCTTCTGACAAGACTGTCGTTTTGATCGGTCACGTCGATACGGTCGGCATCAGCGACTACGGCCCGAATAAAGACCTTGCGACAAAACCGGCCGAGCTGATAAAAGCCCTGAGCAAGTTGAAACTGTCAAAGGAAGTCACCGAGGACTTAGAGTCCGGCAAATACATGTTCGGACGCGGCCTGTTCGATATGAAATCGGGCGACGCGATCATCATCTGCGTCATGGACGAGATCAGCAAGGACATCAAAAACTTCGAAGGGAACCTCGTCTACGCAGCCGTCATCGACGAAGAGGGGAACTCCGCCGGAATGCTGAACTTCGTGCCGCACCTCATCAAACTGAAAGAGCAGAAGCACTATGACTATCTGGCGATGATCGACACGGACTACATGGCTCCGGCGTATCCGGGCGACCCGCTGAAATACATTTACGTCGGTACGGTCGGCAAAACGATGCCTACATTTTATATTGTCGGCAAAGAGACTCACGTCGGAGAATCTTTCGACGGACTGGATCCTAATCAGATCGCCGCGGCGCTCACCGAGAGGATCAACCTAAACCCTGAATTCAGCGACACCGTGGACGGCGAAGTCACTCTGCCGCCTGTAACACTTAAACAGCGCGACCTTAAGACGGAATACTCAGTGCAGATCGCAAACAAAGCGGTTTTGATGTTCAATTACGCGACTCACGATTCGACGCCTGACCAAGTCCTTAATAAAATGGTGGATACTGCGCAGGAGTGTTTCCGGCATGTGGTCGACACCCTGAACGAGCGCTATGCGATGTACTGCAAGATGGTAGGGCGCAAGTTCCGCAGGCTGCCGTGGGCCGCAAGAACGATTACATACGAAGAACTGTTTGACGCGGTAAAGAAAGAGGTCCCCGACCTTGACGAAAAGGTCGATGCATATATCGAAGAATTGAAAAATGACTCAAGTATCGATGTCCGCGACAAATCGCTCAAGATCGTCGATTATGTCCACGACCTCTGGTCAGACAAAGATCCTGTCGTAGTCGTATACTTGACGCCTCCTTACTATCCTCATATACACGTCGATGAATCAGATCCGCGAGGGAAGGCTTTGATCGACGCGGTCAATGGAGCGATCGAGACTGTCAAGGCCGACCCTGCGTTCGACTATACGCTGCTTGAGAAGGAGTTCCTTCCTTGCATCAGCGATCTGAGTTACGGGGCAGCGCCAAAGGAGCCCGACGTGCTGGAAAAACTCGAAAAGAATATGCCGGGCTACGGAGTGGGCAAGATCTACAGCCTGCCGCTCAAAGACATGCAGGCGCTCGATCTTCCTGTAGTCGATATCGGCACCGTAGGCAAAGACGCGCACAAGTTCACGGAGAGGATCGACACGCATTTCACGTTCGAGTACACGCCGGAACTTGTGTATCAGACGATCATGAATCTGCTGAAATAATTGAAATAGCATTAAGAAAACCCGGGACGCTATTACGCGGTCTCGGGTTTTTTAATGGTGCGCCATCAGGGGCTCGAACCCTGGGCACCCTGATTAAGAGTCAGGTGCTCTGCCAGCTGAGCTAATGGCGCTCATTTTCAACAGCAGAAATTATATTAGCACAAGGAAATCGGGTTGTCAACAGCGCTGAATCGGAAAATTGCAATATGTTCACTATTCTTAACGGAGACGGTATTGACATTACACCCGCATGGATATACAATATCTGTGCGGGTTTTCCCGTGATAATTGCATAGACAACTATCTTTGAGGCAGGTGTGAATCCTGACCGGTGGTGAAAGTCCACAACCCTTGAAAAAGGCTGACCCGGTGAAATCCCGGGACCGACGGTATTCCTCGGCGTGAGATGCGTCTTGAGTATTTTCAGATATGCGGCGCTCGGGGTCAGTCCGGATGGGAAAAGATGGATGATATTGAACAGATCCTCTGTTTCGGGGGGCCGGTCTTTTGAGTCCATCAAGAAGATGGGCGACCGGCGTATGTAATGGCGCGAGTTTTGAGCGCGCCGCGAGCCGTCCCGGAAATGGAGGTTTTTTAATGGAATCACAAATTCAGTCAACAACTCAGGCGGCTGCTCAGCGCAGTCGCGAACCGCAGGCGGCGGCAAGACCGCTCGGTGCCAGAAAGCGCAAGACTTTAGACCTGCGCAGCGTAATTTTGATCGCCATGTTCGGCGCTGTCAGCATGGTGCTCATGTATTTCGACTTTGCGACGCCTATCGCGCCGGGGTTCATCAAATTCGACTTTGCCGATCTTCCGGCCATGCTCGCGACGTTTATGCTCGGACCTGTTCAGGGTTTGATCGTATGCGCTTTGAAACTCGCTCTCAAACTCCTAATCAAAGGTTCGGAGACGGCTTTTGTCGGTGAGGCGGCGAACTTCATCTGCGGAGCGTGCTATATGCTTCCGGCGGCCCTCATTTATCATTTCAAAAAGGGGAAGAAATGGGCGGCGATTTCTCTCGTCGTCGGTACGCTTTCCGTCACTGTCTGCTCGGTATTCATGAATACATATGTCATGTTCCCGCTCTTTTCCAAACTGTACGGAATGCCGATGGAGGCTATCATAGGAGCAGGCACCGCGCTGAACCCGCACATCACGGACATGACGACGATGATGCTCTACTCGGTAGTGCCTTTCAACCTCGTGAAATACGGTATTGTATCTTTCCTGACATTCATACTGTATAAGAGGATGAAACGATTACTGATAAGGAGATAGACTTAAAGAAAAAGATAGCGGCAGCAAAAAAGCGGCAAAGCGGCGGCAAAACCGAAAGCGCGGAAAATTGCAAAACCGAGAACACGGCAAAGCGGCGGCAAAACCGCAAAAACGAAAGTTCAGACCTCTTTATTATCTTTATCAATTCCACCATATTATCTTTATCACAAAAAATAACAGCAAAGAAAAACGACGCCTGAGACACATAGGGCGTCGTTTTTTATGCTCATTGCATGCGCATTTAACTTATGCGCAGGTGGGGACGGGTGAGACTTATTTTGCTGCTTCTTTGGCAGCGTTGAGTTTTTTGGTAATGCGGGAAACTTTTCTGGATGCCGCGTACTTATTGACAGCTCCCTTTGCCGCTGCCTGCTTGAGTTCTTTCTCGGCTGCGGTGCGTTTCTCTGCCGCTTTTTCGAGGTCGCCCTCGGCTACAGCGTCTTCGAATGCGCGGAGCGCTTCTTTAACGTGGCCTTTGACGCGCGCGTTCTGTGCGGTCTTCTTCTCGATTACTTTTACTCTTTTTTTTGCGGATTTGATGTTAGCCATTTTCTTACCCCACTTCTTAAAATAACGAAATTCGCAATTACGGTTGATATTTTAGCGCATGCGCCGCAGTATTGCAAGGATAATTTGATGTTCCTCCCGTTCCGATTGCGATTTGCCGTTCCTCGGCCTTGATGGTGATTTACTGCTCTTCCGTTCTGCAGATCGCGGCGTAAAGATCTCCGAAATTTTCATATGCCTTGAGATCGCTGTTTTCGGCGCGTATGGCGGGCGTCGACTTGAACAGAAATCCGACCTCGGCGCGGCGCAGCATTTCCAGATCGTTGTAACTGTCGCCGATCGCTATGACTTTGTAACCTATGGACTGAAGCGCTTTTACAGTCGTAAGTTTCGAGTGCTCGGTGCGCATTTTAAAGTCTACGATCATGCCGTCCGGACCGATCACGAGTTCGTTGCAGAAGAGCGTCGGGTATCCGAATTTTGCCATGAGCGGCATGGCAAACTGCGTGAAGGTGTCGCTTACAACGACGGCCTGCCCGTTCTCTCTGAGTTTATTCATGAATTCCACCGCTCCGGGCAGCGGCTCGATCTCCGCTATGGTGTTCTGTATGTCGCGGATCGTGCAGCCGTGCTCACGCAGGACTTTGAGCCTGTAGCGCATGAGTTTATCGTAATCGGGCTCATCGCGTGTAGTGATGGAAAGTTCCGGAATGCCGCTTTTTTCGGAAAAAGCGATCCAGATTTCCGGAACGATCACCCCTTCCATGTCCAGACAGACAATATACATTTTTTCTCCCCTCATCATACCCCTATGATTTGAAGTGCGCTTTAACACGTTAAAATGAAATAGCGCTTACAGTTAATAAAAGCCTCTTGAACCCTGAGCTCAAGAGGCTTGATCAGCGTGGTTGCGGGGGAAGGACTTGAACCTTCGACCTCCGGGTTATGAGCCCGACGAGCTACCAACTGCTCTACCCCGCGATATTAAGTGATTAGATGGTGCCGGTGACCGGGGTCGAACCGGTACGATCTGTAAGGACCGCGGGATTTTAAGTCCCGTGCGTCTGCCAATTCCGCCACACCGGCGAAATAAATGGCTCCGAGAGTGGGGCTCGAACCCACAGCCTACCGGTTAACAGCCGGTCGCTCCGCCATTGAGCTACCTCGGAACACCAAACATACCGCTTTAACGGCAAAGAAAATTATACTAAAGCAATTTTGCTTTGTCAACTGTTTTAATTTCTCGTGTTGTTCACAAGTGATAATGTCACATTGTATTAATTTCTCGGTCGGCTTTGCCGGATCTGGTCACACGGAGTATGATATTTACAGTGTACAACTTGCACGGGATATGATATTTACAGCATGCAGCTTGCGCGTGGTATGATATTTACGGCGTGCAGCTTGCGCGGGATATGATATTGACAGTGTGCGATTTGATATGAAAAGTATGAGATCTGCTATGAGACGGAGGGAATACAGATGCAGAAAGTCATTATGCGGGACGAACTTTCGCAGTATACGGACCACATGGAAGCGAACGCTCTGAAACATATAGGAGGACGGCTCACGGAATCGTTTGAGGGTCTGGATACCAGCGACATAATCGCGCTGGACTGGTATGATGTGAACTCCGCGGACGAGCATTTTTCGCCGATACTGATATATGTGGACAGAGACGACCTTTTTTTCATCTGCAGCGATAAGAGATCGTACGATAAATGCAATGAACTCATGACGGACGGAAATACCAACGAAAGAGCGCTGTATATCTTCTTTGTCAAACTGCTGTCGCACGACGCAGGAAGGCTGGAACGCCTCGAAGCCTCTATCACGAAAGCGGAAGACAATGAATTGAGGAATTCTCGGTCAGACTACATGGACATGATAAGCGGGTTCAGGCGGGAACTTTTGAGGCTGAAACAGTATTACGAAGATCTGATGATGATATTCGACAACTTGACGGCTAACGACAACGAATTGTTCACGGATGATGGCGTCAGGCGCTTCATGATAATAGAAAACAGAGTCGCTCATTTTTCGGCAAATGTCGTCAATCTCCGCGAGTATGTGACACAGATGCGCGAGGCGTGCCAGACTCAGATCGATATCGAACAAAACAAACTCATGAAATATTTCACGGTGATCGCGACGATTTTTCTTCCTCTGAATCTGATCGCGGGCTGGTATGGAATGAACTTCAAATACATGCCGGAACTCGGCTGGAGGTTTGGATATCTAGGAGTAATATGCCTGTCTGCGGCTGTCGCCGTGATATTGATACTCTGGTTCAGAAAAAGGAAATGGCTGTAGAGTCGGCGTTCGTGCATTCGGTTTTGTTCATTTTTACGGCCAAAAGAGGCAATAGGGATATTTACCGGTTACGGCCAAAAGCAGCAATGGGGATTTTTGTCGGTTTACAGCCCAAAGGGGAAAATCTATAATTATATAGAGATATAGAGCCGGAGTTCAGAGCAATGCCGGTATATCTTATCATCCAAATAAATTACAGTAACATAGAGAAAGAGTAAAAAATGAAAGACATCTACGTCAGCGGCCTGGTCACCGGGTCCGATATCATCAGTTTTTTCATCGTTAAGTCGGCGGAGATAAGGACCGATTCAAACGGAAGACAATATTTTGACATAAACCTCGCGGATAAGACGGGGGACGTGAACGGGAAGAAATGGGACGTTTCAGGTCCTGAGACCCCTGCGCTCTCCGCGATAAAAGAAGGGGACATAGTAAAGGTAAAGGCTCAGGTCTCCGAGTGGCAGGGCCAGAAACAACTGCGAATAGCGAGGATACGCAAGTCGACAGACGCCGACGGACTCGATTACAGCGACTATATAAAAGCCGCCCCGGAACCTTCCGAAGAAATGTACGCATATATCATCGATGCGGCGAATAAGATAGGCGATCCCGACATGAAAAAAATCGCACTTAAGGTGCTGACGGATAACAAAGAACGGATAATGTACTATCCGGCCGCTTCGCGCAACCACCACGCGGAATACGGCGGCCTGCTCTGGCACATGAAACGCATGCTCATGAACGGCATTTCGATGTGCAAAGTCTACGATTTCCTGGACGAGGACCTCGTCGTCACAGGCGTCATCATACACGATATAGAGAAACTGACAGAGATCGACGCTTCTGAACTCGGGATAGCTTCCGGATATTCGCGCAAAGGGCAGCTGCTGGGCCATATAACGCAAGGTGTGACTTTGATAGACGAGATATCTAAGGAACTGGGAGTCCCGGAGGAAAAGGCGGTCATGCTCGAACATATGATTCTATCGCATCACTATGAGCCCGAATTCGGCAGCCCTAAAAAGCCTATGTTCCCGGAGGCTGAGATACTGCACTATCTGGACATCATAGATGCCCGCATGTTCGATATGGAAGAAGCCCTCGCCACCGTCGAGCCCGGCTCTTTCACCGAGCGCGTGCGCACTCTGGACAACCGCAGACTCTATAAGCCTACTTTTGCGGAGGATGAAGGCGGAGATTCCAATTGATCGAAGAAAAACGAGGGACGATAACAGGTATCGTTTTCAGGAACGAACAAAACGGATATACTGTGGCAGAACTTGAAACTGACTCGGAATGGATCACGATCGTCGGCAAATTGCCAAGGTGCGTGCAGGGTATGCGTCTGAAAGTCACCGGAGAATTCAAAGTCCACCCGCGTTTCGGCGAACAGTTCAATTTTACCGCTGCGGAAGAAGTCATGCCGGAAGGCAAAGAAGCGATATATGATTTTCTCTGCTCGGATCTTATCAAAGGCACGGGGCCTGCGACGGCGCGCCTTATCGTCACGAAATTCGGAGACGATACTCTGCGCGTCATAGAAGAACATCCGGAACGCCTGAAAGAGATACGCGGAATAGGTCCCAAGACAGCCGAAAAGATAGCATCTTCGTACGCCGAGAATCGCATGTTCGCCAGGGTATCGATAGAATTTCAGGAGTTCGGGCTTACCCCGGAGCAGGCATACAAACTGTATAAAACTTATGGTGTCGGAGCGGTCGAAGCCGTAAAAGAAAATCCGTACAGGCTCGCGGACGAGGTCCGAGGATTCGGGTTCCGCAAAGCCGATGCGATAGCGGCCAAACTCGGCTCCGCACAGGACAGCCCCGAACGTGTCAAAGCCGGGATCGTCTATACTCTGCGCTTCTATGCCGACGACGGAAGCACGTATGTGCCTGCTGATGTTTTGACGGATAAAGCGATCGAACTGCTCGACGTGTCTTCCGAGTTGATACAGGAATGCCTGACAGACCTTGCTGTATCCGGGACGATAAAACTCGACGATATCGACGGCACCGAGGTCGTGTATCTATATCCTTTTTACGCGGCAGAGCAGCAGATCTGCGCGAATTTCATCCGAATACAGGCCGCGCCGCTCAAGCCTCTTGTCACTGTGACCGAAAATCTCATCGATCAGGCGGAGGAGGAGGGAGGCATACGCCTTTCCGAACAGCAGCGCTCGGCGGTAAAGAATTCCGTGTCGAACGGCATCTGCGTCATAACGGGCGGCCCGGGCACGGGAAAAACCACGATAATCAGGGCTTTGCTCGCGATTTTCGAGAGAAGCGGCTTCACGACGCTTATCGCGGCTCCTACGGGCCGCGCGGCCAAACGCATTACCGAAACGAGCGGTCATGAGGCATCGACGATACACCGCCTGCTGGAATATTATTACGACGAGGACGCGGATATAATGCGTTTCGGGAAAAATGCCGACGAACAGCTTGAGTGCGACGTTTTGGTGGTCGATGAAGCGTCCATGATCGATCTGATGCTGATGAACGCACTGACTGAGGCTATAAAGACGGGAACGCGTTTGATTCTCATAGGCGACAGCGATCAGCTCCCGCCTGTCGGCCCGGGAAATGTCCTCAGAGATGTCATCGACAGCGGCTACGCAAAAGTGACCAAACTCACTGAAATATTCCGTCAGGCTGAGGAAAGCCTGATAGTCGTGAACGCCCACAGGATAAATTCGGGCGAATACCCTGAATACAACAGAAGCGATAACGATTTCTTCTTCATGGAAAGGCGCACCGAAGCGGAGATATCTTCGCTGATACGCGATTTGATACAGACTATGCTGCCTTCATACTACAAAGATCTCGATCCCCTGCGCGACATTCAGGTGCTTACGCCGGTGCGCAAAGGGATGCTCGGCACGGCTTCACTGAACGTGATGCTTCAGGGATCCCTGAACCCGCCGGCCCCGAATAAAGCCGAAAAGAATCACGCCGGCCGCATCTTCCGCGAAGGCGATAAAGTGATGCAGATAAGGAACAATTACGAGATAGTCTGGAAGTCCAAGCAGGAACCTTACGAGGGACAGGGTATATTCAACGGCGACGTCGGTTTTGTCGCTTCGATAGATAAGGACGACGAGACTATGACGGTTATTTTTGACGGTGAACGCTACGTGACGTACGATTTTTCGCAGCTGGACGAACTGGAGCACGCATACGCCGTCACAGTCCATAAATCTCAGGGAAGTGAATTTCCGGCGGTGGTCATGCCTATCTCGTGGTTCCCTCCTATGCTGTCGACGCGCAACCTTCTCTACACCGCCGTGACCAGAGGGAAAAAGTTAGTGGTGCTGTGCGGCTCTAAGCAGAGGATGAACGCCATGATAGACAATAACCGCGTAGCGCTCAGATATTCCGGCCTCGGCAAAAGACTTGAAGCGATAGCGATAGTTCAGGAATCTGCCTATGATTGAGTCACCCGAACAGTTAGTCGAGCAGTCAGTCAAACAACTGCTCCGCGCGGGGGAGGATCTCCTTTTCCCGGAATCGATATACTGCATCTGCTGCGGCAAAATAATCGACAGCACGCGTACGTACTCTCTGTGCGACGACTGCATGTCGCGGCTCGGCTGGAACATCGACCCTCCGATAGTTAAAAGCGGCATCCCCGTCATAAGATGCGTGGATTACGGGATATACAGCAGGAGCATCGTCTTTTCTCTGAAATACAACAAACGAAAATATGTCGCCAGACAGATCGCCGCGATGATGGCAGACCGCCTTGCAGCATCCGGAATCAGGCCCGACTGTCTTGTTCCAGTGCCGATACACGAGGACAGGCTTTCAGAGAGAGGGTTCAACCAGTCAGAGCTTATCTCTCGTTTCTTGAGCGAAAATACGGGAATACCGACGGTCGATGCTTTGGTCAGGGCAAAGAAAACCAGGGCCATGAGAGGCCTCGGAGCCGCCGAACGCGCTTTCAACATAGAGGGGAGCATACGGATGAAGCCGGGTATGGAAGGCTTTGCGGACGGCGGTATCGCAGCACTTATTGACGATTTCTGCACGACCGGGAGCACGGCGGCTGAATGTGCCCGCGCACTTGAAAAATCAGGTGCGGGAGATATTTTCATGTTTGCGTTTGCGGCAAGGGTACTGGGGTAAAATCAATTTTGCGTTTGCAGCCGGAGTGCCGTGGTAAAATCTAATACGGAAGCGGCGGGAGGCGCGCGTGTCTGTGGTTGAAAGTCCAAGCCAGCTATGGGCAAAAGGATCCACGTAAACCGGCAGCGTGATGCGCCGGCGAGCATGGCATAGTCTAGATGTAAGTCCTCGGGAAAATCCCGGTAAAGGCGAGTGTGGGGTCAAAGACCAGGTCAGGCGTGCGTCTCCCGCCGCCTCCGTTTTTTATTTTCTGCCCATTTTCGGCAGCACCGGCCGCATTAAGAATACTTTTCGCAAATGAATATTTACACTTAAAACATGGTATAATATTTAAAACTAATGAGTCCTTCACGCTGTGCACGGCTTTTGAAAGACGCATGCGGAGCAGAGGAGGGACAGCAAGGAGGAAGCCAATGAAAACAATCATCACAGGCAAAAATTACACCCCGGACAGACATCTCGAGGATACGATCCAGAAGAAACTCGAGAAACTCGGCAAGTATTTCTCCGACGACATCGACGCTAAAGTTTATCTTTCACAGGAAAGAGGCAGAGTAAAGACAGAAGTAAACATCAACGCAAAGGGCGCGCTCTTCAGAACAGAAGTCCTCGCTTCCGATGCTTACGAAGGAATCGATATCGCCGTAGACAAACTCTCGAGCCAGATGTCAAAGTTCAAAGGCAAACTTCAGGCTCGCTACCAGAATAATAAATCCGTCAGATTTGAGGCTATACCTCAGGCAGAGGAGACTCAGACCGGCAAGATCGTCAGAACGAAGAAACTCGCTCTCACTCCGATGGCTCCGGATGAAGCCGTTCTCCAGATGGAGATGAGCGGACACAATTTCTACGCGTTCGTCGACAGCAAAACAGAGACCGTCAGCATCGCATATAAGAGAAATGACGGAAATTACGGCATCCTCGAGACCGATTGACTTTAAATTCGGGTATCTGACAGCTAAAATGAATAATAATGCGGAGTGCCGTATCGGCCTTCCGCCGGGCGGGGTCCATTTCGGGTCCCGCCTTTTTCTTTATTTTCGGGCTTTTTTGCCGCGCCGGTGATTTTCGGAAAAACCAATCCGCTATTGAAACACATGGCTTTTTTTGGTAAAATTAATCGATAAAGCGCGGAAGGGGAAGGACATGAAACAATTCATCGCAAACTTGATGACCGGCTTCGGGATCGCTGACGTCATAGACATCCTGATAGTCGCATTCATAGCGTACGAAGTGATCACCTTCATAGCAAAAAACAGGGCACAGCAGCTCGTTCGCGGGATTTTGCTCCTCTTTGGCGTTTATCTTCTTTCAAACCTTCTGAAACTCTATACGCTCAACTGGATCCTGAAGAACACACTGACTATAGGTCTCGTTGCGCTCATTATTCTTTTTCAGCCGGAACTCCGCAGAGGCCTCGAATACATGGGCCGCGGAGCCATCAGAAAGAACGGCCGTATCGATAAAACTTCAGCGAAATACGTGGTGGATGAGATCGTAAAAGCCGTGGACTCCTTCTCCGAATCGAGAACGGGAGCTCTGATGGTCGTGGAACAGCTCGATTCCCTCGGCGATATAATCGAAACGGGAACTGTCATCGATGCCGATATTTCCTCGGAAATGCTCGGAAATATTTTCTATAAAGGCGCACCTCTCCACGACGGCGCGGCGATCCTTCGCGACAATAAAGTGTATGCGGCGGGATGCGTCCTGCCTCTGACTTCTGATCTTTCTCTGAGCAAGGAATTGGGGACGCGCCATCGCGCGGGCATAGGCATAACGGAACACACGGATGCCGTCTCGATAATAGTCAGCGAGGAAAACGGCGTCATTTCGGTTGCCCGCGACGGGCGGCTGACGCGCTTTCTCGACAGCAAGGGCATCGAAAAGTATCTGCTCAACATCTACCTCAAACCGGAGGAAGAGGAAAAGAATCCTATCATTCGCTTCCTGAAAAAGAGAAAAAACAAGAATGGAGGCGAGAAGGATGCTAAATAACAAGAAATTCAAACTCATTCTCTCGTTCATCATCGCTGTGCTTCTCTGGGCATACGTTGTCGGATACGTCAAGCCTACGGATACGCGCACGATACGCGACATCGAAGTGAATATCGTGCATTCCGACCTTCTCGCCGAGAGAGGACTGGCGGTCAGCAGCGTCAGCATTTCAACTATCGACATAGAGGTCTCGGGCGACAGGAGTTTGGTGAGCAGCCTCGGCTCGGGCGATTTCGGCGCGACCGCTGATGTGAGCGGGGCCGGCGTCGGCGAGAACGAGATAAACATAGTCCTGCGGGTACCGAGCGGCATTACCGTAACGAGCCGCAGTGCAACGAAAGTGATAGTAAATGTCGAAGAACTGATAAGCAAATCGGTCGACGTTGAAATAGCATATACAGGCACGTTTGAAGACGGAACGGAACCGGAACTCGTGTCCCTGAGCAGCAGCACGGTCACCGTCAGCGGTGCCGAATCGCTTGTGAATCTTGTGGACGTGGCACACGGCAATGTGGATTCATCCAGAGTGACGGATGAGGAATCTTCGGCCACGGTGGAACTGCAGCCTGTTTCGTCAGACGGCGTGGCCGTGTCGGGAGTCAGCCTCTCGCAGAAACAGGTGACGGTCAGATCCATCCTGTCAAAGACAAAGGAGGTCAAATTGACTGTGCCTGTCAAAGACGATTCTACCGACGGAGCAAAACGCGAGACCGAAGTGCCTGAAACCGTTACCATCAAAGGACGAGCCGACGACATTTCTTCCGTCTCTGTCGTGACCGCTGACACAGTGGATATAACCGACATAACAGAAGACACCGAGATCGCTCTCAAATTCTCGAACCTGCCTGACGGCGTCGAGATAGCGCAGGCCAATTCAGACCTCGTTCTCAAACTGACAGTCGATCCCGTGACGGAAGAGACATATACATTTACTTCATCCGAATTGCAGCTCAGCGGCAAATCAGACACGATGCAGTACACCGTCAGAGACACTGAAATAACTGTCACGGTCAAAGGACTTCGATCCGTGATCGATGATCTTAAGAAAGAAGACATTACCCTTACTGCCGACGTTTCGGGCTACGAGGAAGGTTCGGGCTCCGTTTCCGCCCCTCTGTCGGCAAAATGTACTGCAGATATAACACAGATCACTGTTTCGCCGACCTCAATTGTCGTAACGGTCGCGGAACAGTAGCATTAACAAAATAATTTTAGGAGAAAAATCATGGGCAGATTATTCGGCACTGACGGAGTGCGCGGCGTGGCAAACTCCGAACTCACGCCCGAACTTGCATTCAATCTCGGCAAAGCCGGAGCATCCGTGCTGAGCCGTGAAAACAGCAGGCCGGTCATCATAATCGGCAAAGATACGAGACTTTCGGGTGACATGCTCGAAAACGCGATAACGGCAGGAATACTCGCCGTCGGCGGAAACGTTATAAAAGTAGGGGTGATCCCGACACCTGCCATCGCGTATCTTACACGCTACTACAGGGCGGATTCGGGGATCGTCATCTCTGCTTCGCACAACCCGTTCGAATACAACGGGATCAAATTCTTCAGCGGCGAAGGGTATAAACTCGACGACGCACTTGAAGAAAAAATAGAGGATCTCATAATCCGCGAGATCGACACGAACGAGCACCTCACGGGAGATCAGATCGGCCGTTGTCTTAAAGCAGAAGACAACGCGGTCGACCTGTATTGCAATTTCCTGCTCTCGACGATCGACATCCCGCTGGATAATTATAAAGTCGTTCTGGACTGCGCAAACGGCGCTTCATACATCACCGCTCCGCGCGTATATGAATCGCTTGGCGCCGACCTCACTGTTATCGGAAATAAGCCTGACGGCGTCAATATCAATGATAACATCGGTTCGACACATCCCGAAAAACTCGCTGAGAAGGTCGTGGAAGTCGGAGCGGACGTCGGTCTTGCCTTTGACGGAGATGCAGACCGCCTTATCGTAGTAGATGAAAAGGGCAGAGTCGTGGACGGCGATAAGATCATCTGCATCGCTGCCAAATACCTCGCCGATCAAGGGCGCCTCGCAAAGAGCAAAGTCACCGCCACTGTGATGAGCAACCTCGGACTCCACAAATATGTCGAGAACGTCGTGGGAGGTACCGTGGAAGTCACCGGTGTCGGCGACAGATACGTGATAGATTCAATGCGCAAGACCGGAAGCGTCTTGGGAGGCGAACAGTCCGGGCACATCATTTTCAAGGAATATACGACGACGGGCGACGGAACGCTTTCGTCGCTTCAGTTTATG
>JBMNVD010000005.1:0-70587 GCA_050946615.1 Eubacterium sp.
TCGCCCATCGAATTTGATCGATCCAGACGTCGGATCATACAACCTGATTATCGCTCTTCCGGTCGTCGTTTTGCCGCAGCCAGACTCGCCCACTAGGCCAAAAGTCTCGGCGCGGTGGATATTGAACGAGACGTCGTCGACCGCCTTTACGGTCATTTTCTTTTTGCCGCGGCCCGAAGTGAAGTACATACAGAGGTTTGAGACCTCGAGGATGTCGTCACGCTGATCTTGGATCTTTATTTCATTTTGTTCCAACTTCCTCGGCCTCCTTCTTCATGCGTTCTATTCTGCGCTTCAGCTGGTCAGGCATCTTGATGCCGTTCGCCTTTGCGGAAGGGTGCAGCAGCCACGTCGCGGCGGCATGCGTATCGGTGATCTTGAACATCGGCGGTTCTTTTTCGAAGTCGATCTTCATAGCGTACTTGTTTCTGGCAGCGAAAGCATCTCCCTTAATAGGTATGATCATGTTTGGAGGCGCGCCAGGTATAGCGTTCAGCCTTTCCTTAGAGTGAATGTCCGGGATCGACGAGAGCAAAGCCCACGTGTACGGATGGGCTGGTTCGAAGAATATCTCCTCTGCAGTACCCGTCTCCACGATCTTCCCGGCGTACATCACATTCACTCTGTCAGCCATGTTCGCTACGACGCCAAGGTCGTGGGTGATGAAGATGACGGACAGATTGCGTTCGGCCTTGATTTTATTTATCTGTTCAAGGATCTTGGCCTGCACCGTCACGTCCAGAGCCGTAGTAGGCTCGTCGCAGATAAGGATCTCCGGGTTGCCGGCTAAAGCTATGGCTATTACGATCCTCTGTCTCATCCCGCCCGAGAACTGGAACGGATACTGGTCGAAGCGCCGCTCCGGCTCCGGGATGCCGACGATGTTCATCAGCTCAATGGCCTGCCTCTTGGCTTCTGCTTTTTTCATCGTTTTATCGTTGAGCAGAAGCACTTCGGTTATCTGTTTGCCGATCTTCATAATTGGGTTCAGTGCCGAGAGAGGGTCCTAGAAGATGAGTCCTATGCGCTTTCCGCGGATCTGATGGAACTGATCTTCCTTATATTTCAACAGGTCTTCGCCTCTGTACCAAATCTCGCCCGATTCGACGACTGCGTTATTTGTGAGTATGCCGAGGATCGCCCTGATGCTGACGGATTTGCCGGAACCGGATTCGCCTACGATAGCGAGCGTCTCGCCCCTGTGCAGGTCATAGCTGATGCCTCGGACGGCACGGACTTTGCCGCCGTAAGCCCTGAAACTCACCGTCAGGTTCCTGACCGACATGATGATATCGCCGTCAGGCTCAGGCACAGGTTCATCGGTCTCAAGGCTCACCGGTCTGCCGTTTTCGCCGTAGAGCTGTGTGATGGCCTCTCTACGCTTCTTCTGAGTGATCATTTCGGCCCTTCTCTGTTCTAGCAGAACGTCGCGGTCCAAAGCCGAAGTGTCAACGGTCTTTTTTTCGAATTCAGCCATATCCTACGCCTCCCCTCGTTTGGTCGGGTCCAGCGCGTCGCGCAGACCGTTGGAGAACAAGTTGAATGCGATCATCAATACTGAGATCAGAATTGCCGGGAACAGCGTCTGGTACGGATACTGCAGCAATACGCTCTGCCCGTCGGAGAGCAGTACGCCGATCGACGGGTTAGGCGCTTTGATGCCGAGGCCGAGATACGCGAGGAATGATTCTGAGAAGATCGCGCCCGGGATGGCGATCATGATCCTCGTGATCAGTGGTCCGATCGTGTTCGGGAAGATGTGCCTGAAAATCAAAGTCCTGTCAGGCACGCCCAATGTCCTTGCCGCGAGCACGTATTCACGCCCTTTATAGCGGTAGAACTGCGAACGGATGAGTCTGGATGTCCCGATCCATCCTGTTATCGTGAGAGCAAGGATGATCGAAAGCATGCCCGATCCGAAGAGCAGCATGAAGAGGATCGTTACGACGATGTAAGGGAGTCCATCGAGGACTTCAGCGATGTGCGTCAGTATCAGGTCCACTTTGCCGCCGTAATAGCCCGAGACAGCGCCGTATATGACACCGATCACCGCGTTTGCGAATACCGCAAAGAAAGCGATTATCAGCGAGATCCGTGCGCCCTGGAACAGGCGCGTCAGCAGATCTCTCCCCAAATAGTCGGTGCCGAACCAGTGATATTCGTCGTCCGGCGCTCCCTGCAATTTATACTGGTCTACCTTTACGTCAGCCATCTTTACGCCGCGATGCTCGTATTCGCGGATGATCTCCACGATGGAGCCTTCAGGGTATTGAGACGGATCGTTCAGGGAGTCGACCCTTTTGTTTTTCAGCGTTCTGGTGCCGTCCGCGATCCCCAGCTTGCAGAGCCCAGGGATCTTAGGCGGAAGATTCTTGAGTTCAATGTTCTGCTGCGTGAACGTGTAACCCGTGATATTCGGAACGATGATTGCGAGCAGAATGATGATGACGATGATCGTCATCGAAACGATCGAAAGTTTATCTTTCGCAAGCCTGATCATGGAGTCCTTGAAGAAGCCAATCGGCTTGGTCTTGAACTTTTCGTCTTTGATCTCATCGCGTACGACAGGCTCAAATTCATTCGCCGGGATGCTCAGAATTTCTTCAGGCAGATTTGCAGGATCATATACCGTCATTTTCCGCCTCCTACTCTGACACGAGGATCGATCACGCTGTAAGTCAAGTCGACGATCAAGATCGTTATGAGAGAAATCAATGAATAGAATATCAGTATCGCGACCGTCAGGAAGTGGTCTCCCGCGAAAATGGATTTTACGAGCAGACCGCCTTCGCCCGGTATCGCGAACATTTTTTCGATAACAAGGGAACCGCCGATGATGCCGGTGATCAAAGCCACTAGCGTGTTAGTGATAGGCATCATGGAGTTTCTGAAAGCGTGGCGCCACATCGCCTGGCTGCGGGTCAATCCTTTGGTCCTAGCTAGAAGCAGGTACTCAGACGAGATGTTCTCTATGAGTTCACCGCGCAGGTATCGCGTAAGAGTCGCGATAGGACCCAGCGCCAGAGCTAATATCGGCAGGAACATCGAATGGAATTTTGCACCGAACGTCAACGCCTGCGTGTCGTAAAGAGTCGGAAATATCGGCCACAGATACGTGAACAAATATTGCAGCAGCGAAGCAAAAACGAACGACGGTACGGAAATAAAGATGACAACCATCGCCGATATCGAATGGTCCACCCAGGTATTACGCTTCAGCGCCGCCCAGACGCCGAAAGCGAGGCCCAGCGGTATGGAAATGAAAAGTGACAAGAAGTTCACCATCATCGTAGGCGGCAAGCGCTGGATGATGATGTCAAACACGTCGATGCCCGGCCTCAGTTTTACCGATACTCCGAAGTCATGATTTGTTATGATCCCCTTCATGAAATAATAATACTGAACGATGATAGGGTCGTTCAGATGGTATTTGTCTTCGAGTTTGCGCTGTATCTCAGGAGGGACTTCAGGGTTCTCGAAGAGGCTCATAGGCATGAGCCTGATAACCATGAATGAAAGCGTCATGACCAGGAACAGGGTTATTATCATCGCGCCGATCCTCTGGAGCACGTACTTCATAATAATCTTGCATGATGATTACGGAAGCAAAATCAACATTTTCCTTTCTTCTTTAAAACTGTAGTTTAATATTTTTCAGATACCGTGGGACTTTTGGTGATTTTCTGCAGCCCTGACTACTTCCAGTCCTGAAAGGAGATCTCCGTCATGTACTACATTGGCTTCGATATTGCCAAACTTGATCACTTTGCCTCTGCCCTTTCGTCAAATCGCGAAATACTCGTTAAGCCGTTCAAATTATCAAACGACAATGGTGGCTTCTGTAAGCTGCTTCCTGGGCTCGATCTCTTCGAGCCCAACAGCTTCATCATTGTTTTTTTATCAACGGCACGACATGATGATAAACTGGTCGAATTCCCGAGCTCCCGGCACTTCCACTTTGCATCATTGACCAAGTCCAAACATCTACGATTATCTCATCTGCTAAAAGTCTCCTGCCACGGACACTTTGACAACATGATAATTTAAGCTTGCCGCTCTACTAGTGAATTAAACAAGTGTGCCGTCGTATTTCAGGCGGCACACTCTATTTTAGCGAAACGTGAACGTTCTCCGCATTCCGAAAGCGGCATACGTCCGACATGTGTTTTAAGTCTCGGTATCTACGATGTCACCGTATTCGGCGCCCCATCCGAATCCCGGGATGTAGGTCTTTACCTTCAGTTCGAGGCAATCTGCGAAGAGCTGGTAATTAACGGTCTGGTAAACCGGGCACTGTACGACGTACTCGAGGTAGATCTCCTCGAGTTTCTGCGTCTCGGCGAGGAGGGTGTCATAGTCTCCATCCTTGATGGATTCGCAGTATGCGTACTGTTCATCGAACTCTTCCGGATGGAAGTTGTTAGGCGATCCAGAATATGACGAGGTATAGTAATAGAAACAGGTGTAAGGATATTTACGGCTTGCTCCGCGCGTCCAATCGTTAGGTGAGAGATCCCACTTATCGTCGCCCGTATTCTTGAAGTCGGTCGCAGACATGCCGGCGTAAGGAACGATCTCGAGTTCGAGCTTTCCCTGGAAAATCGTCTTCCATTGTTCTTTAAGATACTCACCGAACGCCTTCCATGATTTGTCGGATTCATCGACCGCGTATTTGATATTGATAGGGAGCTGATCGTCCGTGACGCCGCACTCCTCAAGAGCTTTGTTCAGATAATCGAGAGCCATGTCAGGATTGTATCCGTAAGGTCCCCATGCACTGACTTCATCGGTCACGGCTTTGCCGTATTCGGATTCGCGATAGATGACACCGGACTCAGAAAGCATGCCGGCCTGGTCGTTTACATACGTTCCGGAAGGCTCCATGTGCCCGAAGATGGTAGCTGCCACGGTCTCACGGTCGATCGAGTGATAGATCGCTTTACGGTAGTTGACGCTGGCCGTGATAGGGTTAGTAGGGTTCTTGCAGTTGATGTCGATGTGAGTAACAGAAGTGGAGCCATATACCGTCATACGAGGGTCGTCCAGATATGTGTCGATAGTGTTCGCATCAGGCGTAAGGCTGTAGATCTCGCCTTTTTCGAAGAGTTCTACCTGGGAGTTCATTTCAGGGACGATCCTGACCTCGACGCTGTCATAGTTGAAGTAATCGGCGAGCCAGTGATCTTCTCTCTTCGTGTAGACATGCATCGAATCGTATTCCCAAGTCGTAAACGTGTAAGGTCCGCAGCCGATGAAGTGATCGAGGTCGGATCCGTACGTGGTGGTGAGACCGTCGTCGCTAAGGCACTCTTTCCATAGTTCCTCGTTGATCGGAGTGTTATCGCGATAATAGAAGTGGCCCATTACGTCCTCGGCGCTGTTTTCGCCTTCGGTCGTGATTTGGATCGTGTAATCGTCTACTTTCTTGATGCCGACTTCGCTGAAATCCATCGAAGCGACATGACCTTCGGTGCCCTGCAGCGAATACTCGGTGGCGTTTACGATGGTGATCAAGTTGTCCGCGAGGAACGTACTCATTCTAGGTGCCATCTTAGGATTGAGTGCCTGCTCGAACGTGAACATCCACGTGTCGGCGTTGATAGGGCTTCCGTCCTGCCATGTAGCGTCCTGGCGGAGCTTGATCTGCCAATTGTTTGCATCTACCTGGACTGGTTCCTCAGCTGCGAGGTCGTTGATCCAGATATATCCGTTGCCCTCTTCGTTCGGGTATTTACGCCAAAGGAAGCTCTGGCAGTAGGCAGCCGGCGTCTCTACATTTATGTCGACGTTGTCGAGAAGGTTGAGACTGGAGACTTCAGTAGAAAGATACGTCTTATAGACTTTCGTGCTCTCAGTGTCTCCGCCGTTGTTTCCTCCTCCGCCGCATGCAGTCAGTCCGATAATCATGACAGCGGAAAGAAGAATAGCAAGCAGTTTCTTACTCATAAGTGTCTTCCTTTCTTTCTTTGGTTCTCAATACTTTTTGGGGAAAATAAACATCGTGCTTTAGCACTTTACAGTGATTTGTTTATATTTATATCATATAGCGCAAAAAATACTTGTCAATAACAAACTCTAATGTTTTTTATTATATTTGTTAATTAACGATCTGCTCTGCAGCACCCGGCGGATGCTGCCAGGAAGTTGCGCGTGGCATGTTTTGAAGATATAATTTAGGCAATAGATTTTATAAAACACGGAGAAAAAAATGAAAAGAAATTACGATAAATACAAACAAAATTTTTTTTCCCCGTTCGGCAGCAATTATGAGCCATACACGGAAGCCGAAGACGAAGAGATCCCTCTCGACGAGGAAGCAGACTACGACGATTTTTTGGAGGAACTCCCCGACTATGCAGCCATGTCCGTGCAGGAGATGGAAAAATATCGCGATGAACTGAAAGACAAACTCGATGCAGAGCAAGCCCGCCACGACGAACTGGAAAAAAGGTACGCTGAAGCGCGCAAGGTCGAGCGCGAATCATATCTGCAGAAGAAATCGCAGGGGACAATGCACACCTCGGGAATATTGCTCGAAATAACGTGTTTTGCTTTGGGGCTCGGCATCGGGCAGCTAATTATCTGGGCCATAAGAGGATAGACTGGTTTAAATCGGTGGACTGATATGGAAACGAACGGAATCAACGAAAAGATGCATCTCACGGACGAAATCGAAGACCTGCGTCACAAACTGGCGTCCGCAAGGCTGAACAACAGCGTGCTCTCACAGGATATCAGGCGGATCGACGACCTCGGCGAAAAGCATAAAAAAACGATGCGAGAAAAAAAAGAAAAATGGTCCGCACACATGCATCCGGTCTTCAAAAGCCTGATAGCCTTTGCGGTCGGAACAGCCGCAGGACTGATATATTTCGCGATCACAGGCTGAAAAAGACATACGGAAAGGAATCCTTCAAAGGAATTTTAAAGGCAAAGTTTCTCTGTTTTGACGTATATAAGACATCAAAACGGCAACATGTATACACAGTTTCTTCACATTTCAATGTTAGATTATAGTTGTCAAAGGGAAACGGGGAATTCCTTTTGAACCATTCTTTTCTTTCTTAATAATAAATAAACATCGCGCCTGAAACTCCGCTTTGAAAAAAGCGGAGTTTCATTTTACGCGTCTATGCAATTCGTTTATGCAAAATATCTGATGTGATTTTCAGTTCTGTTCTCAGTCTTTGATCGTGCCGTCCGGATTGAAGACCGGAAGTTTTGCTAAGAACTTTATGTCTGTGCGGTCCGCCGCATCTCCTTCGGCGAGGACTGCCATCCTTCCGACGATATTGCCTCCGACCTGATCCACGAGCGACTCCATGGACCTGAGCGATTCACCGGTGCTTATGACGTCATCGACGATGAGGATGCGCTTGCCCCTCATGAGATCAGCTTCGTTCTGTCCGAGGCAGAGTTTCTGTACATGGTCTGTGGTGATCGAATTGACTTCCGTCTCTATCACGTTCTGCATGTAGAGTTTCTTCCCTTTGCGGAGTACGACATAAGGCTTGGAGCCGGCGAGTTTTGCCATCTCGTAGGCGAGAGGTATGCCCTTTGACTCGGCAGTTACGATGACGTCGAATTCAGGAGCCATGGCGAACAGTTCTTTTGCCGCGGCCTTTGTGATCTCAACGTCTCCGAACATGACGAACGCACCGATGTAGAGTTCATCGCTGACCTTGCAGAGAGGGAGTTTCCTGTCCAAACCTGCGATCTTCATTTCGTAATACAATTACTACACCTTCTTTCAAAAATATGACATCCGCCGCATCAGGCCTGTTTCGGAACACGCAGATAACTCTGCGGGACACATGCCAAGCACTCGGTCGACAAAGCCAAGCACTCGGTCGGCAAAGCCAAGCCTCGGCCGGCTTTCAGCCTAAAGTGCGATCGGATGGACCAGCGTGATTATGCGAAGCGCAAAGAGCGCGAACGCCACCCACATCACAGCGGGGATCTCTTTCTGTTTGCCGGTGATCAGCTTGAGCAGCACCCATGCTATCATACCGAACATGATCCCGTTTGCGATCGAATATGTGAAAGGCATCATCACGACCGCGAGGAAACCGCCCGCAACGTCGGCGATGTCGCCTTCAAATGACATTTTTTTGATCGAACTCATCATGAGCAGACCGACCCACAGGAGCGCAGGTGTAGTCGCAAATCCCGGGATCGCCGTGAATATCGGGGAAAGGAACAGGGAAATTAGGAACATGACGGCCGTGCTGACCGCGGTCAGTCCCGTGCGTCCGCCCGCCGCAACTCCCGCGGAAGATTCGACGTAACTGGTGACAGTCGATGTGCCGAGGCATGCGCCGCATACAGTACCGACGGCGTCAGCCATGAGCGCGCCTTTTGCGTTCGGAAGTTTTCCGTCCTTATCGAGCAGATTCCCTTTTGATGCGACTCCGATCAAAGTGCCGACAGTATCGAAAATATCGACGAACAGGAAACTGAACACGATGACGGCGAAATTCAGAAGATGACCGTCCGCGACCCATTCAAACCCGAAATCGAAAAGATGCGGAGCAGACAGGATGAAGTTTTTGGCCGAGAGAGCCGGATAAAGCGAATACGCTCCCGCTTCGGTATCTACGACATACCAGCCGGTCGCCTGAGCGATCATTCCCAATCCCCATGTGATCAGAATCCCGAAAAGAATATATCCCTTCACGTTGAAATGATAAAGCACGGCAACTGCAACAAAACCGAGGAGCGCCAAAGCAGCCTGCGCCGTTCCGATATCTCCCAGCCCGACGAGCGTGCTTTTGTCGGTGACAACGATGCCCGCGCTCTTAAGTCCGATGAGTATTATGAAAAGCCCGATGCCGCTCGTGATGCCGTATTTAAGGTTCTGCGGAATATCGTTTACGAGTTTTTCCCTGAAGTTCGTGAAAGAAAGCAGAATAAAAATGATACCTTCGCAGAGCACCGCCGCCAGAGCGATCTTCCACGGATCCTGCACGCCCTCTTCAGCAAGCGGAATGCATACGGAATAGGCAAAATATGCGTTCAGACCCATACCCGAAGCGAGCGCGACAGGATAATTGGCAAAAAACGCCATGCACAGCGTCGCCAAAACGGCTGAAATGACAGTAGCAGTAAATACTGCGCCGCGATCCATCCCCGCGTCGGAAAGTATGGACGGGTTGACTGCGAGTACGTAGACCATAGACAGGAACGTAGTTATTCCTGCAGTTATCTCGGTCCCCACCGTTGTTCCATGCTCTTTCAACTTGAAAAACTTTTCCATCTCGCGCCCTTCCCTGTCTGAAAAATAACAAAGCAATGCGTACTATTAATTTATACTACATTTTCGCGCGACTTGCCACTTTTTTGTGTTTTGGCGCCCCGCAGCCTTTGCGGTGCAGCCCCTCAAGTGATAACATGATCGTAACGGATCGTTATCATACGGAGGGTTATCAAATGGCACACGATTATTCCAAACTTCAGAACGGGAGCGACATACGCGGGGTCGCATCGGGATATTCCCCGGAAGACACAAATGCTTTGACAGATGAGGCCGCTGCCCGCTTGGCAAAGGGGTTCCTGTATTATCTCAGGATGGAGACGGGTAAAAACGCCTCCGACTTGAAAGTATCGATCGGCAGGGATTCAAGACTTACGGGTGAAGCGCTGCTGGATGCGGCAGCACAGGCTATGGCATCTTGCGGAACTAAAGTGTATGACGCCGGGCTCGCCTCTACGCCGGCCATGTTCATGTCAACTGTGTTCCCGGAATACTCCTGCGACGGCGCGATCATGATCACCGCCAGCCACATGCCTTCCGACAGGAACGGAATGAAGTTCTTCAGCGCGGATGGCGGGCTGGACAAAGGCGACATCACGGATATCATCAACTTCGCCGGGGCCGACACGCTTCTGGCCGACCTCAACCGCTACAACGCGCCGGCGGCCGAAATCGAAAAAATCGACCTCATGAACAGATACAGCGCTCACCTGCGGGAAATTATCGCAGGCGGGCTTGAATCAGATGCGGATGCAGCCGATTCCGGAGAATCATTTGCGGACGCAGCCGGAGAGAAGTCTCTTTCAGGCCTGAAGATAGTCGTAGATGCGGGCAACGGCGCGGGAGGATTTTACGCGACGGACGTCCTGGCACCTCTCGGAGCGGATGTCTCGGCGTCTCAGTTCCTCGAACCGGACGGCACCTTCCCTAACCACATTCCGAATCCGGAAAATGAAGACGCGATGAAATCGATATGCGACGCGGTAAAGGCGTCCGGAGCCGACCTGGGTCTTATCTTTGACACAGATGTCGACAGAGCGTCAGCCGTTGACGAGCACGGAAACGAGATCAGCAGAAACGGTATAGTCGCGCTGGCTTCGGTCCTCGCCGCCGAAAGACATCCCGGTTCAACGATAGTCACGGACAGCGTCACAAGCCGCGGTTTGAACGATTTCCTCACCAAAGATCTCGGTCTCAAGCACCTTCGCTACCGCCGCGGGTACCGCAACGTCATAGGCAAAGGCATAGAACTCAACGAGGCTGCCGCTAAAGACGGCTCCGATGAAGACATTGTCTGCTCTCTCGCCATAGAAACAAGCGGCCACGCCGCATTCAGCGATAATTACTTCCTCGACGACGGAGCTTATCTGGCCGCGCTGATAGTGATAAAAACAGCGATCTTGAAAAAACAGGGGCTCGGCATCTCCGAGACGATCAAGGATCTGAAAGTTCCCGCGGAATCGCGCGAGTTCAGGCTGCCAGTAAACTCCCCGGAATTTTCGTCGATCGGCGATGATGTCATAGAATACTTGAAAAATGTAGTTTCCTCCGGAAATGTAAAGGGCTGCGATTTAGAAGAACCGAACTACGAAGGCGTCAGGATCAACTTTACGGATCCGTCCGTCAAAGGCTGGCTGCTCCTGCGCAAATCTCTGCACGAGCCGCTTTTGCCGATAAACATGGAATCCGAGGCCCCCGGAGGATGCGAGGTCATGGTGCGCGCGCTGCTGCCTCTGCTCGCCGGATTTCCGGAGATAGATACGAGTTCGCTGACAGAATAAACATGAAAAAACTTTGGACGCGCGATTTCAGCCTTTTGATAATAGGAACAATACTGGGAGCAGCCGGCGGAATCGCCGGCAGTTTTGCGCTGTCTTTTCTGGTCTTTGACGAGACGGGGAGCACGCTCGCGTCGGCTCTCATCCTCGCTATCCAAATCGTTCCGGCGTTCTTTCTGCCGCTTATCATCTCTCCGTGGATGGACAGGTTCCCGCGCAAGCCTTTCCTCGTCGCTGGCGACTACATCGACGGAGTGCTGTTTCTTCTGCTCGGAATATATCTCAGCACGAGACCGTTCTCGTACATCGGATATCTGATCTTTTCGCTCGTCATCGCGTGCCTGAACACTTTCGATCAGCTTGCGTATGACGCGATAGTCCCGAACCTGATAACTAAGGGGCTGGAGAACAAAGGCTACGCCGTAACCGGCATGCTCTACCCCGTAATGAAAGTCATCATGACACCGCTCGCCGCTGTTTTGATAGACACTGTCGGGACATCCGGCATTTTGATGATGCAGGGCGTGATGTCGATTGCGGCCGCCACCGCGGAAGTATTCATCAAAGTCAAAGAACCGCCTCGCGAGAGGAAGGCGCCGTTTTCGTTCCGCACATGGGCGGGCGACATAAAAGAGGCATCGCTGTTCCTTAAAAAAGAAAAGGGACTCCAGAATATATATCTTTATATGGGCTTTACCAACGGAGCCGCAAACGGCTACTCGCCTTACATGATCGCGTTTTTCCGCACGATGCCTGGTTTCACCATCGCGATGTATTCAGCTTTCTCTGTCGCGGAATTCGCCGGCCGCACGATCGGAGGGCTCTTGCAGTACAACTATAAGTTCAAGCCGGAAAAACGCTTCGGTTTCATATTCATGGTCTACCAGATCTACGAGATCATGGATATGATACTGCTCTGGATACCGTATCCGTTCATGCTGGTGAACCGCGCGATATGCGGGTTCCTCGGGATGAACAGCGCAACGATGCGCCACAGCGCCGTGCAGACTTATATCCCTGACGAAATGCGGGCACGCCTCAACGCTTTCGCGCAGATGGCGCTCACGGCGTTTGCTTTTATCATGACACTGGTGATGGGCGCTTTAGGCGACGTGTTCGACAGGCGCGTCTGCATGACGATTTTCGCCGGACTGACTCTCGTCTTCTCGTGGCTTACTATCGGCCGCGCGCATAAGGAAGTAGCAGAGATATACAGTTACGAAGCGCCGGAAGATCCTGACGAAAAAAGAAGCGCTTGACTGTATATCATTCCTTCCCGCGCCTTATGAAAAATATGGCAAGGATAATATCATGATACTCTAAGTGTGTTCCAACCTGAATATTTTACATAAAGCTCTTCCGGGCAAGCTATCCGCAGAAGTTCACCGGGCAAGCTTTACGCGAACGCTTACCGATAAACAGATACCGGCGGGCCGACACTGCCGACACTTTTCGTCCTTATCGGTTCCGCCGGCACTACTTATTAGTCCTTATCAGTTCCTTGTAGAAATCCACGCAGCCCGGCAGGCAGGCGTACTCCAGCGTCTCGTCGATGCCGTGCATCCCTTTCATCTGCTCAGGTCCGTAGATCACAGGCGCGAAGCGGATCACGTTATCGCATATCTCCTGATAGAACTGCGCGTCCGTGGCTCCGGTCATCACATACGGAGACTCGACGATCCCAGGGAATGACTTCTCGATCGTGTCCTTGATGAACAGATACGCTTCGCCGTTCAGATCCGTCGGCGTGGTGTAGTCGTTGGCGTGCATGACCTCGGTCTCCAGGCCGTACTCTTCCGCTTTCTTCCTGATTATCGAAAGGCTTTCGTCCATCCCCTGATGTGGGATGAAGCGCATGTTCGCGCTAACCGAAGCTTCCTGCGGCAAAACGTTCACGGCATCGGAGCCGCTGCTCATCGTAAAAGCGATCGTCGTCTCAAGCATCGCCGCGCCCTGGGCCGAGATCTTAGGCATGAGGCGGGTGAGCAGGCCTTTGAACAGCCAGAGGTTTCCAAAGACATATCTCAGACCGAAAGAAGCGGAAGGAGCGAGCGTCTGGAACATCGCAGCCACTTCCGGGATCATCTTCTTCCTGAACGGGTCGTGCGTCTTAACGTCGTTCACGAAAGCCGCCAGCGTGTCGATCGGAGTCTTTACCGGCGGTGCGCTCGCGTGGCCGCCGTGGCCGCGGGCGATGAACTTTACGTCCGCCTTGCCCTTTTCGAAGACTCCTACCATGGCGAAGTTTCCTTTGATACCGCCGATCGGGTCGGTTATGATGCCGCCGCCCTCGTCGCATACCAGGAACGGCTTTACTCCGCAGCGCTTGAGTTCGGCCACGAGTTTAGGGCAGCCGTCGCCCGCCCATTCCTCCGTACAGGATGACGAGAGCCATACGTCATTTTCAGGGACAAAGCCTTCCCCGAGCAGTTCCTCGACGGCCTGGAAAAATCCCATCAGCGAGCACTTCGTGTCAGAAGAACCTCTGCCCCAGACTTTGCCGCCTTCGATGTCGCCGGAGAACGGTTCGTGCGTCCACTTTCCTTCAGCCGGGACGACGTCCTGATGGCTCATCAGCACGAGAGGTTTCGCGTCGCTCTTTCCTTTCCAATGAAGCAGCAGGTTACCGTCGATCTCGGTCTTCTCCAGCCCTGAAAAAACGCGCGGGTAGAGTTTTGACAGCACTTCGTGGAAGCCGAGGAACTTTTCCCGGTCGTGCTCTCCGGCGTGCGAGACGGTCTCATAGCGCACCATCTCTGCGAGTTTCTCCGCGTAGTCCAGAGCCCTCTGCTCCGTCTGCGGGTCTTGCTTTGGCGAATAATCGGCGGTCTTAGAGCCGCGGGCGAGCGTACGCACCAGCGCGACGAGGAGAAGTACCGCCAGGCATGCGACTATCGCCAGGACGATATACAGGATAACGGTTCCCGGGTTCATTTTTTCTCACCCTTTCTGAACATGACGTAGGCGATGATTATCGTGACCGCGCCGGACGGCAGGATCATCATGCTGGTCGAAGACGCCAGCGACGGCACAAAGATGAACAGCAGGCTCATCAGGATAAGCGGGATGAGCGCGAGTTTGACGTTTTTGCGGTAATACTGGTACGCCATCGCTCCGAACAAAGCAGGCACCACGTTATCGAAAGCAGGCGTCAGCGTCGGGCTCGAAAGGATCGGCTCAAGCGGCACCAGCAGCAGCACGCCCAGCGCCAGGACTACGATCGTCACAAGCGAAGAGGTGGCGATGGACAGCGTGGAGATTATCTCGTTTTCCGGGGTCCCGGCTTTGGCGCCGGAGATGTCGCGAGCGTTCATGGCGCACGGTATCTTCATATTGATCAGGTTGCCGGTGATGAAGGCCAGGTATCCGCCTCCCGCGCCGAGCATAGGCGTATAGACGAGGAACTCGACGACGCTGGAGATCATCCAGATGAAGCCGACCGAGGCGATGGCTTTGCCGACGACTTTAAGGTCTGGGAGAGCTCCGAGGTACATTCCGATGACGAACGGCGCTCCGACCAGGAGGATCAGCGTGACTGCGGTCGTTATCCTGCCTATTACGTGGGTCTTGCCGTTGTATTTTTCAAAGACTGCGGTTTTTCCGGCGGCTTCCGGAACCGCTGCGGCTTCGGTAAGGTTGGTTTTGTTCATTTCTTCCATCAGGTCTCACCTCACATGAATATGGCCGCTATCATGCCGACCAGCATGCTGCCTGCGATCGAAAAGCTCTCGAGCCAGACGATATGCTTCTTCTCAGAGAAATATACGAATACGGCCATCACGGCGCCTGAGACGAGTGCCACCAGTATCGGCGTCGCGTCGCCGCTGAAAGTGAGCGGACCGTTGCCGGAGACGAATCCGCCTATGTAGCTGCCGATATACGTGCTTACGAGGCCGATGAACATCGCGATCATCGCGGTGTCGCCGAAGCCGCTGAAAGCGCTCTTTTTCTTGGGTTTAACGGCTGCCGCCGGAACGGAGCCCGGAGCCGCGGCTCCCTCGTCGTCAGCGGCGGCTCGTGCAGCGCCTGCCTTTGCATCAGCCGGTTTTGCGCCGTTCTGCGCGGTGAGCCTCTTAAGATAACTTTTGTTGAAAAAGATCGACAGCACCATGCCCCACATGATGCAGACGCTCATCAGAAGAGCGATCGTGGCGAAGGCCCTCGGCGTCATGTTCGTGATGGAGAGTTTGCCGATTCCGACCTGCTCCGCGGCGACTTCTGCAATCTGTGTTTCGTAGTGCAGAGCGCCGATGACCGAGAGCCTGAGCCAGGGCCACGGGATCCCGAGGCTGCCCGAGAGGGCGATGACGCCCAGCAGTATGCCGATGCTCGGCAGGACCGAGAATGTCGCGCTGGATGTGATGGCGCGCTTCAGGACTTTCGGGTCCATGCCTATAGCCTTTCCCGCGCGGTACGAGCGCACGAGGAAGACCACGCACACCACCGCGACGAAAGCGATTATCCCGCCGCATATGAGATACATGAACGGGCTGTTCAGCTTTTCTAACATAATATGATTCCTCCTGACGAGACCGGTCCGGACCGGATATGAGCGCGTGACCGATTGTGCTGATGAATGCATAAGATTGAATTGATGTATATAATTATGCCATACTTTGTTGATTTGTGAAGAAAAAAGGGCCAGGGCGGTTTAAAGACGATTCCGGGCTGTCATGTCAGTCCATGGCGTTTCATTATAGATTTCGGCAGGCGCAAGTGCCGGTCAGGCGGGAGTGCCAGACAGGCGCGCATGTGTCAGGCAGGCGCATGTGCAGGGCAGGCGGTATCGTCAGGCAGGCGGGACTGGAAAATTTTACCGATACATGGTATCATGATGGCGCAGCAGTAAAATCATGCCTGTCTGTTATTAATAAACAAAGGAATCCGCACCGTATTTTAAAGAAGCCGCACCGTATTTTACGGAGTAACATTCGGAGGAACGTCATGTCTGATTCTAAGGAAACGCTGTTCCGCGAAGCCGCGGAAAAAGTCTGCACAGTCGTGCTCGGCAAGGAAACTCAGGTCCGCGAGTTGATGCTCGCCGTCCTCGCCGGAGGACACGTTTTGATGGAAGATATCCCCGGAGTCGGCAAAACCACCATGGCGCTCGCGTTCTCGCGAGTGCTGGGGCTGGACTACCGGCGCGTGCAGTTCACTCCCGACCTGCTCCCTTCAGATCTTACCGGCTTCAATGTCTATGTGCGCGAAGAGGAAAAATTCGTCTACCGCGAGGGCACCGTCTTCTGCAACCTGCTTCTCGCAGACGAGATAAACCGCACATCGCCAAAAACGCAGTCGGCTCTGCTGGAAGTTATGGCCGAGCGGAAAGTCACCGTCGACGGCGTGACCCGCCCCGTTCCCGAGCCTTTCCTCGTCATCGCCACCGAAAACCCTTACGGCAGCGCAGGGACGCAGATGCTCCCTGAGTCTGAGCTGGACCGTTTCATGATATCACTGGAACTCGGTTATCCGGATGAGGCTAGCGAGCGTAAAATGGCCGCAAACCTCGGTATGATGCGCTCTGCCGAACAAATCGAGCCCGTCGCGTCAAAACAGGACCTGATGGACGCGATGCGGGAAGTCGAAAAAGTTTTTATCTCAGAAGAAGTCTTGGAATATCTGGTCTCGCTGACCCGCGCCACACGCGGCGACGCGAGGCTCATCCGCGGGGTCTCACCTCGCGCCAGCATACACCTCGCTCAGATGTCTCAGGCGGCGGCATGGCTGGACGGAAGAGATTACGTCAGGCCGTCCGACGTGCTCGAGCAGTTCCCTCACGTAACGCGCCACCGCCTGCTCTTGAACCGCAGCGCACGCGCGGACGGCGTCAGCCCGGATAAGATAATGGATGACATCGCCGCGTCCGTCCCTGCCCCGACGATAGGGAAGAAGTAATGAAACGCGTTATCGTCATAATTTTAATAGCCTTGACCTTCGCGGCGGGCGCGATGTACAGATATCCTCTGCTCATCTCCCTCGGATTCGCCGAGATCGCTCTGCCTGTGATCCTTGCGCTCATAGCGCGGGCCGCACTGCGCTCCGCAGATTTCGGTTTTGGGGCGGACTCCGCCGAAGCGAAAGTCAAAACACATGTAGAAGTCCCTGTCACCGCGAACCTGAAAAAGTCGCAGGCGCAGCGGGCTTTGTTCGTATTCGGGCTCTCATACATGGGACAAAAAACACGCACACGGCGCAAAGTGCTCTGCTCGGCGGCTCACGGAGCGAATACGATACATCTCGGTTTTACTCCGAACAAATGCGGCATCGTCCTCGTGACCCTGCGGAAAGTGCGGTTTTACGACACGCTGGGGCTTTTCTGGTCGAGTCGGAAGGTCGAGACGACGATGAGGGTAGTCGTGCTTCCGGAGGCGGCTTATCAAGATCCTTACGAGGCTGAGCAGGCTTTCCTGCGCGAAGGCGAGCGTCCGACCGGCATTCGCGGGCGTGCGGGCGAGACTGTCTCGATTCGCGAATATCAGGACGGCGACATGGCGAAGGACGTGCACTGGAAGCGGACGGCAATGACAGGCGACCTCTGGGTCAGGGAAAACGTCATCCCGAGAGGCGGAGAGATTTTCCTGGAACTCGACTGGGATTTCCTGCGGGATGAAAAAGCGGACGCGGCAAAGAAGAACGAATATTACGGAAAACTCGCCGGAATATGCTCCACGTGCATAGAGGACGGCAGCGCAGTCACTGTGCTCCTGCCGGGGAAAGAAAGCGGCTTCCGCATAGAGAACGCGGAAGATATGTACGACTTGTTCTTGGAGGTATATACGGCTGCTGCTCGCGGAGGTGCGGCTGCGGCTCGCGGAGGTGCGGCTGCGGCTCGCGGAAATGCGGCTGCGGCTCGCGGAAATGCGGCTGCAGTATGCGGAAATGCGGAATACTCAGGCATGATCGGCGCTGACGCGGACTTAAATGTCCTGCGGCTGACACGGGATCTGAAGGTGACGGAATGAAGGATTTTGTTTCACCGAGACAAGAGAAGAAAGCGGAGCGCGCCAGAGAGGCTGCGCGGCGGGCGGCGGCCCGGCGCGGGCAGACGGCGGCAGGAGGCGGGAAGCCTGCGGCGGCCGAGGCGGCAGGCAGGAAAGCCGAGGGCGCGCCGGCCGAGACCGTGTTGTTCCTGCTGGCCGGGATAGCCGGGCTGCTGTCGCTGTTCCTGCGCATAGACGGAGTGGAATTCCGACCGGCGTACCCTATCCTTGCGGCGGCGTTGACGGCGGCTGTTCTTTTCGTGCCTTACGCGGCCCGGGTGCGGTTCAGGTGGATATTCGTGCTGGGGACAGTTTTGGCGCTCGCATTTATCGGTTATAGAAACTCAGAGACACTGCTCACGCAGGCCGGAGAGTTTGGCGCGGTGTTCTTACCGGTCCAGGCGGTCCCGGAACAAAGCGCGGGCACGGCGGATATAACGGCTCTGGCGAGTTATTTCGCGGCGTGCATGACGCTGCTCATCTTTGTGCTGGAATACCTTTGCCGCGGGAACATCGTGATATATGTTTTGATAAACCTTCTCCTTATCATGGCTCCGACGGTGAGCGTGCAGTTTTCGGTCTTTGACGTGATACTGCTCGGAGCGTTCCAGATCGCGTATTTTTCAATACAGTCGGCGGTAAGTGCAGACAAAGGGACTATCCGTCGTGCGGCGGCAACGGCTCTCATCTGCGGGGTCCTGGCTTTGTTCGTCGGGAGCGCGGCGGCTGCGGCTGCTGACGAGGGGCTATATGGCATATACGACTATGTAGACATGAAGGTAAACGAACGGGAACTCAGAAAACGCGACGCTGAAGTCGACACTGCCTCCGACGGAATTATCGGGCGCGGCAACAATCACCGCGGCAGCGACGTGAACATGTACGTGACGATAAGAGATCATGATCTGAGTAACTTAGCGCAGTCCTATCAAACTCCTTATAAAGAGAGCGTCCTGACCGAACCGATATATCTGATAGGTTTCCGCGGAGGTATCTACAGCGGCGGGCAGTTCCTGAGCTGGTGGTCGTCAATGTCGGAAGTTCGGAATGATTCGAATAATGAGTATAATCGGCTATACGGCATTGCCACATATATTTCCGGAGATGACCTTGAAGACGATCTATTTTCTTATGGTGTCTACAAAGCCGTTTCTATTTCGACGTATCTGGAAGATTTCGGACCCGTGCGCGACGAAAACGGGGATGTCATCTTTGACCCCGGCGATTATCGCGATATTCCTTTCCGTGAAATACGTATCGATTCGGCAAAGGGCAAAGTCATCAACCCGTATAAAACGTACTATTGCGGCCCTCTTTTCAACTGGGACAACCACGCCGCCGCATCCGGAAGCTACACGTTTGATTTCTATGACAAGAGCAGGATCACAATCCCATGGGACTATATCGATTCTCTTGTTTACAGTTCGGATGGCCAGCTCAGCCTGACCCCGGAAGGGGTGCCGGAGACCACGAGCAGTCCGGGATCGGGCAGCTTCGGAGATGATCTCTCCGTGTATGAGCGCGAAATCGTCCCGCTGTACGCCGAAGTGGACAAAACAGCGATACCGCGCATGGCAAAGCTCGTGGAGCAAAACCCGCTTACCGATATCGACGATATCACGGCTTTCATAATCTATACGCTTCAGAGCAACTGCGAATACACGCTGACGCCTGGGCAGGCTCCGGCGAACAAGGATATCACGGAATACTTTCTGTTCGAGCGCAAAGCCGGATACTGTGAGCAGTTCGCTTCCGCGGCCACTCTGCTCTACCGCCTCTACGGCGTGCCTGCCAGGTACGTGAGCGGCTATATGATAGACCCGACTGAATTCAAGTCCACAAGAGACATCGCCGGCTACACGATAATGGAGCTCGGCAAAACCGCTGCAGTCAGTGGAGATATGGCTCACGCATGGACTGAGATCTGGATGGGCAAAGACACCGGCTGGGTGCGAGTTGAGGTAACACCTGCCTCTGACGGTTCGATGGTGAGCCCGTACGAGGGTCTGAGTGAGTCGCGCCTGTCAGAGATCATGGATGAGCACGGCTGGGACCCGGAGGTCCCGAGCATCCCTGAGGGGTTCGGCCAAAACACGTCCGACACGGGCACAAGCCGCGGCATCTTCGGAGGTCTCTCGCTTTCCGACGCACTGCCTGAGGCTTCCGTGCTTTATCCGGCGCTTTTGATCTCGCTGGTCTGTATTCTGTTCTGTATCGCACACGACGCTTCCGATGCGCGTTTAAAGATAGGTCCGCGCAGGGCGTATCTGGCGGCTTTGCGGCTGGTCGGCGGCAGAGGAAAATCCATTGCGCGCTCTCGCGCAGCAAATACGGATACGCGGGCTGCAGCGGAGGCTGGCAAGCAGGAAACCGCGGATGCGGGCGCGCAGGCTCTTTTAGGCAGCAGGGAATCCGGTATCGCCGCGGAGGCGTTCGCTGCGGCGGGCCTGACGCGCGGCGAAGCCGCGCGCTTCGTCCTTCTCTGCGAGAAGGACGCGTTCGCCCGGGAAGGCATAAGCGAAGGCGAACGGCAGGCCTGCCGCGAAACCTACCTGAAGATGCGCGAAGCGGTATTTAAGAAAGCGAACCCGATAGATAAATTCCTGATGCTTTTCAGAATCTGAATGAAAAAAAGAAATAACCGCTGTGGCCATTGAAATTTCAATAACCGCAGCGGTTTTCACCAACACTTTTTGTCCGCGAACCCGTTTTTTTCAACACTTTTGTCCGCTGACCTGCTTTTGACAGGCCAATCGCTTTTGTCCGCCGAACCGCTTTTGTCCGCCGAACCGCTTTTGTCCGCCGAACCGCTTTTTGTCCACAGACTCACTTTGGCACTTCGTTCGGCCGAACCTTTTAATTCATTTAATTTGCCTCTACCAGCGTCGTCTCGATTTCCACGGTCTCGTTATCTCGTACGACCGTTACTTTTATCGTGTCTCCCGGCTTATATTCCAGCAAGGTCGAACGCAGGACCGCAGCCGAGGTTATTTCCGTGTCCTCAACATAGTAGATGAGGTCTCCGACTTGGAATCCGGCTTCTTTAGCCTCGTCGCTGGTGATTTCGGAGATGTAGATACCGGTCGTTCTGACTCCGTACTGCATCGCTTTTTCTGCCGTTGTAAGATCAAGAACGTTCACACCGATGGCCGCACGACCGCTGATTTTGCCGTTCTGTATCAGCTCGGACGCGATCGGCGCCGCAGTGTTGATAGGAATAGCAAATCCCAGACCTTCGACTTCAGAACCGGATGACTTTGCGACTACGATGCCGATGAGATTGCCTGAGCCGTCAAACAGTCCGCCGCCGGAGTTGCCCGGATTGATCGATGTATCTGTCTGCAGCAGATTCATGATCTTTCCGTCCACTTCGATTTCTCTGTTCAGAGCGCTGATGATGCCCGCGGTGGCTGTCCCGCCGAGTTCTCCGAGCGGGTTGCCGATGGCTACAGCCAGATCTCCGACTTGAATGTCGTCGCTGTTTCCGTAAGTCACTGCCGTGAGTCCGGTCGCTGAGATCTTCAATACTGCAATGTCTGTGATATCATCCGTTCCTACGACCGTAGCTTCGTATTCCGTGCCATCCTTAAGCGCTACCGTGATCGACGAAGCGTCTTCTATTACGTGGTTGCACGTCATAATATAACCGTCGCTCTGGATGATGACGCCCGAACCGGCTCCTTCTGTGACGTAGTTCTGCATCCAGCTGTCTGTGGAGATCGATTCTGTCCTGATTTCGACTACTGCATTTTCATTTAAAGCGATGATCTCCTGAATGGATTTATCAGACCTCGTGGAGCTCGCCAGAGTATAGTTCGTCGCCGAGACTTCTTTGCTGCTGTCGGAAGTCGTTGTGCTCTGGGTCGAGCCGAGATCACCGAAAAGTTTCAGTCCGCCGATCGTAAGTCCCGAAGTGGCGATCATGCAGATTATCAAAACGATAATGAATGCACGCCATGTGACATATTTCGGGGATTTTGTTTTTTTGGCTTTGCCGGAAGGACTGTTCTGAGCCCCGTATCCTCCCGGGACTGTTCCGCTCGGCGGGAAATTCCCTCCTCCGCCGGTTCCGTCCGCGCCGAATGTCCCATACGCGCCGGTGCCTCCGTTTGCGTTTTCGCTGCCATATCCGTAACTATCGCCTGGACCGGCGGCAGATCCGTAACCGGCAGATCCGTAATTTCCGGAAGGAGCGACGCCTGTGTTCATTTCGCCGTATCCCGTATTCATTCCGGAAGTATCGCCGGCAAAAGATGTCGATGTGTTGTCGGCCGCGTTGCCCGCTCCTGTATTTAACTCGTCACTTACACCATTTTCAGTTCTAACCACGTATTCCTGCGCGGCTTTTTTGACACTGTCATCCGTGAAGTTTGATTTTGCTGCGGCTTCCGCGTCCCCGCCAAAGATGCGTGTCTTATTTGCGAACTGTTCTTCTTTGAACGGGTCTACGCTCGAGCGTGAAGTCTGAGGGTCAGTCGAAGCAGCCTGATCCTCGGTCGAAGATACCTGTGCGTCGATTGAAGGAGCCTGTGCGTCAGTCGTGGAAACACTGGCATCGGCAGTCTCGTATGAGGCCGTTTCGTTTAATGTCTGAGTGTCTGTTCCGGATGCGCCGGCTGCATTTGTTTCAGAGGATCCGAAAGATTCGCCTCCGTATTCGAATTTTTCATCATCTTGAAGCATGAAGTTTCACCTCTTTCTAATAATTAATCGAATTATAGCGCGACAATATGGTCTCTTTGTGAAAAATCGGTTAATTAATCGCGGAGTGAAACACAACATTATCTTCAAAATCTTTGCACAATTTACTTCATTTCAAAATGTAACTCAATTTATTGACACCGAGATTTTCCCTTACAACTTTAGCCTTGCATGAATTTTCAACTGATAGTAGACTATATTATCAAAGAAACAAGTGGCTTCGTGCCGGGACATAGATATATAACTGCATAGATAAATAATAGATAAATAGGAATACAGGATATAGCAGGAACAAAATGAAAGACGTACTCATTAAAATAACAGGAAAAAGATTCAACGGTCAGGACAAATCCGACGATATGGAATTCTTCAGCGACGGTAAAATGTACCAGCGCGGGAGCGCCAGATACATCATTTACGATGAAAAATCCATGCTGGGCGATGACGACTGCAAGACCACTCTCCGCCTGAAGGACGGACAGCTTCGCATGCGTCGTTTTGAACGCCCTGATAACGTTTTGGTCTCCGAAATGGAATTCGCTCCGGGCAAGCGTGTCACGGGAAGGTACGACACTCCTTACGGCTCGGTGAATATGGAGATCCTAACTAACTCGATCGTCTCGCACTTTGACGAGGACGGGAACGGCAGCATCAAACTGAACTACGACATCTGCTTCGACGGCATCGGCGACGGCCGAAACGAAATCGAAATCAGCGTCACGGAATAGGCTTTGGCATGGAAGAACGCAAATATTCGCAGGCCGAATACATTTTCAAATACTCCAAAGTCATTGTTCTCTGGATCATCTTGGCTGTCGTCATCGGCATCGCGTGCGGGTTCACCGGCGCTTTGTTCTACAACGGCGTCGCAGGCGCCACCTCTCTGCGCCTTGAGAATCCTTGGCTGCTTTACGCCCTGCCGCTTGCGGGTATCGCCATCGTGGGAATTTACAAGGCGCTGAACTTAGAAGGCAAAGGCACCGACACCGTCATTGAAAAGGTCAGGGACGGCACGCCTCTGCGCATCGCTCTGCTTCCCGCGATCTTCATCGGGACTATCCTGACTCACCTGTGCGGAGGTTCCGCCGGACGCGAAGGCGCAGCCCTTCAGATAGGCGGATGTCTTGGAAACGGCATCGGACGCGTTACCAGACTTTCGAGCAGCGATCTGAAAATAGCGACCATGACAGGCATGGCCGCATTCTTTTCTGCCATTTTCGGAACGCCGCTGACTGCGACGATCTTCGTCGTCATGTTCGTCAACGTCGGCACGCTGCACGAGATGGCGATATTCCCATGCTTTCTGGCTTCATGGACGGCTATCTGGATATCGGAGAAGTTCGGTGTTCAGGCCATGCACTTTGACATCGCGCCACCCGAGCCGGAGCCATTCATGATGCTGAGAATGATAGTGTTCGGCATCCTCTGCGGGCTCGTCTCGACATTAATGTGCGGAGCGTTTCACGGAGCGGGGAAACTTTACGAGCGCGTTTTCAAGAATTCTTTTATCCGGGTGATAGCAGGCGGGCTCTTGGTCATCCTTTTGACTTTCATCGTCGGAACGCGCGACTATAACGGAGCCGGAACGGAAGTCATCGCCCGCGCTATCGAAAACGGCGAGGCATTCCCTGCGGCGTTCCTGCTTAAGATACTCTTTACGGCGGTCACTCTTGGCGCCGGCTACAAAGGCGGCGAGATCGTTCCGACGTTCTTTATCGGTGCGACTTTCGGATGCGTGATAGGGCCTCTGCTCGGTATCCCGGCAGGGTTTGCGGCTGCGGTCGGCATGGTCGTAATGTTCGCGGGAGCGACGAATACGCTTATCGCCCCTATGTTCCTGGCGGTAGAGGTGTTTGGCATAAGCAACCTGCATCTTTTTGCGGCCGCGGGCGTTATGAGTTACATCTGCTCAGGGTATAACGGCCTTTATTCGAGCCAGAACATCAGATTTTCAAAACTGCACAGCGGTGAAGTCAATATCCGGACCAACCACAACGACCGGGTCGACTTCGGCCTTCCGAGCCTGAGCCTGAAGCAAAAGAAACAAAAGCAGCAAAAGCAAAATGAGCCCGACGACAAAGCCGCTGACGGCGAGGCAGATCAAATCGAATAAAAAGGTCAGCGGACAAAGAGTGTCGGCGGGCCGACCATAGTGTCAGCCCGCCGACCATAGTGTCAGCCCGCCGACCATAAAAAACTGAGGCAGTGCAGCCTCAGTTTTTGTTTTAATATTATTACGTATTACGATTTGAAGCGTACCGCGGGACCGGCCTGCATCCACCACTACAGCGGCTGCAGTCCCGGTTACAACGCAGTTACCGCGGTGGCTGCAGTCCAAGTTACAACGCAATTACCGCAGAGACTGCAGTCCCAGTTCTTTCGCCAGTTCTTCGGTCGTATCGACTATCGCACCGCAGTTCAGCGTCTCCAGGAATTCCCTTTTCCTGAATCCCCATGTGACTATTATCGACGGAAGACCGGCATTTTCTGCAGTCTCAACGTCAACTTCCGAGTCGCCTATGTATACGGCGCGGCTTTTCGGTATGCCGAGTTCTTCGAGCACCGTCAGTACCGTGTCCGGAGCAGGCTTTTTGCGCACTCCGGCGCGCTCGCCCACTGCGGCGTCGAGCAGACCGGGAAAATATTTTTCCGCCAGTTCTCCTACAGCGGGATCTATTTTATTTGAGACGACCGCCGTCTTTATCCCGCTTTTTCTCAAGGCGCGGAGCAGGTCGGCGATTCCCGGATACGGTTTTGTCGTATCTTCGCAGTGAGGGAGATAGTATTCCTTGAAAGCCGCAAGCGCAGCGGCGAAAGTCGTTTCGTCAGTGTCCGGCGGCAGCGCCTCGCGCATGAGACGCTCGGCCCCATTGCCTAAGAATCTACGAGCTTCGTCTACGGTGCGTTCCGGGTATCCGACCGCCCGAAGGCCGTAGTTCATCGCGGCGGCGAGATCCTTTAAAGTATCGAGTATCGTGCCGTCCATATCAAAGACGGCCGCGTCGTATTTATTCATCTTTATTTTCGTTTCTTCATCCGAGCAAGCGAGTTTCGGCGAACAAAATATAACTACAGCGCGAGGCTTCCCATCGGATCCCACGGCTCAAGCTCGATCGGCTCCTGCTCAAATTCTTTTTTCTGCTTTGCCGACAGATACTTCTTTTCAAGGAGTATCTGGTACGTGTACTCGCTGAACCACTCATCGCTCATGACACAGTAGCCGTCTTTGCCGCTTTCTTTGCCCCAGCTGTTTTCGACCTTCCATCTGAGCGGTTTGCCGTTCTTGTCGAGATCGACGCCCGTGATTGCCATTGCGTGGGTCATGCAGCTCATGCCGTAGTCGAGGCGCTGCGCTTTATCCATCGGGAAGTCGGTGTTGAAAAGCGTCTGGAAATCAAAGGCGTCCAGCGTCAGGAGAGCGTCTTTCGAATTGGAAAACGCGCCGACATCGCTGCCGAACCAGACGATCTTCCCGTCTTTGAGCTGCGCGATGGCAAGTTTCTTTAAATCTTCAATAGGAAGATTCAGGTATTTTACAGGGTATTTGCCGCCCGCGACATTGCCGAGGAACTTCACCGTGAATGTTTTGCCGTACGGTTTGTCGGCGGTCGAAGCGTTGATGACGGTCACGTATTCGTCGAGGTTCCAGCCTACGTATTTTTCAAAGAATTCCTGCGGGGTCATGTTTTCGACGCGGACGTATTTGCCGTCTTTGTCCTTCGTTTCCCATGTGAATTTTACCGGCGGCTTGCCGAGCGCGATGCAGAGCATCCTGTAGATGACGTTCATCATCTTCTCTTTTTCTTTGCGGAGCTCTGAGTCTTTACTGCCGTTTTCGTGCATCGTGCGCAGGGTGCATGCGTACTCGCGGAGTTTGGTGGTCAGATATTTGTTCATCGTTGCCGTGTTCGAGGAATCGAATGATTCAGGCATGACGTCCTTCGGGACGACGCCGTATTTTGCCACGAGCGAGCGGAACATGTCCCACTGGCCTCCGTCGCCGAGGAGTTCCGGGCCTATTAGGTAGCTCACCAGCCTGCCGTTCAAAGGCTCGTCGGCGGTTTTGATGATATTTTCGAGGAAGTAGTTTGCCTTTTCGAGTTTGTCGTAGAAGAGCGTATAGTTCTGCGAAAGTTCGGTGTTACCGAGGTTCAGCCTCTTCATCACTTCCAGGCGCATGACGTTCAGCGACGCGAACATCCAGCAGCGGCCTGAATGCTGCTGATTGCAAGGGTCTCCCGCGTCTATTTCGATTGAGAAACCGAACTGGTTGTCGCGGTGCGCGCGATAGTTTGTCGCTGCGTCGCTGATGCCGTTCTTGAACGACGCGTTCATCGCCACTAAATTAGCCTGATCTTTGTCGAAATGTTTTTCAAAGGTTTTCAGGTCGTCAAAAGAAATTGCTGCTTTCATGATCAATACTCCTTTCGCAGTTATTTTATTTTCAGGCAGCGCAAGGCTGCCGTTTTCGCTTTTGTTCCCACACATCGGCCGCGCCGATTTACCGCTGCACTATCCTCGCTGGTCGTCTATGCCCTGCCGGGCCAGTTCGTCGGCGCGATTGTTCTGCTCGGTCACGTAGCGAAAATCTTCTTCGGTGAAGCCTCTGCCGTTCCACTCGGTGAATTTGCGGTACAGACCGCCGAGTTTTTCACCGGCTGAGCCGAGCGAGACATGGCCTTTTACGCGGTAAAACGTGACATCGTTTTTTTCGATGCGCGACAAAAGTTCTTCCCAGAGGTCGCGATTTTCGACCGGTGTCTTTTTTGATGTGCGCCAGCCGTTGCGCCGCCAGTTTTCGTACCATTTCTGCCTGAAGCATTCGGCCAGATACGCGCTGTCCGTGAACACCTCGATCTTCAGCCCGTCGCGCGTCAAAGCCCTGAAACCGTTGATGACCGCCGTGAGTTCCATGCGGTTGTTGGTGGTGTCGGGTTCGCCGCCGTAGAGTTCTTTTCTGTAGGCGCCGTACTCGAGGATGCAGCCCCAGCCTCCGACATTTGTTTCGTTTTGATTTCCGGAGCAAGCTCCGTCTGTATACATTCTTAAAATACTCATATCGGTATTATATATCAGCGCCTCATTCAGGCGCAAATCGATTCAAAACATAAAAAAACTCCTGCTTGCAAACCATTCATTGCTCAGCCGGCTTTGGTGATAGTAAACAGGAGACTGGCAGTTGAGTAAAATAGAGGCTTTAGCTCAATCTACTGCGTATTTTCTGTAAAAATCCGGCTTGCGCGCATTCAAGATAGGCAATTGCTCACGGGCGGCGGTCACTTCATCAAAATCCAACTGCACTATCGATATGCCTTCCGCGGTCCCCGCTCGGCAGATCACCTTTCCCCATGGCGAGCATGCTATCGAATTGGCATAGGAAACATAGTGCCCGTTCTCATCGCGCGCGGGAGCGACCCCGACCGTAAAGAGCTGATTGTCTACAGCCCTCATCCTGAAAGATAATTCCCAGTGCATCGGGCCTGTCGTCATATTGAACGAAGCGGGGACAAATACCGCTTCAGCGCCTTTGAGCGCCATCAGGCGGAATATCTCGGGAAATCTGATATCAAAACAGATGCATAAGCCAAAGCGGTGTCCGTATGCGGAAAACAAAGTGAGCTCATCTCCGGGAGTAAAGATCTCGGATTCAAAAAAGCGTATCCCGCCTTTCACATCGGCATCGAACAAATGAACCTTGCGGTGTCTGGCGATCTCATTCCCGTTCTGATCAAAGACAAAACTGGTATTATACAGTTTGCCGCCGTCCCTTTCGGGTATTGAACCGCCGACTAATACGACCCCCGCCTCACGGGCGCAGGCAGACAAAAAAGAATATGCTCTGCCTCCGCGTTCTTCCGCGTACTGCGGCATATACTTGTGTGAGTAAGGGCAGATAAACATCTCGGGCAGCACGGCGATCTGCGCACCGCGCTCGGAAGATTCCAAAACCATCTTCCGGGCTTTTTCCAGATTGGCCTGTTCGTCCCGTCCCACCGCCATTTGCAGCAAACTTACTTTCACGCAATTGTCCATCTGCTTCCGCCCCTTTCCGTAACATGATATCTCTCGCTGCTTTATTCGGTACAAGAAACATTATAGCGCGTAAACGGACAGGTGTATTATAATAGTTATCGTGTCGTTCCATAGTGGTACAATGTTATCGATATCGGCTGCGGCTATTAGCAAAAGTTTTCGGGCAATTGCGTGAGAGCGATATCAGGCAGTATCGATATTATCAAAAGTTAAACGTATTATATTAGCACCGGTTTAAGGCAGAATGTCAGTAAGATTTTGTTCATTTTCAAGCGGCAGTTCGGGGAACAGTTATCTGTTTGCATCGGACGGAGCCGTCATACTAATAGACGCCGGGATCGCCGGCAAAAAAATCAGCGCCGGGCTTGAAGCGCTCGGTCTTTCATACGATGACGTTTCGGCGATTCTGCTCACGCATGAGCACTCGGATCACGTCAAGTGCGTCAGGACCGTCGCGAAACGGGCCGAAAACGCGGTTATCTACGGCTCACCCGGAACTCTCCACGCGGTGAGCGACTACATACCTTCCGGCAGGGAAAGGGCTTTCATCTGCGAGAACGGCAAATTCGACATCGCGGACGTAACCGTCGATCCTTTCAGGCTCTCGCACGACGCCCAGGAACCGACGGGGTTTACTTTGACCTCGCACGGCAAAAGCGCCGCTTTTCTGATGGATACCGGCTTCGTAAGCGATGAGGAATTTTCAAAGATAGTAGACGCGGACCTGCTGGTGCTCGAGGCAAATCACGAGCGCAACCTGCTTTTGGCGGGACCATATCCGTATATGCTAAAGCGCAGGATCCTCGGGGATCACGGGCATCTGAGCAACGAAGATGCTGCAGAGTGTCTGATAAAAGTCATCCGCGAGCGCACTAACCCGGAGCCGCCAAAGGTGGCACTCGCGCACCTTTCAGCGCATAACAACTCGCCGGAGATCGCGTATTTGTCTATCCGCAACAGGCTGTACGACGAAAACATGATCGAAAACCGCGACTACACGCTCACCGTGCTGAATCGCGACTGCCCGGGCGAAACAGTGGAACTGTAAGAGCGGCCGGCCCGGCGAAACAGTGGAACTGTAAGAGCGGCCGGCCCGGCGAAACAGTGGAACTGTAAGAGCGGTAAGAACGGCTCAGTCGAAAAGTTTTTCGGGTTATAACCGCAAAAGTATGTCAAATTAAGAAGTTTTTGGGTTATAACCGCAAAAGTATGTCAATACAAGAAGTTTTTCGGGTTATAACCGCAAAACTTCTTGTTTTTTATTCCTCTTGTTTTATTCTATGGTATGAAAGGAGGCGGTCCAAATGATCTACAGACCTCTATACGTCGATAAAATCATGCCATACGTCGGAGCTCCATTCGTAAGATCCTGACGGGTGTCCGCAGGTGTGGAAAATCCACGATCCTGGAGATGATTACGGAGAAACTGCGTACCGAAAAGAAAATCCCTGAGAGCCGCATCTTGAGTTATCGCTTCGACTCCATGGAATACGCCGATATGACCGCCAAAGACATGTTCGCAGAGATCAAAGGCAAACTCTCGTCGGACGGTATGACGTATCTGTTCCTCGACGAAGTGCAGGAGATCCGCGGTTGGGAAAAGGTCGTAAATTCACTCATGACCGACTACGACACAGACATCTTTGTTACCGGCTCTAATTCCAGAATGATGTCTTCTGAAATATCTACATATCTGACCGGGCGCTACGTGGCCTTCCGTGTCTATACTTTGTCGTTTCGAGAATACCTGGATTTTAAGGAAAAACTCGGAGCGGCGGCAAATCCGGACACAAGGGCCGAACTGGCCGATTACATCAGGCTCGGCGGGTTTCCGGCCACTCATCTTCAGCCATATACGCAGGACGAAGTCTACACTATAGTCAGAGATATTTACAACTCCACGATTTTTTCGGACATCGTGAGGCGCGGCCGGATAAGGAAGGCAGACCAGCCGGAACGAGTTGTGAAGTTCACGTTCCGGAATGCAGGCAGCACATTCTCCGCTAAAAGCATCTCCGATTACCTTAAGTCCGAGCATCGGAAGATCGACAATGAGACAGTCTACAGCTATCTCGAAAAACTCGAAAAGGCGTATCTGATCCATCGCTGCTCGAGATATAACATCCGGGGCAAAGAGATCCTGAAGACACAGGAGAAATTTTTCCTCGCTGACACTTCACTCAGATATTCCGCTCTCGGATATTCTCCGGACAGCGTCGCAGCAAGCCTTGAAAACCTCGTATTTCTAGAACTTTGCCGCCGCGGTTATACCGTATATACCGGAAAACTCGGTGAAGGCGGGATCGACTTTGTCGCGGAAAGACAAGGGCAGAAACTATACGTGCAGGTAATTCAGGAGATCAGTTCAAAGAAAACCGAGGCGCGCGAATATGACAGGCTCCTTGAGATCAAAGACAATTACCCGAAATACGTCCTCTGCACAGACGAATTCGCCGGTGGAAATTACGACGGTATAACGACGATGCACGTCGCCGACTTTTTACTGAACGAGGAAATATGAACATTTCTATAATCTGCATCGGAAAACTGAAAGAAAAATACTGGCAGGACGCGTGCGCCGAATATATGAAACGGCTCACCGCCTACTGCAATCCGAAAATCGTCGAATTAAAGGAATCCCGCCTGACCGGCAGCGGCGATGCGGCAGAGCGCGCCGTTATAGAAGCGGAAGGCGCCGAGATCCTCTCGCGCATAGACCAATCCATGTACGTCATCACGCTTGAGATACGCGGCAAAAAACTCTCTTCAGAATCACTTGCGGAAAAAATTGATGCTCTCGCGACTGAGGGCAAGAGCAATATTGCATTTGTCATCGGCGGGAGTCTCGGCCTTTCGCCCGAAGTCAGCCGCCGGGCAGACTTTCGCCTCTCATTCTCCGATATGACGTTCCCGCACCAGATGATGCGCGTTATATTGCTGGAGCAGATCTACCGCAGTTTCAAGATAAACCACGGTGAAACGTATCATAAATAGTCGACAATCGTCGACGTGTTTCTTTGGCGGAAAATATCTGTTTACTTGTCTCTTTCGACAGGTTATTTTTGTTGACACATCTCCTTTGGCGGAATATAATTGACATATGTCAGAAATAAGAGGAGGCAGTCATGACCAGACCAAAACGATGCCGCGTCGTAAGCGGCTGCCCGCGCTTTGTAGGCTTTGGCCCTGAAGACGACCGTTCCGCAGCCGGGTTCTGCGAGGAGCGCGTAGTTCTCAATCTCGATGAGTTTGAAACGATCAGGCTCTTGGACTTCGAACGGCTGACGCAGAGCGAATGTGCCGAGGCAATGCATGTCGCGCGCACTACGGTCACAGACATCTACGACCGGGCACGGTACAAAATCGCCGATTGTCTCGTCAACGGCAAGCGCCTCGTCATAGCCGGGGGATCATACAGATATGGGGATCAGATCACTTCCGGATGGCGCCGGTTGAATCAGAAAGGAGAAAAAGTGATGCGTGTAGCGGTTACTTACGAAAACGGTGAGGTTTTTCAACACTTCGGGAGGACTGAGAGTTTTAAGATATTTGACGTTGCGGACGGCAAAGCGACTCCCGTCACGATCCTTGAGACCAACGGGACCGGGCACGGCGCACTCGCGGGATTTCTTCGCGAGGCAGATGTTGACGCCGTGATCTGCGGCGGCATCGGGCCGGGAGCACAGGACGCCCTTGCCGAGGAAGGGATAACCGTTTATGCAGGTGCCAGCGGCAGCGTCGATGAAGCAGCAAAGGCACTGGCCGAAGGAAAACTCCCAGTGACAAACGGCGCGACATGCGATCACCATGCTGAAGGTCACGCCGAAGGACATTCTTGCGGACACGGCGGAGAGCACGCGTGCGGACACGGCGGAGAGCACGCGTGCGGACACGGCGAAGGACACACATGTGGACACGGCGAAGGACATGCATGTGGACATGGCGGCGGACACTGCGGGCACTGAAAATGCAATAAAACGAACGAAAATAACCGGCGTGTGCCGGTTATTTTTCACTCTATATGCGGAATCGCTTTCGTGCTGTTCTTCGATTATTCACCGGGATGATTCAAAATGAACTCCTTGAATCTCGGGAGTGCAAACTTTAAACTCCCTCGCGCAGGCGAAACGACGATTCCTTTTTTTATCAGCCGATCTCGATACACCGAAAAATAGTTTGGCGGGACATCGCCGCAAATTCGGCGGATATCTGTGACATTTTCGGAATCGCACTCTGCCATTGCTTTAAGCATCAGCTGATCGTTCTTGGAACATTCCGCCCATATCTTGCTGTACGACGCATCAGAAAGAAGTACATCATAATCCGGAAGTACTTCCTTGATGTCATCCGGGCATCCGTGCTCCCAAAAAGTGTAGCCGAGAGCCTGAAACGCAAATGAATATCCTTGAACGTAATCTGCCATTACCATAGAACGCTCTCGGGAAATACCGAAAATATCGGAATATGAACCTGCAACAGACGATTTATTGAGAGGGGCAAGAACGATTTTCGGAGCCCGATGGAGAAATGTCATGTCTTTTCCATCACTCAGCAGCCTTATATTTTCATAAAGGCCCGTACCCAGAAAATAAATCTGACGAGCGCGCGAACACTCAATCTGGAACATGTGTGAAAACCGTTTCATTTGCGATGTATTCGTCACTTCATCTATTGTGACGAGTACTTTTTTCCCCTTTTTTTCTAATCGTTCCAGAAGGTCATCGATCAGCGTTATCACATTTGCCGGCGGCTCTTTTTTTGTTACCGAAATTCCCGTTCCTGCCACGGAAACCGACAACTGCTGCAGTTCGGACGAGTGCGGGTTCAGGATTCTATAAAGATCTGAATAAATATCATTGACTATATCCGATTCTGAACTTTCCCTCAGAACTACCCAGTCTTTTTCTGCCTCGAGAGTGTTGGCTATTGTGTTCATGAATACCGTCTTCCCGGAGCCTCTGACACCTGTAATGAGAAAGAGTTGATCAGTTACAGGATCAAGCGTGAATGTTTCTATCACATGTGTTTTATCGACAGTCCGATCTATGTAATTTACCGGCGGTCTGCCAAAAGATATACAAAACGGATTTTTCATATCGAATCACCTCTCACTGTACTTTTATATTACTTTATATTCCTTTATAGTTCAAGATTGTTTTTATATTCTTTTATATTCTTTTATAATTCGATTTTTGTTTTATATCCTTTTATAATTCTTTATAATCGCCGGCCGCTTTTATATTCTTTTATATTTCTTTCTGCCCAAAAGCAGACTGTGCCTTAAGAAACAAAAATCCCTCATTACCGCTGTCTTTCAAAGACTGTACGGTAAAGAGAGTGCATATCAAAATCGCGGCTGCCGGGTTTTATTATTTTCCCCTTCGGCGCCACACGCGGGATATCCGAATTTCCGCTCTACTTGTACTCCGGTTTCCTGAACTTGCAGTGGATCCTGCTGCAAGTCTCGCAATGCCGGCCGCACGGGTATGCGCTGTCAGGGAGGTCGTTCGGAAGATCTCCCGAGAGCGCTGCTTCAGCCTCTTTTTCAGCCTCTGCGAGTTCCTCTGCAGACGATGTGACATTAATGTCGCCTTTGAAATCACTCATATCGTAGCCCATTTCCTCCATCCTCTTGATCTCTTCTTGGCGGCTGGCTTCTTTGGCGTCCAGTTCCGCGAGCTGGCGCTCTGCCTCGAGAAGTGCGGCAGACTCTGCACCAAAATCGCGTTTCTCCCGCTTCTCCGGGAATGTGAAATCAAAACTCTTTTCCATGAGTTTGAGCGCGTCGTCGCGGTAACGCTTTGACAGCACTCCAAGCGACGCCATGATGTAATCGTGATCGATGAGGATCTTCGCGTGTTCGCTCGGGAACAAAAGCATACCGCTCTCGTTGTGAGGAGCGATCATGCCGAGTATTTCTCTGCCGCGCGGCAGTCTGGTGAGCGCGCCGCCGGTCCCGACGATGTATTTTACCTGCGTGAGGTCCTTGCCTTCGGCGAGCGTGCTCCTGCCGCTCGGCCCGTAGATGTAGCGAAGGTGGCCCGCGTGGCGCTCAACGCCTTTCAGCACCGCTTCTTCGGTCAGGCGTTCGACAAATTTCACTTCGGCGTCGTTCTTAGGGATCGCCTTATAACTTGCGAGGACTTCGTCGTAGTTCACACCCATTTTTGCACAGTCAGCGCGCATCTTCTCTTCGCCGATCGATTCAATGACGTGCATGCGGTTGACATATACGCCGAGATCGCCTTCGACAGTGCGTTTTGCCTTTGGCTCCGGCGAGATCATGAGACGGGCGATCTTATCGGACTCTGTTGCGACGGAGTGAACGTCGGTCGTCGCGCCGCCCACGTCGAGGACCATCAGGTCTCCGATCCTGTCATAGAGGACTTTTGTCGCCTCCATGACCGCTCCCGGAGTTGGGATGATAGGCCCGCTTACGAGATCCCGGACATGTTCCATGCCAGGGGCCTTGGTTATGTTTTCCTCGAATGCGTGCTGAATGACCTTGCGGCACGGCTCGACGTTTAGTTCGTCGATTTTCGGATATACGTTTTCGACGATATATAGTTTCTGACCCGATTCTTCATCGAAGATCAGCTTCATTTCTTCCTGATTTTCCACGTTCCCCGCATAGATTACCGGTGTCTTAAGGCCCATGCTGCGGATCATCTCGGCGTTGTCCAGAGCGGTGTCGCGCTCGCCGAAATCGACGCCTCCCGCGATGAGGATGAGGTTAGGGTCAATCTCTTTGATCTTTGCGAGGTCAGTGCGGCGTAGCCTGCCGGCAGTGACATAGTGGATAATTGCTCCCGCGCCGAGAGCGGCTTCTTTGGCGGCTTTGGCCGTCATGTCGTAGACGAGGCCGTGAACGGTCATCTTGAGACCTCCGGCGGCCGAACTGGTTGCGAGCATCTCGCCGTATTCGACAGACGAAACGCCTTTGTTCTTGCAGAGATCCTCGATAGCGCCGTTAAGGCCTACTCTGACGTCTCCTTCGAGCACGCTTGTCGGAGCCTCTCCCTGCCCCCAGAAGACAGGATCGTCCGTTCCCAGACCCGTAAAGGCGTTGACGACTGTGGTGGTGGATCCTATTTCCGCAACAAGTACGTCTACTTTCATTTGTTTTCCCTTTCGTTCAATTACTGCGACGGCGCCGTCTTGAAGTAAAACGGCGCCGCCATGATCGCCTCGGCATAAATGTCCAAGGCGTGCACTTTCGGTTATTCGGCTTTGATACCGAGTTTTTCGTCGGCTTTTTCGCCCGGTTTCAGTTCGCCGCGGCGTCTCATCGCCTCTTCGCAGAGGAACGTCGCCACGTCGATGCCGTGCGAGTCGCGTCCGAAGCCCTGATCGATTCCGGTCTTCAGCGCTTCTTCAGGAACGACCTGAGTTCCGCCGGCGCAGATGATCACCTTGTCTCTTATGCCCTTTTCGACGCAGAGATCGTTGATCCTCTTCATGTTCTTGTAGTGGATGTTGTCGTGGCTGATGATCGTGGAAGCGAGGATCGCGTTGGCGTTGAGCTCGATCGCGGCATCTACGAGTTTCTCCACAGGAACCGAAGTTCCGAGGTAGTTGACTTTGATGCCCCACTTCTCGATGCCGCCGTGCTTGATGTTGATGATCTCGCGGAGTCCGACAGAGTGCTCGTCGTCGCCCACTGTGCCGCAGACTACGACCATCGGGTGCTCTTTGAACTCTTTGTACAGGATCTCATCAGGCAGGTGATGAGGCGGTTCCGGAATGGTGAGTCCGTGAGGATCGATGTCGAACGGGATCTTGCCCTTCATCTCGATGCGGGTGCCCTCGGCTTCCTGCATGACCTCTTTGCTGATGACTTCAGGATGCTCGAGGCCGAGCCTCTTGCCGATCTCGAGCGCGACCGCTTCGGAGGTCCTGACGTTGGAAGGTACCATCATCGTCATCATCACTACGCCGTCGCCCATCCATTCCATTTCAGGTTTGATGGCCTCGCCGTTCAGGTATTTCTCGACCTTTTCGAGCCTGCGGTCTACGCAGTCCGTCTCGTCGAGTTCGTCGATGTAGACGATCTTGCTTCTGTCTTCAAATGTGCATCCGCCGATCAAAGCAGACGGGTTCGCAGGATCTCCGCCGTACTGCTCAACGTTGTTATATCCAAAGTGAGCGGTGACAGGAGCCATGTAGTCTTCTTCTCTCTTTACGATCGTGCCATAGCCTACGCCGCCGTCGATCTTGCGGGCGATGCCGTCGCCGTTTCTCGCCGGGTATTTAGCGGAGTCTACGAAGAAGCCCTGTTCGACGGCGTTGAAGTATCCGCCGACTTCGACGATCTCCTGCATGAACAGGGTCGCTCTTTCTTTGATCTCTCTAGCGTTCTCGCGGAGCGGGCCGTCCTTTTTCAGTTCGACCATTTCCATGAGGCCGTCCATGCCGATAAGCGCCTGCTTGGCGTTGTCGATGGCTTCCATGTTATAGATATGCCATGGAACGTTTCTGCCTTCATCAGGTGTGATCGTGGACTGAATGTCCGCGCTCGTCAGTTTGCTGATGAACATGTTGATGACGTGCGTGACGGTCGCCTCTCTGACGGAGGAGCAGACATATTTTGTCGTCTGCTGAGCTCTCATCTTATAGCGTCCGCAGAAGTCTCTGAGCGCGACAGCATAAGGCAGGTCGAGGTACATCGCAGGGGCAGGAGCCGCGTCAGGCGGTACCGTCGAAAGCGCGATGTTCTCCGGCTTGATGCCGATCTTCTCGGAGAACAGGGAGTTGATGGCGTGCTGAACGATCAGTTCAGGCATTACCTTCCACGCTTCTCTGGCGGTGGCGTTTGCGTTGTGGGCGCCGTCGATCTGGAGCATGTCCGCCCAGGCCATGACTGTCTTGGATTCGCAGGCATCCACGAATGATCTGACGCAGTTGATATCTCTGTAAAGTACGTTATACTGAGGGTCCTGGTGAGCGCCGTTCATGCCTTCCTCGGCGAACATTACCGCCACTTCAGGTCCCGCTACGCCAGAAACGTAGGAGTGGTAGTTGATAGGACGTCCGACTTCATCTTCGATAGCATCGAGCGCTTTCCTCTGCGCCCTTACCTGCTTGCGCGTGACCGGGATGCCGCCGATGCCCTGAGGCGTTCCTTCCATGAGGCCGTCGATGTGAGACTGCCCCATGTGCCTGATGACCATGATATGGTCTGCACCGTGCCACGCGGCCATTCTCATTCTTCTGATATCGTCCTCGAAGCGGCCGCTTGCGATCTCGGTCGTGATGACCGGCATAGGCTGAGGGTCGATGTCGCCGAAGAATTTTGCCGGAGGAAGTCCTACTCCGTTTTTGAGAGGTTTGGAGACGTCGTGATATTCGAAAGGTCCCATTTTGAGACCCGGCGCAGGCTCTCTCCAGTGCCAGCCTCTTCTTCTCGGAGTGTATTTGTCGAGGTCTTTGAGGATCTCTCTGACGTCGAGTTTTTCGTTGTGTTTCAGAACGATCTCGTCGGACATGTTACTTCGCTCCTTTCTTGAAAATCGCGTTAGCGTCGTCCCAGTATTTTCCCGCTGCGAGAGCGCTTGCCGCATCCTTTATCGAAAGGTTCTTTTCCTTCGCGATCCTGTAGACCACGTTCCCGGCTCCGTGGCCGAGAAGGCCGTTATCCATGCAGCCTTTGACGATGGTCTGCGTGTCCAGTGAAGATACTCCCATCCTCAGGAGAACGGATCTTTCGATCGAAGGAGATGTATTGTTCCGTCCGAGTTCGATGAGCGGATCGACTACCTGAGCGGTGAGTTCCCAGAACTTGTTGTAGAGTTCTTCGTCGGAAAGTTTGTCGATCCCGTATTTGACTCTTCTGGTTTCAAAATCGTCTTCTCTTTCCATTCTTCTTCTCCAATCTTTACTCTTTAGGAGCCCGTTTACGAGGCCCGGCCCCTGCTGCGGGACCGGACCGCAAATTTCCGCATTAAAGCCCTAATGTCTTCTTTACGAAATCGACGTCCGTCTTTGTCTCTTCCGCCAAGAACTTCAGGTCTGCATCTGTCGGTGCAGTGACGTTGTGCTTTTTGCAGGATTTTCTGATGAGAGACTGTCTGAAGTGGTTGAGGTCCGCTTCTTCGGCTTTGATATAGCTAGGGTCCTTAGGAAGGATCAGGTTCTCGCCCGGTTTGTCTTCCTTATCAGGATCACCGAATCTGATGTCGATGCCGTTATCTCTGGCGAACGAAAGCTGAGGCTGAATGTGCTTGCCCGCTCCGGTGTACTCTGTCTCGCTGCATACGATGACAGCGTCTTCAGGCAGAGTCTGAGCCAGAGCAAAAGCGGCCGCCAAAGCCGTGTTCCCGGCAGGTCCTCTCTCGAGGCCTTCAAGCTGCGCGAGCGCTTCGGTGATGTACATTACGTCGCCCTGTTTGACAGTCACATAGCGGTCCATGTAGCGGAGCGGTCTTGCCGCGCTTCTAGGAACGTCTGAGTGGTCAGGGTCTGTTGCGTAAGGAACGCCGAATCCCGTGTGTCCCGTGGTGCATGACTTTTTGTTGAATGCCTTATCGGATGCCATCGAAAGTCCAGAGAGGTCGATGGACGCGGCGATTACCTGCGTGTCCTTCGCGCCCGCTTTGATGAGTCCGCGTGCGGTACCGGTGAGCATTCCGCCGCCGGCGTTGGTGCAGACTACCATTTCAGGGTCTTTTCCGAGTTTCTCGCGGCACTGCGTTGCGATCTCGTATCCGAGCGTCTCGATGCCGGCGATGCCGAACGGCGAGTACAGGGACGCGTTGAAATATCCGGTGTCTTCGAGGATCGAAAGGAACGTGTAGAAGAGTTCCGGCCCTACTGTGAGCTGGACGACTTCCGCTCCGTATGCTTCACACTTTCTCGCTTTTTCGATGATTTCAGGCTGGCCTACTCCTCTGGAGTCGTAGCATTCCTGAACGATGATGCACTTTAAGCCGTTCATCGCTGCCTGTGAAGCGACCGCTGCGCCGTAGTTGCCGGATGTGGCGGCGATAACGCCTTTATATCCGAGTTTCTTCGCATGATATACGGCAAGCGCCGCACGGCGAGCCTTGAAGCTTCCGGACGCGTTCGCCGCTTCGTCTTTGGCGAAGATCCTTGCGCCGTATCCCGGCTTTGCGTATTTTCTGGCGAGTTTGGTGAGGTTTCTGAACTCGATGAGCGGCGTGTTGCCTACGTCTGTCATCGACTGGATCCTCGCGCATTCATCGAGAGTGTAGCCCGTGGATTTCATGAGGGCTTCGTAATCAAAAGCGACGGAGCCGGATTCGAACTCGTTATAGTCGAGGCCGAGGGCTTTCTTCATGATGTCGTTTGATCTTCCCATTACGGATTTATAGTCTTTAGGCAGTGCCATTATCTGTCACCTCCCATGATCTCTCTGAGCTGCTTGTCGATCATGATGATCTCCGGAACGAATTTGCCGTAGCTGTGTGTGTAGTACGGATGAACTTCTACGAGCGTGCCTTTCTCTTTGCGGCCTACTGCCGTCTCGATCTCTACTTCGTCGCCGATCTCAGCGTCGTTTAAAAGAAAACCTTTTGTCCACATTTCGAGGTCGCATTTCTGAGTATCCTCAGGAATTTTACCTGTTCTTTCGGAAGCCTTGAGGACTATTGCGTGGATGCGGACCCATTCGCCTTTTTTGACCATTTTGCTTCTCCTTTATAGGTTCTTGATTTGTTATATGTTGCTTATTATTTGCTATTTACTGTTTGCGCCTTTTGCGCTGTTTGCGTCGTTAGCGATTTTTTTTCGTTCTGTTACTAGTAATATCTAATATCGTTTTTTAGGAGGCACCGCACGTCCGGGTTCGCCGCCCGAACGCACGGTTTTGTTTTTCCATGAACGGCTCTCGCGGGCCGCAGAAAACATTATTTTACTATCTTCTTTTCAGGATCGATCTTGACTCTCATGTCGCCCATAATAGCGCACGGGATAGGAAGGTCGATCATCGTCTTCAGACCTGCGCTCGCGTTGATGACCTGAGGGATCATGTTGACGCACATAGCAATCGTTCCGAGTCCGCCTTCGACTTCAGGGCTGTTGACCATGTTGACTGCAGGCGTTCCGTCGATGATGACATAGTCGCCGGTCTTTACTCCGACCTGCTCAGGCTCGATCTGCTGCGGATGCTCCATGCGGATCTCGAGACCGTTGGAGAGTTTCGCGTCTGCGGTCATAGCGACGCCCGCGCAGCTTCCCTTTGCCGCGAATCCGTAAGGGCTCTTTCTGTCAACGTCGGTGACGATAGGATTCATGTCCTGAGAGAATTCGGATACTTCGAGGCCGAGTCCGTGAGCCATCATGCCGACCGATTCAGCGAATCCGACGTGTCCTGCCATCGTGCCGTCCGCTTTTCTCTTCTCGAATTCTTCGACGCTGATGCCGATGCCCTGTTCCTTCATTACCGTAGGTCCGAACGGCGAGAGGGAGTTGACTCTTCTGGATGTGATATGCTTGACATCTTCCATGCAGCCGGTCATTACAAGTACGAGCGTGTCCATGATGAGACCCGGGTTGATGCCGGTACCGAGAACCGTAACGCCGTTGTCCTTTGCGATCTTGTCGAGCTGTTCTGCGAGATCAGGATGCTTTGCCGCAGGATAAGCCATCTCTTCGGCAGAAGTGATGCAGTTGATCTTCTGCTCGAGTATGTATTTCATCTTATCGAAAGCATTAGGGGTGAAAGAGTCGGTGCAGAGAAGAACTACGTCCGCCGCGCCCGGCTTGATTACGTCTTCGTAGGAACCGATCGTAACGTCTGGTCTGTTACCTCTCTCGGTCTTGATGTAATCGTACATGGAAGTGCCGATCTTTGCTCCTCTGCCTACGACGCCGACGATGTCAACGCCTTTTTTTGTAAGAAGCATGTCGGCCATTCCGCCGCCCATGGCACCGAGTCCCCAAATGATAACTTTTACGTTCTGCATAGTGATTCTCCTTTTCTTTATGCCAAAGAACAATAATAAGCATTTGTCCCGCGCGGCACGAAAAAGCCGCAGCGGATATTCGAATTAACAATTATATTTTTCGCAAGTCTCGTGCCACATTGTTTTTGTATACAATATACTTGAAACGCCTGCCAAAATACTCAGGAGCGGATATTATTAAGACCAAAACGTCATCAAGAGCCGTTTCGCCAAAACCCGCCAAACTGTTAAAAATAACAAAAAAGCAGGCGCCGGCCCATGACCTCCGATATCACCTGCTTTGATATTTAATTTAAAGAAAGTTTCTTCTTTCCCGATTATTGCTGTCCGCTGAGCACTCAAAAACGAATTATTCCGCCCTGCTTGTGCCCAATATTTTGCGCTTATACAGCAAATATTCTTGCAGCAGCGGTGGCAATGACGCCGGCCTACTCGCCTTTCATGCCGTACTTATTCATCTTGTGCTGGAGCGTTTGGCGTTTGATTTTCAAGGCCGCCGCAGTTTTTGTCACGTTTCCCCCGTTCTCCATGAGCTGCTCGCGTATTATTTCACTTTCGAGGCTTTCGAGATACTCAGGCAGAGGGCCGTGCCTGTCCCATTTGCTTATGTCGCTGCCTATCGCTCCGGTCTGCATAGGCATCTGCAGCATGTGAGCTGTAAGTACGTGATTTGACGGACGCGCCAAAGCTACTGCCTGTGTGATGATGTTCTCTAGTTCTCTGACATTGCCGGGATAATTGTAATCGGCAAGGCGTTCGAGCGCTTCATCGTTGACCATCCAGACTTCGCGTCCGAATCGCTTGTTGCATTTGGTCAGAAAAGCGTCGACTAATTCCGGGATGTCGGAAAGCCGGTCGCGGAGCGGAGGTATCCTGATATTTACGACGTTCAGCCTGTAGTAGAGATCTTTGCGGAGCCTGTTTTGTTTAATGAGCTCGAGCGGGTCCTCGTTCACCGTGGCGATGATGCGCGTATCGATTGGTATGTCTTTAGTGCCGCCGACGCGCCGGATGTACATTTCCTGCAGTGTTCTGAGCAGTTTCCCCTGCAGTTCGAAAGGCATCGCGCTGACTTCGTCCAAAAGCAGTGTCCCGCCGCTGGCCTGTTCAAACAGACCTTCTCTGTCGACGGCGCCGGTAAATCCGCCTTTTTCCGTCCCGAACAAAATCCCCTCGAGGAGAGATTCCGGCATAGCGGCGCAGTTCTGAGCCAAAAACGGCTTTTTACGGCGTTCGCTGTCGTAGTGGATGCTCTGAGCGATGAGTTCTTTGCCTGTTCCGGTCTCGCCGTAGATAAAGACGGTCGCGTCTGTCGCGGAGGCGCGTTTTGCTCTGTCCACTACAGCTTTGAAGACTTCTGAACTTCCCACGAGGTCATCAAAAGTGTACTTGCGGATGTGCGGGGCGGCTTTTCCGGGCTTGATATGCTTACCCTGAAGGTCCATGATGGTGTCGCTCATCGTCCTGATGTTCGTGATGTCGTTAGCGACTTCGATCGCCGCCACGGTGCGCCCGCCGTGCTTCACGGGGACAGTCGTGTTCACGGTCGTGACTTCCCGCCCGTACAGATTGCGGTAAGTCTGCTGTTTGTTGCTTATGGAAATGCCTTTTTTAAGGGCTTTGAACATCGTGCTCTCCGAGACCGGCACGCCGGGAAAGGCGCGGTGATATTCTTTGCCGATGACGTCGTCCACCTCGATCTGTTCGATCTTTGACATGGAATCGTTATAGAAGATTCCCACGCCGTTGTCATCGACTATGTAGACGCCCTCTTTCAATATTTTAAGGAGTTCCTCTAAGATAACCTTGTAATCGGTGTCGTTCATTTATCCAGCCTCCATTTTTGCCGCAAATGCAATAGCCGGTCGAAATACAAAGCGCATCGGTTCTGTCATGCATCGGCCAAAAGACAGAGCGCATCAAATACGTCCCGGCTCAAAGGGCAGAACGCATCAAATACGTCCCGGCTCAAAAGACAGAGCCATCAAATCGTCCCTCTCAAAAGACAGAGCCATAAAATCTTCCCTACAAAAAAGTTTATCATAAGAAAAGCGATGGTGCAAATATTTTTGCATCATCGCAGTTCGCGTAGTTTCAACCTCTTGGGCTCATAACGTATTTTGGGATAGCTCGCAGCTAAATCGGCGTGCTTACATCCCGCCTCGTCTCGAAATCGGCGTGTTTACCTCGCACCTCGGCCCGAAATCGGCGTGTTTACCTCGCCCCTCGGCCCGAAATCAACATACTCACCGCCGGTACTTCGCATCTAAATCCTCGTGCTTACCGCCGGTACTTCGCCTCGAAATCATCGATTATTTTCTTTAGAGGCGTTTCCAGATACTCCAGAGTCTTACTGCGTATCTCAGTCGGAACCCCGAAATACGCCTCTGCGATGCCTCCGGTTATAGCCGCTATCGTATCGCTGTCTCCGCCGATAGATACCGCGTTCCTGATCGCGTCTTCAAAATCCTCCGCCTCAAAGAACGCCTCCAGAGCCTGCGGCACCGACCCGCCGCATGTCTCGTCAAAGCGATATGTATCGCGGATATCGTCGAGTGTGAAATCGATGCGGTAATAGTTGTTTTCTATGTAATCGCGGATCTCGTCCTTCGCTGTGCCTTCCCCGGCGAGATAGATCGCCGAGGCCACCGCCTCAGCCGCTTTCAGGCTCTCGGGATGATCATGCGTGACTTCCGTGACGCGCTGCGACATCTCGCGCGCTTCCTCTATGCTCCCCGCGGCAAAACCGCACGCGCTCACGCGCATGGCGGCGCCGTTTCCCATGCTCTGATACGGTCCCATATCGTCAGACATGAGCCAGACCCTGAACCTTCTGCCATAACCGCCGTCAGGATGCTGCCTGCCTATCCTGCGCATGCTCGCCGCCGCGAGATGACCCAGATCTGTCAGGTCACTCCTGCAGTTCGTGAGCGCTTCGGCAACCGCAAGCGTCATATAACTGTCGTCCGTCGGAAAACATTTTTCGTTCAGGAGTTCGAAATCTTTTTTTCTGTAGTTGTCCCATTCGAATCGCGAGCCCGCGATATCGCCAGTTATCGCTCCGATCATATAATGTAATGCCGCCGCCTTTCTATATTTGGATATCTTTTATTATACCACGCGTGTAGTTTCCGCTTCCCCGGCACATTCGCGAAAGGAGGAAGGACCAAACTCGTTTTGGTGTTTCCCCTTTCGCAAGCCGGGGACATATGTGATAAAATATGACGCGGGAGGTAAGAGCCATGAGAAAAATACTGATCGTCATCGACATGCAGAACGATTTTATCGACGGAGCTCTCGGCACTAAAGAGGCAGAAGCGATAGTTCCCGCCGTCATCGAAAAGATCAGATCATACGCTCCCGATGACATCTACGCCACCCGCGACACTCACTCGGAAGAATATCCGGAAACACAGGAGGGAAGGCTCCTACCGGTGCCGCACTGCATCCGCGGCACAGACGGATGGCAGATACGTCCCGAGATAATGGCTCTGCTATCCGAAGACAGGATAATAGATAAGCCCTCGTTCGGATCGCCTGATCTGGCGGAAACCATGAAGCGTCTCGCGGGAGATGCGCTCGGAAGAGACATGAAAATAGAACTCTGCGGTCTCTGCACCGACATCTGCGTCGTATCTAACGCGCTGCTCATAAAAGCGTTCCTTCCGGAGGCGGAAGTCAGAGTCGATCCAGCGTGCTGCGCGGGAGTCACACCTGAGGCACATGAAGCCGCGCTTTCGGTAATGCGCTCATGTCAGGTTTTGGTCGGATAATCGGCCGGATAATGTCGGACAGCAGGTCGGATAACCGGTCGGGTATAACTACAGTCTGTTACGGCATACGCCGCCCTTGAAACGACGTATAAAATCGTTTATATTTATTTTATGTTTTGCGCCGGTGATGGCAGGGACTGTTTTGTCCGCACCGGAAAACAGCACGCCGCATCGGCAAAGGAGTTTTTGTTACTACATGAGGATCAGAAAAGAAGAGGCAATGCAAGACGAAGATCTGGATTTTCTCGCGAACGTGTCAGACGCGTTCGCTCATCCGGTCAGGCTTCGCCTTTTCAGGTACATTATGCAGGCCAACAGGCAGATGCAGAACGTCTGCAATAAGGATCTGGTGGCCGAGTCAGGCTACGCGCAGGCTACGATAAGCCAGCACATGAAGGTGCTCGTCCGCTCGGGGCTTGTAGAGACTCAGAAAAAAGACAAGTTCACTTATTACTACGCTAATTTCGGCGTTTTGATGCGCTACGTAGACCTCGTCAAGCGCTACTCGCTGTAAATACTGCAAGGAGGTGCCGTTTTGGGCAACGCAAGCACGTACATCGATATCGCGATCCTGTTTGTGATCGTCCTTTCCGCCATTTTGGGCTGGAGAAAAGGCATCCTCGCGACGCTTTTCAGTTTTGTGCGCTGGCTGATATGCATCTTGGTGGCGGTTTTCGGCGCGTCTTCGCTCTGCAATTTTTTCTATGCCAAAACCGATCTTCCTGAATCTCTTTCTATCCACATCGAGAACTCTATCGCGTTCACCGTCTCAAATACCAAACTTCAGAGCGTGCTGCCGGATGCATTCAAAAATATGGCGGCAGATGCGTCTATTCAGACGGCTGAGGCTATCGGCGACAAACTCGCCAAGGTGCTGATGCTGATTTTTTGTTTCTTTATCGTCCTCATCATCGCGGCGATAATCACAGGGATAATACTCAGGATCTTAGAGCACTACGGGAAGCATAAAAAGAGCAACCCGATAGGACTCATGAACGGCATACTGGGCGGCGTGTTCGGACTCTTTCGCGGGGTCATCATCGTCAGCGTCATCATGCTGTTATTCATTCCGTTCGTGACGAACATAGATCCGGACGCGTCAAAACCGATGGTATCTGCCATCAGGAATAGTTATCTGGGCGGGTTCTTCTACGACAAAAACCCAATAACGACGCTGCTGGAGAAGTATTTCTGATAACTGTCTGGATCTGCTTGAGCGGCATTTTCGACCGCTGGTCCTGACCGCTGTTTGAATTTGTCGGAAAGATACTTCCGGCTTCTGTCTGATTTCCTGAAATGTACTTTTATTCCTGGAACGTAGGAGCGGAAGGCGAATACCGGCTCGGAATGCCGAAATACTCTTCCAGCGAGATCCAGTCTCCGCCGTTATACAGTTTCTGCGCCAGTTCCGTGCCGACGTAGCGCAGGTGCCACGATTCATAAATGTAGCCGGTCTTGTCTTCTTTCCCCTCAGGATATCTGATAACAAAACCATACTCGGCGCAATGTGCATTTACCCACTGTCCCGCTTCGCTTTCTCCGAATGAATCGTCGACGCTGTTAAGGTCTATGGTATATCCCGTCTGATGATCGGAATAACCCGGTCTGGACGAATATCGGTCTGCCGCCTCGAATCCATCTGTCGCACCGTATGATGTATAGAGCCGATACTGCAGCCAGTAAGACCTGTAGCCGCTGCTTATCCATAGCGAATACCCTTCTGCCGCGGCAGCCGCATCCATTTCGTAGTAAGCCTCGTAAGTCACATCCTCCAGATCGCCCGAGCCGTAATCTTCAGGCAGACTGAATGATTTATTCGCTATTATTATGCCGTCGATCGTCGTGACTCCATCTATGCGCGTGCCGGTGAATCCCGTTCCCGTCACGAATGTGATGTCTCCCTCGGTGGCGTCCGGGTCTATTACATTGACCGTCAAATTCTTTTCAGCGCTGTTTCCGGAAGCGTCGGAAGCAGAGAACGTGACCTGATACTGTCCGGCAGCGGACGTGTCCAGACCGGATGCGGTCATTTCAGGCTCCGTAGACGAGTTATCCGTTACAGACGCGAACTTTGCCCAGTCGATCTCGGTGTATAAAATGACATTTACCTGATCCGCCGTGAGTTCGATGACAGGCGGCGTGGTATCGACTACATCCACTTGGAAAGCGGTGTCAGATTCCTCTCCGCCGCTGTCGCTGACGATCGTGACCGCGACATCTTTTGTCCCCGGCGTTGAAGTATCTATGAGCGGGTCTTCCTTAAGAGTACCGCCGTTTACTTTGTCGATGAAATCGGAAGCGTGGAGTTCCGTGCCGGCTTCTGCCGTAAGGTCCGACTTCAGATCGAGACTCGGCCCGAACAAATTTTTCTTGGATATCAAAAGCAGCGCGGCGAGAACTGCCGCGATTATTATCAAAATTATCAGGATGATCTTTCTGATCCTGCCTGCGCGATATTTCTTTGCAAATATATATTTCTGCCGTCTAGCCATTTCCCCCTCCCCCATACTGCCGGTCCGACGACCGGCACAGAGAAATCTTCGAATATATTTATCGGCTTTGGTGTATAATTATTCTCTACACAAAAATAATTTTACGTATGTTACGTATGTATATAATATCAAAAAACGAAAAATGAGCAAAGAACAAATGGCTGATGAAAAGAATTACCGCGGACTCGATATAACGGTCGCAAAAGAAAAAGACATACCAGACGCTCTTGAAGTTGTCACATCGGCAAAACACACACCTTGCACGCATTGGGACGAGGAATATCCCGGAGAGGAAAATCTGCTTTCCGATGTCCGCAATGGGTTCCTTTTGATATGCCGAGATGCGGGAACCGGTGAACCTCTGGGAATAGTCGCCGGAAACAACGGCGAAGACGAGGGGGAAAGCAGCCGCATAGTCGATATGCCATGCTGGAATAAGAGGATGAAAAACCCGATATTCATGTGCAGGCTTGGCGTAAAGGAAAGCGCTCAGCACAGAGGCGTCGCCAAAGCGCTGGTACTGAGAGGCCTGAAAGAAGCGGCCGCGCGCGGTTTTGACGGAATAATCTTCTTCGCCGACGACGACAATCTGCCGGTGCTGCGTGTATATGACGGCATGGGCTTCACGCGCTGCGGCAGGGCAGACCGCTGGGGTGAGCACTTTATCTGCTACGAGCGCGTCTTTTGAGACTGCCCCTCTGAAGCCGCGGGCCCGCAGGTTTTACCGCGCCGTGTACTTCACCACTCCGCGGGAAATACCGCGCATCAAAAATTCCCGCGACTCACACATTATTATTTAGGGCAGGTTATCTTTCCGATTTTTTCGATCATATGATGCAGAGTCTGCGCCAGTTCCGTGTCAGCCGCGCGGTAGTACGTCTCCTTGCCTGAGCGTTTGCTCACGATCAAGCCGGAATTTTTCAGGATCCTGAGGTGATGCGAAACTGCCGGGCTCGACATATCCATGAACGCGGCGATGTTGATGACGCACTCTTCGCAGTGGCACAAAAACCAGAAGATGCGGAGCCTCGTCGGGTCGGAGAGTTTGCCGAGCGCTGACGCGACGACGCCGATTATCTCGTCGCTTGGCATCGACTCTATTATTTTATTGATTTTCTCTTTTTCGCCATGATCGTGCGGCAGTTTGATTTTTTCTTCCATATCTCGAATTATATCCAAATGCGGCGGGACTTTCAAATTCAAGCAAATATCAGATATTTCAGAAGCGCCAAAATCGCCAGATGCGCCGGATAAAATATGTAATACAGCCATTTGTATTTGATATTTCCGCGCAAGCCGTTTGAAGCGTGTACGAAGAAGCAGTCCGCTATGGCGTATCCCTCTGTCAGATTTGAAAACAGCAGGACTCCGACGGCGGCGGGAAGTTCCAGGTCAGACAGTTTGTTCCTGCGCATCATGTAAGCCGCAACTATTGCAATTACGCCGACTGCGCCGTAATCTGCCTTGATGAGTTCCGCAAGCGCGCCTCCTCCCGCAGCGACCAGACAGGCGACTATCACCTGCAAAGCCGGATTTGCTCTGCCGGTTCCTATGAAAATCCGCTCCGCGACGACCATGCACAGCAGACCTATCGAAAGAGTAAAGTAGATGTTTTGATGGGTGCTTTCAATAAAGACGCCCGCCGCGGCGGAGTCCGGTCCCAGCGTCAAAGCCAAGTCGAACGGTATTTCCGAGATAGCGGAGAATATGAGCATACCCGAAAGATATTGCGCGCGGCTGTGCGTGCGGAAAAATCCTTCGACAAGCAGGTATATGAACAGCGGAAACGCGAGGCGTCCGATATCGCGCATGACTTCGTATACGAGAAAAACGGATGCCGACACTTCGTTCTGGCCGTAGTAGAACAAGGTTTCGATGATCGCGACCGCCGTATGGTCGACGGCCATAGTTACCATCGCTATCCATTTTATCGCTTTTGACGACAAGCCGCGCCGTATAGCTTCGTTGTTTTGCGCGTTTTGTGCAGTTTGGGCAGTTTGAACAGTTTGGACTGTTTGTGTGTTTTGCGTGTTCTGTGCAGTTTCTTCCATATTTGATCCCAGTGTTCAGTATTCGACATCAGATATCTGATATTCGATATTTGAAGTTTTTCTGCGTTATGACTGCATGTGATCTGCCATACGCCTGACGAAATGATTACGCCTTAATTGTACCGAAACCATAACTGATTGTGAAGAGGAAGTCAAACAACAAATCAATAGAGACTGACGCTGCAAAAGCGTAATGGAATCAGCGGCCTGGCAAAATAAATCAAAACGAATCCGGAATCATAAATATTTTAAAAAAAACTTTTTCCCGCTCTTTACTTTCTTTTTTTCGGTGGTATTATATTGATAAACAATTAAACAATCGTTTAATCGAGCGTTTATAAATATAATATTCAAGATTTACAGAATCTGACATGCCTCTATTTACAAGTGTTCGACATGCCGCACAGGTTCTGAAAGGAGAATTTCAATGAAAAAGGCCTACCGCATCGACGTCGACTGCGCCAACTGCGCCGCAAAGATGGAAAACGCAGCAAAGAAAACTCCTGGCGTAAAAGATGCCACAGTGAACTTCATGACGCTTAAAATGAACGTCGAATTTGAAGACGGCGCCGATGTCGCATCGGTAATGAACGATGTCCGTAAGAACTGCAAAAATGTAGAGCGCAGCTGCGAAGTGTTCCTGAAATGAAAAACTTGACGAAAAAACAAAAGACAAATCTGATACGCATCATCGTCACGGCAGTGCTGATGCTGATACTTCATTTTGTTCCGGCTCAGGGCATCGCGCGGTTCGTGCTGTACATGATACCGTACGTTTTGATCGGATATGACATCCTCGCGGACGCCGTCTACGGGATCGTGCACAGGCAGCCGTTTGACGAGGGGCTTTTGATGACGATCGCCACTATCGGCGCGATAGTCCTCGCATTCGTCTGGACAGGCGACTACACGGAAGCCGTCTTCGTCATGCTCTTCTATCAGGTCGGCGAATGGTTCCAGAGCTACGCCGTCGGCAGGAGCCGCAAAAACATCACCGAACTCATGGATATACGGCCAGACTATGCGAATATCGAAGCGGAAGACGGCACGCTGAAGCAGATCGATCCAGACGAGGTCGCGGTCGGTACCGTGATCGTCGTCCAGCCGGGCGAAAAAATCCCTATCGACGGAATAGTCACAGACGGCAGTTCTTCGCTGAACACCGCGGCTCTGACGGGTGAATCGCTGCCGCGCGACGTAAAGGAAGGCGACGAGGTCATCAGCGGCTGCGTCAACATGAGCGGAGTCCTGAAGATCAAAACGACTAAAGAATTCGGCGATTCCACCGTTTCCAAGATCATGGATCTCGTCGAGAACGCGAGTTCCCGCAAGTCTAAGTCAGAGAACTTCATCGCGAAATTCGCCCGCATCTACACCCCCGCAGTCGTCTTCAGCGCCATCGGCGTCGCGGTCATACCGTCTCTCGTCACTCTGGCGATGGGCGGCAGCCCAAACTGGGGAAGATGGATTTACTCCGCGCTCGAATTTCTGATCATAAGCTGCCCGTGCGCTTTGGTGATAAGCATCCCGCTCAGTTTCTTTGCCGGCATCGGCGGTGCGAGCAAAGAAGGCGTACTGGTGAAGGGTTCCAACTTCCTCGAAGCCCTCGCCCAGACAGGGATAGTCGTCATGGACAAAACAGGGACCCTGACGAAGGGCAAATTCGAAGTCGTCGCGGTCCATCCCGAAAAAATCACCGAGACAGAGCTGCTCCACATGGCAGCCCACGTCGAAAGATATTCCAAACACCCTATCGCTAATTCACTGCGCCTCGCCTACCCGAACGAATCCGACGACTGCACGGTCGAAGACACAAAAGAACTTTCCGGCCTCGGGATGCAGGCTCTGGTAAACGGCAAAACCGTATGCGTCGGCAATGAGCGCATGATGGATAAGATAGGCGCCGAATGGCATCCGTGCGAAAGACATGGGACTATTATCCACGTAGCCATCGACGGCGAATACGCCGGGCACATAGTAATATCCGATGTGGAGAAACCGACGGCAAAACAAGCCATCGCGGATATGAAAGCGGCAGGCGTGAAGAAGACAGTCATGCTGACAGGCGACAGGAAGGAAGTCGCAGACCGCGTCGCCGCGGACCTCGGTCTCGACGAAGTCTACAGCGAACTTCTGCCCCAGGACAAAGTCGCCAAGGTCGAAGAACTCATCGCGGCAAAACCGGAAAAGGAAAAACTTGTATTTGTCGGCGACGGAATAAACGATGCGCCTGTGCTCTCCCGCGCTGACATCGGCGTGGCGATGGGAGCCCTCGGTTCTGATGCCGCGATAGAAGCGGCAGACGTCGTTTTGATGGACGACGACCCGGTCAAGATCGCAAAAGCCATCCGCATCTCGCGCAAGTGCCTGCGTCTGGTGCGTGAAAATATCTGGTTCGCGATAATCGTTAAAGTCATCTGCCTCGTGCTGTCTTTGTTCGGTTTCCCGATGCTCGTGGCCGTCTTTGCCGACGTCGGAGTCATGGTCATCGCCGTGCTGAACTCCATGAGAGCGCTGAGAGTGCACAACCTGTAAACTGCAGCCGCGGCCCGAGTGAGCCGCGGTTTTTATTAAATTCCCTTTACAAGTATTTTATAGAAATCATACACTACATGTGATATATTTCTATTAGAAATCGGGCGTTTAGGCGCACCGTCCTGACTTATTTCTTCGGTCTCAGACCAGAAAGGAAAAGAAAATGGGGCAGATCATTTTAATCATAGTCATCGTTCTCGTCGTTTGGATCCTGCTTTCCTGCATCCGCATCGTTCCTCAGCAGCACGCTTTCGTCATCGAAAGGCTTGGAAAATATAAGGCGACGTGGGGCGCGGGCATCCACATGAAGGCTCCTTTCATCGAGAGGATCGTACGCAAGATCTCTCTGAAAGAGCAGGTTTTGGACTTCCCGCCTCAGCCGGTAATCACTAAAGATAACGTATCAGTCCAGATCGACTCGGTCGTGTTCGCAAAGGTCTTTGACCCGGCGCTCTACACATACGGCGTGGAGAACCCTATCGCAGGTCTTCAGAACCTTTCGGCCACAACGCTCCGCAACATCATCGGCAGCATGGAGCTGGACCAGACGCTCACTTCCCGCGATAAGATAAACGGACAGCTTGAAGTAATACTCGATCAGGCGACCGACGCATGGGGCATCAAAGTCACCCGCGTAGAACTGAAGAACATCATGCCGCCTCGCGAGATCGAGGAAGTCATGACCAAACAGATGAGAGCGGAACGTGAGAGACGTCAGACCGTCCTCGAAGCGCAGGCTCATCAGGAAGCGGTAGTTTCCAGAGCGAAGGGCGATAAAGAGGCTAAAGTCCTCGCCGCTGAAGCCGAAAAGGAAGCGAAGATCGCTATCGCAGAAGGCCAGGCTCGTTCCATCGAACTCGTCTATCAGGCCGAGGCAAACGGAATCAAAGCACTGCGCGGTGCGAACATCGACGAATCCGTGCTTAAATATAAGAGCATCGACGCCATGAAATACATTGCAAACGGCCGCTCCACGAAAATCTACATGCCTTCCGACATGACGGAATTGGTGGCTAAGGCCGGAGTTCTCGGAGAAGCGCTCGGAATCGGCGACGCGACGCCGATCGATAAGACAGCCCCGGGACAGGCTCCGCTCCCGCAGGATCCTTGCATCGACGAGGAAACTTCCAAAGGAGGCCGCACCGCCGCTCAGGCAAGCGCCGAGATCAACCGCAGCGTTTCCACATCGAACCCGACTGACGGGATTTAGCGACGGGAATAGTGTCATATAGACGGCAAGCAGACAAAAACCGGACGGAACTGAGGAAATCCCCGGATCCGTCCGGTTTTAATATGAGCATTTAATTTACTTTTTTGTACGCCGACCCGCTGACCAGACGACTCGACGACCCGCTGACCAGACGACCTACTGAGCCTTTGAGCCTCTTTTGCCGTTATTCATCCGCCTCAGGTCTGCTGCCGTATTCCGGGATGTCAGGCCTGAACTTGCGGATAAGTTTCAGCACTTGAACATCGCCGAGCCCGTACCTGCGGGTGCCGTCCATAACAGTCCTGAAGACATCCTTCGCATCGCCCTCGGCTGCTTTTATCATAGCTGCAACCTCGCCTTCCTCGTCCCTGAGCATGAAATAGACGCCGATAGCCTCGTCGAGTTCGGGAATTACAGTGCATTCATGCCCGTCGGAAACCGCCTCCTCCGTCGGATATATTCTCCCCTCGCACAGCGAGCGGTAGACCTCTGCGTATCCGCCGAGAGTTATCCTGCGGCCGTCATCGAGCGGTTCGTACTCCTCTTCGTCTATAAGCTGCAGCCAAACCTCGCCCGAATATCCGCGCTGCTCTAAGCATGCCAGCACCGCCAGAACATTGATCTGGCAGAAAGCGTCCGTTCCGAACACAAGCGTGACCCTCTCGTATTCGTCCGGTTCTTCCGCGAAAAGCAGATATTGACGCATATTTTCAGCGTATGAAGCGATGTCGACGTGGAAATTTTCAGCCCTTTTTTCGGCAAAATCGTCGGTAAAGAGCGGGTACGAGATATCACCTGAAATCATCGCCTCGTTGAACGGTACAAACGGCCCCGGGTTGTGCTTTGACAGGACCCGGTTCAGTATCTCGCCGCTCGTGACCCATATCTCACGGAGTTCGCCTTCGAAGCGGAAAGGCTGCTCGATATTCGGATACTTTTCGTGATCCACCTCGCCGAGAAACATGTCGAGCGGCCTCGCAAACATTCCGCGCTGACCGTACAGCGCCTTATATATCATAAGTTTCTCGCCCGTCTCGGAGTGCCGCGCCGTCCCGACGATCTCATACGTATAGACCCCCGCGGCGCGTTCCTCGTCGCCGATCGTCTCTCTCTTAAAATGTCTTACTTTGTCGCCCGGCCTGAATCTGTTGATTATCATTTTTCCCCTCCGTCGGTCTTCTTTTTCACGAAAACGATGTCGTTCGTCCGTTTCTCATAGCAGATCTTAACTTTTATTACATCTCCGAACTCGTCAGAGACAAATGTCACCGGCACGCTCAGCGTGAGGGTATCGGTCAACACGCCGTCCATCACGAACGAATCGGCTCCGTAATGTCTGAGCGGAAACTCTTGGTCGCGGTAATGCAGATACAGCCTGTTTTCGCCGGCGTCAAAACGCACACTTGCCGGGCCGTGCCCCGGATTCGCGTACTCTCCGGCAAAATCGGAGAGAGCGTGATTAGGCGGCAGGCCATCTATCTCGCGGCAGAGTTTGAGAGCCGCGACGTTTTCCCTGTTTGTGAGGTAGCATTCCAGCGGAGCGTGAGCCGCGTCTTCCGCTCCCTTCGGCCTGAAAGCGTGCGCCCAGTCTTTTGGTTCTTCGCGCAGGATCGCGTCCAGTATCGAATAAGTCATCGAAAATTCGAACTCCGTCGCAGGCGTGTGGATATTCGCCATCATGCAGACGCCCACTTTTTCGTCCGGCAGATAGACTTGGAAAGAACTGAATCCCTCTATCTTTCCGCTGTGCTTCAGGAACCTGTGGCCCCTGTATTCTCCATATCTCCAGCCCATGCAGTAGTAGTGGCACGGGTACTTATCGTCATCGATGAAGTCTTTATAATACATCTGCGGCGAGTGTATCTCGCGGAACTGAGCCTCGGGAATGACGCGCACCCCGTCTTCGTTCACTCCGCCGGCGATGTTGAACTTGAGCCATTTAGCGAAATCTTTGATAGTCGTGTTCACCGACGCGGCAGGCCCTCCGCCGTCGATATTCCAAAATTCCTTCCTGACAGGCTCAAACTCCTCGACGTAATACGGTATCGCGCGGTCCTCTGCGGCGAGCATTTTCTCCGCGGTGCACGACGTTGCGTCCATATGGATAGGGTCAAACACGTACTCCTGCATCAACTGGGGCCACGATTTGCCGGTCACCGCCTCTGCGACGTATCCGATCAAAGCGTAAATCACGTTGGAATAAAGGGATTTATCGCGGAACACCCCGCACGGTTCCACATATCTGATGCGCTTTGCCAGATCGGCGCGGTCGCATGGCCAAAGCACGTCGTTTGCGCCAAAGCCTGTCCTGTGACAGAGCATGTCCCGCAGAGTGAAGTTTTTGCTCGCCTCCGGGTCGAAAAGCTGGAATTCCGGAAGATACTCGCTTATAGGCCTGTCAAAATCCAAAACGCCCTCTGCGACGAGGCTGCCTATCATTTCGGCAGTCATAGATTTGCTGCACGAAGCGATGCAGAAAAGCGTATCCTCGTCAAAAGGAAGTCTGTTCTCAATGTCGCGCAGTCCGAAACATTCGTACTCTGTCGGGAATCCGTCCCCGACCGCCGCAAACCCGGCACCCGGAATGCGCCAGTATTTCATCTCGCGCTCTATCAGATCTCTGTCAATAAACCCCATTTTACCCTGCTGTTTCTGCCTCCTTGTTTCCGGTAATAATTGATATTTCAAACAAAACGCGCCACGTCGGACGGTTTGTGTTTTGGCACGAAGTAGTTTCTGTCAGCGTCGGTGTAATACGCCAAAGACCCGTCTTCCGGCACGCCCACGATTTCGCTTGTGTTTATCGGCTTTCCGACCGAAACGACTACCGGCATCGCGGCATCATCCGGTACTCCGAGCAGTTTCTTTATTTCCGGAGCGTTGATAGAACCCATGATGCAAGTGCCGAATCCATGCGATGTCGCGACAAGCGAAAGTGTATCGCATACAATACCCACGTCGATGTAACTCATCGGCGAAGGTTTCCCTTCGAGATAGATCGCGATAAAAGCGGTCGGAGTCTCATCGTCATGCGGTGTTCCGATTTCAGGCGGCAGCGCGGCTGCCCACCTCACGAGCGGCTGCATGCGCGAGACCATTTCTGGAGTTCGGACCACGACATAGCGCACCACCTGAGCGTTGCGGGCGCTGCTCCTGCGCGAAGCGGTCACGATCATCTCGTAGAGGATCTCGTCGGGGACTTTCTCCTGCGCAAAGCGTCTGTAAGTGCGGCATTTTTCATAAAGTTTAACTATGTCGTCCATTTTGCACCCCCCTTTTATGCTGCTCCGCTGAGACGAGCGGAGTCTCGATGCGCATCCGGCGCTGTCAGAGCGCAGGCCCAATGCGATTTGGAGCGGGTGCGCAGAATCAACGCAAATTCCGCGCAATTCACACATAATTTTAGAAAAAACTGTTTTTATTATATCACCGTTTGATTATCTCGGTGAAAATGGTAAAATTATTATATTACTACTACTGAAGGAGGTACGGCATGAACAGAAAAGACAGAAGAAAAATCGAAGAAGCCGAAAGGATCATCGCCCAGGCCAAGAACGAAGGCACATATACACCTGAACCGCCGAAGAAATCGGGCGGTGTCACCAGATTCGTCACTTGTTTGACTCTGCTGCTGCTCCTCGGTCTTGCGGCAACCGCTCTGACCGTTACCGTCGAGGATTATGACGACGATGACGAAGATGAAGACGAGGCCGAAAACGGAGAAGAAGACTGACGATCCGCTTAGATGTTCAGATGCGATGAACTGCTCTGCATTTTTCGATGCAAATAAAAAGTAAAAATAGGAAGCCCGCGTGAACGGCGGGCATAAAAGACCGGCTGCGTATCCGCATGTGATTTCCTCATGAAACGAATTCGCAGCCGGTTTATTTTTGTTTTCAGGTGCTTACCGAATAGCGGTAATAGCTTGTATAGCGGTTATAGCGGTTCAATTATTTCGCAGGTGTTATGGTCTGCAATATCAGTTCGATCCTTCTCCGTACGATGTGCCATTATCATCCGAACCGCTCTGTTTCTGAGACCCGCCGTCCACCTCGTTCTTCTCGGTATTGTCTGTTTCACCGTGCCCTTCATTAGTATCGCTCTCAAACGGATTTTCCGTTTTCTTCATATCGTCAAAAGGCGATTTATATGTCTGCTTAGGATATCCGTCCTGCTGGCCGTAATCGCTCTGCGGAGGATAGCCGCCCTGCTGATCGTAGTTCCCCTGTGGAGGATAGCCGCCCTGAGGACCGTAGTTCCCCTGTGGAGGGTAACCGCCCTGAGGACCGTAATTTCCCTGCGGAGGATAGCCGCCCTGCTGGTCGTAGTTTCCCTGCGGAGGATAGCCTCCCTGCGGACCGTAGTTCCCCTGCGGAGGGTATCCGCCCTGAGGACCGTAGTTCCCCTGCGGAGGATAGCCGCCCTGAGGACCGTAATTTCCCTGCGGAGGATAGCCGCCCTGAGGACCGTAATTTCCCTGCGGAGGGTATCCGCCGCGGGAAAAATCGTTCCTGTACATATTAGGACCCTGACCATTCTGCCATGCCTGCCGGGAACGAGCGGCGTTATTGCTGATGCTCCTTAGCTGCAGCGCACCTATCAGGAAGAGTATCGGCATGAAAATCGAAGTGGAAATGTTGCCGGCCGGCGTTGTCCCCGTCGCAGCGGCGGAAACGAAAGCAAGTATCACGGTAGCGGCGAACATGACGATAACCAGCGTCATGCATGTTTTCGCTTTGTCGTATCTGTTGAAAATCAGCAGCAGGATAGCGAGCACGAGCCTGACGGCGGCTGAAATCCCATAGAAAATGAATGCGTTATTAAGTTGTGTAGAAGTCATGCCGTAATCATGCAGAAGGCTTTCATACTCCGGGATGCTTTCAAGTGCCGGAAGATAAGTCACGCTTATCAGCACACTGATAAGGATCATAACGCAGAATACGATCTGTATGATTGCGACGACTTTCAGAAATTTCGATCCTTGCGGTTTTACTTTCATATTTTTCCCTTTCGCAAAATCAGTTTTTCCCTTTCGCAAAATCAGTTTTTCTCTTTCGCAAAATCAGTTTTTCTCTTTCTCAGAAAACAGTTTCCCCTTTCTCAGAAACCGATGAGAGTACCGACGAGGTTTACTATGCAGGCCGCGGCCCAGGCGACAGCGCATTGGAACACCACGACCCCGCCTGCCGTCTTTCCTCCGAGTTCACGCCTTATCGTCGCGATAGAAGCGACGCACGGAGTGTACAGCAGACAGAATACCAAAAGCGCCATCGTGTTCAGCGGACTGAGAACGGCGGCAATTTTTGAGATGCTGCCAAACAATATATTCAGCGTCGAGACGACGCTTTCTTTTGCGATGAATCCGGTGATCAAAGCCGTCGAAATGCGGTAGTCGCCGAATCCGCAAGGCTTGAAGATAGGAGCGATGAAGCCTCCGATCAGCGCGAGCATGCTTTCGGTTTGAACCTTTGCGACGGTAAAGCGCGGAGTGAATGTCTCGAGGAACCAGATCACGATCGTCGCGACGAGTATTATCGTGAAAGCCCTGTGCAGAAAATCCTTTGCCTTGTCCCAAAGCAGCCTCAGCACGTTCTTCATCCCCGGGAGCCTGTAATTAGGCAGTTCCATGACAAAAGGGACCGCGCTGCCGCGGAAGAGCGTGTTTTTGCTGATAAGCGCCGTCAAAACGCCCATGACTATGCCGACAACATACAATGCTATCATCACGAGCCATCCGTATTTAGGGAAGAACGCCGCCGTGAAAAATGCGTATATCGGCATCTTAGCCGAACAGCTCATGAAAGGCGTGATCAAAATCGTCATCTTGCGGTCGCGCTCGGAAGGGAGAGTTCTGGCAGCCATGACGGCAGGTACGGTGCATCCGAAACCTATAAGCATCGGAACGATGCTCCGCCCGGACAGCCCTATCTTTCTCAGGCCTCTGTCCATGACAAAAGCCGCTCTCGCCATGTAGCCGGTGTCCTCAAGCAATGATAAAAAGAAGAAAAGCGTCACAATTATCGGCAAAAAGCTCACCACCGTGCCGACGCCCGAAAATACTCCGTCTATCACGAACGATCTGATCGCCCACGGAACTTCCGCAGCTTCAAGCGCCGCGCCGACGTTATCCGAAAGCGTGTCGATGCCGAACTGCAGGAGCCTCTGCAGATTCCCTCCTATCAAGTTGAAAGTGAAGTAGAACATCAATCCCATTATCGCGATGAACGACGGGATTGCCGTATATTTCCCGGTGAGGATGCGGTCGATCCTGCGGCTGCGCTCGTGCTCTTTGCTCTCGTGCGGCTTTATGACCGTATCGGCGACAAGTTTTTCTATAAATGAATATCGCATGTCCGCAATGGCGGCGGCGCGGTCAAGCCCGCTCTCGTCTTCCATCTGGACGATGATGTGCTCCAGGAGTTCGCGCTCGTTTTCGGTCAGTTTGAGCGCGTCGATCACTATATGGTCGCCCTCGACGACTTTGGTCGCCGCGAACCTGATAGGTATGCCCGCCGCATTTGCGTGATCCTCGATCAGATGCATTATCGCGTGCAGCGCCCTGTGGACGGCGCCGCCCTTTTCGTCAGGCGAACAGAAGTCCGTCCGCCCCGGCGTCTCCCTGTAATGCGCTACGTGTATCGCGTGCTCGGTGAGTTCCTCGATTCCTTCGTTTTTTATCGCGGAGATAGGGACGACAGGGATGCCGAGTTCGGCTTCCATGCGGTTGATTCGTATAGAACCGCCGTTATTCCTGAGTTCGTCCATCATGTTCAGCGCCAGAACCATCGGCGTCTCAAGTTCCATGAGCTGCATGGTGAGATAGAGGTTGCGCTCGATATTTGTCGCATCGACGATATTTATTATGCCGGTCGGCTTTTCTCCGATGATGAACTCGCGCGTGACTATCTCCTCGCTGGAATACGGCGAAAGAGAGTAGATGCCCGGGAGGTCGGTTATCAAAGTATTCTCGTGGCCGCGGATGACGCCGTCTTTGCGGTCGACGGTAACGCCCGGGAAATTGCCCACGTGCTGATTGGAGCCCGTGAGTTGGTTGAAAAGCGTGGTTTTGCCGCTGTTCTGATTGCCTGCCAGCGCGAACGTCAAAACCTTGTCGTCCGGATAAGGATTGCCCGAGCCTTTTACGTGGTAGCGGCCGCCTTCTCCGAGGCCCGGGTGTTCGAGTTCCGGGACGGAATCCTTCTTAGTCTCTTTTGGCGCCTGCGTCGGTTTTTCCGCTTTTGCCGGCTCACACGAAATCTTCTCCGCGTCCGCGACGCGCAGTGTCAGTTCGTATCCGTGTATCCTGAATTCCATCGGATCTCCCATAGGTGCGTATTTTTCAAGCGTGATGACCGCTCCGGGAACGATGCCCATGTCTAAGAAATGCTGCCTGAGCGACCCCTCTCCGCCGACTTCCGTGACGCGCGCGGAATCTCCGATGTTAAGATTTTTCAGATTCATCTTCCTACCTCTTTATGATATTAGTATACACTAACGCAGGCATGATTTCATAGTGCCCGGACAAGTATATTTACGGCATAATATTTTCATCCGGAGGTCAAAAATGCCACTATCATCTGATTCTAAGCCTTCTATAACGGACAAACCGGGCAAGCCTGACAAAACAAATATGCCGGACAATCCTGACAAAACAAATCACGGCACGGAACTCGTACCTGAGCCGAGCAAAACAAATCACGGCGGACGGGTGTCATGTGATTTTTCAGAACCGCTGTCTTATTTTGACGTCATGATAGCGGACGCCATATATACTCTTGAAAGTTACAGAGTGAGGACGATATACGCCAGAAATATAGCTGCCGTATTGAGCGGAGACCCGGACATCGTACTTAAACCCGCGCGGAAAAAAGAACTCGAAGATGCCATTGATAGGATGAGCCTCGTATCCATCTCGATACGGTATGATCCATATGACGGGTTCTGCTATACAAAAGAAGAACGATCCGGCTGCCTTTCCGGTCCTTTCCTTCCCCTCGAGACGAATCGTTCCGGAGGATTTACGTGGGCTGAAAAGCCGCCGCTGAGCAGGTACGCCGAAATAATGAACGGCGAGTTTTTCGTGATACCGGAGAGCCTGCTCTGCGTGCGCGGAGGCAAAGGCGGTGACGGCGCCAAAATGCAGACTTCCCGCGAAAACCGCCGAGAAGAATATGAACTTCGCGACGCGTGACTAACGTGACTAAACAAGATAAAACAAAGAAAGGAGCAAATTCATGGAGAAAAAGATAGCTTACAAAAAGCGTATGGAACCGTTCTGCGAAAGCGTTGAAGCGAAAAAGACGATTCGCACTCTTATGCGGTTCAATGTGAAAGATTACCTGGAAGCAATCGCCGACGAAGCCGACGCGCAGTCGGAGACGGCTGCCGCTAATAAACTCCGTCTTGACCTAAAAAAACTCAGGAGGCTCTTCTCAGATACTGACGAATGTACAGTCTGCGACATCACCAGAGCGATGCCGGACTCGCCGGCATACTCGCCCGAAGAAGTCGGCATCATCGTCGAGTCGCTGTTCATCGACCCGTTTGAACTTTACCGAAGAAATAACAAGTGCTAGTACGACGACATACTGCGCAGATTCAATCCGCCAAATGCATGAGATGGGGAACTTTCCCCATCTCTATTTTTTCCGCACAAATAGCGTGACAGCGTGATATCATTCATAAAGATAAAGCCGCAGCCCATTCGGGCCGCGGCTTTGCACAAACATTTTCGGTTTCGCCGCCGAATAAAAATTCAGATCGTATCCGCATTGAGGACCAGCGCGCATTCGATACGTATGCCGATATCTATGACATCTTCGTCGATGTTGAAACGCGGGTTATGTCCCGGATAAGTCGCACCCTTGTCAGGGTTTGCCGATCCGATGAACATAAAGCATGTCTTCATCGCCTGAGCAAAATACGAGAAGTCCTCGGCTCCCATAGAACCTTTGTCCATCTCATCGATGCTGTATTGCGGCAGCGCCTCGCGGACGACATCTTCGGCGTATTTTGCAGCCTCGGGATCGTTTCTCAGCACAGGCAGGCCGTGGATGATCTTCACGTCGCATGTCGCGTCATACGCGGCACACACATGTTTGGTGATATTTTCCAGTTTCTCCAACACCATGGCGCGCGTCGTCTCATTCTGACAGCGGATAGTCCCCTGCAGGATCCCTTCCTCCGCAACGATGTTCTTCGCAGTGCCGGCCTTCATGATGCCGAATGATACGACCACCTGGTCGAACGGGTCGATGCGCCGCGAGACAAAAGCCTCGACGGCCGTAACGATCTTAGCCGTTACCGACAAGGCGTCGATCGTCTGATGCGGGCGGCCCGGATGTCCTCCTTTGCCGTGGACGGTGATCTCTATTTCGTCGGTGGAAGCCATCGTGCTCCCGTACTTATGGCGTACGACACCCGTAGGAGCATCGTTCGAGACGTGGAGACCGAACATGTAGCGGATCTTTTCCGTTATGCCTTTTTCGTTAAAATCTTTTAGGATGATCCTTGCGCCTCCGAGGTTAGGCCCCTCTTCCGCGGGCTGGAAAATCACGATCACATCGCCTTTCAAAAGATCGCGGTGTTCCTGCAGGATCTTCGATGTTCCGAGCAAAATCGCTGTATGAGCATCATGTCCGCAGGCGTGCATCTTTCCGGGGATCTGCGAGGCATAAGGGACTCCGGTGTCCTCGGTCAAATTCAGAGCATCCATATCGGCGCGCAGAGCAATCGTCGGTCCGTCTTTCGGGCCGCGGATGATCCCGACTACACCGACGGTGGTCGGTATGATTTCTATGCCGAGCGCTTCAAGCCTGCTCTTTACGAATTTCTCCGTCTCCTGCGTGTCAAATCCTGTCTCCGGATGCATGTGGATATGCCTCCGGTTCTCAATATTCTCTTCTTTGTTTTTCCTGATTTCTTCCTCTATCGCGTCAGGCAGAGCGCGGATCTTGATTTTATCGCTCATTTTTATTCTCCTTTGATCATCAGCCGGAAACCCTTAATTGTACCCGAATCCGACCGCCGCGAAGACGAAAATGACCTGAAGGATGAAGCAGAGTCCGAAGAACGGCATGATCCACTTGTAATACTTGCCGAGCGGGATCTTGCCGAGTACGCAGGCGATCACCATGAATCCGGTCGGGATGATCAGGTTAGAGAACCCATCGCCGAACTGGAAGATCAAAACTGCGATCTGGCGGTTCATGCCGATGAGATCCGCTATAGGAGTCATTATCGGCATCGAGACGGCTGCCTGACCGGAACCCGAAGGGATCAGGAAGTTGAGCAGCGTCTGGAATATCAGCATGAAGAACGCACTCGCGTACAGCGAAAGATTTTCGAGGATCGAGACGAACCAGTGGATGATAGTGTCAACGATATTTCCGGCCTGCATTATGGTCAGGATTGCACGCGCATATCCGACGATAAGTGCAGAAAGAACACCTTTTGAAAGTCCAACGACATACGTAGAAGCAGTCTTATTAGGACTCCAGCGGTTGATGATTCCTACGGCGACTGTCAGGATCATGAAGATCGCGGCGCACTGATTGATGTACCAGCCCTGAGTCAGAAGTCCCCACGCCATGAAGATGATCGCGACGAGGAGAGCGATAAGTGAAAATAAACGCGGTTTCGTCATTTCAGTGTTGAGTTTTTCTTCGTTCATTTCCATCTCGGTAGGAATCTCGCCGTACATAAGGCTCTTAGCAGGATCTTTCCGCACGCGGCGCGCGTAAACGAGGACGTAGCCGATGGCGAGAGCAGTCATGCATACGAGAATGAGCCAGCGATATCCGATACCTGAGAACATCGGCAGTTCAGCGATCGTCTGAGCGACGCCGATGGTGAACGGGTTCACGGTCGCCGAAGCAAAACCGACTCCGACCGGTACGACAGATATGCCGACGCCTACCAGAGGATCATAGCCCAATGCCAATGCGATCGATACAAAGATAGGGACAAATGCTACGATCTCCTCGTATGAGATAGTGCCCGTCGAACCCCAGATCGCGAGAACCACCATGATCACGACGAGGATAACCACCTCATTCTTCGGATGTGCCTTCGCATTCTTGACCATTTTAGCTATCGCAGCGTCGATCGCGCCTGTCTCCTGAAGAACGTAGATCGCCGAGAACGCCGCAAAGATAAGGAACGTGATATTTGCAGCACCGATGAGACCTTCCTCGACATGTACGAACATGTCAAAAGGATTTACCCCGCTTCGCTCTACATATTTGAACGAATCAGGATCGACCACAGTCCTGCCGTCCTGTTCCACGCGGTCATATTGTCCGGCGGGAATGATCCATGTCAAAATAGTGGCGATGACGATCATAACAGAGAGAATTATCAGGATATGCGGTACTTCTCTTTTTTTCTTTTTGCTCGTTTTTTCTAAATTAACGGCAGTTTTATCGGAATCCATAATGCACCTCTCTTTCTTCTTAATAATAATTTGTTTTTTCGTTGAAAAACCAACACTGAGCGATACGATCGCAACCATTTTTATTTTATCACTTTAGCACGTTAATAAGCATTATCATTAGTTTTTCTTAACAAAATATACAAATTCTCAGTATGATAATTATTATATGTAATGTTATAACACGTAATATACTTATTCTTTTGTTTTTAATGATAAATGATATTTAATCACAGCGTGATATACTGTAATTGTATCGGCTTCAAACAAAGTAAGGCAAAACGAAGAACGTCAGATAATATGCAATCGAACGATATCGGGGATAAAAAACAACAAAACCAAAACAATAAGCATTTGAAGCTTTCGATCGGCGATAAGCTGGGGTACGGCGCGGCATCGGCCGCGGACTCGATAGTCTACTGTTTCATCGGCTCATTTTTGATGTTCTTTCTCACGACCGTCGCCGGAGTCGATCCCGCCGCTGCCGGAACGATAAGCGCCGTCGGAGCGATCTGGAACGCCTTTTTCAACCCGATCATGGGATATTTTTCCGACGGAGTCAGGACTCGCCTCGGCCGCAGGCGCCCGGTCATGATGGTCTTTGCCCTGCCTCTTGCCGCATCGGTCACTTTGCTGTACACGAACATGCCTTTCGGCGAGGCCAAACCGATATATTACGCTGTCATGCTGATGCTGACCTGGACTTGCTACACGGGATTTTTCGTTCCGTATCTGGCGCTCGGCGCGGCATACACAACAGATTACGACGACCGCACTGTCCTCAGGCTTTTTGCCTCGTTTTTCAACATGGTCGGAAATGTCGCCGTCATGATACTCCCGACTGTCTTCGTCTCAAAACTGGAAACGTCAGGCATGAGCACTTCCGGGGCGTGGACTTTGACGGCCGCGATACTCGGCGGCATCGCTTTTTTCATGATCCTCGTCACTTTCATCGCATCAAAAGAAAAAGATCCGCCTTGCACCGACCTGCCCGAAAAACCGCCTTGCGCCGACTTTCCCGAAGACCCGCCTTGCGCCGACCTGCCCGATGTCTCTGCCGAGGCATCGTCGGACAAAAAGCACAAAGCAGGCTTAGTGTCGATCTTTAAAGAGTACATCTCCGTTGCGATGCTCAAACCGATGAAACATCTCATCTTCGCGTCGGCGTTTTCTCTGATCGCGTATTCCATCGTCATAGCATGCATGATATATTACCTGACGTATGTTCTCGGCTATTCATCGGCGGCGATATCCGCCGTACTGCTGATCCGGGCTTTGGCGGGCATGGCTTTGATCCCCGTGACCGGCAGGCTGGCGCTGAAGACCGACAAACGCAATACGCTGATCATGTTCAACACGATAGGGACTGCCGCGCTGGTGACGGTGCGCTTTACGGGAGCGGACACTATACCGACGCTCGTGCTCTTTATTTTAGGCTCGGTTTGCGCCACGGTGATCTATTGGCAGATCATGCCGGGGATCTACTACGATGTCAGCGACTATGACCGCCTGAAAACAGGAAAAAGCCGTCAGGGAACGATCGTTTCATTTCAGGGACTCATCGAGGCGGCCGCAGCCGGTATCGGGTCGCTCATTCTGGGCTGCATCCTGCGCTTCGCGGGTTTTGACGGGTCATCAGACGTACAGACGCTGACCGCGATTACTTGGATCAAAAACTGCACGACCATCATTCCCGTTATTTTCCTCGCCTTAGCGTCGCTTTCCATCTACCGCTATCCTATAACCAGAGAGAAGCACGCCGCTATCATCAAAGCGCTTGACGGGCGCGAACGCGAAATGTGACCCTGGGATCCTGCAGCCGAAACGGCTTGATTTTACCGTTTGCGGCGTTTACAATCAATATTCTCTGTGGTATACTATTTCCGCGAAAATCATACGATTTAATATATATTTCTATATACTTCCGCCGGGACAGCCGACGGAACAGACTGTTAAAAGGGGACAACCATGGACAACAAAGAATTTCTTGAAGTTTATAGGCATTCGATGTCGCATATTTTGGCGAAGGCAGTCATCGAGATGTTTGGCGCGGAGAACGTTCAGTACGCTATCGGACCTCAGATCTCCGATGGATTCTATTACGATTTTATGCTCCCGCGCGGGCTTACCAAGGATGACTTCCCTGCAATCGAAGAGAAGATGCACGAGATACTGAAGCGCAGAGAAGACTGGACGCGCAGGGAAGTATCAAAGGCCGAAGCGCTCGAAATTTTCAAGGATCAGAAATTCAAGACCGAACTCATTCAGGATCTTCCTGACGGCGAGACGATCTCGATTTATTATACAGGCGACGATTACGTCGACCTCTGCCGCGGACCACACGTCGATAACTCCGGCGAACTGCTAGGAGTCGCTTTCAAGATCAAGAGCGTATCCGGCTCCTATTGGAGAGGCGACGAGAACCGCGACCAGCTTCAGAGAATTTACGTGTACGCTTTCCCTGACAAGCAGCAGCTTAAGGATCATCTGAAACTGATGCAGGAAGCGGCGGAGCGCGACCATAAGAAACTGGGCCCTGCTCTCGATTTGTTCATGTTCCAGCCGACCGCGCCGGGAATGCCGTACTGGCTCCCGCAGGGCTGGAAAGTCTTCAACGCACTGCTTTCATACTGGCGCGACATACACGACGCGCACGGATATCAGGAGATGAGCGGCCCGATCATCAGTTCCAGCGAACTCTGGGAGACAAGCGGGCACTGGGCTCACTATCAGGACAACATGTTCATCATCCCTCCGGCTCACGAAGGCGAAAAGACTTATGCCCTGAAGCCGATGAACTGCCCGAACGCTATCCTCGCGTATAAACGCACGGTCAGGAGTTATAAGGATCTGCCTCTGCGCTATTCGCAGACAGACGTCATCCACAGAAAGGAAAAATCCGGAGAACTCAACGGACTGTTCCGCGTCCAGATGTTCCGCCAGGACGATGCCCATATCCTCCTCACCGAAGATCAGGTCGCGGACGAGATCGCCGATATCATGAGCATAGCCCGCGAACTCTACGGAACGTTCGGTCTCTCGTTCGGAGTCGAACTTTCAACGCGTCCTGACGATTATATGGGCGATATCGAGACTTGGAACCACGCCGAAGAAGACCTCAAGGCGATCCTCGACGATCAGTTCGGCAAAGGAAATTACGAAATAAACGAGGGGGACGGAGCTTTCTACGGTCCTAAGATCGACCTGAAAATGACGGACGCCATCGGCCGCGAGTGGCAGATGGGTACGATCCAGCTCGACTTCCAGCTTCCTCGCAACTTTGACTGCAAATACATGGCGGCGGACGGATCGCAGCAGACGCCTGTAATGATCCACCGTGCGATGCTCGGCTCCATGGAGCGTTTCATCGGTATCCTGATCGAAAACTTCAAGGGTGCATTCCCGTTCTGGATCGCTCCGACTCAGGTCGCCGTCGTTCCTATCCGCACGGAGAACAACGATTACGCAAAATACATCGAAGGTCTGCTCCGCGCGAACCGCATCAGGTATGAAGTCGACTACAGCGACGCGAACATGAAGGAAAAGATCAAGCACTACAGGAACTATAAAGTTCCGTATATCCTGGTGCTCGGCGCTTCCGAAACGGAGAACAAGACCGTCTCCGTGAACATCCGCGGCGGCAGCAGGCAGCTGCGCGACGTTCCGGTCGATACTTTCCTCGACATGTGCGATTACATGAGGGAAGAACATTCGCTCGAGCTGCTTGACACGACAGAGATACCGGAGTAGCGGCTCAACATATTGTGTTTGACCTGTCGCTCTTTACAGGAGCAGCGGCTCGACACATAATGTTTGACCTGTCGGTATTAGGTGGTATATAATCAACGAACTTAGGGGACGTAAAGGTTTCGACGGGAGCGTAGAAGTCCGATAAGCGAGCCGTGTCGTCGGAACACGTAAAAGCCGACCGTTAAATACAAACGCTAAAAATACAAACAAACTCGCATTCGCCGCTTAGTTCGGCACGCGTGTCAGCCCTGATTCACCTGTAGGTCAGGGATCTGGCATCGACTATGCAGGAAACTCATCGCGGGAGCCCGGACGCGCTGAGGAATAATTCGGGATAACTGCGGCAGCAGCCCGCCGACGGACAACTGCCGGGGCGAAAAGACAAACGCCGGATGCGCTCGGAGAAATTCGAATGGAAATACTTTCGGACGTGAGTTCGACTCTCACCGTCTCCACCACTACCTGGCTCAAAGCTGCTGCTTTGAGCCTTTTCTTTTTTATCTAAGCCTGGAGAAGCACGGTGCACATAGTGCCGGGCACATAGCCCGGTCGAAGTGTGAGTGAGGGGACGCGCAGCGTATGCAATAAAACACGGCTCCGAATCTCGAAGCCGTGTCTGTTATCTGTTATTCAGTTATGACCGGTGTCGCCGGTGACCGCCTCTTACGGCGGATGAACGCTTCCAAGCGATTGCGGGTACTGCCCCGCGTGCCCTCAAGGCTCTGTCAGCCTTTTACCGGTCTGTCTTCTTAAAAGTCCTATCCTCTAGTCCTCTTTAAGAGCGTCGATCGCTTTCTTTGCGTCCTCAATTGCAGCCTCGTGGCCTTCGATTTCCTCTATGAGAGATTTAGCGTCTTCCGGAAGTTCGATACTGCCCGCTTTATGGAGATCAAGGACTATCTTGCCGATCTTCAGCGTCGCCGCTTCGATGGCCTTCTTCTCGTCGCTGATCTTTCCCTTAAGCTTCGCAGATTCGATGGAATCGCTCACTGCGTCACTCGCCTGGCCTGCAACTGATTTGACTTTATCTAAAAATGCCATTGGAATTACCCCCTCGTGAGCGGCCGCCCCGGGAATGGTGCGCCGCAGCCTATTTGCTTTTTCGGTGATCGAGAAATCTCCTTTCTGATTTCTCTTGTACCTCTATGATACACTAAATCGCTAAAAAGGAAACATTTAATCTCCGCCGGATTACATTTTGGCATGCCATCCGCTTCCAGAATCAAAGAATGTACTTTATCGCTTCCATTATTTTGTCGTCGGTCACGCCGTTCGCGGAGTTGGGATCGAGATTGTCGCGGTAGTCCGCCATCATCTTTGCGAAAATGTCGGCTGTCGAAGGCGGCGTGTAGCTTATCGTGTTCGCGCCTGCCTCTATCGTCTCTATGATCGTCTCGTCCGTCGGGCCGCCGGTCGCAATGATCGGGACGTCCGGGAAATCCTTCCGGATCTTGCGGACTATCTCGGGCGTCTTCGCGGCGGCTGAGACGTTCAGTATCGTCGCTCCGGCTTCAAGTCTTCCGGCGATGTCGGCGTTCTCGTTTACTATCGTTATGATGAGCGGTATATCGACAGAGCGGGTGACGACCTTTATGGTGTCGTTTTTTGTCGCAGCGTTCATGACCACTCCGAATGCGCCGTCCGCCTCGGCATCGACAGCCATGACGACTGATCTGG
>JBMNVD010000006.1:0-61147 GCA_050946615.1 Eubacterium sp.
AGCGGTTAGAAATAAATTAATATATTTTTCATCTTTGTCATGTTTTTTCTGCTTTTACTTACAGAAACCGTGTTTTGAATAAATTTTCAATATCAGGCTGTGCAAAAGATAAAAAAACATCTCCCGGTGAAAGGCGGAGGCAGTATCGGGATCATCCCCATTTTTACTGCCTCCGCTTTTTATTTCGTTGACATTTGTTATAGTTCAGAGTAGTATTTAGATATATAACAAAGCGTTTTTCTATTCCCACTAAGGAGATAAAATCTGATGAGCGCAGACAGGAAAAAGAAAGTTTTAGTCATAGGAGTCATCGGCGCCGATGTTCACGCAGTCGGCATCAGAATACTCCACCACGCTTTTGAGGAAGCGGGCTATGAGGTCATCGACTTAGGCGTAATGGTCTCTCAGGAAGAATTCATCAACGCCGCAATCGAATCCAACGCCGACGCTATCCTCATCTCTTCTCTCTACGGGCAGGGCGAACTCGACTGCCGCGGCATGAGAGAAAAATGCGACGAAGCGGGACTTAAAGGCATCCCTCTCTTCGTCGGAGGCAACATCGTCATCGGCAAGCAGAAATTCGAAGACGTCGAAAAGCGTTTCAAAGACATGGGATTCACCCGCGTATTCCCGCCTGGAACCCCTCCTGAGACGACTATCGAAGCACTGCACGAGGTTCTCGGGTGACAGATGATGAAACCTGTTCTTCTCATTGATTTCGGAAGCACATATACCAAACTCACCGCAGTCGACGTCGAGAACGAGCGCATTCTGGGGACTTCCCAGGCCTACACCACCGTCAGTACGGACATAAACGACGGCCTGCGCAAAGGGCTGGATCTGCTCGAAGAAAAGACCGGCAAACTGGATTTTGCCGACACATACGCATGTTCCTCGGCAGCGGGCGGCCTTAAGATGATTACGAGCGGCCTTGTTCCCGAACTCACGTCAGAAGCGGCAAAACTCGCCAGCCTAGGCGCGGGCGCCAAAGTCACTCGCGTATACTCATACGAACTGACCGAAGACGACGCGGAAGACATCAGCCGGGCAAAGCCTGACATCCTGCTCCTCGTCGGCGGCACCGACGGCGGCAATAAAGAGTGCATCCTAAACAACGCAAAGACTATCGCGACTATCCCGCCGGAATTTCCGGTGGTCATAGCCGGCAACCGCAACGCGTCCAAGGAATGCGAGCGCATCCTGAAAGACGCCGGGTTCGAGGTCATCGTCTGCGAAAACGTCATGCCGAAATTCGGCACGCTGAAAATCGAGCAGACTCAGAAGACCATACGCGACATCTTCCTGCGCCGCATCATACAGGCCAAAGGCCTCACACAGGCATCCTCCCTGCTCTCCGACATCATGATGCCGACGCCTTCCACGGTCCTGCAGGCCATGGAAACGCTTGCAAAGGGAACAAAGACGGAGAGCGGCATCGGAGATTTGGTCGCCGTCGACGTCGGAGGCGCTACGACCGACGTATATTCAATGGCATACGGCAAACCCGCACAGATGAACACCGTCTATAAAGGGCTGCCTGAGCCGTACGCGAAGCGCACCGTCGAAGGCGATATCGGCATGCGCTACAGCATCCACGGCATAGCAGACGCCGCCGGAATAGACAGGATAGCCGAACTTTCGGGACTCAACGAAGAACGCGCCGCGGAACTCATCGATTATTTAGGCGAGCACACCGACGTGCTGCCGGGCGACGACGCAGAACTGGAAAATCTCGACTACGCGCTCGCATCGATGGCGATCGAAACGGCGGTCAGCCGCCACGCGGGCAAAATCGAAGAAGCCTACACTTTAGCGGGCCTCACCTACGTCCAGACAGGCAAAGACCTGCGAGAAGTCCAAAAACTCATCGTCACCGGCGGAAGCCTCATCAGGACGAAACGCACGGAGGAAATCGCCGCGCACGCGTTTTACAGCAAATCACAGCCCGAATCGCTCCGTCCGATCTCGGCTGACATCCTAATAGACAGAAGTTATATCATAGCCGCAATGGGGCTGCTCTCGGTACACTATCCGGACACCGCCCTTCGCATAATGAAAAAGGAGTTTGAAATCCATGGACGTGAAGAATAAAAAAATCCCCGAGGGTGAATTCTTCAAACTGCGCAGTGAGGTTTTGGCGCAATGGCCTACAGGCAAAGACGTAGATCTGGAAGAGTCCTTCGCATATCACAAGTCGATGCCTAAAGAGCGCATTTTCTCGGCAAAACTGCTCGAAGCGAAGAAGGACCACAAGACGCTCATCCAGCCGCGTGCAGGCGTGCCTGTTCTCGAAGAGCATATCAAACTGATGCAGTACCTCGAAAAAGAGGGACAGGCAGATCTTCTGCCGACGACTATCGACAGCTACACCCGCCAAAACAGATATGAAGAAGCCGAAAACGGGCTTGCAGAGTCAAAACGCCTCGGGCGCGCGATGATGAACGGCTTTCCGGCCGTCAACCACGGTGTGGCAAAATGCCGTCAGGTCATCGAAAGCGTGAACACCCCTATCCAGATAAGGCACGGCACTCCTGATGCGCGCCTCCTGACAGAGATAGCATACGCCGGGGGCTTCACCAGTTACGAAGGCGGCGGCATCTCGTACAATCTTCCATACTGCAAAGACGTCCCGATGGAAAGGACGATAACCGACTGGCAGTACGTCGACAGGCTCACCGGTCTATATGAGGAAAACGGCGTCTCTATCAACCGCGAGCCGTACGGCCCTCTGACAGGAACGCTCGTACCGCCTTGCATCTCGCACGCGGTGGCCATCATCGAAGCACTTCTGGCCGCCGAACAGGGCGTGAAGAACATCACAGTCGGATACGGACAGTGCGGCAACCTCGTTCAGGACGTTGCGGCAGTCAAGACCCTTGAGGAACTGACCGACGAATACCTTGAAAAATGCGGGTACAGCGACGTCAACGTCACGACGGTGCTCCACGAATGGATGGGCGGCTTCCCTGCCGATGAAGCGATGGCATTCGCCGTCATTTCTTCAGGCGCGATCGCCGCATCTCTGGCAAAAGCGACAAAGGTCATCGTAAAGAGCCCTCACGAGGCGGTCGGCATCCCTACCATGGAGGCTAACGCCGAAGGAATGCGCTGCACGAAGCAGGCGGTCAACATGATGGCGGATCAGGACTTCTCGTCCGACAGCCTCGAAGCGGAAAAAGATATCATCCGCCGCGAGACGAGAGCAATAGTCGATAAGAGTTTCGAACTCGGCGAAGGCGATATCGCGCTCGGAGCTTGCAGAGCCGTCGAAGCGGGCGTCATCGATGTACCGTTTGCGCCTTGCAGAGCGAACGCCGGAAAGATGTACCCTTGCCGCGACAACAACGGCGCAGTAAGGATACTCGAAATCGGAAACCTTCCGTTCGACAAGGAACTTAAAGACTTCCACCGCGCAAAAATCGAAGAACGCGCAAAAGCAGAACACAGATCCGCGTCGTTCCAGATGCTCATAGACGACGTCTACGCGATCGGCAAAGGCCGGCTCGTCGGACGCCCGAGAAAATAGAGGAAACAATAGGAGGAAATCAATGAAAATCGTAGACATCGTCTGCTCACCGGGCAGAACAGGTTTTTACTTTGACGATCAGCGCGCAATCAAAAAAGGCGCCGGCCACGACGGCGTATTCTACGTCGGAGATCCGGTAACCGATGGATTCACATCTGTCCGCATGGCCGGCGAATCAATCTCCGTCATGATAGTTCTCGAAGACGGTCAGGTCGCATACGGCGACTGCGCTGCGGTACAGTACTCCGGAGCGGGCGGCAGAGATCCTCTGTTCCTCGCAAAAGACTTCATCCCTATCATCGACAAGTACATCAAACCTGTCCTCGTCGGACGCGAAGCCGATAACTTCAGACAGCTGGCACACGACGCCGAAGCGATACAGGTAAATGGCAAAAGGCTCCACACGGCGATCCGCTACGGTGTTTCGCAGGCTTTGCTCGACGCCGTCGCAAAAGCGACCGGCCGCCTCATGTGCGAAGTAGTCGCCGACGAATACGGGTGTGAAGTCTCGGACAAGCCTATTCCTATCTTCACCCAGTCGGGAGACGACCGCTACGACAACGCGGATAAGATGATAATCAAAGGCGCTCAGGTCCTTCCTCACGCCCTTATCAACAACGTCGAGACCAAACTCGGCAAAAACGGCGAGAAATTGGTCGAATACGTGGCATGGCTCCGCGACAGGATACTCAAGTTCCGCGCGGACGAAAGCTACAGTCCTGTCCTCCACATCGACGTTTACGGGACTATAGGCCAGATCTTCGGCAACAACAATTACACGGCAATGGCCGACTATATCCAGAAACTCGGCGAGATAGCAAAGCCGTTCCACCTCCGCATCGAAGGGCCTATGGACTGCGACACCGACCGCGCGGCGCAGATCGAAGCGCTCGCTGGACTCACCGCTGAACTCGACAAGCGCGGATGCGACGTCGAACTCGTGGCGGACGAATGGTGCAACACCCTCGAAGACATCAAACTCTTCGCGGACGCAAAGGCCGGCCACATGATCCAGATAAAGACGCCTGACCTCGGCGGCGTGAACAACACGATCGAGGCCGTCCTCTACTGCAAAGAAAAAGGCATCGGAGCATATCAGGGAGGCACCTGCAACGAGACCGACCGCTCGGCACAGGTCTGCGTACACTGTGCCATGGCGACAAAGCCGGACCAGATACTCGCAAAACCGGGCATGGGCGTAGACGAAGGATTTATGATAGTCTACAACGAGATGAACCGCATCCTCGCCTACCGCAAAGCAATGAGGTAGGAGCGCAGCGGGCGGACGCGCAGGCAAAACGGCAAGTGCCATAGTTCAGGCAGCCGTTTCAGAATGCAGGCGTACGCCTCAAACCAAATGAGAATAAAAGTCGGCGCGCGGAAATTCAGCCATCTGCGCGCCGATTTCAGTCTCTGCGGCGGAGTCATCTGCGCAATGACCGATTGAAATGAGATTCGGCACATTCTCAGCAGAGCCCCATGCGCCGTGAAAATTCCTTGAACCTTATTTTTTTCTGTGTTATACTGACTAAGTTGCATGGAGAGCTATCGAAGTGGTTATAACGAGCCGCACTCGAAATGCGGTGTACCCTTGTGGTACCGTGGGTTCGAATCCCACGCTCTCCGCCAGAAAAGCCTGTATCCCGCGAATATCGCGGGATACAGGCCTTTTGCTTTTCAGTTTGGAGATAAGAATTAGATAATTAGGTTTATTCTTTACATTACTTTGAATATCCACCCCTCCGGTGCTTCTATCTCGCAGTCCTGGATGCCTACGAGAGTAGCGCGGAGTTTCTTCATGACCGGCCCGCTTTCTTCCATGCCGGAGTCGAAAACGTATTCTTTGCCGTGGTCGTTGACTTTGCCGATAGGCGAAATGACTGCCGCCGTGCCGCAGAGCCCGCACTCCGTGAAATCTCCGTCCATGACCTCCTTCCAGTACACAGGACGCTCATCCACCTTCATTCCCAGATAATTAACGGCCACGTACACGAGGCTCCTGCGTGTCACAGACGGCAGGATGGTGTCCGACTTAGGAACTACCAGTTTGCCGTCGCGGTCCACAAACAAAATATTCGCGCCTCCGGTCTCCTCGACTTTGGTCCTCGTCGCGGAGTCCAGATAGATGTTTTCGGCAAAACCTTCTTTGTGGGCCAAAGCAATAGCGTGGAGGCTCATCGCGTAGTTCAGGCCCGCTTTGATATTGCCGGTGCCGTGCGGTGCCGCGCGGTCAAAATCGCTGACCTTTACAGAAATAGGCTTGACTCCGCCTTTGAAATACGCCCCTACCGGAGTGCCGAAGATGCGGAAATGGTAGTCTGCCGCAGGATGTACCCCGATGACCGGGCTGATGCCGAACATATACGGCCTGATATACAGAGTTGCTCCGGTGCCGTACGGTGGCACCCATGCGGCGTTTGCCGCGACGACCTGCCTAACGCCCTCGACGAACTTATCCTTCGGATACGGCGGCATCTCGAGCCGCAGTGCGCTGTTGTACATGCGCTCGGCGTTCATATCAGGCCTGAAACAGACGATGCTGCCGTCTTTTGTCTCGTAGGCTTTGAGCCCTTCGAACACAGACTGCGAATACTGTAGTACGCCGGCGTCTTCGCTCATCGTGATCATAGGATCATCGCTCAAAGCGCCCTCGCTCCACGCGCCGTCTTTAAAGTCCGCGACATAACGCTTGTCGATCGGCATGTAGTCAAAGCCGAGATTCTTCCAGTCAAGATTTTTCTTTTCCATGTTCTCAAACCCCTTTTATGTAAAAGAACAGATAAGATTTTGTAAATACAAACATAAAATATAAATATTTTTTGTTTGTATTTAATAAATATATCGTATTATAACACTCTCCCGGCGGAATTCAATAGGGAATCGGAAAAAAGCCCAAAACTTTAATGTGAATACGACACAAGTGGGATTTACAGGTGGGATTTTGATATTTCTATTTAAGGTCAGTGAGGACATGGCGGCCGAAAGATCATTCGGCGAATAGAAAAACTAAATATTTATCAGGACAAGAGCGACTACGATCATCGCGACTGCATACTTTTCCCTTTTGGTCAAAACTTCTTTGAGGAAGAAATAACTGATAAGACTCACTGCCACGATCACTCCAGCGCTCGCCGCGGGAAAAACAATATATGCGGGGAAAGAATCCACGGCTTTGAGAGTGAGGATCAGAGTCAGAGAATTTGGTATCCCCAGAAGCGCACCTATTCCGATATCTCTTGCCACCAGAGCCCTGTTTTTGACTATGAAAAGTACCACACTCAGAGCGACACAAGTGACAAAAGTGTAGAACGTGTAATGGTCCTTTGAACCGGCATCTCCAAAGATATCGAATATCTTTGAATCCAGATCAATTATTCCGCCGATCAAAAAAACGGCTGCAAGCAGCGCTGGTGACTGGACGTGGTTTTCCTTCGCTTTATCACCGCCCGCGTTCATCGTTATCATAGCTGCCGCGACTATCGCGATCCCTATCGTCTGAACGATAGAAGGTATTTCGTCGAAGAGAAATATCGAAAAGATCACAGGCACAAAAATGCCCAGCCTATTGAAAGTAGTCGAGATAGGTGTCCCGTTTTTTTTGATGCAAAGCGTTATCAAATGAAGACCCGACACCATCGCTACTCCGTTCAGCATGCCGAACCAGATCGTGAAAAAGTCGTGTTCATCACGGAAAAGAGCGGACTTATCATCCATCAAAAAGTATGAGAAGATCATACCGAAGATATATGAAAATAAAATAACGGCATAGCGGTTCTTTCCGTGTGAATTTGTGAGGCGCATAGCATACATTACTGTAGTCTGTGCGGCGATCAATAATATCAGATAGATCATCAGAGTTTCTAAAAAGTAGAAAATGACTACTTCACATGAATGTCTGCACCTGCCGGAAAAGAGGCAGGCGCAGACAAAATATTAATCGATTTTAAAGTTTTCCTTCGCGCATGAATGCAGCGTTTGTCCCATTGATCTCGAAAAACTCCTTTGCCGCGCGTTTTCCGATCCCATCAGGGAATTTTTTGATTTCGTCGATGTATTCTCTTTCGTCTATCTTAGTCAGTTTCTGATCCTTCATGATCACTTCCCCGTTTACGACGGATAGACAGACTTCGCATCCGCGTGCGCTATATACAAAGTTAGGTACGATATTGCGCATTGGATAGGTATAGACTGGGAGCATAGACGGCTGATCCAGGTCTACAGCGATAAAATCGGCTTGTTTGCCCGGTTCGAGAGAACCGACGATATCGTCGATGCCAACGGCCTTTGCACCTTCGATAGTCGCCATTCTGAGCGCTTTCCATGCAGGCATGACTTCAGGGTTGCGATATTTTATCTTATTGAACAAGCAGACATTTTTCATCTCATGGATGATATTGTGGCAGTTGTTTCCTGGAGCCTGATCTGAACCGAGAGCACAGTTGCCTCCCGCTTGCTGGAATACGACACTAGGGCAAACTATTCCGTCGATTATTCCTATAGAAGCCGGGTTGACTATCATGCCAGCCCCGTGTTTTGCTATGACGCGCACTTCATCATCGTTACAATCGGTCAGATGGACCGCGATCAATGTGCTGTCAAGATATCCCATCTCTTCCAAAAGTGCAGTAGGACGTTTCCCATATCTTTTTTCGATCTGGTAAGTCTCTCTGTCTCCTTGCTGGACATGCATATGGATCTTGGTCTTTCTCTCCTTTGCGATCTTCTGTATCTTAAGGAGCTGATCTAATTCGATGAAATCCGCTCCCTGAGGTCCGAAGAGGATCCTTATCCTTCCGCCTGCTTTATTATGCCATTTATCGAACAGTTCAATATTGCTTTGGATCGACTTCTCGCCTGCTTCTTTATCGAATTCATACAATTCGCCAGGTTTATAGACTTTGAATTTCGCGGAACGTATCAACTGCGCGATGTTTCCGCGCGCTCCGATCTTATCGATGAAAGCACAAGCCTCATCCATGTCGGAATTATAGTCTCCGAGTGTAGTCGTTCCTGCTTTGACAGCTTCTATCATAGCGACTTTGCTTCCCGCGTCACGTTCTTCGGGAGTACCGACATTTGAGAATGGCTGCAGGCCGAACATCATCCAGTTATTCGTATCCTGAGCGAGTCCGCGGAAAATATTGTCACGTGTATGCATATGAGCGTCTATCAGGCCCGGGAAAATAGCATGATGATTCATATTCAACGTTTTGTCAGCTATGTACTCGTGCTCTGTCTTTTCCGAAGGGAAAAAGCATTCGATCTTGCCGCCGTTGACGATCATGTCTACTCCCGACATGAAACCTACTCCGTCCCCCTGCATCGTGTAGAAGAACGGCGCCCGAACGATCATATCGACCTTTTTCATGATCTCACCTTCCTTGCTATTTTGTATTCTTATTTTGCAGTAGAGACTTTAACGTTTTTCTTCGAATCGATATATTTAAGCGTGAAAAGGATGACCGCTATGACCACAGCAGTGAGGAAGATACTCACTATATACTGTCCCGTCAGGCCTCCGAAAAGATACCCGATAAACGCTCCTACACCAACGGTAAGACCGTAAGGCAGCTGGGTCTGGACATGCACTACGTGATTGCAGGTAGCTCCTGTCGAAGACATAATAGTCGTATCAGAGATAGGTGAGCACTGGTCTCCGAAGAGGCCTCCGCCGATAACGGAACCTACTACATAGACGATAGGGAGATCGAATTGAACTGCCATCGGGAGAGCGATCGGCATCATGATCGACCAGACGCCCCATGAAGAACCTGTCGCAAACGAGATGCAAGCTCCGAAGAGGAAGATAAGAGCCGGAACAAGTCCCGGAGTCAGATATTTCTGAACTATATCTGCAAGATATTCTCCAAGACCCATGGTTGAAGTTACGGAACCTACTGTCCATGCGCATACGAGGATAAAAGGAACGTTGATCATTTCCGCCATTCCGTCGATGAACGTCGAAAAAGCTTTTACCGGTTTGAACAGCTTCGTATAAACACCGATGATACCTGCCGTGATTCCGCAGCAGATAAAAGCGATACAGATCGAAACTGTAATATTGCCGTTAATGAACGCTCCGCGTAGTCCGTTTTCCCAGATCTGCCCGGTATAGAAAATGGAAGCAAAAAGTCCCACGAAAAGTGCGATCATCGGGAGCACGAAGCTCTTGATCTGAGGTTCGTATCCTTCAGGGAAATCAACATTCTTTTCCGGGACAAGCGGTTCTACGTCATCAGCGATGACTTTACCCGTCGTGCGTGCTCTTTCTTCTTCGATGCGCATCTTTCCGATGTTGATGTCAAAGATGGCGACGACCAGGACAGTGATCATGGCAAACAGACCGTAGAAGTTGTACTTAAGCATTCCTGCCCAGATCCCCCATTCATTGTCCGAGAGACCGAGTGCTGTAAGCTGTGTGACGATGAGACCTGTGATGAAAGGCCCGTAGCTGCTGATAGGTGAGAAAGATGCCAGATTGCAGCCCATGGAATCAAGTATGTAAGCAAGCTTAGCCCGCGAAACTTTTACGATGTCCATGAGTGGGCGCATGATAGTGCCGAGAATGAGGCACGGCTCCGTGTAGCAGAACAGGAAAGCGCTGAGGGTCGTAAGGATCTGTCCTTTTTTAGGGGTGTTGATTTTTTTTGATACGCTTTTCGCAAATGCCTGAGCTCCGCCTGTCTGTCTGAGCGATACCATCATACCGCCGGCTAACGTGACTAAAAGTATGAGTCCGGCATTATACGTATTGCCTATCGAAGGAATAACGTAATCTGTGAACATGTGAAGAAATCCTGTGAGAGGATTCCATCCATTGATGATCGTCGAGCCGAACCATGCCCCGATGATCAGAGACAGAATCGTCTGCTTTGTCCAAAGAGCCAGTACTATGGTCAGTATCGGCGGCAGCAGACTTAAAAAACCATACTCCATACAACAGTTACCTCCTTTTCTGATAAAAAATTTCATAATCCCTTTGTTATTTTTAAAAGCAATCAGTATGCCAAGGCTAAAGATCCGATTATTCTGAGAGTTACGGAAAAACTTCCGATAATAAATAAAAATTTCTTTACTGGTTCAGTAAAGAAATTTTTATATTTTACTACCTATATGATGGATTCAGGATATCATCTTCCCGAATATTATCGTGCAGCGAATTATTTCATTTTGTATTTAAGCAGTTTATAATTTAAAGCCTGTTTTGTAATGCCAAGTTTTTCGGCGGCCTGCTTGAGTGTCTTTGACGAATTAATAGCAAATGCGATCTGTTTCTTTTCGTAGATCGCGACTTTTTCATAAAGAGGAAGACTTTCGTCGATGTCCATTATCGCGGCGTGTTCATTCGCGTAATTGTGTGTAAGGTACAACGGCAGGTCTTTTAATGTTATCATCTCAGAACTTACGATGTTAAACGCTCCTTCGATGACGTTCCTCAGTTCACGGACATTCCCCGGCCAGCTATATGTTTTGAAGAAGTTCCCGACTTCTTCGTCTATCCCCATCACACGTCTGTTCATCAATTTATTATTTTCAACGATAAAATGATTTACAAGCAGAGGGATATCTTCTCCCCTTTCACGCAGAGGAGGTACAGACAGCTGGACAGTACCGAGACGATAAAACAGATCTTTTCTGAGCGAACCGCTCTGCACGCAGGAAATCGGATCTTGATTGAGAGCCGTAATTATCTTTACATCTACAGGTATCTCTTTCTCCGATCCCAGGCGCACGATCCTATGCTCCTCTACAGCCTTCAATATTTTTGCCTGCATCCCGGGGCTCATCGAGTTTAATTCATCAAGGAACAGCGTCCCGCCGTCGGCTATCTCAAAGAGTCCCGCTCGGTTCTCAGCTCCGGTAAAAGCGCCTTTGACCGTTCCGAAGAGAGTGCTTTCCAGCAAAGTTTCAGGTATCGCGGCGCAGTTTTGTGATATGAAACGCTTGCCCGCACGGTTGCCTGAAGTATGAATGCTCTCCGCGATCATCTGTTTGCCGGTCCCCGTCTCGCCAAATATCATCACAGGTGAGTCGGTATTAGATATCAGATAAATGCGGTTCACTATATCGCTCATCTTCGCGGAACGTGTGATGATATCACTTACATGATACAATTTCCTGTTATCACTGTCGTAAAGCGCGGCAACGTTTATCCCTGAGCGCTGGATGCTTCTGTTTTTGCCGTCATCCAGCCCTCTGCTATAGTCGATCGTGCCCACTATCCTGCCGCGCTGCAGCAGCGGTAAAGTGCTGCATATATTCGTAATAGTATCACCGTGAGGAGTGGTGAGATGTTCGATATGATTATAGATCGGCTTACCGGTTTTCAGCACCTTGAGAATAGTGCTGTCCTCTGGTCTCATATCCGGGTGGATCTCCAGAATAGTCTTACCGATTATCTGATCCATGTGGAGATTATATATTTCGGTGTTGAAGTTAGAATAATAAAGTATTTTCGCGTTCTCATCTGTGATGATGATCCCGTCGAAATAGTTATAGATGTTTAGGAGCTTTTCGATGTTGATATTTCCCATTTTAAGTCCTCTTTCATCTACGATATGCTTTTACTGATGCAAATTAATGATATCATTTTTGAACGATATTTTACGATATTTGTTGAAAAAGTCCTCCTTGAAAATTACCTTATTATTTTTCTGCGACAGGTCTGTTTCATAATTAAATCAACGCAGGCATCTCTAAAATTCTTACGGTTCCCACAGATATGACAAATCAATACTTTTTTGCTATATGTTATAATTTTTATGCACGTTGATTTTGTATTAGTGGCAATATATGGGAAACATTGTAGAAAAATTCGGGAACTATGTCGGCGGGTGCGTCGAGAACGAGCCTGACAGAGCGAGACGCCTGCTCCTTGCAGCGTATCGCGGCAAACTCGTTCAGTTGAGGCACTTCCCCGATAAGAGGCTTTCTCCCGCCCGCGATATCCTCGCAGAAGCGTCGATGGAAGCGATAATACAAGGGCTTGCTCATCCTGAGAACTCCGCGCTTGTAAATCTTTTCATGCCGTGTGAGATACTGCACGTTCTCGGCATCCACCCTATCATGGCGGAAGCGATGGCGAGTTATATCACAGGCGCAAGAGCCGACCGAGGGTTCGTCGCATACGCCGAGAAATGCGGGATACCCGAAACTTTTTGTTCATACCACAAGGTCCTGCTCGCCGAAGCGCTTTCGGGCATCATCGGAAAGCCGAAATTCATAGTCAACACGTCGTTTGTCTGCGACGCGAACAACCTCACTTTCAAAACGGCCGCGCGCCACTACGGCGTCCCGCACTATTACATAGATGTCCCTTACGAAGTGAGCGGCGAAAGCGTCGCCTACGTAGCAGACCAGCTGAAGGAATTCGTTCCGTTTGCGGAAGAATATGCCGGAAAAAAACTCGACGAAGACGAACTGAAGGCCTGCGTCGCCCGCTCGGCAAGGTCTATCAAAAATTTCGAGACGTTCCAGAACGCAAAGGCGGGAAAATTCCTATCTAACGATGCGACAAACGAACTTTACGAGATATTCGCCAATCATATACTTCTCGGCAAACCCGAGATAGAAAAATTCTCGAGCGTTTTGGCCTCGGAAGCCGATACGCTGCCTGACTTTAACGGCATAAGCCTGCTCTGGATGCACACGATACCTTTCTACCAGAAAGACATCCGCTCGATAACGGGATTCAGCGAAAAGGTGCAGATAACGGCATGCGACATGAACTTTGCGGGATATATAGATATTGACCCCGAAAAGCCTTACGAGGCCATGGCGCGCAGGCTCGTGTACGACAGTTTCAACGGCTCTTCCGAGCGCAGGATATCGCGTGCACTGGAATGGTGCGGGAAACATAAAGTCGACGGTGTCGTGTATTTCTGCCACTGGGGCTGCAAGCAGACGCTCGGCGCCGCGCAGCTGGCAAAAGAGACTCTGGAGGCGGCGGGCTACCCCGTTCTGGTCCTCGACGGAGACGGATGCGACGAAGGAAATTCGAGCAGCGGCCAGACCGCAACGCGTTTTGAGGCTTTCATCGAGATGCTCGAGGCGAGGAAGAAAAAATGATCTACGGAATGTGTAAATATACGCCTGTGGAGGTTTTGGCGGGCTTCGGCGAGGAATTTTCGATGATAGAGCCGTCTTCCGACGCTTTTCCGCACGCCGAGGCGTTCGGGCACCCAAATCTCTGCGGTTACGGCAAAGGCATGATTGAGGCGGCATTTTCGGAGCACATGGACGAGATAGTCCTCGTGAACTGCTGCGATGTCGTCAGGCGCGTCTATGACATACTCAAAAAGGAACTGAAGCCTTCGTTCATTTTCCTCATCGATCTACCGCATAAGCGCGGGAAGTCCGATGAAAAGCGGTTCGCAGCGGAGATAAAACGGCTCATAGACGAGTACTCCGCCTACAGCGGAAAGAGTTTTGAGTTTCGGGCTGCCTATGAAGCGCTGATCGCTCAGAGCAGCGCAGGCGACGCGTGGCACACTTCACCGGGATGCGAGAATTGCGAGGGTGCGTGCGCGGACACCGCCGCCAACGCAGACACAGCTAACGGCAATCGAAGCGGCGCAGACGCGGGCAGCGGCAAAAACAACGCCGGCGTCGCAGCCATACCTTTCATCAGTCTTTCGGGCGCTCATGGCGGCGGAGACCTGGCTGACCGCATTGCATCCCGTCTCACCATACCGGTGCGTGATGACACATGCAGCGGGAACCGCTTTGTCAGAGCGGATCTCGAAAAACCGGTATCCGCAGACGGATTTATTTCCCGATACGCGCACGCATTGCTTTGTCAGACGCCATGCATGAGGATGAACGACGTTTCCCCGCGAAGCGTAATGACGGACGGAGCGGTCGGAGTCATATACCATACGATGAAATTCTGCGACTACTACGGATTCGAATACGCGTCTCTGACCGCGGAGGAAGGCAGACCTATACTGAAGATAGAGACGGACGGCACCGCCCAGAGCAGCGGACAGTTCGAGACGAGAATAGAAGCGTTCGCCGAAAGCATCGGCATAGAGAAAAAGACCGGAGACAGAATGGATACTAAAGACATGAAATACGCTGCGGGCATCGACAGCGGCTCGACGAGCACGGAAGCCGTCATCATGGACAGAGATAATAACATCGTCGCATACAGCGTTCTCAGCACAGGTGCGGGAGCAGCCGCAGGCGCCGAACGTGCGCTGACCGAAGCATTGAACAAAGCCGGGCTTTCACGCGGCGACCTCGGCAAAGTCGTCTCCACGGGATACGGGCGCTCCACCATCGGACTCGGCGACGAATCGATAACGGAGATAACATGCCATGCGCGTGGAGCGCATTTCCTCGAGCCCGATGTGCGCACTATCGTCGACATAGGCGGTCAGGACTCTAAAGTCATAGTCCTCGGCGAGGACGGAGGCGTCGTTAACTTTACGATGAACGACAAATGCGCCGCCGGTACGGGCAGGTTCCTTGAGATGATGGCGAGGACTCTGGAACTTTCGATGGAAGATATGTCCGCGCTCGGCTTAGAATGGAAAAACGACGTGCATATCTCAAGCATGTGCACGGTTTTCGCCGAGTCGGAGGTCGTGTCTTTGATAGCGCAGAACACACCTGTCCCCGACATCATCCACGGTCTGAACAAAGCCATCGCGTCGAGGATAACGGCCATGGTCAAACGCATGAACGGGAAAGCGCCGTACATGATGACAGGCGGTGTCGCCCTGAACAAAGGCGTCGTTTCGTGCATGGAAAAGGAATTGAACTCCAAAATAACGGTTTCTCCGTACGCGCAGTTGTGCGGAGCCATCGGTGCGTGCCTGCTCGCTTTCGAAGAATAGCACAGAAAAAAACAGATAAAAAGCAATGCCTGCAGCCGATATCGACTGCAGGTATTTTTTAAAATACATCGCGCTGTTTTTGTTATTATATCATATCTTTTAATAATATCGCTGTTTGACAGGCGATTTTATTTAGTATAATTTATATGGAAAACGTCAGAAGCTCACGGTGCGCGAAGAGCGTGCATGACAAATGGATCATAAGCAGTACAGCCGGAGGTGATTCCTGTGACTGATATCGAAAAGAAAACCAACGCCAGATACACAGCGATAAAAACTGTGATAAGCGCATGTGCGGTCGTGCTGGCTTTAGCGTTGGGAAGCGGAACGCTTGAAGGCCACGGTGTGTTGGTTGCAGGGCTTGTCTTCTGCACCATAGGCGACATACTGCTCGCTTTGTCGGGAGAGCTCTTCCTCAAGTTCATCGACCCGTATTTCACGGGAGGTGTCCTGAGTTTCGGAATTGCGCACATCCTGCTCTGCCGATATCTGTACCTCGCTGCGGGTTCCACCATATCTTGGACGCTCGTTTTTTCGCCGATTACGCTTGTCATACTCGTCGCAAGCATGAAGATAGGGATGCTCGACACGGGGAAATATAAAGTTCTGATTTCTGTGTACTCCCTTCTCGTTGGCGCTTTCCTCGGTTTCGGACTCAACATGTTCGTCGCTCTCGGCAGTTCAGCGGTTGCTCTGAGGCTGGGTATCGCATCGATACTGTTCTGGTGCTCCGACATGGTGCTTTCGCTCAGATATTTCAGCAAAGGCGCTCCGAAGACGCTTGTTTACGTTTTGCTCACTCTGTATTTTGCCGCTATCTATACGCTGGCTTCTTCCGCGGCGCTGTAGATGAGTGCGGCAAATGCGTTTAATAAATGGAATGTCAATAATAAAGGAGGTTACTTTAACGATGGATTTTTTAGAACTCGCTGAAGCAAGATATTCATGCCGCAAGATCTCAGACCGACCTGTCGAACAGGAAAAAATCGAAAAGATACTGAAAGCGGCGCAGCTTTCGCCGAGCGCTCACAACAATCAGGCATACAGGATATGGGTCATCAAAACACCTGACGAGGCGGCAAAAGTAGCCGAAGCTACTCAGTGCACGTTCGGAGCGCCTTTGTTCTTCGTGGTCGGAACGGCCGAAAACGAGGGCTGGGTGCGTCCTGCTGACGGAAGGAATTTCGCGGACGTGGACTGCACTATCGCGGCGACTCACATGATGCTCGAAATCGAAGACCTCGGCCTCGCTACTACATGGGTCGGATGGTTCGATCCGGCGGTGATGAAAAAGAACTTCCCTGACATGGAAGGCAGCGATCTGCTCGCGATATTCCCTACCGGGTACGCAAAGGAAGAAGCAAAACCTTCACGCAAGCACAGCGACCGCAGGCCGCTCGAAGATACCGCCAAATATTATTAGTCCGTTATCACTTCAGCAGGCGCGCTTGAATGCGCTTAAAGAAAGGAGAAATAAATGGCTGAGAACAAGAGAAATCCGTACGAGGGAACAAAGACAGAGAAAAACCTGCTCGAGGCTTTTGCCGGCGAATCGCAGGCCCGCAACAAATACACGTATTTCGCGTCTGTCGCGAAAAAAGCGGGTTATGAACAGATCGCGGCGCTTTTCCTGAAAACCGCTGAGAACGAAAAAGAACACGCAAAACTCTGGTTCAAGGCGCTCGGCCTCCTCGGAGACACGGCGGAGAACCTCGAAACAGCTGCCGACGGCGAAAATTACGAGTGGACCGACATGTACAGCCGCATGGCCGACGACGCAGACGAGGAAGGGTTCCACGAACTCGCTGAACAATTCCGCGGGGTCGCGGCTATCGAGAAAAAGCACGAGGAGCGCTATCGCGCGCTGCTTCGCAACGTAAAGGAAGGCGAAGTCTTCAAGAAAGGGGAAATCACCATCTGGGAGTGCCGCAACTGCGGTCATATCGTGGTCGGTACATCCGCGCCGAGCGTATGCCCTGTCTGCAAACATCCTCAGTCTTACTTCGAAGTCCGCGCAGAGAACTATTGATTTGGCGGATGCTTTCGACACACAGAGTCTGTCGATGCGCCGGGACCGGCGATACGATGAAACTTTCAAAGCGCCGGGACAGGCGATACGCTTAACACTTTTGTCAGAAGAAAGGAGAAAATATGCAATTCTATAAATGTCTGAAATGCGGCAATTTCGTCGTTTTCCTCACGCCAAAGACGGCCTGCACGCCTCGCTGCTGCGGTGACGAAATGTCGGAGGTCGTCCCAAACACCGTTGACGCGGCGCGCGAGAAACACGTTCCAGCCGTCACGGTCGAGGGAAACAAGGTGAGCGTTCAGGTCGGCTCAACCGCCCACCCTATGCTCCCTGAACACTATATTCAGTTCGTCATCCTTGAAACGAACAAAGGCTTCCAGAAGAAAGACCTCGCCCCGGGCGAAGAACCAAAGGCGGAGTTCCTTCTGACCGAAGGCGAAAAGCCTGTCGCGGTCTACGAAAACTGCAACCTGCACGGGCTCTGGTCGTACACGCTGTAATAAGTCGGCAATGACCAAAGGCGCACACCCTGCGAAAGGTCATACTGCGAAAAGTCGATAAAGGCAAAAGGCGTCCGCACGCGCGGGCGTCTTTTATTTTGCCAAAGCCCGAAAATGCCCTTGCAAACAATCACGCTTTAGCGCAAGATAGTATTCGAGGTGCAAAAATGCTTGTAATAATATCGAAAGTATTGGTGATTTTCGCGATAATACTGGTCGGAGTCATCGCCGGCAAAGCGGGCATAGTGCCAAAGAGCGCGGACAAACCGCTGATAGACATTTTGATGCTTATAACGACTCCGTGCCTCATCATCAGTTCGCTCGCGGAAGCGGAATTCAACACGGAGACCGAGGACGACACGATCGCCGTGATAATAATGTCGGTGATGTATTTCGTCGTGTTCACGCTTTTGTCGTTTCCTCTAGCGAAACTGCTTAAAAAAACGCCCAAAGAAGACCTCCCAGTGCTGATGGGATGCATGGTCGGCATCAACACCGGCTTCATGGGATTCCCGGTCACGAAATCCATCTTCGGCGACTATATATTCTACCTGATGGTAATCGAAAATATCATGCTGAACTTCTATCTTTACGGGATACTCGTGCTGCAGTTGAACTACGGCCGCGAGAAAAAGGGCGAGGGCCACAGTCTGCTGAAGTCGATTTTCTCGCTTTGCACTATCGCCTCTATCGCCGGCGTCGTGATAATGATTACCGGGTTCAAACTTCCGACTCCGGTAAGCGAGTTCTTCTCTATCGTCGGAGACGCTACCGTTCCGCTCTCCATGCTCATCGTGGGTCTGCAGATGGCTCAGAGCAGCATTAAAAAAATAATAAAAAACAGGGACCTAGTGATAACGTCCCTGATAAATATCGTTCTTATTCCGGTGCTGACATTCCTGATGGTGAATTGGCTGCCGTTTTCCGCCGAGGCAAAGGCTACGGCGCTGTTTGCGTCGTGCTTCCCATGTGCTGTAGGCGTCGTAGGCGTCGCCGCCAGAGAAAACAAAAACTACACTCTCGCCTCAGAATGTGTAGCGCTGACCACTGCAGCATCCATGATAACCCTGCCGTTGGCGGCGATGTTCATCTCGGCGTTTTACGGAGTGTAGCAAAACAGAGCGCAATTTTCTATACGTGCGGCAGATGCGCAGCGCATATTTTTTCGGGCGGCCGATGCGCAGCGCATATTTTTTCGTGCGGCCGACGCAAAGCACATTTTTTCTATACGTGCTATACGTGCGCTTTGTTGTAATTCCAGAACGAGCGCGAGAACAGCAGCAGTATCGTGTAAAGTTCGAGCCTGCCGACCATCATGACGAAAGCGCAGAAAAGCCTTCCCACAGGTGAGAATATCGAATAGTCGGCGCCCCATAGCCTTCCGAACCCTACCCCGGTGCTCGTAAGCAGCGATATCGGGGCGGAGAGCGTCGTCTCCATGTCCAGATTCTCAAACGACAGCAGTCCCGCCGTTATCAGATAGACGGCAAGGAACAAAAGCACATACGTCGAAATAGACGTCGCCTGCTGCGGCGATACGGCTTTGCCGCCCGTCATGACAGGCTTCATCGAGTTCGGATGGATGCGCTTATACATCCCGCGGCTGGCGATCTTGAACGCCACGGCGGCGCGTATTACTTTGATGCCTCCGCTCGTTGAATTGGTGCATCCTCCAATGAGCATCAGAATAAGCAGTATCATCTGGCAGATAGGCGGCCAGAATGTGACTCGTTCCAGAGGGAATCCCGAAGTGGACGCAAACGATACGACGCCCGCGAAAGCATCGACGAATGCTTTTATCGGCGTTTTATGACCCGAAACTATCAGTATCACACCTATCACGACTGTCGACAGGACTATCTCTTTCAGGAAAAGTTTAGACTCGTAATTTCCCGTGGCGTGTTTATATCTCTTTTTCGCTATGTTCGTGTAGACGATGACGTTGAACGAAGCCGCCAGCGAAAACAGCGCAAGCACTATCTTGATGTACGGCGAGAAGTTGTTTGACAATTCATTGCGGTAATCGATGACTCCGGATGTGCTTATCGAAGACATCGTATTTATCGCGCTCTCAAAGACCGAAAGGCCGCCTATCAGAAGCAGAGCGAACTCGACGATAGACAACCCGGCGTATATCCTGAATGTGAGCCACACCGTGTCTCTGGCGCGCGGCCTCTGCTCTGCCCTGAGCAGATCGCCGAATTCAAGCGAATCCATGTTAGAGTATCTTTTCCCGACGGAACGGAAAACGAGCAGCGCGATCAGTATGACGCCCATGCCTCCAAGCCAGTTCGTCGTAGCACGCCAAAGCACGAGCGAGCGCGGCATCGTGTTAATATTGATGACGGTCGCACAGCTTGTAGTCCATGCAGCCACCGACTCAAAAATTGAATCGATGAGCGAATATCCTTTGTTCGCACACATATATGGGAAAATGCCCGTGACGATGACCGTCAGCCAGCACACTAAAACGAGGAAATAGTTGTTCCTGACGTTCATGCGCAGATGTATGAACCGGCTCCTTCTGTATCCGACAGCGCCGACTAAAATCATAACGCCGGTCATGACCGCGAAGACGCGGGCCATCGTTTCCTCGCCACCCAAAAAGGCATACAGCAGCGAAGGCAGCATCGCTACACCTTCGAACAGCAATATCGTCGATACGGCCCTTGAAAGCGATTTTAAATTGAAATCCGTGTACTTAGTCATATAGCCGTCACCGTCAAGCCTTGTTGCTGTTCCAGAAATGCCTCGAGAAAATCATGAAGAATGTGAACAATTCGAGGCGTCCGGCTATCATCATCAGCGCAAGGACAAGTGTCGAAAAGTCCGAGAATCCCGAGAAATTCATCGTAGGGCCCACCGCGTTGAATCCCGGTCCCACGTTGCCGAGGCACGTGAGCGCAGCCGTAAAATCAGTCACGATGTCGTAACCGTCTGCTGATATCAGCAGCGTCCCGCCGAAAAGAACTATCAAATAAAAGAAAATATAATTAACTATATTCGTCACGACGCCCTGAGGGACAGGCCTGTGGTTCACGTTCACCGTGAGGACGCGGTTAGGGTGCAGTTTCATGAAGAACCCGCGCTTGACGTATTTTATCGCCGTATACACCCTAATCATCTTGAGGCCGCCGCCTGTGGAGCCCGAGCATGCGCCCGTTATCATAACGAATATTATCAGCATCTTGCAGAAAGACGGCCATAAGTTGAAGTCGGTCGTCGCGTACCCTGTCGTCGTAATGACCGAGCATATCTGGAAGAACCCGTCGCGGATGGCTTTGCTCACGCTCGTATAGCCTCCCTGTATCATCAGATCAGCGGCCGTCGCAAACGAGAAAGTCACTATGATGCCGAGATAAAGTTTCACTTCCGCGTCGCCGAAGAACTCTTTGAACCGTTTCTTCGGCAGCAGGAAATAAAGGTTGAAATTCACGCCGCAGAGCACCATGAAGAAGATGATGACCCACTGCACATACGGGCTTGTGAAATGCCCGACGCTGTCCGAATACGAGGAAAAGCCTCCCGTTCCGACGGTGCCGAATGTGTGGATGCATGCGTCGTAAAAACTGAGCCCGCCCATTTTCAGCATTATTATCTCGGCGACGGTGAATGCGATATAGAGTTTATACAGGTTCTGCGCCGTATCGGAAAAGTGAGCCGTCAGTTTTGTCAGAGTCGGGCCCGGCGTCTCTGCGCTTGCGACTATCTGCCCGCCGATTCCTATGGACGGAAGGAGCGCGGTCGCAAATACGATTATCCCCATGCCTCCGAGCCAGTGCGTGAACGAACGCCAAAACAAGACAGAGCGCGGAAACGACTCGAGGTTTGACATGACGGAGGCTCCCGTCGTCGAAAATCCCGAGCATATCTCAAAGAAAGCATCAATGGGATTTTGAATGGCTCCGGTCGTCACCATCGGCACCGCCCCGATGACAGAGCACATGAGCCATGCGATAGTCACTATCAGATACCCGTCGCGCTGTTTCGGGCGCAATCCGGTCGGGCTGAACGTCTTCATCAAAATGAGCCCGGCCAAAAAACACGGCACCATCGTGGCGGTAAAACAGATCGCTTCGTCTTTCTCTCCGTAGACGACAGCCACGATAACGGTCGGTATGAAGGCCAGGCCTATAACGATGAACAAAACGCCCATCATCCTTATTAACGAATGGTAGTTGAATGATTTAGTTGAAGCCAAATCTTACACCTTAAATACTTTTATTTCCTCTATTTCTTCGCCTATTTCTTCGTCATCAGCTTATCGAGATCGGCGATGTCGCGCAGGAGGCTGAAGATCAGCACTCTGTCGTTTTCTTTGATGCGCGTGCTGCCGTTCGGGATGATGACTTCTCCTCCGCGGTATATCGCCGCGACGAGCAGCCCTGAAGGAAGATCGAGATCGTTCAGAGTTCCCATAGTCATCATCATGCCGCTCTCCGCGATAACTTCTATTATTTCAGCCTGCCCCTGTACGAGAAGCGACGAAACGACTCTCTGGCCGCCCTGTATGATGTTGAATATCTGAACGGCCGTGATGTCGAGCGGATTGAGGATGATGTCCACTCCCATGTGCTCGATGAGGCTCAGGTAGTTCTCTCTGCTGACCTTTGATATGACGTCCGGTATCCCCCTCTGCTTGGCTGTAAGCGCGAGCAGGAGGTTTTGTTCGTCAAAACCGGTAGCGGTGACAAAGGCGTCCATATCGTCGAGATTTTCCTCCTCGAGCATTCCGATGTCTGTGCCGTCGCCGCAGAGTATCATGACGTTGCTGATCCTGGTCGAAAGATACCGGCAGCGCTCTTTGCTGCGCTCGACGAGTTTGACCTGCGCGCCGAAGTCGGAGAGTTTCTCGGCCAGATAGTATCCGGTCTTTCCGCCTCCTATTATCATCACGTTCTTAAGGTCTGTGTATTTGCCCTTTACGTGGACTTGCTTATTGAGTTTGGCGATCTCATTCTTTTCGCCGACGACGTAGAGCGAGTCGCCTTCCTGGATGGAATCCTGCCCGTGCGGGATGATGACTTTGCCGTTGCGCGAGATGGCGGTGACGAGCATGGACGGGAGGACTTTTTTGACTTCAGGCATCTTCAGGCCGATGAGTTCCTTTTTCATGGAAGCCTTGAACTCGATGAGCGAAATGCTCCCGGTCGTGAACAATCCGTTGCTCAGCGTGTATTTTTCCGAGAGGTACTTGAATATCTCGGAAGTGATGGCGAAGTCGGGATTGACCAGGAAGTCGATGTCGAACGCGGCTCTGATGAAGTCGAAGTTCCTCATGTACTCAGGGTCGCGGACTCTGGCGATGACCTTTTTTGCGCCGAGCAGTTTGACGAACTGGCCGATCACCATGTTGGTCTCGTCGCTTCCGGTAGAGACCAAAACGTAGTCGCACGTGTCGATGCCTATCGTCTTCAGTACCCCTATGTCTCTGGCGTCCTCGTTTATGGTGAGTACGTCGAATTGCTGCGAAAGGCGGTCGAGAAGTTCAGCGTTCATGTCGACGAGGGTTATTGAATAATCACCTCCGACAAGCGACTCGCAGACTTTTGCTCCGAGTTTCCCGACACCTATAATCGCTATGTTCATGCTCATAAATTTCCACCCGTTCCTGTGAAGGTCTATCTAATGTATCTTTCGATTTTTCCGAAAAATGATTTTCCGCAAATCCGCAATATAATAATATACGCCGGCAGGGAAATTCTCCTGCCGGCTTCTATTTTACTTTAAAACTCTCTATTTGTTAAGTTCCGCGCGAAGTTCCTCTGCTTTATCGGTATGTTCCCAAGGAAGATCGACGTCGGTGCGGCCGAAGTGACCGTATGCGGCGGTCTGTCTGTAGATAGGTCTCCTGAGGTCGAGGTCTCTGATGATGGCGGCAGGTCTGAAGTCAAAATGTTTCTCCACGATTTCCGCGATCTTTTCGTCAGAGAGTTTGCCGGTGCCGAATGTATCTACCATGATGGATACCGGCTTTGCAACGCCGATGGCGTAGGCGAGCTGTATCTCGCACTTGTCGGCAAGTCCGGCAGCAACGACGTTCTTTGCTGCGTATCTTGCGGCATACGATGCCGAACGGTCTACTTTTGTAGGGTCTTTGCCCGAGAAAGCGCCGCCGCCGTGTCTCGCGTATCCGCCGTATGTGTCGACGATTATCTTTCGTCCGGTGAGTCCCGAGTCTCCCGCCGGTCCGCCGATGACGAAGCGTCCTGTCGGGTTGACGTAGTATTTTGTGTTCTCGTCGAGCAGTTCCGCCGGGATGACGGTTTTTATGACGTGCTCGATGATGTCTTTCCTTATCTGTTCCTGCGTTACGTCAGGGTCGTGCTGTGTCGAAACGACGACCGTGTCGATCCTCTTTACCTTATCGTCGTCGTATTCGACGGTGACCTGCGTCTTTCCGTCCGGACGGAGATATTTGAGGGTGCCGTTCTTTCTGACTTCGGTCAGTTTGAGCGCGAGTTTGTGAGCCATTTCGATAGGCATAGGCATGAGTTCAGGCGTCTCGTTGCAGGCGAATCCGAACATCATTCCCTGGTCTCCCGCTCCGACTTCCTCGATGGAATCATTCAGCGTGCCGTCTTTATACTCGAGGGCTTTGTCCACGCCCATGGCGATGTCGCTGGACTGCTCGTCGATGGCGGTGAGCACGGCGCATGTGTTTCCGTCAAATCCGTATGCGCTTCTGTCGTAGCCGATGCCGGTGATGACGTCTCTTGCGATCTTGTTGATGTTTACGTAAGCTTTAGTGCTGATCTCGCCCATCACCATGGTGTATCCCGTCATGGCCGTAGTCTCACACGCTACTCTGCTGTACGGGTCCTGTTCAAGAAGCGCGTCCAGAATGGCATCGGAGATCTGGTCGCACATCTTATCAGGATGCCCCTCAGTCACTGATTCGGAAGTGAATAACTTTTTCATTTTATTGCTCCTTTCTGTACCGGTTGCTTATGATCCCTATCTGTCGATTAAAAAGGCCTTTTCTGTGAAAGAAAAGGCCTCGAATAACTCATCAGTCCTCATCTTTCAGAATAAAATTCTGTAGGACGTGGCACCTTTTGGCGCTTTTGACGCGTACACAGGTTGCCGGGCATCGCAGGGCCTATTCCCTCAGCCGCTCTTGATAAGGATACAGACAAATATTATACTATACTTATCAGTATGTCAAATACATTCAGGGGGCAAAACCGTTGAAAAACGGCAAAATCTCTACACTTTGCGCAATGTGTAAAGAAAGATTCTTCATTATTATCCACATTTAACAAAGAGACAGCAAAAAGACGGTAAAGAGACAGTAAAGAGAGAACAGAATGAATACCAAAGCACCTAATTTCACTGTCATCCGCGGAGGCCTCTCAGGCGACAGAGGGAGTGCTCCGGGAAGATACGTCCGCAGCGAAGTCACCATGACGAGACTGCTTGGAGTCATAGGCCTCCACATCACGCGCACGACCGGCAGATACGATCTGCATCAGGCGTTCTACATCGATTATGAGATGAACGGATTTGACGACTACGAGATATTTCGTCTGGATCGCAGCCACGGCGCTCAGCCCGATGTCATCCGCGAAATGAAGCAGATACGTTTCGGAGCGCTCGGCGGCAAATGGAGACCGATAACAAAATCCGACGCGGAACGCCTAATTGCGGACGCAGCTGAATTCAACAAAAAACACGGCATAGAACTGCCGCCGGGAATAGACGAGTACGGGTGCTATATCGACGACGCGCCCGAATACACTCCCGAACAGCGTCTCACCCTTTTGAGCAAAATCTGTATCCAGCCCAGGTGTGACTATGAGGCGATAAACTACTATCTGATGCGATGCTGCGGCATGGACCGCGAGGCCGCGGCGATGGTCTGGGGCGGAGGCGATTTCATCGACGTCGTGCAGGCTGAAGTTCCTTCATCGTTCATCAAGAACTCGATATCGCCTGTCTGCGGCGGCAAATACCGGTGCGAATCGCTGATACAGTACGGGGAAGACTATTCCAGCCTCATCACCGAAATACGATGCGAAAACACCAAAGTGGTTTCGGCAAAGAGAATATCCTGCATGCCCATCTCACCGTGGGAGGCTTCGCTGAAGCTCAACCGCGACGAGTATGTAGTTCTCGCATGGTCTGACTGCGACCCGGACGACATGTATGATGAACTTCACACATACTATCACGGCGTGACCGACTACGAGCACGAAGCGGGAACTCTCTACATACTGTTCAACGACAACAACGATAACGTGATGTCACCGGAATACAGGATAGACGACGATTCGTTCTGCCACATAGCAGTCCTCGATTCAGGCGAGATAGTGATATCCAGTCCCGATCCCGAAGAGACCACTGTCGTAGCTAACGAGATGAACGATCTGATAACCTTTGAACTGGACGGGAGTTACTCCGAACTGAACTGTTATCGCTTCAGCGGCCCGGCGCTGGGGAAATTTTTAGACAGCGGGTTCCAGAGTTTCAGTGAATTTCTCAATGCCATGCAGGACGATCCCGAAAACAAGAAGTGACGCTTAGATGTGAATCTATGCGATATGAATCGATGCGAAGCGAAAGAAAAAAATAAAGACGATGTAAGGGCCGTGAAAATATTACGTCAACCTCTGTTCGTTTTTTTGCCGTTTTCTTTTCAACAACGCGAAAGCACGTCAATTGCAACTCAAAGGCAGTTATCCACATGAATTTTCGAAATCGTATACGATTTTTTCAAAAGGTACATGTGGAAAACTGTTTTTAAAAAATCGGCTTATTTTCACTGATTAACGAAGCTTTATTTTTTGTCAACATTAAGTTATCCACAGATTTTCAGCGGTAAAAAATAAAGTTTTGTTCTTTAGGAAAAAATGGAAGCGATTAGTAACATGATCCAAAAAACAAACAAAATATTTGAGCAGAACGTATATCTCACCGAGGCGTCCGCTAAAATAGTAGATGTCTCGAAGAACAAAAACGGTTTTGTCACGGTCGTTTTGGACGGCACCATCTTTCATCCCGAGGAAGGCGGTCAGAGCGCGGACTCGGGTTACATCCGGCTAGAGGATAAAGCCGCTTCTTCTGGAACTCCTTCAGGCGATGCCGCGCGCTACGCGGTCACCGGCGTAAAGAATGACGGAGGCGTCATCGTCCACACCCTTGCGGTCAGAGAGGCTCCCCTGCTTGCTCCCGGCGCGTGCGTCAGACTTTCGATAGACTGGGAGCACAGGTTCGACAACATGCAGCGCCACTGCGGAGAGCATATCCTCTCCGGCGTACTCCATAAGATGTACGGAGGCGTCAACCGCGGCTTCCACATGGGTGAAGAATGCATGACGATCGACATCAGTCTGGAAGACGATGCGAAATACGCCGGCAGACCGCTCGATATCGATATGCTCGAAGCGGCCGAACTCGAGGCTAATAAAGTCATCTGGCGCGATGAGCCGGTGACGGTCTCTTTTTTCCCTACCCGCGAAGGAGCGGAGCAGATGCCGCTGCGCAAAAAACTCGCTATCGATAAGGATATTTCCATCGTGACCATAGGAGATCCGTCAGACCCATCCGACTGCGTGGCATGCTGCGGCACGCACCCTTCTTCGACAGGACAGGTCGGCCTTATCAAAATATTCCGCGTCATGGCTAACAAAGGCATGTACCGCGTGTTCTTCGAGGCCGGCAAGCGCGCATACATCGCCTGCCGCGACGATTACTCATCGCTCATGCACATCGCCAAAGACCTCTCGGCCGGTCGGCAGGACGCGGTATCAAAATACGATTCACAGGTGCAGAAGAATTCGGAGGTCCGCGAGCGCCTATATAATATTACAGGCGTGATAAAGAAAAAAGAAGCCGGCGAGATCGCGAAGGCTCTCGCCTCCGGAACGCCGGTCATCAAATACTATGAATTCCTGACTTCTGACGATATCTCGGATATCGGTCTTTCTCTGCTCGGCGGCATCCCGTCTCTGCTTATTTTAGTCAGCAGAAAGGCCAATACCGTCTTCCTGTTTTCCGACAAAGCCGACTGCGGCGGCATAGTGAGGGAACGAGCAAAAGAGATGGGCGGAAAAGGCGGCGGCAAGAAGGAATTCGCACGGGCAGTTTTCCCGTCCGGCGAAGCGGCGCGCACGTTTGCGGAAAAAGCCGCGGAGACTTGATAATGCACTGATTGCATTTTCGGAGCGCTCCAATCTCAATCGATTCTTATTCGGAGCGCTCTCTATTTCAATCATCCCTACTTCGGCTCGGTTTCGCCGTCCTGTTTTTTCGCTGCGTTTTCCGATGCCTTGCGTTTAAACGGATTCGTCATGCTGCCGTTCTCGCCGAATATGAATTTGTTGATGGCAAAGAGGCACACTATGGCTATGACGCCGAAAAGCATCTGCTTCATGTCGTAGTGCGATACGACCATCTGTCTCGCGATGGCGAGCATGATGACCTCAACGATGTCCTCGAACCTCTGCTGAGCCAGCAGTTTTACGAACTCCAGACCTACTGTTATGGTGAGCATGTCGGAGAGGAAAGTGCTGAATGAATCGATGTTCATCGTGGTAATGCTTCCGTCGACAAACAGGCCGATAACGATTTTGATTATCATTACGACGGCGACGGCTACAACGAGGAACGACGCGATGAGTTCCAGATAATATATCCCCTTCACAGCGAGGCTGCGGATGAATCTCTTGAACTTTCCGTCAGAATCGTTCGCCTGATCATTTGACATGATGATGTCGGACGTATCTTTTGGATAATTATTCGTTTGAGGCATTGTTGTCCCTTTCCGGCAAATATTCCCGTATGTACGTGAGTCATCGGAAAAAAAGAATGATAACGAAATTTTCGTGTAACATTATACCATATAAAGAACTGTATTTTTATAAAAAAACACAAACGCGGAATTGATTTTACAATTCCGCGTTTGTGTATGATTTGTGCTTTTTTTGGGGGGGAAGGAAATTAATCCTCAATTGCAATGTATTTATTTTCCTCGATCTCAGGTTTTTCTGCATTCTTAGGAACGTTCACAGTCAGAACGCCGTTCGCGAATTTAGCCTTGATATCGGAATCTTTTACATCTTCGCCTACATAGAAGCTCCTGGTGCAAGTGCCCTGGAATCTCTCGCGGCGGATATATTTGCCGTTTTCGTCTTTCTCATCGTTGGAGACTTTGCTGGATGCGGTGATATTGAGGACTCCGTCCTTGAGCTGGATCTTGACGTCTTCCTTCTTGAATCCCGGAAGATCCATTTCCAGTTCGAAATGATCGCCTTCATCCTTGACATCGCTCTTCATGAGGTCGTGGCGAAAATCGTTCCTTGTCGGGAAATCCATAAAGTCGTTAAAATCATCAAAGAAATCGTTTCTGAAAACTGTCGGGAATAACATAGCAATTACCTCCTATTATTCTTATTTGGCCCGCCTCTCAATGCGGACTGTTTATTTTCTAACCTCTCGGAGGACCTTCTCTTTCCTCCGACAACTTCTTTATACCACGTTGTTAGCACTCTAAACAGTCGAGTGCTAAAAAATTTCAAAAAAATAATCCTTTACATCTGCGCTGCTTGCGCGGCACAGACGAAAGGATGAAATTTCAAGGCTTTTCAGGACTGCTTTTTCAGGCGCTCGCGCCTTTCGGCTTTGATGTTTTCCCTGACGACCTGTATCTTTTTGATGTATTTGGCCTCGTTTTCTTTGTCGCCCAGTTCGGCGTAGACTTCGGACAGTTCGCGCATCACGTCTATGTTTGAAGGCGAAAGCGTCAGCACTTTCTTATATGCCGCCTCCGCCATTTTCGGCTCGCCTATCTTGCGGTATGCGTAGCCGAGGTAATACCAGAGAGGCCACCAGTTTTCGTAGCGCTCGTCCTCCGTATAAGGGAGAAGTTCCTCGATCCCCTGATAGAATTTGCCGGAGAGGACTTTGTTATATGCCGCTTCTATCTTGATAGGCTCCTTCAGTTTGTCGAGCCACTCGAGTACTTCCGCGCGCATCTCGGCTTTTGCCGGGTCGTCGGACCTGTTTGACAGCCTGACAAATTCTTCAAATGTCAGTTTCGCCTTCTGATACAGGCCCAGATTCAGATACGCGTAGCCGAGGAAATAGTAGCCCATGTCGAATTCAGGGGCTTTAAGCGTCAGTTTTTCAAATGCTTCCAGCGATTCGGCCTTATAGCGTGCGACATATCCCTCGTCCATGCCGCCCTCCTCGCCCGCGTAAGAGTCGCGGCACGCCCTGCCGTAGCAGTAGAGCGCGTCTGTGGAATCGGGATCTATCAAAAGCGCGGCCCTGAACAATATCACAGCGGCGTCAAAATCGCTTTTCTGCGCGGCTTCTATTCCGCTGTTGATGAGCGGTTTGGCAAAGTCGCGAGTAAATGTGCGCACGATGTATTCGACGTAGTTGTCTCTGTATTTGAAGTTTATGTCGCAGCCGATGACAAAAGCCATGTTCTGAGCGATTTTTACGTTTGTCAGGCCCGTGATGCTGTCCTTCCTGATAGGGACAGGTACGCCGTGCATGACGTCGAGCACGCCCGCCTTCTCCAAGTAACTGTCGGATAGTTCGTCAAAAATGTAGTCGTCGAGATGCGGCTTCAGGTATTCGCCGAGTCTGTCTGTCATCTCCTCCGGTTTTTTCCCGCCTTCGCGAGCGATCTTTTTTTCAGCTTCTTCGGGCTCAGTCATTTTTTTCGTCTCTTTCGGCTCGGCCGCTTTTTCCGCTTTCTCCGGCGCGGCTGCTTTTGTTGTTTTTTCGTTTGATGTCATTGTTTTCTCCGTCGCTTTTACAGCATCCTGAAGCGTTCGTCCTTCAGGAGAGATGAGTCTTCCATGGCGCGCTCTATCTGGGCGAGCATCCTCTCTTTATCGTCCGGGAGGTCGCCGCGCAGCGAGAGATAGTTCGACGCGTGATTGCTCCTGAATACGCACTTTTTAACCGGGTCGGCGTTTTTCAGCAGAAGATACGTCTCCGCCATGACTTCCTCCGGCGTCAAAAGTTGAAATTCCCCGCTCTTTATCTTCTCATACAGCGGCGCGTCGGGTTCGACCATCAAAGTCAGCAGGCCGACATACGATGCTCCCATCTCGGTTATCATCATGCCTGTCGCCTCGGCGTGTTCGCGCCACATCCCGCGGCCGCCTATCCCCGAAATGAAAGTGACCGATGCCGCTATGCCGCACGATTCGACTTTCTTTACCGCCTCGGTAATCTGAGCCGCCGTTTCTCCTTTGTTTATAGACGCAAGGACTTTGTCAGAGCCTGATTCCGCACCGATGTATACGATAGACAGGCCCTTGGCGCGCAGTTCTCGCAGTTCGTCTTCGGACTTCCTGAGGATGTCGGTCGCGCGGGCGTACGAGCCGACGCGCTCGCACTCGGGGAACAGTTCGCTTATCTTATCGAGTATCGGTACGAGTTTCGCGTTCATCATGCAGAGAGCATCCCCGTCGCACAGGAATATCCTGCCGACATATCTGAACGTGCTCCTGGCATCCTCGAGATCTTCTATTATCTCGTCGAGCGGCCTGACGCGGAAACGCTTGTTTTTGAACATGCTGCAGAAAGTGCATTTGTTATGCGAGCAGCCTATCGTCACCTGCACGAGCAGGCTGTACGCCTCGCTCGGCGGTCTGTAAATGTCTCCTTCGTATCTCATGTGGTTACATGCGCTCCGGCGCGTTTATTCCAAGCAGGGCGAGTCCGTTTTTGATGACGTTCCTCGTGGCGATGACGAGGGCGATCTTTGCCGCGCGTTCTTTCGGATCGTCAACCAAAATATGCTCGTCGTGGTAGAATTTGTTGAAACTCTGGGCGATGTCGATTATCTGGCGCGTCACGATGGAAGGCTCGTATTTTTCGCCTGCCTGTTTCACTGTAGCCGGGAAGTCGTAGATCTCCTTTACGAGTTCATAGGCGGCGTCTGAAGTCACGCGGCTGTAATCGATGGAATCGAGCGACTGTGCGGCTTTGAGGGTTGCTTCGTCCGTCTTCCTTATGACGCTGGCGCATCTTGCGTGAGTGTACTGGACGTAAGGGCCGGTCTCGCCGTCGAAGTTCAATACGTGATCCCACGAGAATGTGTAATCCTTTATCCTGTTGTTGGAAAGTTCGTTGAACATGACCGCTCCGACGCCTACGTCGTGGGCTATTGCGTCGACGTTTTCGGCGTTCGGGTTCTTTTCGAGGATTATCTCACGCGTCTTTTCAACGGCCTGGTTCAGCACGTCTTCGAGGTACACGACGCGGCCGTAGCGCGTCGACATGGTGCCCTCCTGCAGCCTGACGAGTCCGAAAGGCACGTGGATGCAGTCTTTGGCCCAGTCGTAGCCCATCAGCTCGATGACTTTGAAGAGCTGCTTGAAGTGGAGCGTCTGCTGCGAAGCGACGACGTAGATATTTTTGGCAAAGTCGTAGTGCTCTTTGCGGTAGACGGCTGCGGCGATGTCGCGGGTGATGTAGAGGCTGGAGCCGTCGGATTTCTTTATCAGCGCCACGCCGAGGCCGTATTTTTCGAGATCTACTATCTGAGCACCCTGCGACTCCTGCATGAGACCTTTTTCCTCTATCTCTTTTTCGACGGGTGCCATTTTGTCGGAGAAGAAACTCTCTCCGTCGTATGAGTCAAAGGAGATGCCCATCATGTCGTATACGCGCATGTATTCTTTGATGCTCTCCTCGCGGAACCACTTCCAGAGCCTGACTTCTTCCTCTTCGCCGGCCTCAAGTTTGGCAAATTCCTTTCTCGCCTCGTCGTCGAGTTCCGGATGTTCCTCCGCTTCGACGTGGAATTTAGTGTAGTAGCCGACGAGTGTCTTTATCGGGGAGCGCTTGACGTCTTCTTCGTTTCCCCAGTGATGATACGCGGCTATCATTTTGCCGAACTGCGTGCCGTAGTCGCCGAGGAAATTCAGTTTTATCACGTGGTATCCGAGGGCGTCGTATATCTTATTCAGGGAGTTGCCGATGACGGTGCTCCTTATATGGCCGATGTGGAAAGGTTTTGCGATATTAGGGGAACTGAACTCGACGATGACATTCTTTCCGGAACCTTCATCGCTCCTGCCGTAGTCGTCGCCCAGCGTGACCGCTTCCTTTATCGTGTCCTCGGCGACCGCCTCGCGCGAAATAAACATGTTCACATATGCGTTTACGGGCTGTACTTTGGCAAAAAGAGAACTTCCGGCTATCTTCGGCGCGAGGTCCTGCGCGATGAGAGCCGGAGCCTTGCGGTAAGCCTTTGCCAGCCTGAAGCAAGGGAACGCGAGGTCGCCCATCGTCTTATCCTGCGGGACTTCTATGAGTCCTCTGACTTCTTTCTGTGAGAGTCCTTCAACTTCCGCGGCGATGAGTTTTGCCGCTTCTTCTTTGAAATCGATCATTTTCCAATCCTTTTCAATACCTGCTTGTGTCAGTTTTTCTTCATTATGACGGTCGTCACGCCGTCTCCGCCTTCTCCGTATGTCCCCGGCGCGAACGAAGCGACGCATTTATTTTTCCGGAGCATGGAGCGGATGCCGTTTTTCAGTATCCCCTCGCCGCGCCCGTGTATTATGGTGACTTTCTCAAGGCCCGCTATGTAGACGTCGTCGAGATATTTTTCGACATCCATCAGGGCGTCTTCGAGACTTTCGCCCTGAACGTTGCATGTCGGAGAGACGGCAGCGGTCTTCGCTCTGTAGAGGCTTCCGTAGCGCGTGGACGCCTGAGGTTTTTTGCGCTCTTTTCCCTCGCCGATGAGCATCAGGTCCTTTATGTTCGCTCTTATCTTCATGACGCCGACTGCGACGTCGAGTTCGCCTTTCTGGTCGGGCAGGCTCGCGACTTCTCCGTTTTGGCCGAGAGTCATGAGTTTCACGCGGTCGCCGATCTTCAGGTCTTCGGCCGAAACGGGCTTGCTGTTTACCTGAGCGACCTGCTTGGCCGCATATTTCTGCTCTATGTTTTTGAGGCGCTTTCTGGAGTCGTCGAGTTTCCTCGAAGCGCGCTCGGACATTTTGCCGGGCCCTCTGTCGGCGTGCTCTGAAACGTAGATGAGTTCTTTCTGAAGCTGCCTTGCGGTCTCCTTTGCCTCACGGATGTACTCCCTCGCTTCCGCTCTGGCGTCAGAGATGATTTTTTCGCGTTTTGACGCGGTTTCGGCTTCTCTGCGCTCTGCTTCCCGCTCGCGCTCTTCGGCCTCCAAAAGTACGTTTCTGGCCTTCTCACGGTCATCGGCGGCGAGCTTCCTGTCGTTTTCTATCGAAGCGATAACGTTTTCAAATTCCATATCGCCGCGCTCGATAAGGAGTTCCGCCCTGTCGATTATCTCCTTCCTGAGACCGAGTTTCTTTGAGATCTCAAAGGCGTTCGATTTGCCGGGCACTCCTATCATGAGACGGTATGTCGGCGAAAGCGTCTCCACGTCGAATTCCATAGCGGCGTTCTCGACATCTTCGGTCTGCAGCGCGTATTTTTTCAACTCGTTGTAGTGCGTGGTGGCCATGGTCATCGCGCCGGAGTCGTGCATCTCCTGCAGTATCGCTATCGCCAGAGCCGCACCCTCCGTGGGGTCGGTCCCCGCGCCGAGTTCATCCAGCAGGACGAGCGTGTCGGGGCCAGCCTTCTCGACTATCTCGACTATCATCTTCATGTGTGACGAAAACGTCGAGAGGCTCTGCTCTATGCTCTGTTCATCGCCGATGTCGGCGAAAATGTCTTTGAATATCGGGAGCCTGCTCGTCCCTGACGCGGGGATGTGAAGTCCGCTTAAAGCCATCGCGGAAAGCAGGCCTGCCGTCTTGAGCGATACGGTCTTTCCTCCGGTGTTTGGGCCTGTGACTATCAGCGTCCTGTATCTGCCGCCGATGGTGATATCTATCGGTACGACTTTCTCCGGGTCTATCAGAGGATGGCGCGCCGCTTTCAGTTCCAGCACGCCGTCTTCGGCAATATGAGGCTCCTCACCGTTCATCTTTCGGGAAAGTTTGCCTTTGGCCATGATGAAGTCGAGCCTGCTGAGTATCGCCTGATTGCTCTTTATCTCTGCGTAGTGGTCGGCAGTCCTGTCGGAGAGGTCCTGCAGTATCCTCGCTATCTCAGCCTGTTCTTCTACCTCCAGTTCGCGGAGCCTGTTGTTCATATCTACGATGGCCTGAGGCTCGATGAAGAGAGTCTGCCCGCCTCTGGACTGGTCGTGTATCATGCCCGGGAACCTGTCGCGGTGTTCCTTCTTCACGGGTATGACGTATCGGCCGTCGCGGATGGTGACTATCGAATCCTGCAGGTACGGCTTGTTCTCCGCTGATGAGGCCATGCGGTTCAGTCTGTTCTTTATCTGCTCGCCCGTGATGCCGATTTCCCGCCTGATGGATCTCAGTTTCGGGGATGCGCCGTCCGCCATGTCGTCCTCGGTCAGGATGCACCGCTCTATCTCTTTTTCGAGGTTCGGGACCTCGACGAGAAGATCTGTCATCTCGCGTATTATCGGAAGCTCAGGCAGTTCATCGCTCTTCATGAACGTCACGACTTCGCGCGCGGCGGCGAGATCGCGCCTGACTTCGAGGAGTTCCTTCATCGTCAGGCAGCCGCCTTTTCTCGCAAGGGAAAGAGGCACGGAGATATCGCATATGCCCGCGGTAGGCAGCGGTCCTTTACGCACGATAAGGTCAACCGCTTCCGTGGTTGACCTTAATTCGTCTCTTATCTCGTGCTCGCTGCGGAGCGGCGCAAGGTTCCGCGCCGCCTCGGCGGAGGCTTCGCAGCCTGTCTGAGCGATAAGCATTTCTTTTATTTTGTCGTATTCGAGTATTTTAAGCGCCTTGGCGTTCATTTATTACCCTTTAATTTATCCAGTTCGTTCTTCAGTTTGATGTTCTCCATCTGCAGATCGAAAAAACTGTTCTCGTACTCGGCGCACTTGTCTCTCAGCTCGCGCATCTGAGCGGCGTCGTCGGAGAGGCGTTTCCTGAGTTCCGTCTCGTTCTCGCGGTTGACCTCGGTCGATTTTTTTGAATCCTCGAGGGCGTTGGAGTAATAGTCGGCCTTCGATTTCAGTTCCTCGTTCGCGGCGCGAAGGGTTTCGACTTCATCGATGTTTGAAAAGTATTCGTCTGAGATGTTCACGGCTGCGAGCACCGCTATGGCCAGAGCCGAATTGTTGGTGAACGCTTTGCCGATATCGGTCATCTGCTTGTCTACGTGTGCGGCGTCTCTGCGGATCTGTTCCTCGTCGCAGTCGCCTACGATGGTGTACTCCTGTCCGTAGATCTTAATGGTTACTTTGCTCATAACAGCCTCCGATCTAATTATCTCTTATAGATGCGCCGAGTTTGTCTTTCAGCGCCGCGACTACGGCAGCCTGAGCCGAGTTCGTCTCGTCGTCCGTCAGCGTTCTGTCGTCGTGTCTGTACGTCAGCGAGAAAGCGACGCTCTTCTTTCCCTCGCCCACCTGCTCTCCGCGGTATATGTCAAAGAGTTCTATCTCGCGGAGCAGTTCCGTTCCGGACGCTTTGATGACTTCCTCGATCTGCTGCACAGGTGTCGATTCGTCTACGACGACAGCGATGTCTCTGGTCATCGAAGGGAATTTCGGCGCCTTAGTGTAATGTATCTCTCTCTGTCCGAACTCCACGAGTCTGTCGACAAAGAGTTCCGCCGCGTAAGCGCGCGTACCGATTTCGTAATTCTCTGCGACGTCAGGGTGTATCTCGCCCATGATGCCGAGTTCGACCTTTTCTCCCCTGTCCGTCGTTTTGACTACCCTGGCGCATCTGCCCGGATGGAAGATGCCGTATTCGCTCTCCGGAACGTACGAGACTTCGCTCACTCCGAGGCTGCCGAACAGCGCTTCGAGCATCCCCTTGAGTGTGAAGAAACTCTCGCCGTCACCGTACACTCCGACCGACAAGTTATATGCCTCGTCGGGAAGGCCGTTCTCGTCCGTGTAATTCTTAGAGAATGTCTTCCCTATCTCGAAGCACTTTACGGATTTTACGCTCATCGCATAGTTCCTCGCGAGCACTTCGAGCATGCCCGGCATTAAGAGGGTCCTGAGTTCGGACGTATCCTCTCCCATAGGGTTTATTATCTTTATCGTGTCTCTCTCCCACGAATCCTCGGGGATCCTGCACGCGTCCATGATTTTTCCGTTGATGAATGAGAATGTCTCTATTTCATCCGCACCCATGCCCGTCAGGTCGCGCCTTATTTTGTTTCTGGTCTCCCAGCTGTCGCTGTTCTGGACTTTCGTGTTAAGTGACGTGAGGGTGTTCGGGATATTGTCGTATCCGTACATTCTGGCGACTTCTTCGACATAGTCTACTTCTTCGATGAGGTCCTGCCTTACCGTCGGAGGCGTCACTGTCAGGATGTCGCCCGAACCTTCGACTTTCATCTCTAAACTCTCCAGATATTTCACCATCTGCTCGCGCGGTATATCGGTGCCGAGGACTTTGTTGATGTGTGACACTCTGGCGTCGACGGTTTTTGCTTTTTCAGGCACTTTATATACGTCGACCGAGCCGGAGAGGACTTTGCCGCAGTCGAGCAGCTCGACGAGTTTGCAGACTCTGTCAGCCGCCGCTTCGCAGAGATTCGGGTCGATTCCCTTTTCATAGCGGCCCGACGCTTCAGTCCTCAGGCCGAGTTTTTTCGATGTCTGTCGCACGGACGATCCTACGAAATTCGCGGATTCGATTACAACTGTGTTCGTAGAACTCGTTATCTCTGAATTCAGACCGCCCATGACTCCCGCGACCGCGACCGGTTTTTCCGCGTCGTTTATCATGAGCATATCTTTGTCGAGTTTCCTTTCCGTCCCGTCGAGAGTAGTGAACACGTCTCCGTCCTTTGCCGTGTCGACGATTATCTTGTTTCCCGAAAGGTGGGTGATGTCAAAAGCGTGGAGCGGCTGACCGTACTCGAGCATGACGAAGTTCGTGATATCGACGATGTTGTTTATCGGTCTCATCCCGGCCGCCATGAGGCGCTTCTGCATCCACCACGGAGACTGGGCTATCTTTACGTCTTTGATGACTCTGGCCGTATATCTCTTACACAGGTCAGATCTGACCTCGACCGATATGAAATCCGCGGCGTTCTCGTCCGTCTTCTCGCATTCGGTGTCGGGATATATCATCTTTGTGTCGAAAGTAGCCGCCGCTTCTCTGGCCATGCCGAGCATCGCCAGACAGTCGGGACGGTTAGGTGTTATCTCAAAGTCGATGACGACATCTTGCAGATCGAGGACTTCGGTAACTTCTTCCCCGAGCCTGTCGCTGTAATCTCCTTCGAGGAGCCAGATACCGTCCTTAGAGATGTAAGGAGCCACTTTGTCGGGGATGCCGAGTTCCTGCGGTCCGCATATCATTCCTTCTGACATCACTCCGCGCAGTTCTCCCGCGTTTATCGTCACACCGCCTTCGACGTGAGGCTGCCCGTGAAGCGGTCCCGGGACGTGTGCGCCGTCTACCGCCACCGGCACGAAATCTCCGACTTTTACGTTAGGCGCGCCCGTTACGACCTTTATGGTCTTTTTGCCTATATTGACATCGCAGACGACGAGTTTGTCGGCGTTCGGATGTTTCTCTATTTTGTCGATGCGCCCGACGAGCACTTTTTCTATTCCGGTCCCTATCTCAGAGACGGTCTCGATGTTAGAGCCGCTCATTATCATGCGGTCGGCGAATTCGCGCGCGTTCTCGACGCTTACTTCCTTTGCTTTTACGTAATCGCTAAGCCATTTTACTGATACCAGCATTGTGTTCTATTCCTCCGCCAACAAACTATTTGAACTGTTCGATGAATCTCATATCGTCTTCATAGAGAAGCCTGATGTCGTCGATGCCGTACTTCAGCATCGCTATCCTCTCTACTCCCATGCCTACGGCGAATCCCGTGTATTTTTCGGGGTCGATGCCGCCGGCCTTGAGTACGTGCGGGTGCGTCATGCCGCAGCCTAAGATCTCTATCCATCCGCTGCCCTTGCATACGCTGCAGCCCTTTCCGCCGCACTTGAAGCAGGATACATCCATCTCCGCGCTCGGTTCGGTGAACGGGAAGTGATGCGGGCGGAACTTAGTTTTAGTATCAGGTCCGAAGAGTTTTTTCGCCATCAGGTCGAGAGAACCTTTCAGGTCAGCCATGGTCAGGCCCTCTCCGACGACCATCATCTCGACTTGGTTGAAAGTGTGGGAGTGAGTCGCGTCAGGCGTGTCGCATCTGTAGCATCTTCCCGGCGAAACTATCTGGTATGGAAGGCCGAGTTCCTTCTCGGCGCGTATCTGCACGGAAGAAGTGTGAGGGCGCAGGACTACGTCTTTATTGATATAGAACGTGTCCGTAAGATCTCTCGCGGGATGCGTAGGAGGTGCGTTGAGCGCGTCAAACGTATTATATACAGTGTCGATGTCCGGCCCTTCAAAGACCGAATATCCCATCGTGCGGAAAATATCCGTGATCTCATCGATGACCTGTGTTATCGGGTGCTTGACGCCTATCTTTACCGGAACTCCCGGCTCTGTGACATCGATGGTCTCAAGTTTCAGTTTCGCTTCTTTTGCCGCTTCTTTAAGGCTGTTGGCTTTTTTGTTCAGCGCGGCCGCTATCTGCGCCTTGGCCTCGTTTGCGCTCCTGCCTAATTCTTTCTTCTCCTCGGGCGACATTTTGCCCATGGATCTCAAGATCTCCGTTATCTCGCCTTTTTTTCCGAGATACTTGATCCTGATTTCTTCTGTCTCCTGCATGGAGTGCGCCTTTTCCAAGCGTTCCTTTGCTTCGTTCAGTATCGCTTCCAACTTTTCCTGCATTTGCAATAACCTCTTTCGCAATAACCTCTTTCGATAATATATTTTGAAAATTACTTTACGTTTTTACTTCTGTTCATATTCTGCCTGACACATTCGTACATCACGACAGCGGCGGCAGATGAGGCGTTCAGCGAATCTATCTCACCGAACATCGGTATTTTGACAGTTATATCGGCAGCCGACATGAGTTCCCGCGATATGCCGCGCCCCTCGTTGCCTATGACCAAAGCCACTCCCGGCGAAAGGTCGGCGTCGCAGTACAGTTTATCGGTGTCAAATCCCGTCGCGACGAGCGGAAGTCCCAGTCCGCGGCAGATAGAAACGGCCTCCCCGGCGTCCTCCGCCTGTACCATCGGCATCCTGAAAACGGAACCGGCGGCCGACCGTACGACCTTAGGCGAGTAGATGTCCGCCGTGCCCTTTATCACCACGATACCGGCGAATCCCGCGGCATCGGCAGTCCTGATCACCGTTCCGACGTTCCCGGGATCCTGCAGCCTGTCGAGCACCAAAACGCTGTTCAGCGCGCCCGCGCCGCGGCCTCGGCCTTTGAGGTCTTCTGTAGTAAAATCCTCTATCTCTACCTCGGATATCACATCTACCCCGCGCTCCGCGGGCGTAAGCGTCTCAAAGAGACTTTCAGCCAGTCCGTACATCCTCGTCCCGCGTGCGGATGCGGCTTCAAGCGTCTTTTCATCAAGAACTTCTTTCGGCTCCGCTCCCTCGCGGAAAATGAGCGACCTTACGCTTCGGCCGGATGATACGGCGTCTCTGGCGAGGTTGGAACCTTCCGCAAGATACGCTTTTTCTCTCGACCGACCCCTGTGGAGAAGAAGGCTCTTCCAGCGCTTATATTCTCGGTTTTCTCGCGACAATAAAGTCTTCAATCGGGTGCCTCGAATATGCACAAAAAGCCGGCGTTGCAGCCGGCTGACAAAATCTATCCTATTTCTTCAGGAAATCCGGGATGCCGAAAAGTGTATCTTCCGGCGATTTCTCGCGGTTTTCCTGCTCGCTCTCGCTGAACAGGTCGCTCAGGGTCACTTCCTTCCCCGTCAGACCGTTTTCGGTTGTTATCGTCTCCGGTTCTTTTTTCTTAGGGATGACAGTCTTGGCGTAATCCACCGCGTCTTCGCCGAGTCCGTCCTCGAATCCGGTGGCGATGACCGTTATCGAGATCTCGTCTTGTTTCTTCTCGTCTACGGCAGCGCCGAATATCAGTATCGCATCGTCGTCGGCGCTCTCCTCGACCATAGAGGCTATCTTATTGATCTCGAGCATTCCCAGATCGTATCCGCCGGACACGTACAGGAGAATTGCCCTCGCTCCGTCGATGGATGTCTCGAGGAGCGGGCTCTTTATAGCCGCGTTGACGGCGTCTGTCGCTCTGTTCTCGCCTTTGCCGGTTCCGACGCCCATGTGAGCGATGCCCCTGTCTGTCATTACAGACTTCACATCGGCAAAGTCGACATTTATCAGAGCGTAATCGCTTATCAGGTCGGAGATTCCCTGGACGCCCTGTCTCAGCACGTCATCCGCGAGCCGGAACGCTTCGACCATCGTCGTGTGTTCGTCGCTTATCTCCAGAAGTTTATCGTTAGGTACGACTACGAGAGAATCTACGAATTTGCGGAGGAAGGAAATTCCGAGGTCTGCCTGTTTCTGTCTCTTGCGGCCTTCAAACGTGAAAGGCTTAGTCACGACCGCTACAGTAAGTATGCCTTTATCTTTAGAAGTCTTGGCGATGATAGGAGCGGCCCCTGTTCCGGTGCCTCCGCCCATGCCTGCCGTGATAAAGACCATATCGGCTCCGTCGATGACGTCCGAGATGAGGTCTATGGTCTCTTCGGCGGATCTCTGTCCGATCTCCGGGTTGCCGCCTGCGCCGAGGCCCTTAGTGAGTTTTTCACCTATCTGGATCTTAGTTTCTGCGGTACATTTATTCAAAGCCTGCCTGTCTGTGTTTACCGCAATGAACTGGACATTTTTCAATCCGGCTTCGATCATCCGGTTTACAGCGTTGCAGCCTCCGCCGCCCACGCCTATTACTTTAATGACGGCGGAATTATCGTTTACGGAATCGAATCCAAGCATGTTGTTTCCTCCTACCTGCAAATATACAAATATATTATCATACTGTTGTGCTTTTTGCACTTTTTTTTGGGGCTTTTCCGCGTCGGATGCGGAAGATATCGGCGGTTTGAAAAGAGAGAAAAATATTCACCCGTCTATCTCCGGCGAGAAGGAAATATAATCGGTCCCGCCCATCTTGATAGTGCCGCGCGTTATGCCTTTGCTGAACAGATCGGTCACTACCTTCTGGAGATCTTCGTTTTTGATGGCCTCGGTTATCTCGGCAGGCGAGCCCTTAACTATCAAGGTGTCATAAATATAGCACCTGATGATGACTTCGCCCATCGTGATCCGCTTGAAATATATGTCGCCCTCCTGCATGGCTTCGAGCATCTGCAGCGTTGTCGTAAGAGCGCTGCTTTCCTCCACTTCAAGCTGTTCGCCGACATTCATTTTCGTAATGGTAAGTCCGTCCAGTATCGGGAGTTCCGGCATCTTGTCGCTCTTCCTGAGGACCAGCCCGGTGTTGTCGATGACGACGTAACTGTCGCCGTACAGAAAAGCCGCCGTCTGCACGCGCTCCTCGACCGTTATCACGACGGTGCGCGGCAGTTTGCGCTTGATTTCCACACTGGCAAAATACGGATCTTTTGACAGGCGTTTTTTAATTTCGCTCGCCTGAAGATCGAACAGAATGTTGTTCCCCGTAGGAGCCTGCGCTATATTGAGGACTTCTTCGTCGGTGTAATAGTGGTTGCCTTCGACTTTGTACGTATCGACGGCAAAATAATTCGAGCGCAGGAACAAAATTACCGCAGCGATGACAGCGCACGCGATCAAAAATCGCAGCAGATAATGCTTCTTCTTATGGACCTTCCGCACGCGGTCGACTTCCTTGAATTCGATACCCTCGTACGACGGCTCCGTTTCCGCCGCCGGACGGACTCTGTTTTCCGCGTCAGCCCTGCTTGATTCGATTTTTCCGGTCTTTCTGGACAATTTCATGATCGGTAGTTATTTATCCTCTATCCCGAGATCGCCGAAAATCGCATCCACGATCTTGCCTGCCGCATCGACAGGCGCGACAGACTTCGCTTTCTCGGACATTTCCTTCATTTTCTCATCATCATTCGCCAATTTCTCGACGATGCCGCATATCTCTTTTGGTGTTTTTTCACCGTCCCTGAAAAGCAGAGCCCCGCCCGCATCGGCAACGGTTTTGGCGTTGTAATACTGATGGTCGTATGCTGCCAGCGGGTACGGTATCAAAACGGAAGGCGTGCCGCACGAAGTGATTTCCGCCAGCGACAAAGCCCCCGCCCTGCATATCGCCAGATCAGATGCCGCAAGAAAATCGGGCATGTCTTTCACATACGGAAAAACTCTGGTGTTTGCAGGCACCTCGCCGAGTTTCGCCGAAATTTTTTTTACGGTTTCGTCGTAGAATCTCTCGCCCGTCGAAAAGAGCAGCGTCATTCCGTCTTTTCCGGCCGTGCTGAAGGCATACTCGACTGCGATCTCGTTGATGGTCTCCGCTCCGAGGCTCCCGCCGAACGCGAATACGACGAAGTCGTCACCGGATATCCCGAGTTTTTCGCGTGCCGCTTTCTTATCCTTCCCGATGAAAGCCGCGCGCACCGGATTGCCGGTATAAACGCACTTCGACGGTTCGTCGAATTTTTCGCGCGCCTCGTCAAATCCGAGGAATATCTTTCTGCACCGTTTGCCGGTTATCTTGTTTCCGAGCCCCGGGTACGCATTTTGTTCGTGGATATAGCAGGGAACTTTTCTTCCGCACGCGGCGATGATTACCGGGACGCTGACAAAACCGCCCGTTCCGACGACGAAATCCGGCCCGAACTCGCCTATTATCCTGCGGGACGCCATGATGCCTTTAAGCGTTCCCTTCGACGCTTTAAAGAACTCGCCGATCATTTTGAGAATGCTTTTGTATCGGTTAAAAGAGCTTGCAGGAATAGCACGAAAATCGTATCCGTTCTCGGGTACGACTTTTACTTCTATGTTGGATTCAGTTCCGAGGAAAAGTATCTGCGCATCGGGGCGCCGTCTGCGGATCTCTTCCGCTACCGCAAGCGCCGGGTACAGATGGCCTCCCGTTCCTCCGCCCGTCATGATGACTTTCATGCGTCTGTCCTCGCTTTGCTCCTGCGCCTTTCGATTCCGTTCTCCCGTTCGTATTTCTCTATCTTTTCCTTCAGTTCCTCGCGTCGGTAGACATCACGCGGATGGCGCGAAACGTTCAGTGCGATGCCCGTAAGTATCATAAATATCCATGTGGAGTTCCCGCCGTAACTGATGAAAGGCAGTGCGATCCCGGTAGGAGGCATCGAAGATGTGACGACAGCGACGTTGAGCACGACTTGGAATCCGACCATCATGGCGATTCCCGCCGTGAGCAGCATACCGAAATTATCTTCCGCTCGGAAAGATATATAGCAGAGCCTGAATATCAGCAGGGCAAACAGTATCAAGATCAGCGCGATGCCGATGAATCCGAGTTCCTCGCCGATGATAGATAAAATAAAGTCATTCTGCGGTTCAGGCAGGTACAGGTTTTTCTGTATGCTCTTTCCCAGTCCGAGGCCGGTGACTCCGCCCGTCCCGAGCGCCAGAAGCGACTGTACGACCTGAAAGCCGTTCCCTTGAGCCTGCGCGAAAGGATCCATGAAAGATACTATCCTGTCGTGCATGTATTCATCCGAATATTTTGCGAGATATATGAATCCCAGCACACCGATACCGGCGATACCCGCGATATATCCCGGATGCATCCCGGCGGCAAAAGCGATACCGATACCTATCAGGGCTACGGTAATGGCCGTCGAGAGATTAGGCTGCGCCACTATGAGAACACAGCATAACAAAACATATAACGCAGCGGGCAGCAGTGTCTTGAATTTCTTTGCCCGCTTCATATTCTCTGAGAAATAAGCCGACAGCAGCAGTATCACCGCAGGCTTGGCAAGTTCGCCCGGCATTATGGTTATCCCGAAATTGAGCCAGCGCTTTGCACCGTTTCTCTCCTCTCCGAGCGGCGTAAAAATCGCGAGGAGAAGGATGATTTCCAGAACAGCGAGAGGTTTTGCCCATTTCTTTGCGACATGGTAGTCTATGCGCGAGAACAGCATCATCATGACAAAGCCGCTCCCCGCAAAAAATGCCTGTTTTTTCAGGTAGTCGTAAGGCGATCCTGTCCTGTTTATCGAATAGTAATAACTCGCGCTGAAAACCATGACGACGCCTGTCATTGCAAGTACCGCGACCAATATTATCAAAATGAAATCGGCGCGGCCGGCAGTTCTTTTTTCAGTTGTCTGAGCGGCAGTGCCGCTTGCAGTTTTAGAAGTCATATCGTCTGATTTCATCCGGCAGGCTGTGCGTTTCAGCCTGCAATATCCTATACATTCATGCTTTTTACGATGCTCTTAAAGTGGTCGCCACGCTGCTCGTAATTATCGTACATGTCCCAGCTGGCACATGCAGGCGAGAGCAGGACCGTGTCTCCCGGTTCCGCGATCTCGGCGGCGCGTTTGACGCACTCGTCGAGGTCCTTGCAGTATTCGTAGGCGCTGAAGCCGTTCCTGTCGGCCGCCTCCGCGATAAGATGTCCGTCGCGCCCGAAGATGATCATCCTCTTTACGCTTCCGTCGAACTGATCGATAAAATCGTCAAAGACCTGACCTTTTGCGTCGCCCCCGGCGATGAGTATGATATCTTTTTTGATGGCCCTGAGCGCCGTAACGGCAGCGTCGATGTTTGTTCCCTTAGAATCATTATAATACTTGACTCCGTCTATCATACCGCAGTATTCGATCCTGTGGGCAACACCGCCGAAACTCCTGACGGCGTCGCCTATGGTCTTCGGATCTATGCCTGAGAAATACGATACCGCCGCGGCGGCGAGAACATTCTCGACGTTGTGATCGCCGATTATCTTGAGCTCATCCGTCCCGCATATATCGTATGTCTGACCTTTATCGCGGATAATTATCCTTCCTCCCTCGAGGCATGCTCCGGATCCGAGAGTTTCTTTGCGGCTGAAAGGAACCACCTTGCATTCGGCGCGGGAGCTGAGTTCGAACGCCTCTTTGCTGTCTTTGTTGACCACTAAGAAATCGCTCTCTGTCTGATTCGCGAAGATCCTCCCTTTTGCGGCCGCATACGCCTCCATCGTGTGATGCCTGTTCAGATGATCCGGAGTGATGTTCAGTATGGCCGATACGACGGGATGGAAATACTTAGTCGTCTCGAGTTGAAAACTGCTCGCTTCGGTGACATACCAGTCGTCCCTGCATGAGCCTTCGACTTCCGAAATTACCGCCGTTCCGATGTTTCCGACGACGTGAGTCTTTCGGCCGGCTGCCTTGAATATCTCTCCAGTCAGAGTCGTAGTCGTTGTTTTGCCGTTCGTTCCCGTGATAGCGACAAATTTACCTTCGCAGAGCCTGTATGCCAGTTCGAGTTCGCCTATGACTTCCGCGCCGTTCTCTGCCGCCTCTGCGACAAAATCGACTTCCGGGCTGACTCCCGGACTGAGCACTATCATGTCAAAAGACTTTACGTCGGCAGGCTTTTCGCCGAGCACACACTTTATGCCGCTTTCCTTTATGAACGTCAGATAGTTCGGATCAAATTCATCCTCGCGCTTTGCATCCTGTACCGTGACCGATGCTCCCAGATCGCACAGCACTTTTGATGCCGCCGCGCCTGAACGTCCGAGTCCGACGACGAGCACTTTGACGCCGCGCAGATCCTTCTCCCCGCGTCTGTATTTCAGTTCTTTTCCGCTATCCATATTTTATCCTCCTTTTCTGATAAGGAGTTCTCTCCCGCGAAATTTTATTTGATGCCGATCGCGTATATCGCGTAAGCCAGAATGCAGCAGGCGACCGATATTCCGTAGAACATCAGCACCACCTGTGTTTCCTTCATTCCGCCCAGTTCGAAATGATGATGTATCGGAGTCATTCTGAACACGCGCCTGCCGGTTTTCTTGAATACCAAGACCTGAATTATCACAGACAGCGCTTCAATCACGTATATAAACCCTGCGATGACCAGCATGAATTCCATTTTCATCATTATCGCGCACGCGCCTATCGCGCCGCCAAGCGCCATGGAACCGGTGTCTCCCATGAATATCTTTGCGGGATAGTGGTTGAACAAAAGAAATCCCACGCAGACGCCGCATACAATCGCCGCAAATGAACCGGGAACCGCTTCCCTAAGGCTCATGCCGAGGACAGCGAAGAACGCCGCTACTATCGCCGAAACGCCTCCGCACAGCCCGTCGAGGCCGTCGGTGAGGTTCACGCTGTTCGCCATGGCGACGAGCACGAACGCGACAAACGGGACGTACAGCCATCCGAAGTCGACGTATTTGCCCGGGATAGGCAGATACACCATCGTCCCCAGCTCGTGAGTTTTCGAAACATATATGGCGAGTATCACGGCAAAGAGCACTTGGAGCACTATTTTCTGCCAAGGCAGCAGCCCTGTGTTATGCTTTTCCGCTATCTTGATGAAATCGTCAATAAAACCTATGGCAGAGAAGAGCACCATCATCACGATCATAATTATCATTTCGCTCGACGTGCTGCTGAAAAGCGCGACGATGATGATGGAAATGACCATCGCGACTCCGCCCATCGTAGGCGTTCCCGATTTTTTCTGATGAGATTCCGGGCCTTCTTCCCTTATATACTGTCTGAGCTGATGTTTCCTTAAAAAAGGCAGTTCGATACCGGTCAGCAGAGCCGAAATGACAAATCCGGCAACCATCAAGATTATCATGTTCAGCGTGTCCATTTGAACTCCTTCTCTATCTCGGCAGCGAGTTTCTCCAGCTCGATCGTGCGCGAAGCTTTCACTAAGACCGTGTCACCGTCATTGAGATATTCGCGGATATGAGGATAGACATCCTCTTTTGTGTCGAAGTTCACCGTGCGCGTTTTACCGCCTTTGAAATCGAGCGCGCCATTTGAGATCTGTTTGCCTTTTTCGCCTATGGTTATAAGCAGCGAGACTCCCGCTTTCGCGGCGTACTCACCGACTTCCCTGTGGAATTTTTCACTTTCGCATCCGAGTTCGTTCATGCCGCCCAAAACAGCGACTTTGCGTTTCCCTTCGGATTTCATCAGCGTGTTTATCGCGGACATCATCGACTCCGGAGCAGCGTTATATGAATCGTCTATGATCTTTACTCTGCCGCTTGTGTCTATCCTGAGCCTGTTCCCCGTCACTTCAGCCGCCGCAAGACCGGCCGGGATATCCGTGACGCTGACTCCGGCCTCTACGCAAACCGCTGCCGCCAACGCGGCGTTTATCGCGTTATGCGCTCCCGGTATCGAAAGCCTTATCGGCATCGTTCCCGCTTCGGTAGTGAGGTTGAACCTGACGCCTTTGTCGCCGAGATCTTCTATCTCGGAAACTCTGTACTCCGCGTCTTTGCCCGTCCCCGCGCGGACGATCCGGTAAGGGACTTTTGATTCGTCGATGGTGCTGAGCATATCGTCATCGCTGTTGATGACAAGGACCGAGTCCTTTCCGAGCCGCTCTGCTATCTCCATCTTTGCCTTGAAGATATTTTCTCTGGAGCCCAGCCTTTCGATATGCGAAATGCCTATCTTAGTAATTACGGCGATATCCGGCTCCGCTATCTCGGCAAGGCGCCTTATCTGTCCCGGGGCGTCCATGCCCATTTCTATGACTGCTGCTTCCATGTCGCTCGTGAAACTGAGAAGCATAAGCGGCATTCCCGTCTCGCTGTTCATGTTGGCCTTGCACGTTCCCGTCCTGTATTTGCGCGACAGGACGGAATAGATCATGTCGCGGGTCGTCGTTTTGCCGACACTGCCTGTCACGGCTATCTTTTTCATATGAAAATGCGAGATGTAATGTTTCGCGAGTTCCTGAAAAGCATAGAGTGTATCGTCTGCCGCTATCACGTCGACGCCGTCCGGCAGAACTTCCGCCGCCTTTTCGTCCGATACGACGAATATCCTGGCGCCGTTGTCATAAGCGTCTTTCAGGAATTTGTGCCCGTCTGTTTTTTGGCCCTTGAAGGCGAAAAATACACAGCCCGGGGTCGCAGTTCCCGAATTGAATGTGACATCAGTAGTGGACAGTTTTCCGCTCCCGCGTATCACTCTGCCTCCGGCAGCTTTTGCTATTTCTTCAGAGTTCAGTTTTTCCATGGTAAACAGCCTTTTTCGAAGCAGCCTGTGTCCCGGAGTCTGAAAGTTCTACTCGCGGTACAGGTAAACTTTTTCATCTTTCTTTATTTTGCTTCCCGCCTTCGGGTACTGATCCACGACCGTTATCACGAGGTTCGTGTCCTTCGACTCCTCATCAGTCAAAGCCGGGATGAGTTCGCAGCTCAAGCCGTACGATTCCAGTTCGGCTGCGGCTTCGCTGTATGTCATGCCTGTGACATCGGGAACGTATGCGTACCCTTCAGAGAGTTCGTTCGATTCCTCGGTAGGCGAGATCTCAAGGTATGATAAGATCGACTGCATGTAGTCTCTCGCGATAGGGATCGCCGTAGATGTAGCCGTTTTCCCTACGATCGAGTTGCATACTATCAGGACGACGATCTTAGGATCGTCTATCGGCGCGACACATATATACGAGGTAGTTGTTCTATCCGTGTACTGCCCGTTTTCCGTCTGGTCACCGGAGCCGGTCTTGCCTCCGATCTTGTATCCTTCGATCTTCATCCCGGTCCCGGCGTAAGATTCGACCTGCTGATACATGATGTCAAGCATCTCGGAGGCAGTCTCTTCGGAAATGACTTTCCTGACCTCCTGCGGCTCGTACTCGGCGACAACGTTTCCGTCCTCATCGGTGAGAGCTTTGAGGAAATGAGGCTGCATTATGACTCCGTCATTTGCGATGGCAGCTTCAGCCGATATGAGTCTTATCGGCGTTATTGCGAGGCTCTGGCCGAATCCCATAGACGCGAGTTCGACCGGGCCGACGTCTTCTTTGTCTATCACGACAGGTGATGCTTCTCCCGGATAATCCACCCCCGTTATGTCTCTGAGACCATACAAGTCGAGGTATTTGTAATATGTGTCGACTCCCATCTGAGACGCCACCCACATATGGAACGGGTTGCATGAGTTTCCCACGGCAGAGACTGTCGTCTCGGTCCCGTGGACGGCATGAGCGAAGTCGTAAATATTAATTCCGCCGACAGTATAATAACCTTTACACTCGAAAGTGGTTTCCGGGGTTATGATGCCTTCCTCGAGCGCAGCCGATGTCGTTATCAATTTTAACGTAGATCCCGGTTCGTATACGTCGCTGATGAGAGGATTGCGCCACATCTGCGAGAGATATTCGCCCTGTTCCTCGTCTGTCATGGCATTGAAGGCCTCGCGCTCTTTCTCGTCAACAGGCTCCAAAGGATCATTAGGGTCGTATGAAGGTTCGACGGCCATCGCGAGTATCTCTCCCGTATTAGGGTCGTAAGCGATGCCTCCGACATATTTTGCTTCTGTATCTTCCAGTCCTTTTGTCAGAGATTTTTCCAGCATCGTCTGGAGATACTCGTCTATCGTGAGGACGACATTCAGTCCGTTTTCCGCCTCATAAACAGTTGATTCTCCGAAGGCGAGCTTATTTCCGCTGGCATCGGTATCCATGACCGCTCTTCCGGCGACGCCGCTCAGGTATTCGTCGTACTGCAGTTCCAGACCGGTGCGTCCATTTCCGTCGTCATCTACCGAGCCGAGAATGGTCGCTGCAAATTGTCCGAGAGGATAATAGCGCTTGGTGTCTTCCGACAGTTCGAGTCCGGATATCTCAAGAGCTCTGACTTTGTCGGCGGTATCCTTATCGAGATATTTTTTGATCTTAAGGAGGACTTCTTCCGATTCGAACTTTTCGGTTATCTCGGCGGCGTCCATGTCGAGTATCAAAGCCAGCTCGCTGGCTATCTCGGAGCGTTTGTCTTCTTTATAGTATGTTCGTATCTCTGACGGGCGCACCCATAAAGTATAACAGGTGATGCTTGTCGCCAGTTCCTGCCCGTTTCTGTCGTAGATAGAGCCGCGTTCTGCTTCGATGGGGATATCGCTCTTCTGCTGGTCTTTGGCCATATCAGAGTATTCTTCACCCTTTACGATCTGTATCCATGCTACGCGAAACAGAAGGGCCGTCAACAAAATCACGAGCGCCGCGAATATAAACAATATTCTCCTTTGTGATTTGACGCTTACCGGCCTTTTCTTCATCTTTCGTTCCCAATACTCCGTTTATTACCGCTTTAAGCGGTCTGTCCGTTATGAAAAAGCCGGCAACTTCATTCTCTTTAGTTGTCGGCCGTGGTTATGCAAATTGACGCTCGCTCTTATTCAGATCAATTGTATGCGTTATCTTTAATGAGCATGGCAAGATCGCCGAGCGGATCGGCTGTCTGTGAAAGGAAAATGCATTCACCGTTGTCCGGGAATGTCATGCCGAGTTTGGACGACGCTTCTGACTGGATATAGTCGCTGCTTGTCGCTGATTTGATCTGAACGTCCAGCGTATCTATTTCATTTTTGAGGACTTGATTGCTCTTTTCGATCTCATTGTTCCCTACGCGCAGTTCCGCCGCGTATGCGGAAAGCACGACGATGAACACGCAGATGATTCCTATCAAAACGATCGATATGAGTGCTTTCTTTTCGGCTTTCATTCTCATTTCTTTCTCTTCCCGTTTCAGTTTCCGTCCGGCCCCGTTTCTGTCCGGCCGCAGACGCTTGTCAAAGTTTCTCGCAGACTCTCAGTTTCGCGCTCCTGGCCCGCGGATTTGTTTCCTCTTCTTCTTCAGATGGAAGAATCGGCTTTTTCGTTATTCTTTTGATTTTGCCCGGCGTCCCGGTTCCCTTTACGGGCAGGCCTTTCGGCAATTCGCCGTCCGGTTTTTCTGCTTCCTGATACGCCCTTTTCACTATCCTGTCTTCCAGAGAGTGGAACGAAATGACGCACAGTCTTCCGCCCGGGTTCAGAACATCGATAAAGTCGCCGAGCGCTTCGGAGAGACTGTCCAGTTCGCCATTCACTTCGATCCTGATGGCTTGGAACGTCCTCTTTGCAGGGTGCGGGCCCTCGCGTCTGGCTGAGGCCGGGACCGCGGCTTTTATGATTTCGACGAGTTCTCCCGTCGTATCGATTTCTTTTTTTCTGCGCGCTTCAGATATGAAGTGCGCTATTCTGGAAGCCCAGCGCTCCTCGCCGTACTCCCGTATTATCCTCGCCAGTTCCTTCTCGCTGTACTCGTTTACTACTTTCCGCGCAGTCAGCGCGTCGCTCTGATCCATTCTCATGTCCAGAGGCGCATCGTGCATGTAAGAGAATCCCCTTTCGGGATTGTCCAGCTGGAACGAAGAAACTCCCAAGTCGAGCAGCGCACCGTCGAGCCCGTTTATGCTCAGCTCCGCCAAAATCTGCCTGATATCGGCGTAATCGGAGTGGACGAAGATCTTTCTGCAGGCATATCCCCTTAGCCTCTGCTCCGCTGCTGCGAGCGCGTCTTCGTCTTTGTCGATGCCGATAAGAGTTCCCTTTGGCGAGAGCCTCTTGCAAATTTCTTCTGAGTGACCTCCTCCCCCGAGCGTTCCGTCGGCGTATGTTCCGTCCTCGCGTATCGCCAGATTTTCGATGCATTCGCCGAGAAGGACGGGTACGTGCGAAAAATCCATATCAGAAGTTGTATTTCTCTAAGGCTGCGCTGAAGTCTTCGGTCTCCATCCTCTTATCGTTCTCAGGTGACTCCCAGACTTCTCTGGCCCAGACTTCTATCTTCTTCATCGCCCCCATCGTCACGAGTTCTTTGCTTATCTTAGCGTAGGACTTGAGTTCCGCCGGGATGACTATCCTGCCCTGGCTGTCGAATTCACACTCGGCCGCGTTGGCGCAGAAGTGTCTGATGAAAGCCCTCACATCAGGATCCGATTCCGGAAGTTCGGCTATCTTTTCCATCTGGCGTTCCCAGTCCTCTGTCGTGTAGATGTAGAGGCACGTGTCGAGTCCCTTCGTCAGAATGCATCTGCCGCCGAGATGGTCGCGATGCTTAGACGGCACGATCATGCGGTTTTTGGAGTCTATTGAGTTGTAATAAGTCCCCATGAACACAGGCGTGCACCTCTTTCGAAAGATACTTTTTCACGATTCGTACCGCCATTATACACCACTTATCACCACCTTTCAACGAAACTCATCCACAATCGAAACTCATCCCGCCACTTTTTCCTAAAATTTTTTTGTCGAAAACATTAAAAAAATCGTCGAAGCACAACATTTTGTGGCTTGGCGATTTTTTATCACTACATTTGCTAAAATTTTACTGCTCTGGAAACGATCCGCGCGGCGCCAAATCAACGCTTATTGCGTTTTTTCAAGGCTTGCCGAATCCTATTTTCAAGGCTTATCGTGATTATTTTCAGAGCTTATCGCATCTTTTTTTTCGGCGTTTTTTGGCGTGCATGACCGCGAGTGTTCCTATGCCTCCGATGAGCATTCCCGTCACCAGTATGCCGCCGGTGATGATGAAGAAATATTTATTCGGCGATTTAATGACCGCCTTCAGGGACTTGGAATTGTCCTCCACTTTTCTTCCGGCGGTGCTTCCGTAATAATCGGGGATCTCATCGCCTTTGAACGAGTCGATATATCTGGCGAGGGCGTACCACGCCTTCATCTCACGGCCTTCTTTATCGTAGATGATATGGTCCTCGAAATTCTCTATCTTGTTTCCGTCCTTATCCTTCGGGACGATGGAGAGTATGCCGTGCGACAGTGACTTGACCATGCCCAGCATCATCGTCGTATAGAAATCTCCGACGACTCTATATAACTTTTTATCGTCTATTTCCTCCCTGACACCGGGAGCGGTCTCCAGGCGAATGTCATAGGCGCGGTTCAGAAGTACCCTGTTTGGGTTGTATTTGTAACTGAGTCCGCTCATGTATAGGTTCACCTCGTGCATCCGAGGCGAAATGGATATGTCTATCTCAGCGACCAGTTTGAGTTCCTCTCCGGTCAGATAAGCGGATACGAGCGGATATCCCGCCAGACCGTCCGGGCCCGCGCCTATCGACAAAGCGTTGAACGCGTCGGCACAAGTGACTTTGCCCTTTGCAAACGAGGCTCGCACTATACCCGCAGGGACGCACGATACCGCGACCGGCTCATATGAGTCTCCTTCTGCCAGACGCGTACCGTATATCAGAGAATCGGCGAGCAGACTGCCGAGCGGATCTTCTCCCTGTCTGTGCCCGAATTCATCCATCGATTTGAATTCTATGCCGTTTTCGGCTAGGACGGTGTCCCAGCTGTATCCGAATCGCGAAAAATATTTTTCATCGACGATCTTCTTGAACTGTTCAGCCCTGTCCGAGACAGCCTCGTCCGCGCCGTGAGTCCCGTCGAGAGGGATAAGCGAATATTCTTCAAGTTTTGGGCGCCCGTTTTCAAACGAAAAGACCGCGCGGCCGATATAGTCGTTATACTGGCCGCAGCTTGCGATCACGACACCGTTTTTTACGATAGGACGTTCCAGATATGTGTGAGTATGTCCGCTCACTATCAGATCGATGCCTTCGACGCTCTCGGCGAGTATCTCATCCTCAGACTTGCGGCTGTCGAGTTTGTTTGTCCCGCTGTGCGACAGGCAGACTATCATATCGGCGTCTTCGTTTCCTTTTATCTCATCGACCATGTCCTGCGCGGACTGTATCCTGTCTTTGAATTTTGTTCCGCATTCCGGTGAAAAGTATTCCGATTCTTTCCCGAATATACCGAAAAACGCGACTCTGACGCCGCCCCTCTCGATGACGACGTGATCGCGCGCGCCGTACTTTTTCAACGCTTCCCTGAGTTTCAATCCGTCTTCGCGCGTCGCCGGGTCTGCTATCGTCGCATCGAAATCGATGTTGGAGCAGACGAGTTCGGGAAGTTTATCGCCTGAAGATACCGCCGCTTCGAACATTCTGGAGGCTCCTATAGAGTGATAGTCGAACTCGTGGTTGCCTATCGTAGTGACGTCCCAGCCGACGCTCCCCATCATCCTGAGTTCGGCCGCATCGGTGGAAAAGATAGTCTGGTACGGCGTCCCAATCGAAAAATCTCCCGCATCGATCAAAAATGTCTGCGGGAGTTTAGATTTTTCGCTGTCGTATATGGATTTTATCTCAGGAAATTTCTCGATATGCGAATGCATATCGTGCGTAAATAAAAAAGTGCATTTTGCTGCGCTGCTGCGCATGTCCTGATTGTCTTTCATTGCGGCCTGCTTTGTTTATCTGTCTGCTTTGTTTATTTATCTGCTTTGTTTATTTATCTGCTTTGCTTAATTGTCTGCTTTGCGTATTTTTCTGTTTCGCGTATCTGTCGCGGTGAACTATTCGGAAAATGTCCTCAGCGTATTTTTTTGGCGCTGATGAGGACTTCGGTGTTTGTGCGTTCGCCGGCCATAGTGTGGAAGTAATAGCTCTCTTCCGCTCCGCATCCGTCGTCTATCGGCTTTTCGAGTTTCGACCTGTAGACGCGGATCGTTTTGCCGAGATGTCCCTCTGCCCTGAACCTGATAGAGAACGATGTCATCACTTTATCCTGAGCATCGGGATATCTGTCCCAGATCATGTTCTCGTAGTACGTGTTGTTCATGTGCATGTTCTTGTCGACCATGCTGTACGCTACGACGTGCGGCTCGCATTCTTCCCATTCGATGTCCTTTGGCAGCCTGAAATGGACGGGGACTTTCATATCAAGCGTCTCATCGTGTTCGTAGTTTGAGATGTCCACCTCGGATACCTTCATGAGCGTGTCTGTTTTCAAATTCGTGACTGCCCATTCGGAATAGGCTCTTGCCCGTTCTTCACCGTTTACAGTGATTCGGAAGCAGCGGATGAATGTCGCGGCTTTGCTCGGGCACGTCCACGTCTCGACATCCGCGTGTTCGTATTTTGTCAGCGAACCTGTCATCTGGATGGAGATGCGGATAAGTATATAACTCTTGCCTTCCGCGAAAAGTTCGTCGTATGTCGGCTTTCTGTCGCGCATCTGATGATTTCCCGTCTCGACCATGAGTCTGGCGACTATAGAAGGCCAGACGTTGTCGTTAGGGTCGACTGAATGAGATGAAAGTGTGTAATGTTCTTTGTAGGTACTCAAAAGTTATCCTCCTCACAGCAGTTTAATGGCTCATAGCCAAAGCCTGCCCCGGCGTTCGGCAAAATGCTTCAGAACGTTGCTACTTCAGGGTCGGCCGGTTCGCACTCTGTTACTTGACTGCAATACAGCACAGGGCCTTCCTCGCCATAGACTTTTGAATATTCGACTTTTACGTCGGCTTTGATGTTCACCCATCCGCCGTGGGTGAGTCTGCCCGCGTCTTTCCAGACGCAGAGAAGCCCCGCGAACTGGATGTCCTGCACGCAGCACGTCATCACGTGGCGGCCGAATACGAAATTATCGTCAGGCAGGCCTCCGCCCAGGGCGCAGCGGCCTTTGACTTTGATGGTCTTGCCGTCATATTTCTTGTATTCTTCGTTGATGTCGCGGTACCACTCGGCGTACTCGTCGTCTTTTATCGTGATCTCGCTGGCGTTTATGTCGAAAGGAAGCGGGTCGACGAAGGTGTCCGGCTCTGCATCGTCCGGGCCGTACTCGTATATTATCTGGCTCTTGCGGTTCGCGACGCGGACTATCTTATGGAACGCCATTTTATCGAACCCGTGCTCGCAGCGGTTGAATATGACCATTTCGGCCGTTTTCAGCTTATCGTAGACGAGCTGGCGCATATTCTGGTTATACATCAAAAACGTGCTAGCGTCGGCCATGGTGACTTCCTGATAGATGACCCAGTCGCGAGGCATGGCGTTGAAAAGATCCTGAAGCATCCACATGCCGTTGTATTCGATTATGACGCGCTCGGCGTGGTGCAGGTGTACGACGGCTTCTAGGTTGTCGGGGCGCAGGTCGTCTGTGCTGTCTATCGTCTCGATAAACACGTTTTTGCCGAAAAATCTCTCAGGCTTATACTCTTCCTCTCCTTCTTCGCAGAGCAGCAGGACGGTGCGCTCTCCGGAGTTGAAGTCGCTGCCTTCGAGCGCGTCCTGTATGAACGATGTCTTTCCGCTTTCGAGGAATCCCGTGAATAGATATACAGGTATTTCGATCTGATCCATCTGGCGTCTCCCGCTATTTCAGTCCGAAGGCTTCCTTTACGTTATCTTCCTCGATGCCGGAGCCTATGACACATATCATGCCCGTTGTGGCGGCGGAACCGTCTCTCACGTCAGGTTCGCCCGGCACGTAGTCGAACTCGATCCATCTGCCGTCGGAGTCTTCCACGACGCCCTTTGCGCGGAGCACGTCTCCGAACCTGCCGGAGTCCTGAAGAGACTCAAGTATCTGCTCGATTTCATTCTTGGAATACTTGTGGCTCGTCTCCAGACCTACGCTCTGGAATACTTCATCTGCGTCGTGCTCGCCCGGGTGATGATGGTGATGATGATGGTGGTGATGATGTTCATGGTCATGTTCATGGTCTTCGTCGTGGTCGTCGTCATGATGATGCTCATGGTCGTGGTCATCATCGTCGTCTTCTTCTTCTTCCTCTTCTTCGTCGCCTTCTTCTAACATCTCGGCGGCGAGGCGTTCGAGTTCTTTGGCGATGCCCGACTCTTTTTCCATAGCGTCGGTGAACTGGTCACCGCTCAGTTCGTCCCAGTCTGTCGTGATTATCTCCGCGTCGGCGTTATGTCCGCGCAGGAGTGCGACACACTCGTCGAGTTTCTCCTGAGAAAGTCCGTTCACGTGGCTCAAAACGATGGTCCCCGCGTTTTCGACCTGGTTGTTGAAGAATTCTCCGAAGTTCTTCATATACATCTTGCACTTCTTAGCGTCGACGACGGTGGTGAAACTGTTCAGTTCAAGTTCGTCGTTATCTGCGCTTTCGACTGCTTTGATGATATCCGAGAGTTTACCTACTCCGGAAGGCTCTATGATTATCCTGTCAGGATGGAACTGCTCTACGACCTGATTGAGTGCCGTGCGGAAATCTCCGACGAGGCTGCAGCAGATGCACCCCGAGTTCATTTCGTTGATCTGGACGCCGGATTCTTTAAGGAACTGCCCGTCGACTCCGATATCGCCGAATTCGTTTTCGATGAGGACGATCTTCTCGCCCTTATACGCTTCCGCGATCAGTTTTTTGATCAGTGTCGTTTTGCCGGCTCCGAGAAATCCGGAGAAGATATCAACTTTTACCATTTAGATCAGTCCTTTCAAAATTTTCGTTTATTTCGATTCGCATCGGGAAAGGCAAAATTTTACTGTCCGGCAGACCGCCGAACAGCATTTCCGGCCACCCTCAGCGGATGTTGTGACAAATAAGCCGTACATGGCTAATTATACCACAAAGAGAGCAAATAAAAACGCGGTTGGCGCGCCGCCATGATGCAGCGGGCGATCCTCCGCGCGTAAGTCTTGAAATCATTATTATTTCAACGTTTGGCGGGTTTTGCTATCGCTTTCTGTAACTCATGAAGAGTTCGCGCTCCTCGCTGCTCAGTTTCATGGTCTCACAAAGATGCTCGATAACTTCGTCGGCGGGAACAAAACCTCTGACCGTGCACAGCATGGTGAAGTCATTCTTGTCCATGCCGAGCGACTTGAAAGTTATCTCGCCCGAAGCGATTTTTCTGTCGTATATCCTGAAAAACACCGCGCCGAATGACGGCCTCGCGGCCTCGCGCATCTGTTCCTTCATGTCTGCCGAGTATTTCTCATCTTCGATTTTTCTATCGTCCATGCGCCGCACCTCTTTATCTTCTTTATCTTCCCTGCTCAGCCGTCACGCCAGTCTCGGCTCAGTCGTACTGCCAGTCTCGGCCAAGTCCTTTTGCCTGTCCTGCTCAGTCGTCCTGCCTTTCCGACAATTCGTTCTCTATCTTCCTGACGGTGTCGTAAATCACGGAAGTGCCATAGCCGTATCCGGCCAGCCGCCTTGCGACGCGCGCCTTTATCTTTTCCGGGAGCCTGCCGTTATCAAGGTCTGATGCCGATGTCATCTTGCGCGCGACTGAAAGCGCTCGCTCATATTCATCGGATGCCATCCGCTCCTCGGCGTCTATCTTTTGCTCCTCTGCGTCAGTTATTTGTTCTTCCGCGTCTGTCTTTCGCTCCTCGGAGTCCGTCTTTCGCTCTTCGGAGTCCGTCTTTCGCTCTTCTGAGACAGATGGCGCTTTGCCGCTGACGTAGCGCTCTAATCCCGCTGAGATATCTTCGCCGCTCACGCCTTTAAGCGCAAGTTGGCGCTGTATCCTTTTGTTCGACCAGCCCTTGCCCGCTCCGTATCTGAAATAGTCGGCGGCGTAGTTCTCGTCGTCGAGATATCCCAGATTTCGAAATTCCTCCGTGACGTTTTCGGATTCCTCCCTTTCGAAGCCCTGCGAAACGAGCCAGTTTACGAGTTCGGCGCACGTGCGCCTGCCCGCGGTCAGCTTTCGCGCGGCGTAATCGTAGATATTTTTTTCTTTGACGTTTTTAACTTTCACGGCAGGACCTTTACTTCCTGTTCATCGCTTAAAGAACATATCGCTCCGCGGTACTCTTCGCCCGCGAAAAAACTGCGGATATTATAACTTTTCCCTTCATACACGGCCGTGCGCCTCAGCAGAACGCCGGGTCCGCCGACGCTTTTGCCGTCGGTGCCCGCCATGTCCGGCATCTCAGAGATAATACCCCTTCCGGTCATTTTGCCGAACGCCTCTCTGCGCACCCAGACATCGTAGAAACCCTCAAGGCCGTATCGGTCAACATAGTCACTTTCGTTCTCTGTGTAGAATCTGCGCCTGACGCCGTCATATACCTTTTGGCGCATGAACTGAACATCCAGGCCGACTTCAGATTCCGAGAACGCGCAGGCCCAGAGGCCGTCCGTGTGCGATACCGAAAAATATATCGGCACGCCGTCAAAATACGGTTTGCCGAAAGGGCCTCGCACTATCTTGGCGGTCTCCGCGGAACGCGCAAGATCCGGAGGGCAGCCTCGGACCTCACAGTAATCCTTCACCGCCCGCCGGACCAATATCGAACCGTCGTCTGTTTTTTCCTGTTTTCCTCTGTAAAGATAGATGAGATCCGATGCCAAAATATCACCTGTCTTTGCTCTGTCATTATTTATCCATACCGCACGGATACGTCTGCTCGGCCATTGCCTTTTCGCGCGTAACGCTCGAGTAGAACCTGTATCCGCCGGAGAAGTTATAAGATTCGAATCCGAGCTGCGAAAGCATCCTGCACGCGACATAACTCCTCAGACCGCTCATGCACATGATGTACGCGGGCTTTGCCTTATCGATCTCCCCGATGCGGCTTCTGAGGTCGTCAACCGGTATGTTGATAAAACCGTCCGCGTGGCCGTGCTCGTATTCCCACGGTGTCCTGACGTCCAGGAGCGTCACGCTGCCGTCGCGCGGCAGGCCGTCCACCTCGTCCCAGTGGAACTGTCTGACCCTCCCGGCCGCAATGTTCTCTATCATGTAACCGGCCATATTGACCGGGTCTTTCGCCGATGAGTAAGGCGGAGCGTATGCGAGATCGAGGTCTTTCAGTTCGTCTGCCCTCATCCCTGCCGCGACAGCCGCAGCCAGAACATCTATGCGCTTATCGGCTCCCTCTTTGCCGATCGCCTGAGCGCCGAGTATCTTAAGCGTTTTCTTCTCAAAGATGACTTTCAGAGTCAGAATGCTCGCGCCGGGGTAATATCCCGCGTGCGACGACGGAGAAAGAACAACGCGTTCTAAGTCGTACCCCGCTTCGCGAGCAGCTTTTTCCGTGAGACCGGTGCCCGCCGCCGTCAAATCGAAAATCTTTACGACAAACGAACCAATCGACCCTTTATATCTGCTGTCAAGGCCGCAGATGTTGTCGGCCGCTATCCTGCCCTGTTTGTTCGCCGGTCCCGCCAGCGGTATTACCGTATTTTTGCCGGAAACAGAATGTTTCACCTGTACGGCGTCGCCGACAGCGTATATATCCGGGACCGAAGTCTGCATCCTGTCGTTGGTGACGATAGCGCCTTTCAAGCCGGTCTCAAGCCCCGCGCTCTTTGCAAGCGCGTTCTCGGGTGTCACACCGATGGCCAGGACGACCATGCTCACGTCCATCGGGGAACATTCCTCGAACGAGACGCGCACGCCGTTTTCTATATCATCAAAACGCTTTATATGCGTGTTAAGTTTCAAAGTGACTCCATGTGAGCGAAGTTTTGTATGAACTATGGAAGCCATGTCGTAGTCGAGATTTTTCAGGAGCTGCCCGCTGCGCTGGACTATCGTCGTTTTTATGCCCAGTTCAGACAAGTTCTCCGCCATTTCGACGCCAATGAATCC
>JBMNVD010000007.1:0-57766 GCA_050946615.1 Eubacterium sp.
TATCTTCTTAATGGTGACATCATAAACTTTTTCATCAGTAAAATGATTTTTGTCCAAATACCCTAGTGGTCCAATCAAACGAGCAGATTCATAAGCATATATGGATTTAAAAGTAATCTCTATAATATCGAGATACCGCATAAGAATATGGCGAAGTTCTCTGTCAAATTCATATATATCTATAATATTTTGAAATGTTGAACCAGGGTAAAATACATCTTTATTTCTTAATGTCAATGAATAACCACTTACTCTATAGTAATTGTTCTTCAATAAAAAAATTTCGGTTTCCTGATTGTTTTCAATTAGCAGCCCTCTGCTTTTCAATATTTCAATTTGCTCATGAATGGTTTTAAATTCTTTCACATGAACTCCTAAATAATAAAAAACGCCCCCAAGTGTGCAATAACGCTCATTGAACGTCAGAGGCCTGAGGGAGAAGTTATTATTATTATAAAACCAACCTCAGGATCCGTCAATTTTTAAAAGTAAATCTTTTTCAGGTACAGCCCGTTCGGCGGTGCCGTGTGCCCGGCTCGCATTCGGTCAGCGGAGGCTATGATATCGGCCATCTCCGAGGCTTCGCGCTGTCCGAGACCGATTTCCACGAGCGTCCCGACCATTATCCTCACCATATTATACAGGAATCCGTCGCCTGTCACAGTGAAAACCGCGCATCTATCGTTTTGCCCGCCCGGGAAAAGCGGTGCTCCTGCGCCAAAGCCTGACTCTTCGGGAATATCGACGCGAGCTTCTGTCACAGTCCTGACCGTCGTTTTGCGCGGAGTGCCTCCGGAAGTCTGAAAAGACGCGAAATCATGCGTGCCGACGATCGCTTTGCAGGCTTTGTTCATCGCCGCTATATCGAGGCTGCCCGCTATGTAGTACACGTAGTTCTTGCGGAAAACACTCGGCGTGCCCGTATCCATGCGGTACTCGTAGGTCTTGCCTTTGCAGTCGAAGCGGGCGTTGAAACCCGGTTCTTTTTCCTCGGCCGAAAGGATCCTGATGTCGGAAATGCGCGGGCTGGTCCCGTATTTGCCTTTGGCGAGGTAGTTGTTCAGCACGAGAGGGAGTTTTTCCGTCGGTATACCCGTGTCCGCAGTGAATGAGCAGCACTGCCCAAGTGCGTGCACGCCCGCGTCCGTGCGGCTGGTGCCGAATATCTCGACCTCCGTCCCAAGCGCGGCCTTCAGCGTCTCTTCTATCGTTCCCTCGACTGTCCGGCGCCCGGCCTGTTTCTGCCAGCCGCTGAAAGCGGTCCCGTCATATTCCATTGTGAGAAGGTAAGTTTTCATTTTCTCTTATTTTTTGCCGGATATTGCCCGGCTCTGTCAAAACTCAATTATCTCGAACCTTCCCCACAGGAATGCCAGATACACCGCCGCGCACGCCGCGATGTACGGCACCATCGGAAGCGAGTCCGTCCTCTTTATCTTTTTGCGCATCAACATCACGACAAAATGGGCCGCGGCAACGACCGCCGACGCCGCAAAGATGAACAGCACGCCGGAAACTCCGCACATGAACCCCAGAGCCGTGAATAATTTGATATCCCCGCCGCCTATCGCCTCGCGCCTGTAAGTGACTTTCCCCAGCAGTTCTATCAAAGCCGTCACGCCGAATCCGGCAGCCGCCCCGAACAGGCAGTCCTGCCAGCTTCCATGATACGGAAGAAAGCCGAGTCCGCAGACCGCCAGCAGCAAAATGAACTGATCCGGGACTATACGATACAATTTGTCCGAGATCGCCATCTCAAGCAAAAACCACATCGCCGCGCTGGCGATGATCCCGAACTGCCAGTCTTCTTCGAACATAGTGATGTTCAGCACGACAAAAAGGCCGGAGAACAGATATCGCCACGGATTGCGCCTGATGCGCTGCCTGTACGGATCATCATCCGGCTCTTTATCCGCCTCTTTCTGAGTCTGGCCGTAGTCGAGCAGCCATGACTCAGGTATTCGGTTGAAGATCCACACGGCGCCGTTGCCTTCGAGCACGCCGAAAAACACTCCGGCGACCGCCAGGATCACTCTGATCAAAATGTATGCAGTCATATATGCAATTATGCTAACACAGTTCTAAGGGGAATAAAAGCGTTCTGAAAAAAAATCAAAAAGCATCGTCAGCCATGCTGAGCGCTATAACGTTTTCCGCACTCACAGCCGTGCCGTCCTCAAATATCAGCATTTTAGATACATCGTCTATCGCCTTTACACGACCGGTTTTATAAACGATGCGCCCGCCCTCTTTCATCTCGTCAGGGACAAAGTACGCAGCTTCGACAGTCGGGAGCGAACGCTCATCTTTTTGCGGCGAAGCCTTTGCGGCCGGAGTCACTGTAAGCGTATCTCCATCGCTAGGGATATGTCCTTCGTGCAGCGCCGATGTCCCGACATCCTCGCCACCGTCAGACGCTCCGCGCTCCAGCGCAGCGGCGATCTTAGAGAGTTCGGCGTCAAGCGCGGCCAGTTCGTCGGCATCCAGTTCGGGCTTTTCGGTCGTTTCGCGCGCAGTCTCCGTTACGGCGTCGCTGTAGCCGTCAAGCGCGTCGAACGGCAGGAACTGTGCTGCTCGAGACGCCGTGCTCATCGGCGCGTGATGCCTCAGCCTATATGCGGGAAGATCGATTATATCGTCATACCTGCCGCTTCCCGTCCCTTTGGAAAGACGCGCGTCCGCATCTTTGATTTTTCCGTCTTTTCCACCATTCATGCCTGCTCACCGTTCATGGGATTCCGCCATTCATGCTTCACGACCGTTTGTGCTCTCCCCACATTCATGCCTTATGCCCGCCTATCTGATTGTTCCTTTCGAGCGTCGTCGCGCCGTCTTCGAGGTCGCCGGCTTTGATGATCGAATTCTTTCCGAATTTCCTGCGGATATCGAGGATAGCGCTCTGGATATCCTCGTCTTTGCGGTCGCTTTCCTCTGCGCTCCGAGCAGCGCGGAGCGGTTCGCGGCCTGAGAGACTATCCGCGCTCCCGCGTTCTGAGCCTTCATTTGTGCCGGCATCCGCGGCCGTTTCCGCCGCAGCCGCTTCCATCTCGGCAAAAAAGTCCAGCTGCTTTTCGCTTTCGTCACGTTTTTGTACCGGGACCGTGACGAAGATCCTCCTGACCGCCAGATCGCGGGGAACCATGGAATCAAAAGCGCGCTGTGCCGCCTCGCCTATCGCTTTGGCCGAAGACGTCAGCCGTCCGATTTTCGCGGAAGTGTGCACAGACGGCGGGACTTCTTTTCCGTAATAGTTGCGCACGAGCGCGACCTGCCGCGTAACGCCTTCAGGGACGCGGTCAAAACCTATCCCAATCGTCACGCTGTCCGTGACGTATCCGCCCGCAGTGAGCTGCAGCGCGACAGAATCGGCCATTTCACGAACCACGTTTCTCGCCTCGTCAAAAGCATACGGCCTCGGCAGCACCTGTCCTGAGCCTACGCTCTTTGCCTGCGGCCTGTAAGCTTTGATATCCGCGATCGTGACAGGCTCGCGTCCCCACGCGTGGTCTATGAGCAGTTCGGCGTTGACGCCGAAGAGTTTGAAGAGAAAATCCTCGTTGTGAAAACTGTTGTCCGCGCCGACGGAACACCTCGCGACGTCGCCCATCGTGCGCATCCCGTTTTTGGCCAGTTTGCGGGCGATACCCGGCCCTACGCGCCAAAAGTCGGTTATCGGCTCGTGATCCCACAGTTTTTCGCGGTAACTCATCTCGTCCAGTTCGGCGATCCTGACGCCGTCCTTGTCCGCCGGTATGTGTTTGGCGACTATATCCATCGCGACCTTGGCCAGATATAGATTCGTACCGATGCCCGCGGTAGCGGTGATTCCCGTGACGGAGAGAACGTCGTGAATGATGCGCATCGCCAGTTCACGCGGCGAGCAGCCGGCGGTCTTCAAGTAGTCGGTAACGTCCATAAAGACCTCGTCTATAGAATAGACGTGGATATCCTCAGGCGCTATGTATCTTAGGTAAATGGAATATACGGCCGTGCTGCATCTGATATAGTGCGCCATTCTCGGGCACGCAACGATGTAGTCGACCGCCAAAGACGGGTCGCGCGCGAGTTCATCGGCGTCTGAGGATTTACCCGTGAAAGAACGGCCTTTGCCGCTCGCTCTCAGGGCTGCAAGCCTCTCCGCATTTATCTCGCGCACTTTCCGGACGACTTCAAAAAGCCTCGGCCGCCCCGGAACTCCCATCGCTTTCAGGGACGGCGAGACGGCCAGACATATGGTTTTTTCGGTCCTGCTTTCATCGGCGACTACGAGATTTGTCTTCAGAGGGTCGAGATCCCTCTCCCCGCATTCCACCGACGCGTAGAACGATTTTAGATCTATTGCTATATATACGCGATTTTTTCGATCACTGCGATCATTGAAATCCTTATGATCTTTCAATCTCTGTCTGCCGCCTTCCTGTATCCCCCTGACGTGCGGCATGCATCTCGCTGCTTTTACTTTGGCGCCCGGCGCTTACGTTGTTTTCGCTTTGACGCCGGGGCCTGCCGCCTTTACTTTGGAGCCTTGCGCGCGTTCTGATCGCGCCTCTGCATTTCGGCGTTATGGTCGAGCAGCATCTTCTGCTTCAGGTCGAACAGTTTCTGCGAGAGATCGACGTAGTACGTCTGCGGTCTGTCAAAACGCAGCATTTCAGGCCAGAGCGTCTTTACCTGCTCCGCGCAGTATTTTTTGATCTCGTGCACATCAGGGTTTTTATAGACGAGTTTACCGCCGGCAAATATCTGCTTGCGGATATTCACGGCGTGGTAGTTGTGGAGCGTTTTGCGCTTCCAGATCGCATTCGGGTCGAAGATCTCGTAACTGTCGCCGTCTTCGATGACCTCGCCGTCAGTCGTGATAACGTCCGCCAAAGCCTCACCCGTCGCTTTGTCAAAGAGCCTGTACAGCGTCTTAAATCCCGGGTTTGTTATCTTTTCAACGTTTTCGCTGATCTTGATCTTTGGTATGATGACGCCGTCTTTTTCTACCGCGCTCAGTTTATACACGCCGCCGAATACCGGTTCTGATTTAGCCGTTATGAGACGTTCGCCGACTCCGAATGAATCTATGCATGCGCCCTCGCGGATGACATCACGGATGATGTACTCGTCCAGCGAGTTGCTTATCGTTATCGTCACCTCAGGCAGCCCGGCGTCGTCAAGCATCTTGCGGGCTTTGCGCGTCAGATACGTGATATCGCCTGAGTCGATGCGGATGCCCATCTTCGCCGGTTTCATTTCCTTAAATACTCTGATGGCCGCCGGAAGCCCCGATTTCAGCACGTTATATGTATCGACGAGCAAAACGCAGTTGTCGGGATAGATTTTCGCGTAGGCTTTAAATGCCTCGTATTCGTCGTCGAACATCTGGACCCAGCTGTGAGCCATCGTCCCGAGCGCCGGAATACCGTACATCTCGTCGGCTATGGTGCATGCCGTACCCGCGCATCCTCCGATGTATGCGGCTCTAGCGCCAAAAATCGCCGCGGCAAAACCCTGTGCTCTCCTGCTTCCGAATTCCATGACGGGACGTCCCTGCGCCGCGCGGCAGATGCGGTTCGCTTTGGTGGCGATGAGGCTTTGGTGATTGACTATCAAAAGCAGCATCGTCTCGACGAACTGGGCCTGCATGACAGGTCCGCGCACGGTGATGACCGGCTCGTAAGGGAATATCGGCGTCCCTTCAGGCACCGCCCAGACATCGCACTTGAAATCGAAGTTCTTCAGGTACGTCAGGAACGGCTCGCTGAAGCATTTTTTGCTCCGCAGATACTCGATGTCATCGTCTGTGAATTCCAGCGATTCGAGGTAGTCGCACACCTGCTGTACGCCCGCCATGATGGCGTAAGCGCCGCCATCCGGCACGACCCTGAAAAACAAATCGAAATATGCGATTTCGTCCTCCATGCCCGACTGCAGATAGCCGTTTGCCATCGTGAGTTCGTAAAAGTCCGTCAGCATCGTCATGTTGTCTTGTGTGATCATTTTGTTCAGCTCCTTGCCCGGGTCCCTCCCGGCTCTTCTCCGGATGTGCCCGGCTTAATGTTTGGGTATGCTCCGGTTCTCTTCGCCCGGAGTTCCCGGTTTAATGTTTGGGTATGCTCCGGTTCTCTTCGCCCGGAGTCCCCGGCTTATTGCTCAGGCGTGCCCGGGTTCATGCCGAGAGCGCCCGGCTAAATGCTCAGGCGTGCCCCGGATCCGTTCCCTGCGCGCCCGGCTAAATGCTCAGGCGTGCCCGGGTTCCTGCCGAGAGCGCCCGACTAAATGCTCAGGCGTGCCCGGATCTCTGCCGAGAGCGCCCGACTAAATGCTCAGGCGTGCCGTGGATTCCTGCCCTGTCGCGCCCGGCTAAATGCTCAGGCGTGCCCCGGTTCCTGCCGAGAGCGCCCGGCTAAATGTTCAGGCGTGCCGTGGATTCCTGCCCTGTCGCGCCCGGCTAAATGCTCAGGCGTGCCGTGGATTCCTGCCCTGTCGCGCCCGGCTTAAAATCAATCCTTTCCGCGCCGAAGCACCTTCCCCGCACGTGCCCCGGTGTGCTGTCCGTCTTTGGCGGTGAGCGTTCCGTTTACGTACACGCGCCTGATACCCTCACAGACAGCGATCGGATCCTTATACGTCGGCGTATCCTTAAGCGCATAATAATCGAACAAAACCATATCGGCGGCAAAGCCTTCCTTTATCAGGCCTCTGTCCTGCAATCCCATCCTCGCGGCAGGCATAGACGTCATCTTCCGGACGCCTTCCTCCAGCGAAAACAACTTCAGGTCGCGCGCATACCGGCAGAGCACGCGCACAAACGTCCCAAACGACCGCGGATGCGGCACCGTGCCGCCCTCCAGCGAGAGCGCATTGCCATCAGAACCTATCATGACATACGGTTTCTGCATGACAAACTGTACATCGTCCTCGCATATCGCGCGATCCACCTCGCCGGCTTTGTCGTCCGTTCCCAGCAAAATATCAAAGCAGGCGCTCGCGGGGTCAGTGCCCATTTTATCCGCTATCGTGACCATATCAAGACCTTGAGTCCAGCGCAGATCGTCCGACTCGGCATACGCGACGGAAATATCCTGCCACCTGCCCTTATGATTTTCATTCGATTCATCGACCAAGCGCTGCCTCGTCTCCGGGTCCCTCAAACGCGCAAGCATCTTTTTCACGCCGCCCTCGAACGCCCAGTTCGGAACATTGCTGTCGAGAGTAGTCGCCGTCGCGGTGTACGGATACTGGTCGCAGCGCACATCTATGCCTCTATTTCTCGCCTCTTCTATGATTGCGGTCGATTCTCTGACCTTTCCCCAGTTTGCACGTCTGAGTGCCTTGTGGTGCGAGATCTCGAGCGGAGCGCCGGACTTTTCGGCTATCGTGATGGCTTCCACCACCGCTTTTATCAGTCTGTCCCCTTCGTTGCGCATGTGCGTCGCGTAAAAAGCGCCGTATTCCGGAAGGATTTTCGCAAGTTCGGTGATCTCGTCTGTCGCGGCAAAAATACCCGGCGGATATATGAGGCCTGTGGACATGTAGAAAGCGCCTTCTTCAAGCGACTCGCGCAGCAGCCCTTTCATCTTGTCCATCTCACTTTTTTCCGGTACTCTGTCGTCAAAACCCATCGCGGCGATGCGCAGCGAGCCGTGTCCGACGCCGAGGGCGATGTTCGTGCTCGGCTTTACGTCTTTTTCCAAGTGCTCGGCAAGTTCCGCGACGCTCGTTACCGACGTGTCTGTGCCGGCAACGTATGAGCTCAAAAGTTCGGCCTTCTCCGGGTCTGCGCTCACCGGAACGGTGCTGAGGCCGCAGTTTCCCGTGAGTTCTGTTGTTACACCCTGAAGGATCCTGCTTTCGTTTCTCGGATACTTTGCAATAGTCTCATCGCTGTGCGAATGGATATCTATGAAGCCGGGAGCCAGATAAAGGTCTTCGCAGTCCACGACCTCTGCGGCCGCGGCGCATTGCGCGGATGAAGGACCCGAGGAGCCTGCGGCTCCTGCCTCTGAAGCCTGTCCGCTCACATGCCCCGCATCTGCATCCCCACTGTTTCTCAGGGTCTGTCCGCTCACATGCCACGCATCTGCATCCCCACTGTTTCTCAGGGCCTGTCCGCTCACATGCCCGGCATCCGTGATACACCCGATTTTCGCTATCCGGCCGTCTTTCACCGCCACGTCGCCCCTGTACCACGGAGCACCCGTGCCGTCCACTATCCTGCAGTTTTTGAGTATCAAATCATACATGTCATACATAGATTTCAGCAGTTTCACACCGGCATGGTCATCACGCATATATATGCGCATATAATTCGGCGGGCGATCCCGAACAAAAGCAGGAAGCCGCCCGCATGCGAAAACCTTATTTAATTGATACGCATTTTGTGCTGTTGCATCTTGCTTTGTCGCTTATCTGCTATCTCTTATTCGAGGCATTGAGCACGTCTCTTATCTTATGCTGCACCATGCGAGTTATCGCGTCGCGTCCCGGTCCGAGATACTTGCGCGGATCGAATTCCGAAGGCTTCTCAACAAGGACGCGTCTTATCTCCGCCGTCATGGCAAGGCGCAGGTCCGTGTCGATGTTCACTTTGCAGACGCCCCATTTGACCGCCTCGCGTATCATATCCTCAGGCACTCCCTGCGCGCCCGGGATCTCTCCGCCGTACTCGTTGCAGCGGTCCACAAACTCCTTCAAGACCGTCGACGCCCCGTGCAAAACGAGCGGCGTCTCAGGCAGCATGGAATGGATCTTCTTAAGGCGCTCGAAATCCAGATACGGCTTTCCTTTGAATTTATACGCTCCGTGGCTCGTGCCTATCGCAACCGCCAGCGAATCTACGCCGGTGCGCTCCACGAACTCGACCGCCTCGTCAGGATCTGTGAAACTGGCAGAGCGCTCCGAAACATGTACGGCGTCCTCGACGCCCGCGAGCCTTCCGAGTTCAGCCTCCACGACGACTCCATGATCGTGCGCGTAGTCCACGACCTCTTTTGTCATCGCGATATTCTCTTCGAACGGGTGCTTTGATCCGTCGATCATTACCGACGAAAACCCGTCTTCGATACATTTCTTGCAGATATCAAAATCTTCACCGTGGTCGAGGTGCAGAACTATGTCCAGCCCCGTGTCTTCAACGGCAGCCTCGACCAGTTTTATGAGGTAAGCAGGCTTAGCGTACTTGCGCGCTCCCGCCGAGACCTGAAGGATCAGCGGCGCGTTTTCGAGTTTTGCCGCGTCAACTATACCCTGAATGATCTCCATGTTATTTACGTTGAAAGCGCCGATCGCATAGTCGCTGTTCAGTGCTTTGGCGAACATTTCTTTGCTGGTGATGATTGCCATTTTTTACCTCCAAATCATGCAACGCCTATAACCATTTTAACTATATCTTCCTGCGTCGAACCTGCCGGGAACACGTAACTGCCCGCAATGACACCTGTATCCAGACCGGCGTCAGTCGCGACCTGCTCGAACTCGTCATACGAAGCAAAAAGCCCCGCGTCGACCAAAGCCTGCACCGCTTCGGTAGCGCTCCCGCTCGGGACCGTGATGTCAAGATTGTTCTTCAGGACGCCCTTCTCCCAGATGAGCCCATCGTTCAGGTTCGTACCGGCGTCAGTTATGTAATCCGTACCGCTGTCGGAGTCGGTGCTCGTGCTTCCGTCATCCGTGCTGGTGCTCGACGAGTCGGTGTTGTCACTCGTGGTGCTGCTGTCGGAAGATGTGTTGCTTCTGGCGATCTCTTCCGCCGCAAGTTTCGGATACTCCATAATGACGTTCACGCGCCAAAGAATGAGTCCCGCGGCCACCAAAACAATCAAGAGCACTACCAGAATATCGTTATGATCATAGAAAAAGTCTCTTATTTTATTCAATCTCGTACCTCCGCCGCCTGCTGCGGCGCACGCCGCCCTCGTCTGCCACGCTGTACACGTCATCAAGGTTGCGTCGACAAACGCCTCGCGATGCTCAATGCTTTGCAATGCTCAATATCTTGCGCTGCTCAATGCCTTGCAATGCTCAATGTCTTGCGCTGCTTAATGTCTTGCAATGCTCAATGTCTTGCGCTGCTCAATGTCTTGCGCCGGCGATGTTTGAGCGACTGAAAAAGCGGCTGTAAAAATCAAGCCGAATTGCACCATTAATGTATCATATTTCGGCCGTTACTGCAACGGCGTGCAAGGTGAAAGACATGCGAGGAATCAGAGAAACTTACGTGTTGTGTTTCAGGTATTGTATGTCTTCGGAAGCGTTACGGCCGATATTACGATCATATTAGAATGGTATTCCGATAATGTTCCAAGCGTAATTTTTGAATAATCTAAAATTACCTTACCGGCACGAACCGACGCTGCGCATAATCTGATATGACGCACATTTTATTGCGATGCACTTTCAGTTGCAGGGTGCAATCAGTTTCACTGTGCAATCAGTTTCAGCGCACCATCAGCTTCAGCGCACCATCAGTTTCAGCGCACCATCAGTTTCAGCGCACCATCAGTTTCAGCGCACCATCAGTTTCACTGTGCAATCAGTTGACCGCGCAATCAGTTTCAACACACTATCAACTGCAATGAGCGATTTTACGGATGCGTGCTTTGCCGGATGCACGTTTTTACGGGTGCGTGTTTTTACGGATGCGTGCTTTGCCGGATGCACGTTTTTACGGGTGCGTGTTTTTACGGGTGCGTGCTTTGCCGGATGCACGTTTTGCTTCAACGCACAAGCGGCTTTCGCTTGTGTTCCGCTGAGATTCGTGTTTTGCGGATGTGCATTTTGCCGAATGTACATTTTGCCGAATGCACGTTTTGCTTCAACGCACAAGCGACTTTCGCGTGTGTTCCGCTGAGATTCGTGTTTTGCGGGTGCGCATTTTGTCGAATGTGCATTTTGCCGAATGTGCATTTTGCCGGGTGTGCATTTTGCCGAATGTGCATTTTGCCGTGTACGCATTTTGCCGGGTGTGCATTTTGTCGGGTGTGCATTTTGCCGAATGGGCATTTTGCCGAATGCATAAACCGTTATGATAATCCGGTTGCCGCAATATGTTGGCTGACTTGTTAGACGTTTGGCGCTGTGCGGACAATACTTCGCCGGAAAAACGAAAATGAAAGCAGCACTACTAAATCGAAACTAAGTACTAAAAGAAACCTGTATCAAAAACCTTCAAAAATAACATCATCAGAATATCATCATATTCGAATAGTATAATCGGCAGAAGCGCCAGAAAAGACATACATAAAGACATACATTCAAAGTTGTGTTTTGTGGTATATTAGAAAAATGAAAGAAATCATCATCGGAAAAAATGAAGAAGGACAGCGTCTGGACCGCTTCCTGAGGAAGTATCTCCCCGAAGCACCGCTCTCCTACATATACCGCGCGATACGCAAAGACGTAAAGATAAACGGCCGCCGCGCCTCCGAGGGAACCTCACTTTCCGAAGGCGACACCGTCAGCCTTTACATGTCCGACAGCGACATCGAGCGCTACTCGCGCCGCAGACAGATCCACCGCGCCAAGCGCACTTTTGGCATCATATACGAAGATGAAAACGTTTTGATCGTCGATAAACCCGCGGGGCTTCTGACGCATGGCGACGCGCACGAAAAGAAAAACCACCTGACGAATCAGGTCATCGACTACCTGATCCAAAACGGCCAGTACGACCCGCGCGCCGAAAAGACATTCACCCCCGCACCGGCAAACCGGCTCGACCGCAACACATCCGGCCTCGTTCTCTTCGGCAAAACTGCCCCGGCTGTCAGGGAACTGACCCGGCTAATCCGCGAGCGGAACGCGATCAACAAAATCTACACCGCGATCGTTTCAGGTGAAGTTCACGAGACCATGTATCTGCGCGGCTTTATATCGAAAGACGAAGAACGGAACGTCGTCACCGTGCAGGACGACAGCACAGGCCGCGAAGCCGAAACCATAGCCACGCCGGTTGCCGCCGCAAACGGTTATACCCTGCTCAGCGTGCACATTTTGACGGGGCGCACCCATCAAATCCGCGCGCAGCTTTCGGCGGCAGGCTTCCCGATAGTGGGCGACCCGAAATACGGCGACCCGAAAACAAACGCCGCCGCAAAGAAAAAGTTTGGCATCAGCGCCCAGCTTCTGCATGCCGGAGTCCTTGAATTCAACGTATCCGATGGTATACTGAAATATATGGACGGCAAAACCTTCTCCGCACCTCTGCCGGAGCGCTTTTCTTCGATTGAAAAGCAGCTGTTCGGCGGCACCGGAGAAAACATCAGAAAGAACATGGACCGAATTGGCAGAGACACCTTTGACCGAACAAAAAAATGACCTGCGGGACATTAAGCCCGACCGGCACGAGACAAAACCGACGGAGAGCGGCAGCGCCGAACCGGCAAAGCAGCCAAATCCGACGGAGAGCGGCACCGCCGAACCAGCAAAGCAGCCCAATCCCACAGCCGGCGGCACCACTCCCACGAAGCGCCACGGACACAAGCACGCCCGCAAGCGCACTCGCAAAGTCACGTCGCGAGACATAAAAGCTGCAGCGCTCGACTGGCTCCGCTGCGTCGCGATCGCCTTTGTCATTGCTTTGGTCATCATGCAGTTCATAAAGCCGACCCTCGTAAAGCAGCATTCCATGGAGCCGAACTTTTACTCCGACGACTACCTGCTCGTCAGTAAACAGGCCTACCGCCTCTTCGGCAAAACGCCAAAGCGCGGCGACGTCATCGTTTTCCGCGTCAGCGAAGGCAGCGAGTCCAAACTCCTTATCAAACGAGTGATCGCACTGCCCGGCGAAATCGTGACGATAAAGGATGGCTGCGTCTACATCGACGGCGAACTTCTGACCGAGACATATACAAAAGGCACATACACCAGCGGTGACATCAACGTCCGCGTTCCCGAGGAGAGCGTTTTTGTTCTCGGCGACAATCGCGCAGTCAGCATCGACAGCCGCTCAGATACCGTTGGATTCGTCTCGTTCGACAGCATCGTGGGCAAGGTTTTCTTCCGCCTCAGCCCTTTGAGCCGTGCGGGGCGCATCAAAAACCCATTCGACGATTGAAACAAGACTTTCGCGGGGTGAAACAAGATTTTCGCAGAAATGAATAAGGCTTTTGCCGATTGAAATAAACGCGACAGAATAACAGAATATATAGGAACAAGGCTTTTGCCAATTGAAATAATCACGGCAAAAAAAGTGGGCAATACGCTCACAACATGAAATATCGAGCAATACGCTTACGACAACAATAGCGAGCAAAACTCACATGACAGAATATAACGAGCAAAACGCAAGTGAAGAATCTCTGACTGTGGCTAAGCAAAGCACCGATACAGAATCGACGACCGGAGCTCAGCAAAGCACAGGGTCCGGCAGCGCGCCCGGCACAGAGACGGCATCGCACAAAGGCCAACCAGAAGAGCCTGCACCCGGCCCGCGGACCGCGAAGCGCAGACGCAAGAGAGCCGTTTTTGAGTTTGTCCGTGACGTCATCATCGCCGTCGTCGTGGCTTTTGTCATAGTACAGTTCTTCAGGCCGACCGTCGTACGCCAGTCCTCCATGCTCCCTAACTTTGAAGACGGAGACTACCTCATCGTCAGCCGGCAGGCATACAAGCTCTTAGGAGGCGAACCGGACCGCGGCGACGTCATCGTATTTGACTCACAGCGCAAAGCCGAAGACGGCAGCGAAAAATACCTGATAAAGCGCATCATCGGTCTGCCCGGCGAAACTATCACTATAACCGGAGGCGTCGTCTACATCAACGGCGAGCCCCTCGACCAAAGTTACACAAAGGACGGCACAACATCCGGCGAGATCGAAAATTACGTTATCCCCGAAGGCACCTACTTTTGCTGCGGTGACAACAGGCTGAACAGCCTCGACAGCCGCAGTTCCGAGATCGGTGTCGTCTCCCGCGACATGATCTACGGTCAGGTCGTCTTCCGCCTCTACCCGTTCTCAAAATTCGGCACCATCATGGATCCGTACGAAGACTGAGGCACTGGCAAAACCCGCGCTCCGCGCAGCCGGCTCGCAGCCGGCAGCCTCGCAAGTACCGCCAAAACCCGAACAGGAGCAAGAAACATGGCTCAGGAAAAGCCCATCAAACTCGTGGCAAACAACAAAAAAGCCCGCCACGATTATTTCATAGAAAACACATACGAAGCTGGAATAGTCCTGACCGGCACCGAAATCAAATCCGTCCGCCAGGGCAAAGTTTCCATCAAGGAGAGCTATGCCCAGATCGTCAACGGCGAGATGATCATCTACGGCATGAACATCAGCCCTTACGAGCAGGGAAACCGCTACAACGTTGACCCGCTCAGGCCGCGCAAACTCCTTCTTCACAAGCGCGAGATATCTAAACTGGCCGGAGCCGTCTCCCGCCAGGGCTACACTTTGGTGCCGCTGCGCGTCTACATCAACGGAGCGGGCCTGGCAAAAGTGGAGGTCGCCCTCGCCCGCGGCAAAAAAGAGTACGACAAGCGTGACGCGATCGCCAAACGCGACGCCAAGCGCGACATAGACCGGGCGATGAAGAAGAACAGGTGAAAAACAGATGAGAAAAGAATTGAGGCCGCAATTTGCGGCCTCAATTCTTTTCGTCTAAAGCAATAGCGCAGAATACTTCTAATCTCCTATATGTATTTGCTTCCCTCCTTAACGCTGAGCGTAGCCATATCTTCGCGGTGCCGGTCTATGAAATCGCGCACCCACTCCGGGTCGGTCTTTGAAAATTCCCGCAGCACCCAGCCAATTGCTTTGTTGATGAAGAACTCGCGCGAGAAATCGCCTGAGTACGGGCTTGAAGCCAGGTTGTTTTCGATGATCTCGGCCAGCAGTTCTCGGTTCGTGCGCTCCTTCAGGCCGAGCTGATGTTCGATCGCTGTGCGGCGGATCCACATGTCGTCGTCGGTCGACCACTCGAGCATAAGCGCAGCGACGCGGGAGTCTCGGAGGCCGATGCTCCCGATGTATTTCGTAATCGAGTCGATGGTATCCCACCACGGTTTTGTTTTTATGTAGCGCTTCAGGTGCCAGATGTCTTCGTACTTCATATGACCGCACAGAGCGTTCATAGCGTCGCAGGCAAAGTACTGGAATTCGCGGTGCGGGTCGGCAAAACAAAGATCAAAGAGCGTCCAGTCGATTGGTGAAGGCACAGCGTCGGAACTGACGTCTGACTCGCCTCCCTTCCCGGCCGCACTCGCCTTTCCCGCCGTCTTTGCGGTCTTTTTCATCGTCGAGATCAGGTCGCGGTAGAGGGCGCGGCGCTCCGGAGTTTTGATGCCGTAAAACTCGAAACGGTTGCGCATGTAGGCTGCCATCTGGACGGCGATTTCAGGGTCGGCGGCGGCTTCGAATCGTTCTTTTACGATGCGGAAAAGATTTTTAGATGATAATGGGTTTACAGAGTTCATGCAGTTCCCTCCATTGGATTTCGCGCGTTGGATTTCCTATTGAAAATTTTATGACACTCGCCTGATATTTTTCAATACATTACGCTGCGATATCATCCTTTTATGTCTTATGAAAAAGTAGGCGAAAAAATCGTTCTTTCCCGTGTGCACTATTTTTCACAGTATGCGCCAAATCGCGATTTTGCCAAATTCTTCACTGTGTGGTCAGAGTGTTCCTATGCGGTTCCAATGCTCTCATTTTATTTCCAGATATTTCACAACCAAAGACACATTTTCCGCAGACTGCATTAATTAGAACATAATCGGGTTTTCTTATTCTTATCTCTCTGTGCATGATTTGAATCTGCTCTTATCTGCACATGATTTGGATTTGTTCTTCGCTACACATGATTTGGATTAGCGCTTCTCGACACATGATTTGGATTTGTTATGGATCGGCGCGTGATACATACTCTTTCGCATGATCAAAATCCCCATTCGCGTTCATATTGCAATGGTTTACGAATGTGCAATAATATGACGTAACCCACGCCAAATATGATCATATTAGGACGATAACCCAAAAGCCATATAAGCCGATTCGCCGAAACGGGACACCTACACCTGCATCCGCTTCGGCAGAAACAATGGAAACGTAGAAATAACGATAACTGCAAAAACAACGAAAACGGCGGAAACGCCGGGAAAGGAAAAGCGCGGCAGCAGTATATGAAAGACAACAACTATGCGAAATTTTCTATCGATCTCCCGGTCGTCGACCTCGGTAAAATCGAGTATCTGGCAGAAAGAGGGTTTTACCGAAACCGAGCGGAGTTTGTGCGGACCGCAATAAATAACGAACTGCTGAAACACGAAGAGTGGCTTGACCGTGAGATAACAGTCAGGAAAATGGACGTAGGTGTAATCAACCTGCGCAGGGAGGATTTAGATGCGCTGAGAAAACGTATCGGATTCCCGTACTACTATTTTGTCATTGGGCGGCTCCGTCTCGATCCTTCTGTCACGCTGCCTGATATGATGTGCCACATCAGAAAGTTATTGGTTTTCGGCAAACTCGAATGTTCGCCGGATATTCACCAACACTACGAGGATGAAACTCGCTACTTTTTCTATTAGATTTCATTAGCGAACGTCAAAAAACAGAACGGCCGTCCGCCCCACTTTTACTTCAGGCCGGCGGCCAAAAAATCAATTTCAGTTTGATTGCAAACCGTTCAGTTTCATCAGCAACGGAATGTTCCGCCCCGAACGGCTCATTTTACAATGTCGTGGATGATCATTCCGCTGACAGGTTTTGGCGCGAAACACGTCGACTTCGGTGGCATGACCAGGCCCGCTTCCGCGACGGCGATAAACTCATCCATCGTAACAGGCGGGATGGCAAAACCGGCCCTCATGCGCGTGGAAGCCTCTTTCTGCAAGTCTTCGAGCCCGCGCAGCCCGTTGACAAAACCGAGCCTGCCGTCGCACTGCGAATCCCCGATACCGAGGATGTCCTTAAACACTTTTTCCTGCAAAATCGAGACGTTCATGCGGTCGACCGCGTTGCCCGCCGGGACGTCGCCCGTGTATGTCAGCCTATACCAGACGCCGCCGGTCACCATAGTGAATTCGAGATATTTCTTTGGTGCGACAGGGGTCTCTCCGAGCTTCTCGACATCGAATGAATGGGCTTTGAGCGCGTCGATGAACTGCGCGTCGCTCATTCCGCCAAAATCTCTCACTGTGCGGTTATAGTCAAATATGGTCATCTGCGTCGGCGGGAAAATAGAAGCCATGAGTTTGCGCGACTCCGGGCCGCCGCCGTTTTCCGCGTAAAGCGCAGCCGCGGCGATCCTGTGGTGTCCGTCGCAGATGAAAAGCGACTTCGTCTTTTCAAAACCTTCGCGGAACTGTCTTATCCATTCGGGATCCGAGACCTGCCAGATTTCGTGCACGGTGTCGCCGTCTTCGAAACGGAACATCGACTCGTGCGACGCGGCCCATTTGCACGCAGGCGAAAAATCAAAACCTTCGGCCTTATATGTGAGCAAAACCGGCTCGGCGTTGATGCCGCAGATGCGGAGCTGCCTCATCTGGGCGCGCGCTTTTGCCTCCTGCGTCATCTCGTGGCGCATTATTTTGCCGTTCGTGTAGTCGGCAACGTCGACGCACCCGACGATTCCGGTATATTCACGCCCGCGGAAAGTGAGTCTGTAGACGTACAGAGAGTCGTCCCCGTCGCGCTCCAATATTCCTTTTTCCAAGAATTCGTTGAACTTTTTCCGGCTGCGCGAAAGACAGCAGCTGTCTGTATCATCCGGCGCATTGGCTTTGTCGGATTCGCTGCAGTCGTACTCCGGATGTGTAACGTGAAGAAAACTCAAAGGGTTAGATGTTGATTCGGCCTGCGATCTGGCAAGGTTTGCCGCATTCTCGTGGCTTATGAAAACTCTGGACGCGTAATCGCGAGAGGGATGCACCCCGCGAAACGGATAAATACTAGGCATCAAATACGCTCCTTAATTCGGCGGTCGCAAAGCGATCGCATGTGTCACGCAATCCCAAAACCGTCCGAAGCCCGCTCTTCGCGGTGCTCCGCCCCTTCATACAACGATAGGATACTATTTTTTGCCCTTTCAGTCAATCGGTTGTGAAATAATTGTCGCTATTTTCTTATTTGATTCCGCCAAAAAATTACTTCGCACGTACCTGAAATTTTTAGTCACAACACAACTCATACAAGTATTTAGCGCTTTCAATTCTCACGCGCAACGCACTCGCACAGTTCACACTCATAGCTCACACACGCAATTCGCACGCCAAATCGAAACTCGCAAAAATGTTCGCAATAACAGATACATAATGTGTCCCCCGCTTCCGCTCCTTTACCAAAAATATTCCAAGCACCTTAGAAGCATATTACGATGATGTTCCAAGAATAATATCGCACGCCGGGATTTTTCCGCTATTTCCGGCGCACTGCCAAAACACGAACTCCCCAAAATATGCCACTAAAATCATCTGTGAATTTCGACCATGAAAGTTCCATGTCAAACTAACCAAATATACTTTTTTCATCCTCGAACGTTCCATGTCAAACTTGCAGAAACGTACGAAAAAATTTCGTTTGCGAATCTGCGTGAATACGTGAATAAAAGAGAAAAAATCAGGCGCGAGATGTTATTAATGTATTACAAGGATAATCCAATAATGTGGGAGTAATAATATTTTGGGCTAAGAAGAAAAAACGGGCAACACATTGCATTGTAATTGCCCGTTAAAAATATGAACGATATTATTATGAATGCACCCGTGCTCGTCGCCAGTTCACCTCGCGTGCGCCAGTCATCCGCAAGTGCGCCAGTCATTCGCAAGTGTGCCAGTCATTCGCGCGTGCGCCAGTCATTCGCAAGCGCGACAGCCGCGTCAGCCGCTGACGATCCCACTGCTCAGGCTTTGCCAGCGCGGCTCGATATAACGTTTTGCCGCCTCCTCGACGGCCTCGCAGACGAGCATCGCCTCACGCATGTCGGCTCCGACGCACACGACGCCGTGGTTCGCGATAAGACAAGCTTTCCTGTCGCCAAGCGCCTTTACGATATTTGAAGCGGCCTTAAATGACCCGCTTCGAGCATAATCGGATACATAGACAACACTTCCGGCGATGTCGGAGAGGTCCTTATCCGCAATAGAGAGCGGAACGTGAGCCGCTGCGAATATGGAACAAAACTTTGCGTGCGTGTGGATCACAGCTCCGACGTCAGGCCGGGCAGCGTAGATCTTTGCGTGCATGGCTTTGTCGAGAGTAGGATTTGCGCCGCTTTCGGTGGTAAGGGTTTTGATGTCCATCTTCGTGATGTCCGCAGGGTTCAAGCTGTCATAATATACGGCCGCCGGGGTCGTCAGGATATAGTTTCCCGAGAGGCGCACCGACAAATTGCCGAAATTGCCGAGAACGTAGCCTTTTGCCAGAAGCATCCTGCTGTATTCGGCAAGCAAATTCCTGTATTTCATCTCTTCTATTCGCATTTACTGCCTCCCGCCCGAAGTTCCGTCCGACGGCCCGCCGGAAGTGCGGCCTGAGTTTCCTTTTGAAGCCACGCCCGAAGTTCCACCGGCTGGCTTATCTCTGCCGGAAGGTGTGAATCTTCCGTATTTATCGCGCGCGTACATTTCTCTGTAAGCGAGTATGTAACCCATGCGCTCGCTCATCGCTGCGTAGCGGCTTAAAGGCTTCCCTCCCCCGACGACCTCCGCTTTCAAGGCGACTTCCGCGGATTTTTCCAAAACCGACAGAGCGGTCACGGCTTCGTAGACGTTGCGTCCGACCACTATCTCAAGACCGTCGGGATAGTTCACGCTCGGTTTTACCAGCGCGGCCGCGGAGGATCTGAACGCAGATGAGAGTCTGTTGACTCGGCGAGAGACGACCTGAATATTGCGGCCGAGGAGTTGAGCCGTCTCATCAAGCTGTGCGGTGATGCCTTTGTTGCTGCGGATCAGTATTTTGCAGTACGGCGTGAGGCACTCGACCATGGCGCTGTAATCTTGGAGCGTTGCGAAAATGTTCTTTTCCGGAATGTAATTTTGAGTGATGTCTTCGATGTCGCCTGCCGCGATGCGCGAAAAATCGGCGCCGTATTCGGTGGCATAGATGTGGCGTTTGTACTTGACGAAGATGCGAGGCCTGAAGACCTCGTATTCGAACTGTGTCATCTTCAGCGCATATTCTCTTATCATTCCGGCGACGTTTTCACGTACTCCACTGATCTCGCTCATTTATCTCGCCCTTTTTTGCGCCGCACGCGCGTTCCCGCGCTCCCGGTGCGGCATTTATCTCGCCCTTTTATTGCGGCTCTTGGCGCGTTGACTGACGCGCTTCCATTACTTTTGCGGTCTATCTCGCCCTTCTGGCGCGCCGCTCGGCGCGCTTCTTAGCCTTTGCGGCTTTGCGGCTGTCCTTGAACTTGAAGAAGTTCGTAACCAGTTTATCTATATAGCGGAAGAGGCCTTCTGTCGCGATAAGGAACAAAGCCAGCAGCATCGCGGCCTCTAATGTTATCGCGCTTATGCCGAAAACTTCCGGCGCAAGGATCACGCACATCATCATGCCCGCTATCAGCGCCGCGATCATCGTAACGTGGATCTTGTTCGGCGGCTGCGCGACTTTGCCGAGGAACAGGAATCCGACCAGCGCGACGAGCATTGCCGACGATGTCGAGATGCACTCGGAATCGATGTTAAAGACTTGGCCGAAAATGACCAGAGCGCTGACGGTGATGAACATCGTGACGCCGGCCGGCGCGGCCATGCGGAACACATTTCCGAGGAAGCGCCCTTTGATTTTGTTGGAGTTCGGCTCGAGCGACAAAATCAGGCTCGGCACGCCGATGGTGAACATGCTTATCAGCGTTATCTGTGAAGGTTTCAGCGGATAGGCGACCACGTTTATCACCGAGAAGATCGCCAGAAGTATCGAAAAGATGTTTTTTGTCAGATAGAGCGAAGCGGTCTTCTGGATGTTGTTCACGACCTGGCGCCCTTCGCGGACGACGTCCGGCATCCTGCCGAAATCCGAATCCATCAAAACCAGCTGCGACGCGTTGCTGGCCGCCTCGCTGCCCGAAGCCATCGCCACCGAGCAGTCGGCGTCCCTCAGGGCGAGCACGTCATTCACGCCGTCGCCCGTCATGCCCACCGTTTTCCCCAGCTTCTTCAGCGCCTTCACGAACAAAAGCTTCTGCTCAGGCGTCACGCGGCCGAAAACGGTGAACCTCTGCACCGCGTCGTAGATCGCGCGCTCGTTTGTCAGTTCGCGCGCATCCACATAGTGATCCCCTCCGGGGATGCCCGCCGCCACGGCGGCCATCGAGACAGTCGCCGGGTTATCGCCCGAAATGACTTTGATGTCGACGCCGTTCTCGGCGAAATATCTGAACGTTTCCTTTGCGTTCGCCCTGACCGGATTCACGAGGAATATCAGAGCGATAGGCACGACGCGGCCGGAGATGACGCCGCCGTCCGGCATGTGCTCCGTGCCGGCAAGCGCCAGGACGCGGTACCCGCGCGCCGCATAGCCCTCTATGAATTCCTCGTATCTGCCGTATTCGTCGGCCAGCACGTATTCAGGCGCGCCGATGACGAAATTTCCCGTCGCGAATGACACGCCGCTGTATTTATATTTTGACGAAAAGCCGAGGACGCTGATAGGCTCGCGGCCTCCGCCCTTTGTGAATCTGTCCTGCAGAGCCTCCATCGTGGCATTGTCGGGTGTCTGGCAGGCCACAACGTCGGCGATGAGCGACTCCACGTCTGAAGATGTCGTGTTCTCGAGAAGCACGGTCATCCCTTCCACGCGCATATCCGGCTCCGTGATGGTCCCGGTTTTGTCGACGCAGAGGACATCGATGCGCGCAAGCGACTCGATGCACTTCATGTTCTGGACGAGGACCTTCTTGTATGCCAGTTTGACGGTGGAGACTACCATCGCGATGCTGGCCGTCATGTAAAGGCCTTCCGGTATCATTCCGATGACGGCGGCGACCATGGCGGTGACGCCGGTGCTGAACGAATCATGCAGCACGCACAGTTCCTGATACAGCAAAAGCGCGCCGACAGGGATGATGACGACGCCAATGACTCTGACGAGCCTGTCGAGGGAGCGTATCATCTCAGACTGCTCGCCGGATTTTTCTTTTGTCGCTTCTATCGTAAGTTTTGATATATATGAGTCTCGTCCCACCGCGGTGAGCCTAGCGGCACACTCGCCCGAAATGATGAAACTGCCCGAAAGGAGATTATCGCCTTCGCGCTTTGTGATTTCGTCGGATTCGCCGGTGAGGAGCGCTTCGTTGACTTGGACTTCGCCGTCAAGTATTTCGGCGTCGGCAGGCACTTGGTTGCCTGAACGCAGGATGACGACGTCGTCGATGACGAGCTGCTCCGTAGGCACTTCGGTCTCTCGGCCCGATCTGATGACGTGCGACTTTTTCATGTGCAGGAAGCGCATGTTGTCGAGCGTCTTTTTAGAGCGGACCTCCTGGAAGATGCCGATGCAGGTGTTCGCTATGGCGATCAGCATGAAACTGATCTGTGAAGTGCCGGAGCCGGCTATGACGAGCAGGATGGCGAGGATGACAAAGATAAGGTTGAAGTACGTAAAAACATTATCTTTTACGATCTGCTTCACCGTGCGTGTCGAAGGATCCACCCTGACGTTGTTTTGCCCGTTTTTAAGGCGCTGCTGTACTTCCGCAGTTGTAAGTCCCTGAATATCTCGCATTAAGCCTGCACACTGTCTAAATATGTCTTGAGTTCGTATAGATATTCCTCGCCCATCTTGGAGAGGTTGCTGTTTTTGCGCACGACATAGCCGATGTCCATGACGCCGGTCGGGTTGTCCTCGTCCTGCTCGAACGGGATGGCCAGATAGTTGTCGCCGTTCAAGTCGTTGCAGACGATCCCCGAACAAAGCGTATACCCGTTCAGGCCGACCATGAGGTTAAGGAATGTCGCGCGGTCGTTTGCTTTGATGACTCTAGTGTAGAAGTTTGTCGAGAGGATCTCTTCCGACAGATAAAAAGAACTGCCGTCGCCCTGTTCAAATGAAAGACACGGGTAATCGGCAAGCTGTGCGAAAGTGATCGACTTTTCGCCCGCGAGCGGGTGCGATTTACACAAGTAGACGTACCAGCCGCAGTTTATCAAATGATGAAATTCCAGTTCGTACTGGTCTAAAAGTTTTAATATCGCCTTTCGGTTGAAATCGGAGAGGTAAAGGATACCTATCTCGCTCCTCATGCCGCTGACGTCCTGCATCACGGACTCGGTCATCGTCTCGCGTATCGCGAATTCGTACTCCGAAGTGTCGTAATGTTTCACCATGTTCACGAAAGCGCGGACGGCAAAGGAATAGTGCTGCGTGGAGACGCCGAACTTCTTCTTCACGTTGACGCCGCCGAATTTTTCGAGCATGTCCTCGTACCGGCCGTAGACCTCGCGGGCATAGGAAAGAAATTCCGTCCCGCCGTCGGTCAGAGTTACGCCTTTGCCGTTCCTGTTGAATATTTTAAATCCCAGTTCGTCTTCGAGCGAGCGGATCGCGCGCGACAGCGAAGGCTGTGAAATGAACAGATTATCCGCAGCCTTGTTTATCGAACCCGATTCCGCTACCTCGATTACGTAATGAAGCTGAACTAATGTCATTAAATGAAGTTTCTCCAGTTATACGCCGACGCGACGAACAGGCGTATGCCGTCCCAGAGCGAGGATATCACGGCTTCTTCGCGGTTGCTGTGCGAAAAGTCTCCCATCACGCCGCACTGGCTCAAAACCGCTTCGCCCTGCTGTGAAACGTATGCCGCATCCGAGGAACCGCCCGAAAAGATAGTTCCCGTGACGTTGCCCTGGATGGTGTCGCTGACCGCTTTAAGCGAATTATATGCTTTGACTACCGACTTAGTTGTCTCGAACGGTTCGATTGCGCTGACGAGTTCGAGTTCCGTCTTTGCCCCGCGCACCGCCGGTTTCTCGCAGATCTTGCGCATCTTCGTCTCGATCTTCGTGACGTCCGCTTTGGTCTTGACGCGCAGGTCGACCGATGCTTCCGCGTACGCCGGTATCTGGTTGACGGCGCTGCCGCCCGAGATCTTGTTCACGCTGACGGTAAAGTCTCTGTCTGCGCCTCTCGATGTGAGCGCCTGGATATCTACGACTTTCTTTGCCAGTTCGGCGACCGCGTTCACGCCCTCGTCAAAGTCTTTGCCGGAGTGAGCGGATACGCCGTACGACATGAGTTTATATTCGTAACTGCCCATCCTGCCGATGCAGATGGCGCCGTTCTCGTTGCGTTCGTCCATGCAGAAGCAGACGAGGATGTCGGTCGTGTGCTCTTCGATGATTTTTACCGTGTCGCTGCCCTCGTGGCACGCTTCTTCATCGCCCGCCAAAACGATTTTCAGCGGTGCTTCGGTGAAGCCCAGAGACATGAGAGCTTTGATCGTGTAGAGAGCTATGACTATGCCGCCTTTGCACTCTGTCACGCCCGGGCCGTAAACTCTGTCGCCGTCGACGCGGAAAAGCTCGCCTTTCCAGCTGCCGCTCGGATATACGGTGTCATAGTGTCCCATGAAAACGATAGGACGTGAAGCGCCTTCTTTGTTTGTCTCGGCGATGACGATAGGGGCGCTTGCGCCGCCGGCTTCTATGATTTGACATTCGAGGCCCGCATCGGTGAATGTCTTATTCAGGAATTCAGCTTCTTTGCGGAGGTTCTCCGTCTCTCCCGGCCTGCCTTCCATCTCTACGAGGTCTTTGTAGAATTTCATGGCCTCGTCTTTGTGGCGTTCGATGTAGGTGTTGATTTCATGCATCAATTCTTCGGTGATTACCATAGGGTGCGCCTCCTGTCATAAAAGAAGTTCTCTGAAGGGTCAATAAATAATGGTATGAATATATTTTACCACCTTGCAGCAGAAATAACGACGATAATGAAAGTTTAGCCGGTAAAATGTTTATTTGTTTATTTTGCCGCGGCCGGGGTGTCTGCCACAGCGCCGGAGGCTTTGCTTGAATCCGCCGCGCCGGAGGTTTTGCCTGCCGCCGCGCCTGCCCCGCCTGCCGAGTCTGCCTCCGCGATAACCTTTGCCGCGAACTCCTCGATCGCCGGGCTTTCATATTCTTCCATCCCGCCTCCGTCGCACGCTTCGGCGACTGCAGGGTCGATAGGGAGTTTTGCGACGTTCTTCACGCCGTAGTGCGCCGCGATGCTGTCGATATGGCTCTCGCCGAATATCTTATGCTCCGAGCCGCAGTCCGGGCAGCGATAATATGACATGTTTTCGACGATGCCGAGCACAGGGATATTCATCATTCCCGCCATCTTTACGGCTTTTTCGACTATCATGCCGACGAGCTGCTGAGGCGATGTCACGATAACTATTCCGTCAACGGGAAGCTGCTGATAGACTGTGAGCGCCACGTCGCCCGTTCCCGGAGGCATATCCACGAACATCACGTCGATATCTCCCCATGCCACGTCCGACCAGAACTGCGTTATCACTCCGCCGAGGATAGGGCCGCGCCAGATGACCGGGTCGGTCTCTTTCTCTAGGAGCAGGTTTATCGACATTACTTCGATGCCTTTTTCGGTGACTGCTGGGAACAGCATCGTGTCATTTCCCCTCGCCATCTCGTGAAGGCCGAAAGCCCTCGGAATAGACGGGCCGGTGATGTCTGCGTCCAGAACTGCCGTGTTCAGTCCGCTCTTTGAAGCCGCGCGGGCGAGCATCGCGGTCACGGACGATTTGCCGACTCCGCCTTTGCCGCTGACAACGGCGATGACTTTTTTGATTTTGCTCAGGGAATTCATCGGGGCCTTCCGGATGCCGCCGCCTTCTCTTTCTCCGCAGTTCGCAGAGCACGAACCGCAGTCATGATTGCATTCTGCCATCTGTATTTCCTCCAAAAATATTTTTTCGAAACGGCCGAATCCGGGCAGTCAACAAAATTGCCAAATCCGAACCGTCGACTTTAAATTGCCAAATCCGAACCGTCGACTTTAAATTATCAAATCCGAACCGTCAACTTAAAACTATCCAATCAAACCTGTCATTATTAACTATCAAAACATTCCCAGCGATTTGAACAGAAAGATCCACAGGAACATCGTCCCGCACGCCAGCATCGACGACATAATGACCGCGTTTCCGGCTAGCGTCGCGTCGCTGTCCATAGACTGCGCCATGGTGTATGACGATATCGCCGACGGTGCGGCAAAAACGCCGATGAGCGTCACGAATTCTATATCTCTGAATCCGAGGAGCGCGGCAGCCGTCAAAACGACGCCCGGCACAACGACGAGCCTGCCGATGACCGATATCCAGAGGTTCCTCCCGCACTCTTTTATCTGCGAAAACTCGAACGAGATCCCCAGTATCACCAGCGCAAGCGGTGTCGCTACCGACGCCATATCGTCGAACAGGTCGTCGAGCACCTGCGGGAATTCGATATTAAAAGCAGCGCATATCAGGCCTAAGACGGCGCCGATGATGAGCGGGTTCTTTAATATCTGCCTCAGTATTTTGAGCGGCCTTGGCTTTTCGCCGCGGAAGACTTCCAGAGTAACGACCGCCAGAACATTGAATATAGGTACGACGACAGCCACCATGACCGCCGTGGTGGCGAGGTTTTCTCCGCCGTAGATATTCGACGCTATCGGAAGTCCCATTATAACGAAGTTGCTCCGATATATCGCCTGTATCATCGCCCCGCGGGTCTTCGGACTCTTCGTGACCTTAAGCGCAACGGCGAGCGCCGCAAAATACACGACGGCGATAGAGGCTATCGTAAACCCCATGAACTTTCCGCTCACGGCCCCGGATATCTCGCTTTGGTATATGTCGTCGAACATCATCACCGAGAAGAAGACCTTAAACACCATGTTGTTCAGGTGCCTGTTCTCCTCCTGCGAAATAAGCCCGGCTTTTCGCACTATCATCCCGACTGCTATCAAAATGAACATCGGGAGGACCGCATTCAGCGATATGACAAAGTTATCTATCATTCTCCCCGAAACTCCAGAACGGGCAAGTCTTGCATTCAGGACGCCCCGGCTCGTTCGGACCGCACGCCAGCGGCAGCAGGATGATGTTCGGAACGAGTTTGTCGCCGAGCAGCGATTTCAGTCCCGCTATCTGGCAGAGCGTACCGATGAATTCCACGTGTTTCCCCGCTTTGGCCTGACGCATCGTCTCGCGGTAGACCTTCGGCATATCGCGCTTATAGTATTTGTCGTCGTATTTGTAGTAGTGCTCGAAATGCGGCAGTTCAGGGGTGTTGAAGTACAGCGGGCAGTAAAGTACGCAGTTGTTGCACTTGTCGCAGCCGCCTTCTTCTATCTCCGGATATTTATATCCGTTCTCGTTCTCTTTCATTTTAATGGTGCGCAGTTTGCAGCCGACGACGCAGGCCGAGCAGCCGTTGCAGTTCGGCACGCGATCCATGATTTGCATTTTGAATAAGCCTCCTTCCCGCGCCAAAGACGCGGCTAAAAAACACGCCTCGCGCCGGTCCCATTCCGATTTCGAAACCATGCCGTTATCTAATCAAAAGGCTTCTCCCGGGCGGTCAGCGCGAAAGCTCTTTTTTTCTTTACAATTCCATTATACACAACGGGCGCGGTTTTGAACAAAGTAAAGCGGGGATTTTTGGCGCGGCGGAAAATCGGTAAATGAGAATAACCCCCGCAAAATGCGAAAAGCTCTGCAAAATGCGAAAAGCTCTGCAAAATGCGAAAAACTGCGCAAATCGATGGCTTCTCTTGTTCGGCATCGTTAAGCGAATGTATTTCGATGAAAGATATCCGTCCGATTGATAACCGCAGCAGGAAAAACTATAATAAGTAAAGACACATGGAATAACGGAGGTAAGTCATGAAAACTGTCAGAATGGGACTCATAGGATACGGAAACGTCGGGCGCGCATTTGCCCGCATGCTGAAGCGCAAAGCGGACTATATCCGCGACACGTACGACACGCGCGTTATCATCACGGCGATCTCAAGGAGCATAGGCTCATGCGTAAACACCGGCGGCATCGACACAGATACCCTGACCAAAGACAGTTTCGACCCGGAAGTACAGCCTCTCGATGTCATCCGAGGCTCATACTGCGACGTCATCGCCGAACTGACACCGCTGAACATCCGCACGGGAGAACCGGCCATCACCCACATCAAAACCGCACTCGACCTCGGAATCCACGTTATAACGGCGAACAAAGGCCCTATCGCGTGGGCGTACAGACCTCTGCGCGACCTGGCGCGCGAGCGCGGCGTGATGTTCCTGCACGAGGCGACCGTCATGGACGGGATCCCAGTCTACAACCTCGTCCGCGAGAACATGATGGGCTGCAAGATAACCGAAGTTTCGGGCATCTTGAACTCCACGACAAATTACATCCTGACCGAAGTCGCCGCGGGAGTCCCGTTTGACGACGCGGTGCGCGAAGGGCAGAGGCGCGGTTTTGTCGAGGCGGACCCTTCAATGGACCTTGAAGGTTTCGACGCGGCGGCAAAACTCACATCGCTGATGAACGTTCTGATGGATGTCTTTATCACTCCTGACGACATCGACAGGACGGGAATCGGCGGAATAACAAAGGAAGACATCGCGCGCGCCGGCGCGGAAGGCATGAAATATAAACTGATATGCCGCGGAACGGTGAAAGACGGGAAGCCGCTCGGGACCGTAAAGCCTGAACTCGTACCGAAGGAAAGCCTCTACGGAACGGTGGACGGCATCGGTTCATGCGTCACTGTCACTACCGACCTGATGGGCGCCGTCACCGTGGTGCAGCACGTTTTCGAGCCTGAGATAGACCAGACTGCATACGGAGTGCTGAGCGACCTGCTCAGGATACTTAAAGACACCGGCTCCACGCCGGAGTTCAAAGATCAAAGTTCAAACTCTATCGAAAAGTAATACACGAGTCCATACCATTAATACACGATTCCATACCCTTCGGGCGCCTCGCCTTCGGCGAGCGCACGGAGGTTTTTTTCGGCGCTGTCAAGCCGGCGCTCCACCGCAGGGAGCAGTTTTGACAAAGCCGCTTTCATAGACCCGCTTTCATAGAGCCGCTTTCATAGAGCCGGTTTCATAGACCCTTATTTAAATAAGGCTCCATATAGGAAACAAAATAGTCGCTGATATACTTCGGCACTTCTACGGCAACCAGTTTTTCATATTCTCCATGGCCATAGTCATACACAAATACCCTGTAAAGAGAATTATCGATGATATAATAGTCTACACCTATTTCGGAACAAAAAAGGCCGTCATTGCTTTCTTTATAAAACACCATGCGGGTGTCCACATCATCGTCCGGCATAGGAAGGTCAACGGTTTCCACTTTGGAGTTATGCTGACTGTCAAACGGGTCATACCCCGACTGATCTGCAAAGCTGAGCAGATCATCAAACAAGGCAGTATCCACATCGGGCAGCTCCACCGTCTGCGCACACGTTCCGTCTGTTTTGTCCACGCCGAGGATGCAGTAGTAGGTATAGTTCGCAGGGTCATTATAATATTCTGATACTTGCTCATACTGACTTTCTTCGCAGTAGATCGTGCCGTATGGATAGGGGCCTATGCCGGCGTGGTACAGTTCAAATGTGTCATGATCAATGCGTACCAATTTAAAAAAGGTATTTTGCAAGGTATATTCTGTCAAAGGAAATTCGTTTGGATAAAGAGTGCCGTAAAACCCGGTTTTGTATGTTTTGTTATCTATTCGGATCGATTCCGGGACTATGAAAGATAAACTGCAGCCGGATAATACGAGTATAGCGAGTATAGTTGACAGAAGAACGGCAAAAAATTTTTTCACAATTATTTCTCCTATTTCTCACTTTTTTAAGTAATGTGAAAATTATAACATAACGATATGAACAATTCTACCGTTTTGTTATTTTCCCTTTTGCTGTTCTGAATAGCGGCGGGGAGGCTGCTGATTTTGCACTTTGGATCCTTGTCGGCAATTATTTTGAAAGATAAAAGAGAGACTGAGAGCCTGATCATCACAGGTTTCCCGTTAAATTCTTACATAAAAAGTTGAAAAATGCCGCCGCAGGTGCTATTATACAAAGGCAGCGTGTCCCGGTAGCTCAGGGGATAGAGCGTCGGTTTCCTAAACCGTGCGTCGGGCGTTCGAATCGCCCTCGGGACGCCACGCTAAAACTCCGCGCCATAAGGTGCGGAGTTTTTTCTATGAGATTCGGTTCCTTGCCGCTTCACAGCAGCAATCGAGTCTGTTTCCGATTATTCCGGAGCAAATGCCGACTTGTCCCGCATTTGGCCGATCCTCAGCGCTGCGCCACGTTGCGCAGCGGCTCGCCTTTTAAGTATCTCTTCAAGTTCTCGGCTGCGATGCGGAATATCCTGTCGCCGGTCTCTTCTATCCTGAGGCCGCCCGCCATGTGCGGGGTTATCAGGCACCTCGCCTCTTTCCAGAGAGGACTGCAGGCAGGAAGCGGTTCCGGCTCCGTGACATCCAGCGCCGCTCCGGCTAATTTCCCTGACTTCAGCGCCTCTGCGAGCGCGTCGGGATCGATGGCCGTCCCGCGTCCGCAATTTACGATGTATGCGCCGGGTTTCATCAGCGATAAGCGCCTTGCGTCCATTATATGATACGTTTCAGGCGTTCCCGGGAGACACATAGCTGCTACATCGGCGTCTTTCAGAAGGTCGTCCAGTTCCGAAATATTGCGGACTTCGATCGAGCCTGCGGAAATATCCGCGACTGCAGATTCAGGGGAATATGCAGCAGATACAGCGGCAGCAGGACTTGCGGCTTTCACCTCGTTCACGTGGCGCCTCAGCCCCGTGACATGTGCCCCCATTTCCGCGCAGTGCCTCGCGTAAGCCGTTCCGATGTTGCCAAAGCCCAGCACAAGCACATTTGCGCCGTAGAGCGTGCCGACATTTTCGACGTCCGTCCATTCTGACCTCGACTGGCAGTCCCTCAATGCAGGCAGTTTTTTCAACAAAGCCAAAGTGAGCGCGAGCATGTGTTCGCTGACAGCCATGCCGTAAGCGCCGACGGCCGAAGTTATCACGGCCTCTTCGCGCACCGTCCCGGGCTTTACAAGAGCATCGACCCCCGCGCTTGGCGCTTGGAGCCAGCGCACTTTCTTTGCCGCCTGAAGTTCCTCCTCGGAAAAATCGCCGAACAGGACTTCGGCGTCCGCTATCTCCGCCAAAGCGCCGCCCTTTTCGCGCGCCTCGTCGTCCGGGTCGAGCCAGACGAACTCCGCTCCCGCGGCCGCATCTTCAAGCATCTTTTTACGCCGCTCGGTCAGCGGCATCGAAACAACTATCTTCATCTGCGTCTCCCAACTATCCCCGTTTTGTCAAAGGTCAAATGATACCTTTCGTCCCGGCATTAAAGGTCGAAAGATATTTCGTAACCTCGGCATCTATTTATTAAGCATCTATTTATTAGGCATCTATTTATTAAGAATTTATTTGTATGTCAGTTTCACGAGTTCAAGCAGGACATCAGTCATCTTTTCCATGGCCTGCACCGAGATGTACTCGCGCACACTGTGGAAATTCTGGCCGCCCGTGGAAAGATTAGGGCAAGGAACGCCTTTATAAGAAAGCGCCGCGCCGTCAGTGCCGCCTCTGATAGGAACTACCTTCGGGGTGACCCCGCAGTCCGAGAACGCCTGCTTTGCCCTGTCGATGAGTTCCATGTGCGGCATCACCATTTCCTTCATATTGTAATAACTGTCGCGCAGATCGAGTTCCAGGACATCGCCGTACTCGAGATTGATATATTCCGCAGCCTTGCGCATCAGATCTTTCATTGCCTCGAATTTTTCGCGGTCATGCTCGCGGACGATATAGTGCATGTGTGCCTCCCTGACCTCGCCGCTCATGTCGGTGAGCAGATAGAAACCTTCGTGCCCTTCGGTATATTCAGGCCGCTGCTGGCGCGGAAGCAGGGAATTGAATTCGCACGCTATCTGGAGCGCGTTCTTCATGACGTCCTTTGCGTCTCCGGGGTGTATCTCGCGTCCGCGGACAGTGATTTTTGCCGACGCGCCGTTAAAATTCTCGTATTCGAGTTCGCCGAGCGTTCCGCCGTCTACGGTGTAGGCGAAGTCCGCTCCGAACTTTTTCACGTCAAAGTAAGCCGTTCCGTTGCCGACTTCTTCGTCAGGGGTAAACGCGATGGCTATCCGGCCGTGTTTTACGGAATCGTCGTTTATCAGGCGTTCCGCCATGGTCATTATCTCCGCGACGCCTGCTTTGTCGTCCGCGCCGAGGAGTGTTTTGCCGTCGGTAACGATCACGTCCTGTCCGACAAAACCGGAAAGTGCGGGATATTCCTCCGGGTCGATCGTCATCCCTTCTGAGAGTTCGATAGGGCCGCCTTCGTAGTGTACAGTCTTAGGCTTTACGTTCGCTCCGGATGCGTCAGGCGACGTGTCCATGTGTGAAACAAAGCCCAGCGACGGGACGTTTTCAACGTTCGCGGGTATCTCACCGAAAACGTACACATGGTCATCGACAGATACATTCTTTATGCCGATTTTTTTCATCTCGGCGGCGAGTTCCTCTGCGAGTGCGAACTGTTTTTCGGTGCTCGGGACGTTTTCGGTGTCTTCGGCCGACTGAGTATCGAAACTCACATAGTGGAGAAATCTTTCCGTTACTTTCATTTGCTTTACCTCCTGTAAAATCGAAGTCCGGCGGCGATATTGCCGCCGGATCGCTCAGCCTGATATGGCTCGTGCTTACCCGTGCTTACTGATTTTCAGGCACTAACTTTACGGCTGTGCCATAAGCGATGACTTCCGCGGCGCCCTGCATTATCGCAGAAGAAGCATAGCGAACGCATACGATGGCATCGGCGCCCATCCCGGCAGCCTGATCTATCATGCGTTTCGTCGCTTCGTCGCGCGCCTCGTTCATCATGTCGGTATACGCTCTCAGCTCTCCGCCGACGAGTGTCTTGAAACTTGCGCCTAAGTCGTGACCGAAGTTTTTAGTCTGGACCATATTTCCCTGGACGATGCCGAGAGTCTGCGCCTTAAAGCCCGAGACATTTTCAGTTGTTACTAAGATCATTTTTCCTCCTTCGATTTTACGGCTCTAACTTAATATATATGAAATTAACGAATGCGTTATCATGCGGCTTCCGATTCCGATAATATTCTACCATGCTATCGACTCGATGCCATCGCCTATTTTGAATTTTCCCTTTTGATTTTACATTTCCGTATTTTGCTCGGCGGTCCTCTGCGGCAGTCTCGCCTTTTGTTTTGCCATTGCCGGATTTTGGCAGGCGGCCCTCTGCGGCGGCCTCGCCTTTTGTTTTGCCTTTGCCGGATTTTGGCAGGCGGAGCTCTGCGGCAGTCTCGCCTTTGGCTTTCCCCTGCCGGATTTGCCCGGCGCACTCTATGGGGAACTCCTTCCCTTGACTTGACCGCTCCGCGCGATATACTGGAAATACAGCAAAAAACTATCCGCCAGAGTTTAAACCCGCCAAAGTTCGAGCCAGCGAGCCAGCAAAAGTTTGAACCGGTCAAATTTCAAAACGGCCAAAATCGAGCCCGCCAAAGTTCGAACCCGAGGCGAAAATCAGACTTCTGATGAAAGCAAAGGCGAAAATCAAACTTCTGATGAAAGCAAAGATGAAAGCGAAACGAGAGGGAAACATGGACTACACTAAAATCGACGCGTACATCGACGCGCATACCGATGAACTTATCGCAGATATCGGCACACTCGTCAGTTTTGACAGCGAGCGCAGAGACCCCGAAGAAGGTGCACCGTTCGGGCGCGAGGCCGCGAACTGCCTTTCGGCCGCTTTGAAAATAGCCGAAAGAACGGGCTTTACCGCCAAAAACTATGATAACTACGTCGTCACGGCAGACTTCGACCCCGCACTTGAACCGGGCCTCGACATCCTCTCGCATCTGGACGTCGTCCCGGCGGGAACCGGCTGGACCAAAACCGAACCGTTCAAAATGTTCGTCGAAGGCGATAAGATATACGGCCGCGGCACGACCGACGACAAAGGGCCGGGCCTTGCCGCTCTCTATGCGATGCGCGCCGTAAAAGAATGCGGCGTACCCCTTGCCAAAAACGTCCGCCTGATCCTCGGGAGCGACGAGGAATGCGGCTCCAGCGACCTCGACTATTATTTCGCCAAAGAAAAGAGCGCGCCGATGTCGGTCTCCCCTGACGCCAACTACCCTGTTATCAACATCGAAAAGGGCGGCGTCCACGCCGGATTTAAATCGGACGCAAAGATCGCCGATACCATCCCGCGCATCATCAGCATCAACGCCGGTGTGAAAATCAATGTAGTCCCCGATACGGCGGAAGCAGTCATCGAAGGGCTCACGCCCGAAGAAGCGGAAAGCGTCGCCCGCGACCTCGGGATCGAAGGCTGCAGATTCACCTTCAAGCGCGAAGGCACCACGCTGCGTATCACGGCAAAGGGCAAAACCGCCCACGCCTCCACCCCTGAGACGGGTGTCAACGCTTTGACGGCGCTGCTCGCACTGCTTTCTCGCATGCCGCTCTCCGACAGCGAACTGCACCGCCAGATCCAGAGCGCAGCCATCCTGTTCCCGCACGGAGATTTCAACGGTCACGCGCTCGGCGTCGACCTCTCGGATGAAACATCCGGCAAAACGACTTTGACGCTGGACATCCTGAACTACAGTGAGAGCGAAGGCTTAAACGGCATGTACGACTGCCGCGCCTGCCTCTCGGCAAACGACTCAAATACCCTCGACGTGATAAACAAAAAACTCCGCTCCGCAGGGCTTGAGCCTTTCGGCGGTCCTATGTTCGAAGCACACTCGGTCCCTGCGGACTCCCCGCTGGTAAAGACACTGCTCGGCATCTGGAAAGACATGACAGGCGAGGACGCCGAACCCCTCTGCATCGGCGGCGGCACATACGTCCACCACATCGAAAACGGTGTGGCCTTCGGCCCTGAAATGCCGGGGCTCGATAACTTCATCCACGCAGCCGACGAATTCATCACCAGAGACCAGCTCGTATTCACCTGCAAAGCGTATGCCCGCGCTATCGTGGAACTCTGCGGTCAGACAAAATAGACAAAGTAGAACTCTGCGGCCAGACAGAATAAACAAAGCAGACAGACAAAATAGAAACAAAGCCGCGCACGGGGATTGTTTTTCCGTGCGCGGTTTTTCGTTTTCGATTTTATTCAGCGGTATGCCGGCAAAATAGTTTAATGTATAAACCTTCTATGGCAAAATCGGAATTAGCGTTTTTCTCGATGTGCATTGGAATTTCAAGGTTTAACGCGCGTCTCCGCAACGAAGTATTCCACTTGGAATATTATCGGAATACGCTTATATTCCACTCGTAACATCAAAAAAATCGCAAAAAGGGGTGCATAACACAGAGATTATTTTATCCGCGTTCGCCGCTGTTTCTCTTTACCTGCAGGTTCTTCTTTCACTTCCTGTTTTTCTTTCCCCGCCGTATCTTCTTTTCCAGCATGTTCTTTTTTTCCAGCATGTTCTTCTTGCGTTCGCTCCTCTTTTTCAGCAAACTCTTGATTAAGATATTGCTGCCGACGATGAACGCAACTGCGACGGCATCTCTCATAGTGAATTGTTTTGTCTGCTTCAGCGATTCCCGCGATTCAGCGGCATCACCATGAGAATTGCCGCCGTGTGTGCCTCCCGCGTAATGTTTGCCGGCGCCGCCGTGCGAAGCGCCAGTGCTGTGCGAGCCGCTTCCGCTTTGCGCTCCGCCTTTGGCAGGCACTTCTGCCTCGTAAATATATCCGTCGTTCGTGATTATAGTCAGCTTTGGCGAAAGACCTTTTTTCAAAGCCTCTGCCGCATCGCTCCTCAGCGTGAGCGTGCCGTCGGCATCGACCGAGACACATCCGAAATACGCCAGATCGTTTGCAGCGCTGCGGCGCGCACCAGCCGGAATGACAGACTTGCGTCCCGGTATCGTAACGAGTATCGTGCCGTGGCCGCCAAAGTTTTCGCGCGGATCTTCTGTAAAATCCTCTGCGAGCCTTATCTCGCGGCCGTCTTTGGCGACGAGCCTGAACTTAGCACATGAGACAGGGCCTTCCCCCGCGCAAGGTATCAGTTTGGCCGATTCACGTATCCTCGCGTACTTTCCGTCGGAAATTTTCCCGTGTGCGACATAAACGGCGCGTCTGTACCACGCCTCGGAAAGCTGATGACCGCGGTATTCGCGATGCCCGACCTCCAGATCCGTGTTCGCGGCAGGATCGTTAGCGTAATACACGTACTCGCCCGCTTCTTTGTCGTAGTAATATCCGACGATCAAAATGAGATGCCCGCCGGTGTTCTGGATCGGGACGTTTTCCATGTACGGGTATTTGCCGTCTTTAGCGCGGGAATATTTGACCGAAAACGCGACAGCATTGCCGTCGGCGAGTTCCTTCCTGACGTCTCTGAAGCTGGCATACGAAACGTAACTTTCGTATCCGTATGTGCCGATGGCGGCCGTCGTGAAACTCCAGTTTCCGTTGCCGCCGAAACCGTAGTCGTAGTTTGCGAGCGTTATTTCGTCCGGGGTGACCTCCTCGCCTTTGCCGCAGAGCATCATCGCAGCGCACGCCGCCGAGCAGATCGAATCCTCGTAGGAAGGGTCTCTCAGTATCTGGGATATCGCAGGCGTGTCGAGCAAAACGCGCTCAGGCAGATCCGCGTCAGGAGCGCAGGAACCGTCCGCGCCTTCCGGGCCGTCCGGCTCAAAAGCCCCGCACTTTTCGCGCCACTTATCGTCGTTCGTGTTTTTATATGAAGCCGCGAGCAGTCTGAGAACAGGCTGTGCGTCAGCGTTCTTTTCAGCCGTGAGGACCGCGCGGAACTGGAATTTCACAGCCGTCCTGCCGTCCGTTATATTCATAGAACTGTCGCCCGCGCCGCCGTATGAATTGGCAAAAGCCAGCAGCCTGCCGTCCTCGCACTCAGGGCAGTTCCTGCGGATGTACGGGCTCCACTCGCCCCAGGTTATCCAGTCGCTCCAGCCTTCGACTTCGGGGATATACGCCCTGCCGCTGATCTCTATTTTTGTCCCGCGCGGAGTATCGGCATTCCACGAAGCGACTATGTCATTCCATTCTTCAGTCTCAAACGCCTCTGAAATATATCTGCCTTCGGTCTGTCCGTCGGCAAGCCTCAGTCCTCCGCTCAAGCCGCCCGCAGGCTCCAGATTTACACTCGAGCCGCGCGCAAAGCCTTCCGCCGAATTTATGATTATCAAATTGCTCATGATCTACCTCCATACCCGAGGCCGCGTTCCATCCCGATATGCGGGCTTTAGTGTCCCCGATGCGATGGTTTCCTTTCTCAAAATTAAGCATTTGCTGTATTTGATTATATCATATATGTTATAATCCATTTGAGTCAATGGCAGGTAGTCAATGGCAGGTAAACGGGCAGAGCGAAATTAAGCCCCGCAGGAGAAAATAAAATGTCTGAACGAAAAGACTCCCTCGAGCGCGAACTGGACGCTCTCAAAAAAGAATACGACAGCCTCACCAAAGAATACGATTCTCTGTCTGAGCAGTACGACCAAAGCCGACGCGAGGGGCGCAAGTTAGTTTTCAAATATCGCGACAGCCGCGACTGGCGCAACTTGAGGGTTTTGATAGGCATCGCCATCTTTGTCTTCGGACTGGTCATCGGCAAAGCGCTCGCCGATTTCATCATACTGAGCGGAGGCATAAAATGAGCGAAGAAATGGAAAAACAGGAAGTCGAACTCGATTTAGACGAGGTCGAAAAACAGGAACGCGAACTCGAAGAAAACGAAAAGCGCCTCGACGCTTTATGCACTCCCCTGCCGGATGACGACGCGGAAATCGCTAAGGTCATCGACGAGATCCGCGTGCAGCGCGAAGCCATATCATACATGCGCAGAGAAGTCGAATCGATGCGTTACGACGTAGGCAAAGTCCGCTCTATGAACGCCATCGACCGAAAAAAACTCGATGAGCTCGAGCAAAAGAAAAAACCGCTGCGCCTGCAGCTGCGCAACGCGCTTATCGCCTTTGCCGCAGGACTCGTGTTGGGATTCATTTTTTTCGCTATCATCCATTCATAGAACTCCTAGGTCTCGGAGTTTGTTCAGCGTCATACATTCAAAAAGCCCGTGGAGCCCGGGCTTTTTTGACATATAAATATTAAAGAAGAAAATTACTCTGTGCGAGCATCTGCCTGTGACAATTTTTGATTTTGCGCTGGTTTCTCGTCGGGTCCGCGCAGCGCTCCGTGCTTTATCAGACTTCCGCCGTAGATGACGTAGACGATAGTGCTCAGTCCCCATGTAATAGGATATATCCAGCAGACAAGCGTGATCTCGTGCACCACCTGACCTATCGTGAACAAGACCGCGACCCTGACGGCGCACCAAAACACCAGCATTACGACCATAGGGACCATAGGTTTTCCGATCCCCCGCATTCCGGCACTTGCCAGATGCGAGAACGCCATCAAAAATGTGAACCATGCACAGATGTGAGCCCTGTAAAGGCCGTATGTTATTGCCTGCGGGTCGTCGGTGAACAGCCCCAGCAGCTGCGGCGCAAAGAAATACAGGAAAGCGGCCGTTATCTCCGTGATGGTCATTCCCGTCAGAATGCAGAAGACCATCCCTTTGCGCATCCTGTCGTATTTGCCGGCTCCGAGGTTCTGGGACGTGAAAGTCGACAGCGCCATCGAAAAAGCGTTTATCGGCAGGAACGAGAAACCTTCCAGTTTTGTGTAAGCGCCAATGCCCGCCATGGCGAGGCTCCCGAACGAGTTGACATACGACTGGATAAGGGTGTTGGAAAAGTCGATGACACAGACCTGCATCGCGGTCGGGAACCCGTAAAATACGATTTTTCTCGCTTCTTCTTTTTTTATCCGTATCTTTTTTATGTTCACGCGGATGCTGCCTTCGTAGCGGCAAAGCCTGCGGAACGCCAGCAGTGCGCTTATCGACTGAGAGATCACCGTCGCGGTAGCAGCTCCTCCCACGCCGAAATCGAACACGCCGATGAACAAAAGATCGAGCACCACGTTTACCAGCGAACTCAGCATCAGATAATACAGAGGCCTGCGGCTGTCGCCCGCCGCCTGAAGGATTCCCATGAAGATATTGTATAGGATGACGGCAAAACTCCCCGCATAGTAGATGGTGAGGTATGTGTTCGCGTACGCGTAAGCATCGTCAGGTACCTGCATGAGTTTGAGCAGCGGCCCCGCGGCGAAAGCCCCTCCGACCGACATGCACACGCTGAAGATGAGGCCCATGGCGATGTCGGTGTGGACCGCTTCCGATGTCCGCACGTCGTCGCGCGCGCCGATGTGCCTCGCGATGACGATCCCCGCGCCGATAGCAAAGCCGTTGAAAAATCCGATGACGATGTAGACGAGCGGTCCCGTCGACGAGACGGCGCCGAGCGCCTCCGCCCCCACAAAATTGCCGACTATCAAAGCGTCGACCGTGTTATAGAGCTGCTGGAACAGCCCTCCCAGAAAAACAGGTATCATAAAAAAGAGAATCTTTTTATACGGATTCCCCTCTGTCATCAAAATATCGTTCTGTGTCTGCGCTTTGGTCTTAAGATTTTTCATGCTTTTTTATGCTTTCCCGAATCTCACGCCCCGTCGCCGCGGGCAGTCTTTATTCAACTTTGCAGAGTATTACTATTATATTCACGAATATTGCAGCCGTCAAACCCCGGAGGGTAAATTAACAGTAGTGATAACTCACGACGTTCTGCCGGACGGATTAGTCAATGTCCGGTGGAATGAAAACAACGCCGCCCGCGTGTCCTGAAGATATTTACAGCATGTCTTTATAAGCCGCGAGATGCACGCCCTGCACCGCTTTCCGGTTTTGTCAACTGCATTTGCCGCAGCAAAAAGGAGGACTCTCGAGCCCTCCTTTTTCTAATTCGATTCAGTTGTAACATCTTCGCCGCCGGTGTTTCGCCGACGCGGTAACCTCAGATAACGATACTCCGAGGAATCCGCCCCTCACAGCGCGAAGTTTTTTCAACGACATCTGCTGTTCACAGCGTGAAGTCTTTTTCCACTATCTCGCCGCGGTCGATCGCTTCGATCTTCTTTTGATAGTCTTCGAACTCTTTGTCGTTGGCAAGCACGAAGTGTTTCGGCCTGATCTCGCGCCACGACGGTTTGTCGACACTGTAGTCGTGCACACTCGGGTCGTAGACCTTGAGCACCTTGTTTTTCTCGTGCTTCGGATCCGGCATCGGTATCGCGGAAAGAAGCGCTTCCGTATAAGGATGGATCGGATACTTGAAAAGTTCTTCCGTGTCAGCCAGTTCGACGAGAATGCCCTTATGGATGACGCATATCCTGTCACAGATAAACCTCATGACCGACAGGTCGTGGGAGATGAACAGATACGTCAGCTGTTTCTCGCGCTGGAGCTTAGACATCAAGTTCAGCACCTGAGCGCGGATGGATACGTCCAGAGCCGAGATAGGCTCGTCTGCGATTATGAGTTCGGGGTTCATGACCATCGCGCGTGCGATGCCGATACGCTGCCTCTGGCCGCCGGAAAACTCGTGCGGGAAGCGGCTCGCAAACTCAGGCAGCAGGCCGACGGAATTCAAAGCCTCCGAGACAGTGTGATTGATCTCTTCCTTTGACATCTTCTGAGGGAGATTCAAGAGGCCCTCCGATACGATGTAGCTGACCTTTGCGCGCTCATTCAGAGACGCCATCGGGTCCTGGAATATCATCTGTATCTTCTGCGTGATCTCGTGGTCGAGTTCCTTCGATATCTTGCCGCTGATGCGCTGTCCGTCATAGTCGATCTCGCCCGAGGCTATAGGGTTTATCCTGATGATCGCACGTCCGATAGTCGTTTTGCCGGAGCCGGACTCGCCTACGAGGCCGAAAGTCTCGCCCTTATAGATCTGGAAAGTAGCTCCTTTAACGGCCGTGAAAGGATGGCGTTTGGAACCGAACTGTATGGAGACGTCTTTTACGTCGACCAGAACTTTTTTATCTTCCTGCGTCATCATTCCTCACCCCTTTTCGCAAGTCTCTTCACTATCTCAGGGGGCTCCTGCTTTGGCGCGCGCGGATCCAGCAGCCATGTCCTGGCTTTGTGAGTAGGCGAAACGTCGAAGAACGGCGGCCTCTCGACAAAGTCGATGTTCAGCGCGTACGGATTGCGCGGAGCAAAAGCGTCGCCTTTGATGTGCATCATAAGGTTCGGCGGCGTGCCGGCGATCGAGTAAAGATCTTCGCCCTTTATTCCGAGCTGCGGCAGCGACGACAAAAGCGCCCACGTGTATGGGTGACGCGGATCGTAGAAAATGTCGTTGCACGTTCCCACTTCGATTATGTCTCCCGCGTACATTACAGCGATGCGGTCCGCCACGTTTGCGACGACTCCGAGGTCGTGCGTGATGTAGATCGTGGTGAGTTTGAACTTCTGCTGTAAGTCGCGTATGAGCTGAAGTATCTGTGCCTGGATCGTCACGTCCAGCGCCGTGGTAGGCTCGTCACATATCAAAATGCGCGGGTCACACGCAAGAGCGATCGCTATGACGACCCTCTGCCTCATGCCGCCTGAGAACTCATGCGGATACTGCTTGCACCTGCGCTCAGGCTCGTTGATGCCGACTTCGTTCAGGAGTTCGACGGCGCGCGCGTGAGCCTCTGCCTTAGAGCACTTATGATGGAGCATGACAGTCTCTTCGATCTGTTTGCCGATAGTTTTAAGCGGGTTCAAACTCGTCATCGGGTCCTGCATGATCATAGCGATCTGCCGCCCTCTTATCGTGAGCCACTGCTTTTCCGTCTTGAACTGAGCGAGGTCTACGATGCTGTCGTCGTTATCGTCTTCCTTCCTGAAAAGTATCTTTCCCTTCTCGATATAGCCGTTTGAATCAAGCATGCCGAGGAAGGTCTTAGTGAATACGGATTTTCCGGAACCTGACTCGCCCACTATCGCAAGGCTTTCGCCCTTATACACGTCGAGGCTGATGCCCCTGATGACGTGCAGAACGTCGCCGCGGAGAGTGAATTTCACGTGGAGGTCATCTACGGAAAGAATTACGTTTTTATCCATGATCCGCCTCCTACTTATGGTTCCTCGGGTCAGCCGAATCCGAGAACGCGTTTCCGATGACATAGAACGAAATCGTTATTATCGAAAGCACGAGCGTCGGGAAGATAAGCTGATACCTCATGTCCGGGCTCATCATCAAAGCACGTCCGGCATTGACGAGGCTGCCGAGGGACGGCGTGCTCGCCGGAAGGCCGAGACCGATATATGTGATGAACACTTCGTTGCTTATAGCTCCAGGTATCGTGAGAGCCATCCTGAGCATGATGACCGAAACGATATACGGGAGCAGGTTTTTAGTGATTATTCGCCAAATCGGCGTGCCGAGGCAGCGCGACGCGAGGTTATAATCCCTGTCGCGGATCATCAGCACCTGGTTCCTGATGAACAAAGCCATTGACAGCCAGCCGGTGATACTCATCGCGAAGATAAGCGTACCCATGCTGCGCCTCATTATGTACGTCAGCAGAACGAGCACGATCGTCTGAGGGACGTTATCAAATATGTTCCACAGTTCGGTGAAGAAGAAATCCAGTTTCCTCACATACCCCCATAATAGTCCGATCGTGATGCCGACGACAGCTTCGACTAGAGCGACGCAGAATCCGATGAACAGCGAGTTTCTGGTACCTGCCCAGATGCGCGCCCAGAGGTCCTGCCCGGCGTTGTTTGTACCGAACCAGAACTCTTTGCTAGGCTGCTGGTTCGACATAGCCGTGCCGTCCTCGCGGAAGAATACTTTGTTCGGGTCCGCCTGATTCGGCAAAAGCGGCTGTATGAATGTGAAAACGATGAGCGCTACCATTATTATCAGGAACGCGACGCCGATCTTATTGCGGGCGAAAGTCCTGAACGTCGAGCGCCAGTACGAATATTCCTTATAACTTAATTTTTCGGAATCGCGCAGGTCGTGAACGGCAAACTGGAACAGTTCTTTCTCATCCATGTGTTCGCGATCCGGTGCTGCCTCCGCCGCGGCGGCAGCGCCTTCGCCGTCATCGCCGGACGGGCCGTCGACTCCGTTTGAGCCGTTTGCGCCGGCGATAGAACTGTCGCCTCTGCCCATGTTTTCAAGGCGTTCAACTTCCTGTCTGATTTTTTCGGATGCCGATTCCTCCAACTTTCTGGAAAGATGGTCCGTTATTGAAAATTTATTCATCAGCGCGAACCCTCCTTCTTAGCAAATGTGATCCTCGGATCGACCAGAGTCATCAGAATATCTCCGACGATCAGGCCGACGATGCTCAGAGCGGAATAAATCAGCACGAGCGCCTGTACAAGCGTGTTGTCCTGCGACTGTATGGTTTTGACGAGCAGACCGCCCATACCCGGGATCGAGTAGAGAGATTCGACGTAGATGGAGCCGACCATCGTCAGAAGGAACGATGTCGGTATGTATTGAATGAGAGGAACGAATGAGTTGCGGAACACTTCCTTGCTCATAACGTCTTTAGAGCGCATGCCCTTTGCCGTCGCCAGTTTCACGTAATCCTTGGTGCTCTCGTCGAGCATGTAGCGCCGGATCCACATCGCATAGTAGGCGATATTGCCGAGCGACAGCGAAATGACCGGCAAAATGTAACTCGTTATCTCTCCGCGCCGGAAAAGGATCGGCAGCCCGAAGAGATCCGTGAAATACATCTGAATAAACAAATAATAGACGACGGCCGGAACCGCGTTGATAATAACTATGAAGACAGTTCCCAGATGGTCCTGCCATTTATTTTTATGGTTTGCCATGACTCTGCCGAACGGAATAGCCAGAAACAGAGCCAGCGCCAGTGCTACTGCGCCAAGCCCCATGGAAACAGGGACTTTGCTTTTCAAAATCGTGGTAATCTCAACACCCGGCTTATACCTGTTCGATCTGCCGAGGTCGCCGTGAAGCAGATCCTTATAGAATCGGCCTAACTGGACGATGAGCGGGTCGTTTAAGCCCATCGAGTCGAGCTGCCGGTCGATCTGTTCCTGAGTCAACTTGTCGAAGTTGTTGAAATACCCTTCGACAGGCATTAGGCGCAGCAGGCAGAATACGATCGTTATGACGATGAACAAAGTCACGAACGACCGCAGGATTCTCTTTATCAAATATTGGGCCATTTACTTTTGTGCCTCCTGATGCAGGTCTTGCACTTTATTATTTACTTTCTTTTTTACTTTACTGCTTTCTTTAGTGTAATAACTGTTTATTAACTTATCTCCGCAAACTTTTCATCACAATAGATACTAAAACACGACCGGGCAGACCCAACATGTCTGCCCGGCCGTTTTGATCGATTAACGATCTGTTACCAGATATCAGTTACCAGATAACCTGTTTATGATCTTATGCAATTAATTTGACGTGGATGTGGATTTAGCACGTTCTTCGTTCCACTGCGCGAGAGCTTCCTCGAACTGTTCGGTGTTCATAGGAGTCTTCAGGATGTGCTGTCCTTTGAAGCGGAGTGTAGCAACGCCGTAAGGGCTGTAAGCTCCTTCGAACGGATTCAGATATGATGCTTCGTATCCGCCTGTTACGCCGAACGGGATAGCCATAGCGTGATCGATAAGGATCGATTCGGCTTCCGCGAATGCAGCATATCTCTCAGCCGTCTGATCTGCCGAAGTGATGGAATCGGCTTTTTCAACCGCTGCGTAGTATTCGGCGACGATCGACTGGATCTCAGGGTCGCTGTTCGTATCCATGAACTGATAGCTGTTTTCTGCGGAGAACGGATCTGTGTAGGTAAGCGGGTCAGCGTAGTCGCATCCGTAGTTCGTCTTCAGAAGCATGTATTTTCCGGATCTTCTGACATTCTTCAGGAACGACTGTGTGGTTCCCTGTTCGACGATGATGTCGATATAATCCGTGCCGAGAAGTCCTTCAAGCTGCTGCTCGATGTAGAGGCACTCAGCATCCCAGTCGGCAACGTTAGGATTGTAGACCATGAGGATCTTGACCGGGAAAGTAACTGTTCCCGCAAGCTCTTCTTTTGCTGCGTCTCTGTATTCCTTTGCCTTATCTTCGCTGAAGTATTTATCAGGATCGTCAGGGTTGACATAGAACTGCTCAAATACTTCCTGGTCGGTGTAGTCGACACCGTCTGCAGATACGAACTGTTTCGGAGTGAATGTGCTTCCGATAAGTTCTTCGGCGTTCTGCTCATCGGAGATCTTCGTCGCTCCGAGTCTGTTCATGCCGTAGAAGATCGACTTTCTGAAGTTTTCGTTTACGACTGCCTTCATCCAGTTCTCAGGTTCATATTCCGCGTCGAGCGAAAGGATCTTATCCTCGCTGAAGTTGAAACTGAAGAAGTACGAATAGTCCGGTTTGATGCGGGCAGGATGATACAGGTCTTTAGTCTCGTCATTGGCCGCCCAGCTCTTTGCCATCGTGCTCGTGATAGTCGCCGACTGCACCTCGCCTCTCTGATAGAGTTCTCCGGAGAGTGTCGCAGATTCCGCGTTATAGGTGTAGTTTATGGTCTCGATGTAGACTTTGTCGGCATCCCAGTAATCCGGGTTCTTCAGCATCGTGTAATTCTCGCCGGTGTTGTACTCCGAGAGATAGTACGGTCCGCAGTTGAGGAGCTGTTCCGCCTGTACTGCGTTGAGGTTGGAGAGAAATTCATCCCACTGGGAAGCGTTCCAGCTTGCGCGGCCGTCCCAGTCGCCTACAGCGTTCAAAGTCTGTTCATTCATAGGAGCAAAGCATCCGTATGAAAGAGCCGTCAGGAAATACGGGCATGGATCGGAAAGCGTAAATTCAAGCGTCTTGTCGTCGACCGCTTTTACTCCGACCTGCGAGAAATCGCCGACGAGATTTCCGTTTTCATCGAACATGGTCTGATCGGATCCGGCGATTTTTGCTGCAGGAAGCATATACGCAGCGGCCGCATCGGTCATTACGGTAAATTCGATCGAGTTTACGAAGTCCTGAGCTGTTACCTCGCAGACTTCCGCACCCGTGTAGTCATACCATTTCGCGTCGCGGAGATGGAATGTCCATGTGAGTCCGTCCTCAGACTGTTCCCAGGATTCGGCAAGCGAAGGTATGACATTTCCGTATGTGTCATATTCGACCAGCCAGTCCTGGCAGTTTGCCGGGATCCCCATGTCTCCTGTCGTGGTGGTGTCGAGGTAGTTCAGAGTCTGAACGTCTGAAGAATAAAGTGCGTTAAACTCGGTACTGTCCGAATATTCTCCGTCCGAGCTTTCTGAACTTCCTCCGCCGCATGCCGAAAGCATAGCGACTGCCATCATCGCGATAAGAATAACGGTGATGATCTTTCTTTTCATTTTTTAACCCCTCCTAATCGGATGCCGCGCTTACGGCGCGGCTATGTCAGTTAATGTGAAAATAAACTTCACCCTTACTTCATGATTATAACACATAAAGCAAAAAACTTATTTGGGATAAATCCTAAATAAGCGTAACTCCACTGCAAGAATTACATCCAAATTAATATTTTGAAAAAAATGCGCTACATATTGTGGTTACTTTTTTGGCAACCACTCCTAATGGTGGCAAAAAACGCCGGCCGCTTTTCTTTAACCGAAAAGGGTTATAATCATGCATTTTCAGCCGTTTTTGTGTGTTATACCATAAAAAATCCGATACTTGCCCGGGCTTACTTTGTTACAATTAATATAACAACCTGTTTCGAGATTCGAATTCCGAAAGCATTAACGCGTTGACGCAGGGACTCGATATCGAAAAGCATTGACGGAGGAGCATGAAAATGGTCGACAAAAACACGGGACTTGATATTATCGGTGTTCAGATGGATTTCGGAGCATCAAAGCGCGGAGTCAGCATGGGACCGGCAGCAATAAGATACGGCGGTATCGTGCAGGGTCTGGAGCACGAAGGATACAGCGTCAGAGACAGAGGAGATATCGTCGCACTTCCATACGGAAAGTCCCTCGATAATATGCGCAATTACGAGCAGGTCATCGACGTGAATCATAAACTCTACGATATGGTTACGGAAACGTTGAACGAAGGGCGCTTCCCTATCACCCTCGGCGGCGACCACAGCGTCGCGGCGGGCAGCATCGCGGCAGTATCTAAGTTCTATGAGAACAAAGGCGGGATCGGCGTCATCTGGATCGACGCGCACGGAGACTGGAACAACGAAAAAACTACGAGCTCAGGCAACATGCACGGAATGCCGTTTTCAGCCGTCTGCGGATGGGGCCCTGATGCCATGGTAGACTTCGGTCAGAAGCCCGCTTTTGTCGATCCGAAGCACGCGGTACAGGTCGGCGGCCGCGACATAGATCCCGAAGAACGCTTACGCATGAAGAAGTCCGGCATGACAGTATTTGCAATAAACATAATAGACGAAAGAGGAATGGGCGACGTCATCAGAGAAGCAATCGATATCGCAAGCCGCGGGACTGCGGGCATCCACCTCAGTTTCGACGTGGATGCCATAACGCCTGAATCTGCTCCGGGCACCGGCACCACCGTACACAGCGGCCTGACAGTACGCGAGGCGTTCTTAGCTGTCGAAGCCATCGCGGCGAGCGGCAAACTCCTGTCCATGGACATGGTCGAGGTCAATCCTATCCTCGACGAGCACAACAAAACTGCCGTTTTGGCGTCCGAACTCGTTCAGTCCTCGCTCGGAAAGGTAGTCTACTGATACACGCGGACGCGCAAGGATATGCGCAAAGGCCCGCGGATACGCTCAGACACGGCGAATGCGCGCGGATGCAGGTGAATGAAGGCACAAGCAAGTTTGTCATATAGTGTGTCATGTAATATGCCTATAAAACCATATCATCTACAAGCAAGCCCCTTCGGTCAGACCGGAGGGGCTTTGCTGTCGGTGATACTTTATCCGGTATCTACCTTATATATTATTGGGATTTTACAATTTTAAAACTTAAGCTGCAAATTCAGTGATAGCTTTTTCGCCTTTTGCCGTGAGACTGAGTTTCCTGCGGAATACTCCTTTTTCAACGATGTACCCGTACATGGCAAGATGCGTCACTATCGCCGACATGCGCATAGACGGTATCTGCTTCTGGGCTGTATAGTCGCGGACAGCCTGTGTCGACTGTTTCACGGCCTTCAGCATTTCGACGTATTCATCCGTAAGATATGCGTCGGCTAGTTTTTGTTCTCTTTCCGATAGCGCCGGGAGAGCCGCTTTGCCTTTATCGGTGATAGAGAACGTGTACATCTTTGAGCCTAAGTTGCTTTCACGCATGAGATAGCCGCCCTGGTCGAGCCTGTCTACCGCAGCGCCGGATGTCTTGGAGTCGAGGCCGAGATAGTCGGAATAATCTCTCATGTAGATGTGACCGATCGACAGGAGGCGTAAGATTTCCTTCTCGGTATCGTCCAAAGCGATGTCTTTGCGGTTCGTCGCTGTAGGAACTCTTTCCCACGTGCTCTCGCCGTAATATTTCGGCTTGCCGAAGAACGACGCGATGACCGCCACGACGAAAGTCACGATCAGTCCCAGCGTAGCGAGATAGATGTAGTTTCCTATATTGAATATGCCGGTAAGCTGCAGGATGGTAAATACGGCCATGCACACCATGCCGCAGATAGCGCCCCAGAAGGCTCCCGTCGAGTTGAATTTCTTCCAGACGGCGCCGAGTCCCACAAGGATAGCAGGCGGTACGAGCCAGCAGTTAGCAAAAGCGAAGAGCATCGTAGGTCCGCCAGGGAACTGGCAGAGTACGAACGTCAGCGCTCCGACGAATATCATCAGATACTTCGAGACTCTGAGTCCCTTCTTTGCATCCGCCTTCGGATTTATCAGCCTGAGATAGACATCTCTTGTGAGAACGGCCGACGCACCGAGCGCAGACGTCGACGATGTCGATACAGACGCAGCAACGGCGCCGATGACCGCAAGAGATCCGAAAATAGGTGTAAGTGTCGACGCCATGTAACCGTAAGCGCCTGTAGCAGGCACCGTGCCTCCGTTGCTGACGAGGACGTCGCTGTGATAAGAGCCGAAATACGCTCCGACGATAGAGAGCGGTATCATGAATACTACAAATAGCACGATAGCCGCGATGACAAAGGAGTTGCGCGCCACTTTCTCTGTCCTGCAGTTAGCGATCTTCATCCAGTAATAGTTATTTCCCCATACAAGTGCTGCCGCGAAGCAGATGATAAAGTTGAGGATAGACGGATAAGTGAGTCCGCCTTTTGATATAGTCCCGGCGAACCCCGAATTTACGATGTCGCCCATAGGCCACTTTGCCACCATCTCGTCCCATGAACCGCTCTGTTTCATAACGAGTATCATGACCATAGGTACCACGACAATGCCGAGGATGACCTGTACGAAGTCCGTCATGCTGATGGCCCACATGCCAGAGATATAAGTGAAGGCGATGATGACTGCAAAGATTATTGCCATTACTAAGGTGTAGTTCCAGCCCGTATAAGCGGTTATGCTCTGGACGCTGGAAACGATGTTGTTTGCCATGATGCCGCACATTCCCACCACGGTGGTGATAGCAACGACCGATCTGGTTTTGCTGTCGAACCTCATCTCGAGGAATTCAGGAAGCGTCTGCGCTCCGCACCTGTGTATGAACTTGGCATACAGCAGGCCGAACAGCAGCAGTCCGCACATAGAATAGATGAGGCCCCAGCCGATGCCTCCCCAGAACCCATAGAGCACCGTGAATCCCGGTGCGAGCGTGATGGTCGTCCCTGCGAAACCGATCGCAATGACGCCGAATACGTTGATCGTCGTCGAGATCTCCCGGCCCGCGAGGATATAGTCCGAGGAGTCTTTTATCCATCCTTTGCTTATCATTGAAGCGATGATAAGGAAAGCGACGAATACAACAAATACAATGATAAATGTCATGATGATCTCTCCTTTCCGATAATATTCATCACGGCACGTTCTATTCTTCTACCATCGCCACGGCGCGGATCCAGCCTGCGCTGGCTGATTTGATCTTTACCGGGAATCCGTAGAATGTGAAGCCTGTGGTCGGGAGGGAATCGAGGTTCGCTAGTTTTTCGATGTGGCAGTACGCTTTTTCTCTGCCCGCGCGGTGGCCTTCCCAGATAATAGAGGAATCGTGGGTCTTCTGGAATTCTTTTGCCGTAAGAGCGAGAGGAACATCCCAGCTCCACGCGTCCGTCCCGACTACGTGAACGCCCTGATCCACCAGCCAAAGAGTGGCTTCTCTGCCCATTCCGCATCCGGAGAGGAGATATTCGGCAGTCCCCCATTTTTTCATCGCTCCGGTATTGACGAGGACGATGTCGCCCGGCTTAAGCGTGTAGTTTATTTTGGCAAAATACTCTTTGAAGTCATCGCTCGAGCATTTATAGCCGTCAGGCTTGTCTCTGAAGTCCACCAAAACACCGTTGCCGAAGCACCATTCGAGAGGCACTTGATCAATGGTCCACGACTTTTCGCCGCCGTTCATAGTCGGGAAGTAATGATACGGCGCGTCAAGATGTGTGCCTGAATGGCTGGAGACGTTGAGGAATTCTACCGCCCAGCCTTTTCCGTCAGGAAGGTCCGCTTGTGTCGCTCCCGGGAAGAAACTGAGCATCTCCTCTACCGAATCCTCATGGCTGACGTATTTGACATGAGGTCTGTAAGCCGGCGGATCGCTAGGCAGATCAGATTCGATAGGAAGCGAAAGATCGATGATTTTCATAACTGGTACTCCTTTCTGCATAACATGAATGTAAGATGATAACCGCAGACCATTTCGGGCCCGCCCGTAATGAGGGAGACCTGCCGGCGGATGTTCGGCCGCGGCGTCTCCGCTGTTGCTGCAGATAATATAAGCACGATGCGTGCCATTTATCTGTACGGGCCGGGAAGCGCACCATTGCTTGATATTTTTTTGACTCGCCGGAAACCGCGGCGTAAAAATGTACGTAAAAATATACATAATGTAAATACAAATTGTAAATAAACATTTACAATTTGATTATCGAAATCTATATAATATAATAAGTAGAAAGTTCTTCCGTTTGATGACCCGCGATGATTTTCGGAGGTGTGTTATGGACATACGCGATTCTGAAAAATACAAAACTCTCTTGAGCAAACTCTTTTGCATGTCCGCGGAACAGATGCCCGTCATGCTTATCGCAGACCGCGACGGGCGGTATGTATATGTCAACAAAGGCTGGGAAGAGAACCTCGGGCACAGCTTGTCCGAGGTGTATGGCAAAAAAGTCACCGACGTCGTTCCCGAATCGCAGGTGGATAACGTCCTCGCGACCGGCGAGTCCGCTATCGGGTATATCGTCAAAGGTGTAAACGACGTCACCCTTTTCAACAACTGCTTCCCTCTGCGCGAGAACGGAAAAATCATCGGATGCGCCGTAGTAACGTTTTTCCTGAACATGAACGACGCCATGGTGTTCTCAAAATCGCTGGAGGAGATGGCGTTCAAACTCAATTACTATAAAGAGGAATTGACCAAGTTGCGCGGCGCAAAATATCATCTCGACGAGATAATCGGCAGCAGTCATGCCATCAAAAATCTCAAGCAGGAGATATACGAAGCGTCAAAAACCAATTCCACCGTCCTTATCTACGGCGAGACCGGCACCGGCAAGGAACTGGTCGCCAACTCCATCCACGACCTGAGCCCGAGGAGCGCCTTTCCGTTCATCAAAATCAACTGCGCCGCCATCCCTTCCGAGCTCGTCGAATCCGAACTGTTCGGTTACGAGGCGGGTTCCTTCACGAACGCGAAAAAGAGCGGCAAGATCGGACTCTTTGAAGCCGCCGACAAAGGTTCTCTCCTGCTGGACGAAATCAATCAGATGGACTATTCTGTCCAGCCGAAACTCCTGCGCGTGCTGCAGGAGAAAGAGATCCAGCACATAGGGAGCAACAAATCCATCCCTGTTGACACCCGCATCATCGCTACGACAAATACATCACTGTGGGATATGGTTGCCGCGGGCAGTTTCCGCGAAGACCTGTTCTACAGGCTAAATGTCGTTTCGATAACCATCCCGCCGCTTCGCGATCATCTCGAAGACATCCCCGAACTCGTGGAACACGCGCGGGTCAAACTCAACCGCGATCTGGGGACTCACGTTTCAGGCTTCACCGACAAAGTCATAGAGAACCTGATGAATTATCCGTGGCCGGGAAACGTCAGGGAACTGAACAACGCGCTCGAACGCGCGATGAACACGCAGATGAGCGGCACGATAGGCTGGGACGCTTTCTCGGGCTTTTTCGACGCCAAACGAGCGCATCTCAATATCGACCGCCCGCAGAGGTCGCTCCTCGAGAACCGCAACGAAGCCGAAAAGTCCCTGATTTTAAAGGAATTGATCACAAACAAATACAACAAATCGAAGACCGCCAAGGCCCTCGGCATCTCGCGGACCCTTCTCTACCAGAAACTGAAGAAATACGACATAGAGTAATAGAGCAAAGAAACGGCAATCCGACATAGAGTAAAGAAACGGCGCTCCGACATAGAGTAAATGTACGGAAGCAATTAAAAACAGCAGATGCACTGCACCTGCCGTTTTTTTGTCCGCTGACCGCCGGCCACTTTTGTTCACTTTGATTTTGAGGCGAAATCGTGTCCTAATTATAGCCGGTATCTTTCATAAACACGCGGCGTGTCATGATAGGCTCAGACTAATGTGCCACCGCAAAGTAGATGAGCACGATGATGCCCAGAACGATCCTGTAGTAGCCGAACGGCTTGAAATCATGCTTTTTCACGTAATCCATCAGAAACTTGATGCACCAGAACGAAACGAGGAAAGCGACAACACTGCCGACAAGCAGGACCGCCGCTTCGAGAGCCGTGAAATTCCAGCCGAATTTAGCTAGCTTCAGAGCGCTGGCGCCGAGCATCACCGGGATGGCGAGGAAGAACGTGAACTCAGCGGCGACCGTGCGCTCAACGCCTATGACGAGGCCGCCGATTATCGTCGCGCCGGAGCGTGAAGTTCCCGGCAGCAGCGCGGCGACGACCTGGAAAAGCCCGATGATGAGCGCATCTTTATACGTCAGCTCGCGGGTAGTCGTTACACGCGGCGTCTTTCCTTTGTTTCTGTCCTCGACAATGATGAAAACGATACCGACCGCGATGAGCATTATCGCAACGGTCATTGAATTATACAGGTGTGCGTCCACCCAGTCATCGAGCAGATAGCCAATGACCGCGGCAGGGATGCACGCGACGATTATCTTCAGCCATAGGTTCAAAACGTCATACCGTACGAAAGGCTTGTTTTTCACTTTCGTGTTGAACGGCCATATCCTGTTCCAGAAGTGGACGATGACCGCGATTATCGCGCCGAACTGGATGACGACGAGGAACATATTCCAGAACTCGTCAGACAGGTTGAGCGGCAAAATATCGTGCAGCAGGATCATGTGACCCGTGCTGCTTATCGGAAGCCATTCGGTGATGCCTTCGACGATGCCGTAGAGTATTGCTTTCAGAATTTCTATCATTTATAAAATACCTCGGATATACTGTTTTTCTGCTTTACTGCGCTTTCAATCCGCGCAGGCTGCGCGCCTTTAACTTTCCGCAGATAATTTTATCATAGTATGTCTCGGTACGCTATAGTATGTCGCGATGTGTCGATGTCGCGATGTGTCGATGTGGCGATGTGGCGATGCGGCGATGTGTCGATGTCGCGATGTGTCGATGCGTCGATGCGCCATAGTATGTCAAATTGCGTAGTATGTCAAAGTGCGACATAGCATGTCACAGTACATTGCGTTTTAATGAAGCACAGGAAGCACCAGCCCTCCCCTGCGCGTCATCCCAGTGTCCCAGAGCGCATGGAAGTCCAGCCATTCCCAGCTCCCGTACGTTACGGCTTTTACGCTTTTTATGCAGGAACCGCCGCCCGCTGTTCCCATGTCTTCGGCGTCCGCCGTCCTCCGCGCGTCGAGGTGAGAGTCCCCGCGGGCGCCGCCCGAGCCTGCGCCTCCGTCGTCGTATCCGTTAAGAATGAACCAGTGCCATTCGTAGTCGCGGAAAGCCGGATCTTTATGGTTCAGGACGAGCATGACGACAGGCATACCTGAATCTATCGATGAGCGGACCGCCCTTTCAGCCTCTGCATAGGTACTGGCGCCGTCCAAAGTCTCCAGCCCGACCCCGTTTTCGCCGCTGTCCTCCAAGAAGCGGCCAAAGCCTTCCGTGTAGATGTCGAGCCTGTCTATGCCCGAAAAGCGCGGATGCAGATAGGGTTTCATTATCTTCGTGAAGCGGCAGTAGTCCTCGCGGGTCAGGGAGCGCGCATCAAAAGGATAGAGCGGCCTGCCTTTGTACAGCGTGAGATAAATCGACAGGTCGCAGGCTGTCTCCGCCCCGCATCCGCCCAGACGCATCGAAGGGTCTCTGAACCAGTCCTGGTCGCCGCCGTATTCGCCGTCTATATTAAAATATGGAAGTTCTTTTCTCATAGTTTCCGCATAACAAATATCATGGTTCCCGCATGATAAATATCATAGTTTCCGCATAACAAAAGAAGGCTGCGAGCAGCCTTCGGTAGTTTGTTCGATCAGTCGGCGTCGTAAGGGAGAAGAGCAACTGTTCTAGCTCTCTTTACGGCCGTTGTGATGTCTCTCTGGTGAACGGCGCAAGTGCCCGTCACTCTTCTCGGAAGAATCTTACCTCTCTCGGTAACGAATTTCTTCAGCATGTCGACATCTTTATAATCTATTTTCTTTGTTTTGTCCGCGCAGAACTGGCATACCTTTCTTCTTCTGGCGCCGCCCCCATGCGGTCTCTTTTCCTGCATTTCATTGCCTCCTTCCGGTAATAGAACGAAATCACGCTAGAAGGCGATGTCGTCTTCTATAGCGTTGAAGACTTCCGGCATATCGTCTTTACCGCTCTTTTCGGAACTGTCGGACGTTTCGAACGGCGGTCTCGTCTCGTTTTCAGGAGCTGAATATGAACGGCTCTTTTGATTTCCATAACCGCCTTCGCTATCGCGGGTGCCTGAACTCAGGAATTCCACTCTGTTAGCGATGACTTCGGTGGTGTAGACTTTCTGGCCGTCTTTATTCGTGTAACTTCCAGTCTGGAGCCTGCCTTCGATGGCGACGAGTCTGCCTTTATCGAGGTAGTTGGCACAATTTTCAGCCTGCTTGCCGAATACGACTATCGTCGGAAAGTCGGCCTCGCGCTCTCTTCCCTGGCGCGGCGGTCTGTCGACGGCGATAGCGAATCTGGAAATGGCGAGCTGATCTGCCGTGTATCTTACTTCAGGCTTCCTTGTAAGTCTTCCTACTAGCATTACGCTGTTCATTTCGTACCTGCCTTGATCTACTTTTCGTCTTTGTTGACGATGATATGTCTGATGTAATCGTCCGAAATCCTCAGCCTTCTGTCGAGTTCCGCCGGAACCTGCGGCTCAGCCTTGAATTCCGCTACTACGTAGTAACCTTCGTTCTTCTTTTCGATAGGATACGCAAGTTTGCGAAGGCCCCAAACGTCGACGTCGCCGACCTCTCCGCCCTGAGATGTGATGACTTCCTTGACCATTTCTACGGCCGCGTCTTTTTTCTCATCTTCAAGCGTAGGATCGATGACGAACATTACTTCGTAACTGTTCATTGTTTTCACCTCCCTGTGGACTTATGTGGCGCTGCTTCCCGCAGCGCAGAGATTTTGCGCGTACAAAACGTGCTCGTATATTATACAAGTTAATCGTTTAATTTGCAACGGGGAAAAATTTGTTTGTCCGGTGAAGGCATTTGCCGGCTATGGCTCTAAATAAGCACCCAATAAAATGGATATATATATAAAAATGATTAGACAAAATACAATCACAGACCCGATTTTCTTCCGTAACGGTCTTTCCCTGTACAGACGTAAAACTGTTTCGATTATCTCCTCATATCCGTCTGAAGGTATCGCGAATCTGCGTATCAGTATGCTCTTTAGGAAATACACGGACCCGTAAGAAAATAACAGCGATAAGCCATAAAAAATCACAAATGCTATTGATACGCCCGCATTATGTGAAACATTTCCCAAGAAAATAAACGCTGTTAAAACCCCGAGCGAACCTCCTATTGTCAAAAGCAAGCTCACATCAGTACTATTTCTCGGTTTCGGGACTGCATATTTACCTTTATTGATATCCCATATCGCATTTGCAACGATTATTAACGTACAGCAAAACAGTACGGCAGCAGCGGCGATTTCGAATATTGAGGGCCATTCTGCTACTTCAACTAATACAAATGCCATCAAAAGAGACATCAGTGAAAAGACAGTCGCTATTGCCCCGAACAATGTAAAGCGTGTTGAGAACTTCTCCGGTTTCCATGCCAGCAAAGCATACAAGTAAATAATTATCATTACCACAAGTAAGATATCTGCCGCGAAACCAATATTAAGCGCCCTTCCCTTTATCATCACACATATAAAATTGATAAAAAAAGACTGAATTACTAAAGCATAGAGCGATCCTTTGATATCCCCAGGGAGAAAGAATCTATCTGAATTACTGTAAACGAAATCTCGCGCGTTTTTCTCTTCTATGTGTTTCATGATTTTCAGGCTTTCCTGCTTTCTCCGCATCCCCGCACTTCATCAAATGCTATTTTGAGGCAATTCCTCGAAGTATATCCCAGGTTCTGTTATCTCATCCCCGAGTTCATATTGCGACAGGTCAGCGCCCTCCTCGACTTCCGTGAACTTGAAGATCGATATCTTATCCGGTTCGTCCCTGTCAAAGGAGTAGTACATGATGTACCATCCCTCTCGGACTATCGTGAGATGTACTTCGATGTAAATGTTCTGTCTCTCTCCGTCTTCCGATTCCGTGTAATTTACCCAGCCTTCGCCTATATTCCAATAACGGAAATCCTTCGTCGCATCCATCAATCTTTCGATCATTTCTTCGGATGCGGGATTGTTCAGGGCCTCCTCCGTGAACATATCCTTGAACGCCGATACGTTTCTCTCTTCGAATACTTTATTATCTACAATGGCACTCAACGTTTGGTGCGCACAGTATCTTTCCGGGTAATCGACCCCCAGGACAGGCCAATACCCTTTCCCATCATCAGGCGTTCCTAATTGCAAACTAGACACGCCCTGCGCCGATGGATCATGTTCATTTACGCTCCATTCGTCCCATGACAATGTGTATGTCCCTTCCGTCGTCTTTATGTCGCAATGCGGTGAGATATTGCGGGAGTGCTTACCGTCATATATCTGACCCTCCCCTGAATGGTTTTCATACGTGATCTCCTGGAATTCGCCCTTGTACAGGTCGAATATATATTCGATCCCGCGGTCTATATCTTCGGCGCGCGCAAGAGCCTTTTCAGAGAATATGCTCTTGAGGAGCTCCGCGTCTTTCTCTTCAAGCGCTCGGATGACTATATCCTCGATCCGCTTCATTTCTTCTTCGTCAGAAACCATCTGGGAACTGAGCAAGTCTTCGCGCATTTTAACGATATTACAGCCGGTGAGACTTGCTGCGGCGATGAAGATCGCCGAGATCAGGCTGATCATTCTTTTTATGATATTCATATGTCCGCGCCTCCTGTATAGTCCTATCCCTGAGATCATCCCAATTCCTCGAAGTATATCCCCGGTTCGGTTATCTCATCCCCGAGTTCATATTGCGACAGGTCGGCGCCTTCCCCGACTTCCGTGAACTTGAAGATCGATATCTTATCCGGCTCGTCCCTGTCAAAGGAGTAGTACATGATGAACGACCCCGGCCGGACTTTCGTGAGATTTACTTCGACGTAAATGTTCTGTCTTTCTCC